>NZ_MRWE01000061.1 GCF_002093665.1 Rouxiella badensis | reverse complement strand
ACTTAATATATTACCCTTTTCTTGAGTTACCCTTCTGCGCACTTCCCCTTCCAGGCGAATGACGATTATTTTGTTTTATTTTTATGATGATTGTCTCAAAATGAAAAATTGGTTCGGTTTTTTCATTTCACTAGACAATAAAATCTTTATAATCTTTTCATATCATTTTTGATGAAAACATCACCACGGTAACAGCGTTAACCGCAAGGAATGGAAGATGAAAAAGATCAGATTAACCATGGCGCAGGCACTGGTCCGCTTTTTAGATCAGCAATACGTCGAAGTAGACGGTGAAGAGATAAAGTTTGTTACCGGTATTTTTGCTATTTTTGGCCATGGCAACGTGCTGGGGCTTGGGCAAGCGCTGGAACAAGACAGCGGAAAACTGATTGTTCATCAAGGGCGTAACGAGCAGGGCATGGCGCATGCGGCAACCGGTTACGCCAAGCAAAAGCTGCGCCAGCAGATTTATGCCTGTACGTCTTCCGTTGGACCTGGTGCGGCGAACATGTTGACTGCGGCTGCAACGGCCACCGCCAACCGCATTCCTTTATTACTGCTGCCGGGGGACGTTTTTGCCTCTCGCCAGCCTGACCCGGTGTTGCAGCAGATTGAACAAAGTTATGATCTGAGCATCAGCACCAATGACGCTTTCCGCACTGTCAGCAAGTATTGGGACCGCATTGTGCGTCCCGAACAGCTGATGACCGCCTGTATTAGCGCGATGCGCGTACTGACTGACCCGGCTGAAACCGGTGCGGTGACGCTTTCACTGCCGCAGGACGTGCAGGGGGAAGCCTATGATTATCCAGAATACTTCTTCCAGAAACGCGTACATCGTATTGACCGCCAGCCGGTGACCGTGGGCGCACTCGCCGATGCGTTGGCCCTGATTAAAGGCAAACGTAAACCGTTAATCGTCTGCGGCGGCGGAGCAAAATACTCTCAGTCTGGATTAGCCCTACAGCAGTTTGCCGAACGTTACGGTATACCGTTTGCAGAAACTCAGGCGGGTAAAGGCACGTTGACCTCGGAGCATAAGCTCAATCTCGGGGGCATTGGTGAAACAGGGACATTGGCGGCTAACCAGCTGGCGAAAGAGGCCGACCTGATTATTGGAGTGGGCACGCGCTATACGGATTTCACCAGCTCATCGAAATGGATATTTCAGAATCCCGATGTTTCTTTCCTCAATATCAACGTCAACCGCTTCGACGCCTTTAAGCTCGATGCCGTTCATGTGATAGCCGATGCGCGTGAGGGTCTACAGGCGCTGGATAAGGGACTGCTGGGAAGCGATTTCCATGCGGCATGGGGACACCAGATTGCCGATGTTCGCGAAGAGCTGATCGCAGAAACGAAACGTGTATACCAGGTAGACTACAGCGGCGAAGATTTCATCCCTGAAATCAATGATCATCTGGACAGGAAAGCGGTCTACGCAGAATTCGAAAAACTGACCGGTTCGCTGCTGACGCAGAGTCGCGTATTGGGCACCTTGAACAGCTCGTTTGATAAAGACGCCGTCATCGTTGCGGCCGCCGGGAGTCTGCCGGGTGACCTTCAGCGTATCTGGCGCACGACCGACACTAACGGTTATCACGTAGAGTACGGTTATTCCTGCATGGGGTATGAGGTTAACGCAGCGCTTGGCGTGAAAATGGCCGAACCTGAGCGCGAAGTCTATGCGCTGGTCGGTGACGGTTCTTTCATGATGCTGCACTCTGAGCTGGTGACATCGATTCAGGAACATCAAAAAATTAATGTCGTCCTGCTCGACAACATGACGAATGGCTGTATCAACAACCTGCAAATGGAACACGGTATGGACAGTTTTAACACCGAATTCCGTTTCAGGGCAGACTCAACCTCGAAGCTAGACGGTGGTTTCGTGCCGGTAAACTTCGCCAAAATCGCCGAGGGTTACGGCTGTAAAACCTATTCCGTAACCACGATCGAGGAGCTGCACGAGGCGTTGGCTGATGCAAAATGTCAGAAAGTATCGACACTTATCGACATTAAAGTCTTGCCTAAAACCATGATCCACAAGTATTTCAGCTGGTGGCGCGTCGGTGGCGCAATGGTTTCTGAAAAAGAGTCAGTTGATAAGGTGGCGCAGATGCTGCGTGAGAACATTGATAAGGCGCGTGAATATTAATCACGCTATTGCATGACTGATTAAGCGTTACCCTACAACTAGTGCGGAGCCGGATATGAAAATTGCTTTTGATGTCGACGTTATCAGGGATAGAAGCATCACCGATATGGTGAGGCAGGTGTCGGAGTGGGGCTATAAATATATCGAACAATCACCCCATCCGCGCATTAACCCATTTTATAAGCATCCGAAAGCGGGCTTGGATGTGATGAATGAATACAAGCGTGCGCTAAAACAATATGGTGTTGAAATTTCGTCATTTATTGTGGTTTATCGCTGGTCTGGTCCGGATAACGATCGCCGTATTGCGGCGGTACGTAACTTTAAGAGAATGATTGAGATCGCCGTCGACATGGGCGTGGAGGTGATCAACACCGAGTTGTCGGGTGACCCGAATCAGCCTGAGATCTGCGAAGAACGCTGGTATCAGTCGATGGAAGAACTGCTGCCCATCATTGAGCGCGAAGGCATTCGTTTAGAGATCCAGTCGCATCCGTGGGACTTCTGTGAAGAAAACAACGAAACGGCTGACCTGGTGAAATCACTGCGTAGCGACAACGTTAAATATCTTTACAGCGTCCCGCATACCTTCTTCTATGACAAAGGTAAGGGCGATGTAGCGAGCATGCTGGACTACGCGGGGAGCGACCTGTCACACGTGCTGATTGCCGATACCATGAACCACACCAAACACTGTCGCTATATCGTCAATCCACCGGGTGTAGATGCCGTTGTACACCAACACGTGGGCATCGGAGAGGGTGAAGTGAATTTTGACGCACTGTTCGAAAGCCTGCGCCAGATGGACTTCGCTAACCGTAAATTTAAGGTCGGCGGTGAGTCAATTATCTGTACTTCTCTGTTCGGCTACCCTGAAAAGATGCCACATCAGGCGGTCGCGACGCGTGAGCGCATTGAACGTGAGTTGCTAAATCGCTGAAGCGGAGTTGGGTTGCAAAGCCTGACTTTCGAAGTCTTCTCAAAGAGCGCCATGTGCGCTCTTTTTGTTTCTATCGTTCAAGATATTGGAACTATTACATCAAAAATACTCAATAATCATGCCATGTCCTGCCACTGTGCCGCACGGGCGAGTGTACTATGATGGAAACAATCTAGAAATTACTCTGCACCGCAGTTTCCGTATACAAGGACAAATGCGTTATGAAAAAGATTGGTTTTCTGTCGTTTGGCCACTGGACGCCTTCTCCACAGTCTGGAACGCGCTCTGCCGCCGATGCTCTGCTTCAATCGATAGACCTGGCCGTTGCCGCTGAAGAGTTGGGGGCCGACGGCGCCTATTTCCGCGTTCACCATTTTGCTCGTCAGCTTAGCTCGCCTTTCCCGCTGCTTTCAGCGGTGGGTGCCAAAACCCGTCGCATCGAGATTGGTACTGGCGTTATTGATATGCGCTACGAAAATCCGCTGTATATGGCTGAAGATGCTAGCGTGGCAGACCTGATTTCGGGTGGGCGTTTGCAGCTTGGTCTGAGCCGTGGTTCACCTGAGCAGGTTATCGATGGCTGGCGATATTTCGGTTATCAGCCTTCAGACGGCGAAACTGAGTTTGATATGGCGCGTCGTCACACCACCGCGCTGCTCGAGGTGCTCAAAGGCGAAGGTTTTGCCGAGCCAAATCCGCAGCCGATGTTCCAGAATCCACCGGGGCTGCTGCGCCTTGAGCCTTATTCAGAGGGCCTACGTGAACGCATCTGGTGGGGAGCGGGTTCTAATGCAACCGCAGAGTGGGCTGCCAAGCTGGGCATGAACTTGCAAAGCTCGACGCTGAAAGACGATGAAACAGGCGAGCCTTTCCATATCCAACAGGCGAAACAAATTCGCGCCTATCGCAAGGTATGGAAGGAGAGTGGCCACGCGCGCGCGCCGCGTGTATCGGTGAGCCGCAGCATCTTTGCCTTGGTGAACGATTTGGATCGGGCGTACTTTGGACGAAGTGGACAGGAAGGCGACAAAATTGGCTTCCTCGAAGAGAATAACCGCTCTATCTTTGGCCGCAGCTACGCCGCCGAGCCTGAGAGGCTGATTGAACAGCTGAAACAGGACGAGGCGATTGCCGAAGCAGATACGCTGCTGCTGACCGTGCCAAACCAGCTTGGGGTTGATTACAATGCGCACGTTATCGAATCTATTCTGAAACATATCGCACCGGCACTAGGCTGGCGTTAAACCGATTCACGAGTGCTATGATTGACAAAACCCGACGTTGCCGTCGGGTTTTTTTATTCTTTTTCCATCAGCTTTTTATGAAGCTCGATAGTCAGGTGCTCCACTCTTTCGGTGAGCTGTTTGGTCAGATTCGTGAGTTCCGTGTTCTGTTCTAGCAGCTTCAACATTTGTTCGTTTTGCTGTGCCGCAATTTCTAACCGCTGGTCATTCAAATGGGCTAATTCTTCCCGATGCAGGGCATCTGCTTCGGCATTGGCTTTGTCACGCTCTGCCTGGCGGGTTTGTGCAAGCAGGATGAGTGGGGCTGCGTAAGCGGCCTGCAGACTAAACGCCAGATTGAGAAGAATAAAGGGATAGATATCAAATTTAGCCCAGCCAAATTCATTCACTGCTATCCACACCACCACGATAATTGTTTGCGCACCTAAAAAGAGCGGTGTGCCGAAAAAGCGTGCAAAGGCCTCAGCCTTGAGGGCAAACCAGTTTTCGCCGAACGTAGGTAACAGTTTCTGATGTTTTCGGTGAAAACGCAGGTGATCGACCTTAGGCTTTTTTGCTGGATTTTTTGCAGGGGAAGTCTCGTTCGCATTCATGATTGTTTCCTGAAGTAAGGTGCCGCACTCACAGAGTATCGCTGTTTCGTACAGGCACTAAGCTAATGTTTAAAATTAATGCTTTAGGGTGAACAATCCTGCGATGAAACCCGCAAAACTGTTACCAGGAAAGAGGCCTTCTAATCCAGACGTTTTTATTTTTATTTTTCAGCTTGAAAAATGCAAATGGAATGATTAGCGAGAGTATTATTAATGCTGCATATATTCCAATCAGCCCAATTCCCACGTGAACAGGCTGCAAATAAAAGAAAGTCAGTGAAGAAATAATTAAAAGTATAAGTCGCAGTATAAATACCCAGCGTCTTTGGGAGCGGTCGATATAACCTTTCTTCATCTCTGCCCCGCAGCGTTTGCAATGGTCGGGATCGTCAAGAAGAACGTTACTGCAAAAAGGACAAGTGATTGTTTTGTTTGTTAAATTATTATTCATTAAATGTTGCCGTATTGTATATAATTCGTAGGTTGTTATCTTTTATTATGCCTGATAGCGGAAGAATAGAGCATCGCAAAATAAGTGAATATTAATCACTAAATTTTATCTTACTAAAAATCTAGAGCTTAGGTAAACAGAATGTGTTGCCCGTGCTCTAAGGTGAGAACATTAACAGAGGTTATTTT
>NZ_MRWE01000060.1 GCF_002093665.1 Rouxiella badensis | reverse complement strand
A
This sequence comes from Rouxiella badensis, assembly GCF_002093665.1. GTDB lineage: Bacteria > Pseudomonadota > Gammaproteobacteria > Enterobacterales > Enterobacteriaceae > Rouxiella > Rouxiella badensis. Next base: position 5,611 of record NZ_MRWE01000060.1, on the reverse strand, counting down.
ACAGCGAACATGCCAGCACCGGCACAGGAATTCCTTCTGCCGCCATCAGGATAAAAGGCAGGCATTCCAGCAGCAACGCCCTCGAAGGCGTATCAAGCCAGTATTCGCAGTCCTCAGCACCGTCATGCAACTTCACTCGCAGCTTACCCGACAGGCAAATAATCAATTGTTTACTTCGCAGGCAGGCATAAGCCAGTCGACCTTGATTCTTGTTATTAAAAACATATGAGAATCTATTTACGCTGAAAGGAACCCGATTAGAAAATTCGATGCTAATCAGATATCCCCGCCCATCGGTAATCTCCTCAAGTTCAACTAATGATATCTTTCGCCCTTTAATATTCCCCGACGCAATGTCTGAAACGGATAATTGCATAGCATCACCTTCTAATTAATAATTAGATTGTTATAGATATCTAGACTAAAGGAAGTTAATCAAGCAGCGCCAGGTAATAAGCAACCGTTAGCACACCGCCCTATTAAGATTATTAGTTAATAAATGAGATTTAAACAACATGACGCAGATTAACAACAGGTTAATTCAAAAAAACCTACATAGACCCCACTCTTGCAAGGCCTTGCATGATTATTACAGAATTAATGCGGATAAACATTTGCATTTCTCGGAATTTTAATCCGCATCATTCGCCCAGACCTCTCCCCAAAAGAGCGCCATTTTCAATTTCCTTACTGATTGATTACGCTAATAATAAAATACAGCCTCAATATAATCACCCAGGTTTATTAACTGTCTTCGGCCATCACTGTTTCACCGGATTGTTGTTTTAGTTCAAAATAACGAATTTCGGTATGCTGGCGAATTAACGCCGCCAGTTCAGGCGAATGACTGGTGACCCACAGCTGGCTATAGCGGCTGGTTTCAGCAAGCAGCATTGCTAACGCGGGCATAAGAGAGGGATGCAGACTGTTTTCCGGTTCATTAAATGCCATAAAAGCCGGTGGCCTCGGGCTAAGCATAGCGACTGCCAGGCATAAAAAGCGCAACGTGCCGTCGGAAAGCTCGGTGGCTTCAAGAGGGCGAAAAATTCCTTTCCGCTGCATCATTATTTGAAAACGCCCCATCGAGGCATCAACGAAAAACTCGCTGTCGGGGAAGGCGGCAGACAACACGCGATGCAACAGCTCATGATTGCCTATTTCGTTGATTGTCTGAAATGCTGCGGCCAGATTGTGGCCATCGTGGGCAAGCACCGGCGAGCGGATCCCCACCTGAGGCAGACGCAAGGGAGAACCTGGCCAGACCGCAAACTCATGATAAAAACGCCAGCCTTGTAACACTTCGCGCAGCTGAGAGACTTCTGGATACAAATGGGGCTCCGAAAGCTGCCCAAAAATGGACTCATGCGCGGCAATACTGAGTGGGTAACGTACCTGCTCGCCGGAGAAATTGGTCAGCTTCGCCGTCTGGTTTACTCTTTCGACCAAACGACTGGACGGGCGGCGACGATGTCCCGTCATCCACAGCGACTCGGATTTTACGCTGGGGTCGAGGCTGAAGAGAGTGTTCGACAGTGATGACATTTCGTAACCCAGCTGGATTTCGTAATCAAAATCTTCAAGCATGGCAGAAAGCTGCATCTTACTGTCGCCTGTGCGTTTCTCACCGGCCCATAGCGCCTTCTGAATCCCCCCTTCCTGGGCCAGTGCCGCAGAAAGCTGCCCACGGGACGCCTCATGCATCAGCTTTACCGCCTTATAAAGGTTCGACTTGCCGCACCCATTGGGGCCACAGATAACGTTCAGCTGCCCAAGTTCCAGCTCTAACTGACGGAGGGATCGATAACCTCTAATCTGCAATTTTTTGACGAACATATCTACTATCTCAACGTTAATGAGCTTCAATGATAGAGGAAGGTGTTCAAGTTAGCGTAGAAAACAGGTAGGACAATCTAAATGCCCTTAAAAACCTTAAAAGGCGATCTTTGCTATAATTTTGAGAAAGTTTTGGCCTGTTTGAAATATTTCTTTATAATTAGCAGCCCTGAAAAAGTGATTGGTTACACATCTTGATTCACTCTCAAGCCCCTGTGTACATACAATATAAGGGTCATCCCGGTGATATCGTTCCGGGTAAAATCCCATAAACTAGTGCCTGTGTGGCAAGAATAACCTTAGAAAATATGAAAATGAGCATTCGCGCGATCTTTACTTTGGTTTTAGCTGTTGCTGCGTATAGCCAGGCTGCATTTGCAGTTGTCTATCCACTGCCGGCAAACAATGGCCGTTTAGTTGGTGAAAACATCACCGTCGTAGTGCCACAAAACAACAAACTGCCGTTGGAGCATTTCGCTGCACAATATCAAATGGGTCTGGCAAACATGCTGGAAGCTAACCCAGGTGTAGATACCTACCTGCCCAATCCAGGCACGGTACTGACTATTCCTCAGCAGCTGATCCTGCCTGATACCCCACACGAAGGCCTGGTTATCAACAGTGCCGAAATGCGCATTTATTACTATCCGAAAGGCACCAACACCGTGGTTGTTCTGCCAATCGGCATCGGTGAACTGGGTAAAGACACGCCGTTGAACTGGGTAACCTCCGTGCAGCACAAGAAAGCCGGTCCAACCTGGACACCTACGGCGAAAATGCACGAAGAATACGCGGCGCAAGGCCAGTGGCTGCCAGCGACCTTCCCTGCCGGTCCTGATAACCCGATGGGTCTTTACGCGCTGTACGTTGGCCGTCTCTACGCCGTTCATGGCACCAACGCCAACTTTGGTATCGGCCTGCGTGTAAGCCACGGCTGTGTGCGTCTGCGTGATGCCGACATCAAATGGCTGTTCGAAAATGTGCCCGTCGGCACCCGCGTTCAGTTTATCAATGAGCCAGTCAAAACAGCGGTCCTGCCGAACGGTGCGCGTTATATCGAAGTTCACAACCCACTGTCTGCTAACCAGCAGGAGTTTGATTCTCAGCAGCCGCTGCCAATCACCCTCTCTGGCAACAACGCGACCCTGATGGCTGACCCAAGCGTCAATCAACAGGTTGTTGATAAAGCAATCTCCCTGCGTTCAGGTATCCCGACTCAGGTAAACTGAAAGCAGTTAGTACAGCAATAGCCTGTACTCAAGCCCCTGCAGTCCCGCTGCAGGGGCTTTTTTATGCTCAGGATTTAGCCTCTGCGGCCCAAACCTTCACCGCTTTACTTATTTTTTATTCTTAAGTACAACTTATGGAGACTTTCAACGCCGCCGTGCTGGCCCGCCCCTTGCCCACTGGAGATTTTATGCCGCAACTATCCGCCAACGCACTGGCCATTCCTGCATCAGGGATTCGCCGCATTTATGAGTTGGCTTCTGAACTCGACGACGTCATTCAACTGAGCATCGGTGAGCCCGAGCGGCCGGTCGCCAAACATATCCTCGATGCGGGTGCCAGCGCATGGAATGCCGACGTTACCCACTACACGCCCAACAGCGGTATGGCGCTGCTGCGTTCAGCGATTGCGGCTAAACTTGAACGCGACAATCACTACCGCGTCGACGATGATCAAATCCATGTGACGTCGGGCGGTTCGCAGGCTCTGCATATGGCGATGTCATTAACGCTGACCGCCGGCGACGAAATCCTCATCCCCGATCCCGGTTACGCCACTTTTACCATGATTCCCAGGTTGCTCGGTGCCGTCCCTGTTCCCTATCATCTGGCCGCCGAAGAGGAGTTCCAGCCTTCGATAAGTCATCTCGAGCGCTGCATTACACCGCGTACCAAAGTGTTACTGATTAATAGCCCGTCAAACCCGCTCGGCGTGGTCTTTAGCGCAGAAAAGCTGACCGAACTGCTACAGTTTGCCGCCAGGCATGACCTTTGGGTTATCAGCGATGAAGTCTATGAATACTTTACCTTCAGCCGTGCGTTTACCAGCGTCGCCTCTCTCGATACCGACGGCCGCGTATTCAGCGTCTATTCGGTTTCCAAAACCTATGGCCTGACCGGTGGACGCGTTGGCTACCTGGTCACGCCACCGGGCGTTGCCTCAACTTTCCGCGCAGCGCAGGAGGCTACCGTCAGCTGCGTCAATGCCCCTGCGCAGTTGGCCGTCGTGGCAGCACTCGACGGTCCGCAGGATTACGTGCACGAGGCGCGCGCGCACTACGGCGCTAACGTCGAAGCGGCCTGCGCCACCCTTGACCAGCGCGGCATCCCCTATCAACGCCCGCAGGGGGCATTCTACATCTGGATTGATGTTTCACACGTCAGCGGAGGAGACGTCGCCGCCTGGGCCGAACATTTCCTGCTCACCGCACGCGTCGCCGTGGCACCGGGTGTGGCCTTTGGGCAGGCGGGCGAAGGCTGGATACGCATCTGTGCGGCAGGCAAGACCGAACCCTTGCTTGAGGCGATTAAGCGCCTGCCGTCGGTCACGTCCTGATAGAGCGAGCCAGAAGCCAAGCGTGCCAACCCTCCCACTGCCCGCTGTTTCAGCGTCAAGGGGAGCGTATCCGTCGCTCCCCTTAACATAAGTCTTACACCATACTGTGATTCCCCCAGCAATTTAGCTAAAAAGAGGGAGACCTCTTTCGACTTAGCATGCGTTGCAATTGACAGCTCATCTCAACCTGCCATAACGTTCCCGCCAAATACTTAAATTCTCTTAAGGGAATAAGGCCTACCCTCATGAACATAAATAGAATGCAAATAGATCGCATATTGAATAATAACGTGGTGATCACGCTTGGGGAGAACCAGCAGGAAACGGTGGTGATGGGTAAAGGCATCGGCTTTCAAAAAAAACCGGGTGAATCGATTAATCCGCAGCTGATCGAAAAAATCTTCTCGCTCAATAACCCTTACAGCGATCATTTCAAAGCCTTGCTTGAACAAGTTCCGGCGAGTTGTATTAGTGCGACGGAAGAAATTATCGCACTGGCTAAAACTCGTCTGGCAACCAAACTGCATGCCAGCGTACTAATTTCCCTGGTCGATCACCTTCATTATGCTTTACAACGTTTTGCTGAAAATATCACCATCCCCAATGCATTGCTTTGGGAAATAAAAAAGCTTTACGCTTCCGAATTCGCCATCGGTAAAGAGTCACTGCAGATTATTTACCGCCATACTGGCGTATTGCTTCCTGAAGATGAAGCCGGATATATCGCCCTGCATCTTGTTAATGCTCAGCTAAATGACAATATGCAAAACACCATGAAAATAACCCGTTTTATGCAGGATATCCTCAGCCTGGTGCAGTATCATTTTACGCTGGAATACAATGAGGATTCATTAAGCTATCAGCGCTTTATCACCCATCTTAAATTCTTTGCTCAACGTATTTTTGACCGTAAGTTTGTCAATAATGACGATCCGTCTCTGCCAAGACTGGTAAGAGAAAAGTATGTAGCCTCACACGAATGCGCAGAAAAAATAAACAAATACATAGCATTGCATCATGACCATGCGTTAACGGAAGATGAGCTCATGTTCCTGACCATCCATATTGAGCAGTTAAGAAAATGATTTCTACATCGGTAAAAAGGGCCATGAGCGAGTCCCTGTGAAGCAACTCACATTTCACAAACATTCAGAAAACAATGCTTGAGCAAGTTAAATATTACATTTATATATATTACTCATAACAGGATTGTTA
>NZ_MRWE01000059.1 GCF_002093665.1 Rouxiella badensis | reverse complement strand
CCTTAGTTTTGTGATCTCGGTAACAGTATAGGAGGTAGCTCAAGACAATGCTGATTACGGTTGACCCGCCTCGCCACGATTCTTTTTATGAGCTAGATCTAAAAATTAAAGTTTCACAATTAACTTAATATGAAATAAATGTTTTCATGAATTTATCGTTGTCAGAGACTGAAACCTTTTACCTTTCGCTGACAATGACTGTCGCATCATTGGTCGATTTTCTTGCAGTGGCACAATGACATTACCAACCCACAAGTATTCAGTACGACGCTGGTTGTCTTGAATAGGCGAATTACAACATCCTCGCGGAAAATGAGGCAGGAGTCTCGGTATGGGTATTGATCTAAATAGGTTTTGCGTTAATCGTAAAATTGCACCCAATCTAACTATCGAACAATTTTTTCAGTTAATGGCGCGTTGTGGTCTGAATAAAGTTGAAATGCGTAATGATATGCCCAGTGGAAAGGTCACCGATTCCCTCTCGGCACTGCAGGTTAATGCTTTGGCAGAAAAATACCGTCAGGAGATAGTAACAATCAATGCGGTATATCCATTCAATCAGATAACCAGCACCTTGCTGGAGAAAACAGAAGGGTTGCTTAAAGAAGCGAGAGCTATCGGTGCTCAGGCGTTGGTGCTTTGCCCACTCAATGACGGTAATCCTATTTCACTCGAAGACACCGTCAGCGCCATGCAAACCCTGGCCCCCTTATTCGAGAAATATGGTATAGCCGGTTTAGTGGAGCCCCTTGGCTTTGAAATGAGCTCCCTGCGTTCCGCCGTGCTAACACAAACGCTGATCCGAGAAGCTCAGGTGCCATTCAAAATTGTTTTGGATACCTTCCATCACTACTTATACGTGGAAGATGAAGTCAATTTTGAGACCAAAATCGATATCAGTCTCATCGGTTTGGTGCACGTATCTGGTGTAGAGGACGACAGAAGAAAAGCGTTGCTGACCGATGAAGAACGTCTGATGCTTAGCGAACGAGATTTGATGAAAAATATCGAGCAAGTCTTACGACTTGAAAGATTAGGCTATCAGGGGATTTATTCGTTTGAACCCTTCTCATCGGTGCTTGCGGGCTGGAGTGAAGCGGATATTGAAAGAGAAATTCGCCAGAGTATTGCTCTGCTAACGCCTTAAAAGATTTAAAGCATAGTACTCCGCCACGCCTTCATGGCTGCCCTCGGTAAAACAGGCGACCGTCATTGGGTCCTCGCTGTCGGGAAAATGATAGACAGCGTTGACGCAAAACGGCCCAGCTCCCGAGTGCCCGATGGCGCGAACACCATCGGCTACGCGGCCACTCATCAGGCCAAGCGCGTAGCCACATTCGGTCCAAGGTCTTCCCTCAATAGCGCCCCCCAAAGGGTAACGCATCAGCATTTGCTCTCGTGTTGCAGTCGACACGAGTTTGCCGCAAAACAGCGCATGCAGAATTGACGCGGCGTCGCTCGCCGTGCCGATAAGGCAGCCGTGATACACCCAGCCGGGATGATAATGAGCGGCAGCCTTCCAATGCAGTGTGGCAAACTGTGCCTGAGTCGTCGCGAGCTCAACGCTGTGTAGTTCGAGTGGAAGGGAGATAAACTCAGCGACCCAATGAGCAAAGGGCTTTCCAGAAACGGCTTCAATATGCTCGCGTGCCAGCATATAACCCACGTTGGAGTAACACCAGCCGTTGCCCGGTGTGAATAACGGACCTTGGGCAAGTACCGCTTCAAGCAGCCTTTCACGCGGCCAGGGCAGCTGATTAGCAGCAACGTCGCGATGATATTCGGCTATCTGAGCATAGTCATTAAGCCCGGCGGTATGCATGAGCAACTGACGCAGCGTAAAGGCCTCACCCGCGAGCGGTGCATCTAAATCAATCACGCCTGCTTCAGAAAGCTTTAACGCACAAATAGCGATAACCGTTTTGGTAAAGCTCCAGTAAGGGAAACGGGCGTTCGGCAAAGCGCTGGTTTCCCTGCGCCCGCTCAAGCTAATAGAACACCAGTTAAAGATTTTGTCCGCCATTCACTTCCTCTTTTAAAAGGGCTTTCGTCCGGAAAGATATCGGACGCCTGGCGGCCCGAAGGTTTCCTAATGGGGTTCATTCGGCCGTAGATGAAAAATTTCACCCACTGCATAGGTCGTTTCCCCGTCTGCAGGGCGAAGGCTGATTTCGCCTTCGAGGATTAAAGCCTTGCCAGGCTCGTCATGTTGATAAGGCATATTATAACAAAACGAGCATAATTTATTTTGTTGTAGATAATTAATTAAATCGTTCTAGACTAGCGGCAACCCCAATGGAAAGGAGGCTTGCATGTTTAATTTAAAGGAAGTCAAATCAACATTCGAAAGTGATACTTATAACTTCTCCTCAAGACTTAAGCATTATATTAACAGTTCAATTGCAGACGTTAATGGGGATATCGATAACGACATCGACGCTATTTTATATGACGCCTATGAAACGTCGTTACCCGAAGCACAAAAGGTTATTCACAACGCATTATTTATGATTTACCAGATAAACCTGTGCTATCCCCTATCAATACCGGCTCAGCGGCAGTATGACCCTATAATTATTAATATAAAGAATAAGATTGAGGCCCGTTGGCTTTATCACGAGTTTAAAGATACGCCAAACCTCGAGGTACCGGCTAAAAATAAAAGTTTCGCTGAGTTCTTGATAAACCTGTGGAAAACGCATAACGCCTCACATCATCCCCTGTTCGACTTTATCGAGACTGATGCAACACAGGAACAGCTTTACCTTTTCCTCAAGAGTGACAGTGCATTAAATCTAATTTTCTTCGACCTTGTCGCCTATACGCTGATTGGATCTCACCCTGAGACCCGAGGAACCATAAGCGAAAATATATGGGATGAAGTGGGGCATGGCGATCGTTATTTCACCCATGTAAATCTGTATAAAGACCTGCTCGAAAGACGAGGCATAAATTTACCCACCCATCACTATGTCGAACTTTATGGCGCGGAGGCACTGTCCGGACATAATGCTTTTATGCTGGGCGGGGTAAATCGACGCCATTATTATAAATTACTCGGTGTCATGGCCATGACGGAGGTTTTGGATCCCCCGCAGTATTCAAAATTAGTAAAGGGCTGCACAAGGTTGGGGCTCACGGAACGAGACTTCCACTATTACGCCGAGCATATTGAAGTCGATATCAAACATGGTGATGACTGGCTTTATAACGTGATCAACGTCATTGTCAGCCAGCATCCTGAATCAAAGAATGAATTTTATCTCGGTTGTCTGCTGCGTCTGCGTACCGCCGAACGTTATTACGACCAGCTGCTGGAGGCAATGAAGGGCATCCCCGATTGCCAGACTATTCTGGCTCCATCCACGTCGATTTAAAATCAAACCAGCCGAGATTGTTAAGGTGAATCCCCTGCGCCTGTTCAGGCCCTTTCAGGCGCATCCAGTGGTGAAACAGCGGCTGTAACCAACCTTCACCGACTACATTTTGCACCAATTGCTGAGAGGTCAGCGTCTCTTCTCGCCACTGCTGCAACCACTGGTTGAAAATCTCGGCGTTACCCCCAGAAATGTGATCTTTTAACAGCGGCATGCCCAACAACCATGCTCCTACGTTCCAGGCTTCGGGAACGGGGAAATTAACTGTCCCCAACCACAGATCCGCTTTTACCTCTCCCGTTGCCCAGCGCTCATACTCTATTTCGATGAGCTCAAGCTCGACGCCTGAATCGGCAAGAACATCTCTCATATCGCCTGCCAACATCCGATATTCAGGATGCTGAGCGTGATAAGCCAACCTTAAGCGACAAGGCATCTGCGGTGCCTGCGATTTTCCGGCATCCATGCAGTGAAACCATGAAGGCAACAGGCTTCCGGTCGGCACCCAGAATTGTCGAATCGGCTCTATCAGTTTCTGTATTAACAGGTTCGGATTGAGTTTTTCGCGCAGCCAGCGTCGTTTTTCAATGCTCTGCCACTGGCTCGAGCGACTGTCGCAAAGCAAAAAATATCCTCCGCGCTCAAGAAACATCTCGCTTGAAAGGTCAGACGGTTTCCCCGTGAAATTCACCGCATGACCGGCGACATAATCCACGTCACTAATGCTTGAGCTCAGCCAGGCGGCAGACTCCGCGGGCACAGCGTTAAACGCTGTCGAATTGGTGGCTTTATCGCCTAATGACAGCGTAGCGAGATCTGGCCACATCAATACTTCCACCTCATCAAGCAGCGCCCGAAACCCGAAGTAGCGGTCATAGGCCTTTAGAAGCAGACGCCAGTCGTTATTTTCACTCACCTGATACGGCCCGGTCCCAATGGGATGTGCGGCAAAATCAGCACGCAACGCATGGTCGGCGGGCAAAATCAGCGCCGTCGGATGAGACAATAAAAGCGGAAGCTGCGGATCCTCCTGACTGAGCTCAACCACCACACTTAGCGTACCGCTCTGGTAGACCCGCTGAATATGAGAGAAAAGAGGCTGCTGCGCACAGCGAGCCAACGACTCAACGACATCCTGGCTGGCCAGCTCACGTCCGTCGTGAAACAACACGCCCGGCCGCAAATAGAATCGCCAATGTCGCTCGTCAACCTGCCGCCATTGGTGTGCGAGGTCAGGCTCAAGCGCGCCAGTATCCTCATTGATGCGGGTGAGCCCGTTGAAAATTTGCCGCACCAGATGCACTTCGGAACGACGCAGCGGCGTTCCAGGGTAAAGATTCGGCATAGTGCGATAATAGGGTATGCTAAGTGACTGATACTCATTGCGAATGCTATAGCCCAGCTTGCTACGAAGCAGCGAAGTCACCAGTTGCTTTTCTTCGCCAAGCAGACTTATTGCCTCGTCAAAACTGCCCTCGCCTATGAGCTTATCAGCCTTTTCAACCAGCAGCTGATGGGCATTTCTCAGCAGAGTCAACCGCGACCGATGCCCCCGCCCTGCAACCGATAGCCAGTCAACCCAACCTAATGTCTGCATCTGCACCAACAGGCTACGCATGTGCCTTTTACTACAGTGCAGTTTATCCGCTAACTCCTGCAGGGTGGTACTGCCGCTCTGTGCCGGGAAAACGTCCAGCAGGCGCAGATATTGTTGTTCAAGCCGACGACTGGCCATAAAAGAGGAACTCCAGAGCATAAAATGCAGCAGTTTTTAATCTCACCTTTTTAGGCCATTATTTCCAAAACCGCAACGGCTGATGGTTAAAGCAAAGGTTCCATCCCGTTTGATAACAGAAATATTTATCTTAAGGCGTTCGTTATGACTAAACATTTAAACAAAGACACCACTATTTGCATGTCACTGGCCGCCAGACCGAGTAATTTTGGCACCCGTTTTCATAACTATCTCTACGATGCGATGGATCTCGATTATTTGTATAAGGCCTTTACTACCCGGGATTTGAAAGCAGCCATTGGCGGCGTTCGCGCATTGGGCATTCGTGGTTGTGCTATCTCAATGCCGTTCAAAGAGGAATGTATTCCGATGCTCGACGAGCTAGATGCTTCCGCAAAAGCCATCAACTCGGTCAATACCATTGTTAATAACGACGGCTATCTCAAAGCCTATAACACCGACTACATCGCCATAGCTACCCTGCTGAAGCAATATCAGGTCCCCACCGACTTTACCTTTGCCCTGCGCGGCAGCGGCGGCATGGCTAAAGCGGTGGCCTGCGCACTCAAAGATGCTGGATTCAACAAAGGGGTGATTGTTGCCAAAAATGAAAAAACCGGCCCTGAATTAGCCAGTCTTTATGGCTTTGAATGGCGCAAAGAGATGGGAAATCTCAACGCGGATCTGCTGATCAACGCAACGCCAATCGGTATGGCAAATGGCGAAGACGCCAACAAACTTTCGTTTACCGAGCAGCAGATTGAACAGGCACAAGTCATCTTTGAGGTCGTTGCTCTCCCTGCAGAAACGCCGTTGCTCACCTATGCAAAAAGCAAGAATAAGGCCGTCATTACTGGCGCTGAAGTTTTTGCGATTCAAGCCGTTGAGCAATTTGTTCTCTATACCGGCGTCAGGCCCGACGATGAGCTGTTTCAGCAGGCTGCACATTACGCACGCGCCGGAGCCTAAACACAGCATCACACCTCAGTCTTTTATATAAAAAAAACCTATCGATACTCGTTATCCGATGACATAAAAATAGAAGGCGTACCCTATGAATAATGGCATTTATAAACATCTCATGACCGGCGTTTCGCATATGCTTCCTCTGGTTGTCGCCGGAGGACTGTGCATAGCTCTCTCTTTTGTTTTTGGTATTCAAGCATTTAAGGAACCCGGCACGCTCGCTGCCGCCCTGATGGACATCGGCGGTAAAGCCGCCTTTGCCCTGATGGTGCCGGTATTGGCAGGATACATCGCCTTTTCTATTGCCGATCGCCCCGGGCTCGCGCCAGGTTTAATAGGCGGCATGCTGGCAAGCTTAGGAGGCGCAGGATTTCTGGGGGGCATTGTTGCCGGTTTTCTTGCCGGCTATACCGCTAAATTCCTGATTGAGAAAATCAGGCTCCCTGCGGAGATGGACGCGCTAAAGCCCGTTTTAGTCGTCCCATTGCTGGCAACGTTGTTCACCGGACTTGTCATGATTTATGTGGTTGGCGGACCCGTTGCCGCCGCCATGAGCGCCCTCACCACGTTCCTTGCCAGTATGACCACGGCCAACGCCGTACTGTTGGGCATATTACTCGGCGCGATGCAGTGCTTCGACCTCGGAGGGCCTGTTAACAAAGCCGCCTATACTTTTGGCGTCGGCCTGCTTGCATCGCAGACCTATGGTCCGATGGCCGCCATTATGGCAGCAGGCATGGTGCCGGCATTGGGAATGGGCGTTGCGACCTGGCTTGCAAAATCCAAATTTACCCAGTCTGAACGTGAAGCCGGAAAGGCATCATTTGTCCTCGGGCTGTGCTTTATCTCCGAAGGCGCAATCCCCTTTGCGGCTCGCGACCCTATGCGAGTTATCCCCTCCACCATGACCGGCGGTGCCTTGGCAGGTGGCCTGTCGATGTTCTTTGGCTGCACTTTGATGGCTCCACACGGCGGACTTTTTGTTCTCGCGATCCCCCATGCCGTGGGCCACGTCGGCATGTATCTGCTTTCTATTATTGCTGGAACAATAGTCACCGGCGTGATGTATTCGGTATTAAAACCGTCAAGCGTTGATGTTAAGGAAGAGGAAGCTACAGCGGAAGGGAGTTCCGCTTTTAAATAATAAAAGCAAGCCCAGACTGACCGTGAAAAAAGTGAGTTATGGGCTTCTTTGAAAAGTCATCCTCGAAATAATAACAATGATTAATCCTCTCTCCCTCAGGCAATGAAAATGGCCCTGACAATTCCTCTTCAATCCGGCAATGTGAAGGATCCTCCCGCTAAATTATTGGGTTGTGCCTGCTCATCAATCTGTTCTTACTTTATAAAAGCAGCTGAATCGATTTCATTATGAAAAATTTCAGCCCACTCACTTCACAGTGTTGAATGCAAAGAATTATAAAAAACATTTAATATTGTGATGAGAATCCTAATTCAGACAGCTTTCGATCATAATTAACGTCCAAGTGATAATCCTCACGTTTTTAACTCCTCTAACTTTGTAGTCTGCGGTTGGTTCAAGCTAAATCAATTCAGCTAAAGGGAATGAGTGATGAAAAAACATATTCTGGCAGGCGTCGTTTTGGCATTAATCAGTGGACAAGTCGCGGCAAAGACGTGGGTGCTGACCGATGCTGACAGCAGTACGGAACAGGGAAATTGGCAAATAAGCAGCGCGCAGCTGAAGTTAGAAGGTGAGCCCTTCAGCATCGAACAAAAAGTGCTTCACGGCGGGAAACAAGAGGGATCAAAGGTCATCACCGTAACCAGCAAAGATGGGCTCACTATCCTGCTTAGCCCGACACGCGGCATGGACTTGCTCCGTGTCACCGGACATGGCATCCGTTTAGGCTGGGATTCGCCGGTAAATGAGGTCGTTAATCCGGCCTATATCAATCTTGAGAGTCGAAACGGGTTAGGATGGCTGGAAGGTTTCAACGAGATGATGGTGCGCTGTGGCTACGAATGGACCGGGCACCCCGTCACTAAAGATGGCGTTATTTATACGCTTCACGGTAAAGCCGGTAATACGCCAGCGTCAAAAGTTGAGGTCATTGTTGATGATCAAGCACCACACGAGATCCGCATTCGTGGTTTATTAAAAGAACATACTTTTAAGAAAGCCAACCTCGAGACATGGACTGAACTGCGCTACGTGCCGGGCAGCGACTCATTCACTATCCATGATGTGCTGACGAATAAAGCTGATTATCCGCATGATTATCAAATAATTTATCACAGCAATTTCAGCACGCCTATCCTCGAAGAAAACGCACGCTTTATCGCGCCACTCGAATCAGTCTCACCGTTTAATGACTACGCCAAAAAAGGCTTAAATAACTGGGCAACCTATGGCGCACCAACCAAAGACTTCGACGAGATGGTATTTAATCTCAAGCCTAAGGCAGACAGCAACGGTAAAACCGTCGCGGCCGTCATTAACAGCAAGGGAGACAAAGGTGCATCAATCGAGTTTGATACCCATCAATTGCCTCTGCTAACGATGTGGAAAAATACCGATACGCTGAAGCAGGGATACGTTACTGGTATCGAACCAGGCACTAACTACGCTTATCCTGTCACCGTTGAGAAACAACAAGGCCGAGTTAAGCAGCTTCAGCCGGGCCAAACGGCAGAATTTACCCTGATCTATTCCCTGTTAAAAGATGCTGCGGCGGTACAAAAAGTCGAGCAACGGGTTAAAACGTTGCAGGGCAATGAACCCGCGAAGATTGATGAGAAACCGATCGCCGTAGAATAACGGCGGTAAGAGATAAAATCAGAAGCCACATGAAGTAATCCGTGTGGCTTCTGAGGAGGCTAATACGCAGACTTATTGACGAATCCTTTAAATATGCTCAGACATATTATTTTCAAGTCCAGGCTCAGGCTCCAGTTGTGGATATAATCAAGATCAAAATCGACCCTTTTTTGCATTTTATCCAAAGTATTTGTTTCACCTCTCCAGCCGTTGATTTGAGCCCAGCCGGTTATTCCAGGTTTCATTTTATGGCGTAGCATATAGCCTGATATCATTTTTCGATAAAGTTCGTTATGGGCAATTGCATGCGGACGAGGTCCAACAATCGACATACTTCCCTCAAGAACATTTATAAACTGTGGTAATTCATCGAGTGAAGTTTTACGTAGAAAACTGCCAAGGGGCGTTATACGGCTATCACCCTTTTTAGCCTGAATGACATCATCACCATTTTCCATAACGGCCATGCTTCTAAACTTCCATACCGCAATTCCCCGCCCATCAATACCATATCTCTGCTGTTTAAAGATGATAGGCCCAGGAGAAGTTACTTTCACTAATATGGCGATAAGTATGAAGATAGGTGATATAAACAATAAAATGGCTACGGATAGAATGATGTCCTCAAGTCTTTTGATAAGTTTGTTCATACCAATCATTGGAGTATCGACAAGGGAAACAACGGGCACACCATCAATTTCCTCCGTGCGCGAATGAAGTAAATCAAACATGAAAATATCTGGAATAAGTACGACGGTACAGGTTGAATCAGCAAGCTCTTCGACCACATCTCTAATTATCTTCTCTTGAGTCATGGGTAATGCAATATAAACACGGTCGATTTTACCTAGCTTGGCATCAATGATTAATTGTTCAAATCCCCCTCGCTTTGGAATAGTTGTATCTAATGTCGTCTCGCTGTCATCATAAACACCTAAGACATTAAACCCCATCCATTGGGCATCACGTAAAGACTCCGCGAGCTTAAGACCTACCGGCATAGCGCCCATAATAGCCACATTACGCGTGTTATAGCCTTTATTACGAAGATAGCCGATGACGAGCCTTATAATTACCCTCGATACAACAAGCCCAAGATATACCGTAAGGAACCATACCGAAAAAATGACAAAGTTTTCATATTCCGCATTGAGAATGGATAAAAAACCAAAGGTCATTAAAATGGTTAAAATCCAGCTCTTTATTACAATCTTAAGTTCATAACTCAGCCTAACTCCACGCCATGAACGATAAAAGTCAGTAAAGCTGCCAATCATCTGGAAAGCAATAATTGACGCCAGGACTCTGTTAAGATCTTGATACATGAACTTTTCGTCAAACAGCAGGCGTGTAAGATACAGTCCAGAGAAAATGGTCAACACATCCGAGACAATTTGTATGAGCGATGTGACCGGTGCACTATAATGGAATTTTCTCCGTCGGAAACTCGTCATATCATTCCTTTTGAAGATCATGGATACATGTACCTACAAGTATGACTGCGTCTAATTCAATTCTAGGTTGGGCATAAAGAAATGTTGCCCACACTAAAATAAAAATTAACTATTTATAATAC
>NZ_MRWE01000058.1 GCF_002093665.1 Rouxiella badensis | reverse complement strand
GGTAATATGTTAACCGACTGGATTAATGAAAGTAATATTAACATCGTTGAACATACGCCGGACTGGCAACAGGCTGTGGCATTAGCCGTTCAACCCCTCATCGATTCGGGTGCCGTTGAACCACGGTATCTCCAGGCAATATATGATATGCACCGAGAAATCGGCCCTTATTATGTCCTGGGCGAAGGGATAGCCATGCCGCATGCTCGACCCGAGGAAGGGGTAATTCATACCGCCCTCTCTCTGGTTATTGTTTCTGAAGGCGTTGAGTTTCATAGCGAAGATAACGATCCGGTCTACATTGTCTTCGCCCTCGCGGCCATAGACAGTGATTCACATATAGAAATGATTGCCAGCCTGTCGCACCTGTTCTGTGACGATGAGGTGGTGCAAAAATTACGACAATGCCATAGCAAAGAAGACGTACTGCAGGCTATTCGGCAGTACTAGTGAGTGTCTCCCCCTTTGGCACTCATGCCATCGGGGAAATCCGACGTGTGTCTTATTAATTAACGGCAACCCAAGGAACACCTATGAAAAAGTTATCTATTCTGGCGGTATGTGGTGCGGGTCTCGGCAGCAGCTTTGCCTGTGAAATGAGTATTGAAGCGGCATTGAAAGATCTCGGTATTGATGCCGATTTATCTCACTGCGATATCTCCAGCGCAACGTCTACGCGTGCCGATATTATTTTTACCGGCGAAAATTTCAGATCACAGTTCGCGCATTACAATATCAGCGCCACCATTATTTATCTGAAACGTCTGGTGGATAAAAAAGAAATAAAAGAAAAACTCACGCCCGTGTTACAAGAAATGGGGCTGATGGCGTATTAACAGTAAACAGTAAAATAGAGTGATATAAAAAACTCAGAGCCTGTTATTAGAACAATATCTTACCCAATAGCTCGATCACCGTGAACTCTACAGGGGACTTTATATGTCTTTCCTTCACTTTATTGTCAACGACGTACTGGGCCAGGCGTCTATTTTAATATCCCTGATTGCTATGATAGGGCTGATTGCTTTAAAGAAAAGTCCGGGGCAAGTCATTACCGGTACGCTGAAAACGTTGCTCGGTTTTTTAGTGTTGCTTTCAGGGGCAAGTATTATTGTCGCGACGTTAACCTTCCTGGGCGAGATATTCCAGAAAGGCTTCAACATGCGCGGTATCGTGACCGACGTCGGCTCAATAGCCGGGATTGCGCAGCAGACGCTCGGGCGTGAAACGGCATTAATCATGGTGCTGGCGTTTATCGTTAATATTCTCATCGCGCGTTTCACCCGCTTTAAGTACATCTTTCTGACCGGACAGGCCTCGCTGTGGATGGCAACCGTCTGTTCGGTTATCGGATATATGGGCGGCCTGCGCGGCACCGAACTTATCCTGATCGGTGGCGTGATTGCCGGGGTAATGGCGGTGGGTATGCCGGTTCTGGCACAGCCGATTGTGCGTAAGATTACCGGCTCTGATGATATCGCCCTCGGTCATTTCTGCACGATTGGCTACATTATCCAGGCGGGTGTTGCCAAAATAACCGGCGACGTCAGTAAGAGCACCGAAGATTTCGAGCTGCCGCAGGCCTTCTCCTTCCTGCAGGACACCTATCTGTCGATGATGGTGGTGATGATCCCGATTTATCTCATCCCCGCTGCCGTCGCCGGACCTGCGGTGATCGCGCCCTATGCCAACAGCGTCAACTATCTGGTTTATGCATTCCTGCAATCCATTCAGTTTGTGGTTGGGGTTTATGTATTGCTAGCCGGTGTGCGCCTGCTGCTGGCCGAAATCGTGCCGGCATTTCGCGGTATCGCGCTGCGCATTGTGCCCAACGCTATCCCGGCGCTCGACTGTCCGGTGCTGTTCCCTTACGCCCCGAACGCGGTGATCATCGGCTTTATCTCGACCACCATCGGCTCCATCATCGGCATGTTCCTGTTCCCAAGCATTGGGCTTGCGATGATTCTGCCGGGTATGCTGACCAACTTCTTTGCTGGAGGCACTGCCGGAATATTCGGTAATGCCGTCGGCGGACGTCGCGGGGCTATCATCGGTGGCATCTTCCACGGGCTATTTATCACGTTGCTTCCGGCGCTGTTGCTGCCCCTGCTCGGTAAATTTGGTTTGTCTAACGTGACCTTCAGCGACTCGGACGTGATAAGCGTCGGGCTGGTATTTGGTCACATCCTTAACTTCTTCCACTAGGTTACACGGAGGCTGATATGACGATTGAAATCGACGCTATTCTGGCACAGAACCTGGCACCTGCGGACTGTGCCAAGGCACTGAATGAGTTGGGTAAACGTTATGCGGAACAGCAGGATACCGACACGGCCATTGTCTGCTGGGAGAAGAGCATGGCGTGCTACGGCAAGCCCGGTTTTGCACAGGCGCAGTTGATGAAGGCCTACAACGCCAAGCGGCGTGAATGCTCGCAGGCGGGTGACGGTAAGGGGCTTGAGCTTTATTCTGACAAAATCGACGGCCTGATGCAGAAAAGTAAGGACGCTATCCGCTACGGTTTCTGACGATAATCGTGAATTTGCATGTATTTAAGGCCAACGATCCCACATTGTTGGCCTTTTTCTTTTATCTTTAACCTAGAGCTTTTATCATCAAGGTTAATTTTTGAACGGACGAGAGGACCTATGTCAGTAAAACTAATCGCAGTAGATATGGACGGTACGTTTCTCGATGACCAGAAAAAATATAATAAAACAAAGTTTCTTTCACAGTATCAGCAGCTGAAAGAGCGGAGCATCAAGTTCGTGGTCGCCAGCGGTAATCAGTACTATCAGCTGAAATCCTTCTTCCCTGAAATCGCGCCAGAAATCGCTTTTGTGGCCGAAAATGGGGCCTATATCGTTAATGAAGAGCAAGACTTCTCCGTCGCTGAACTGAGTGCCGATTCGGTCGACAAAATTCTGCGATTCATCGACGCTATCCCCGGCCTCAATACGGTAATTTGCGGCAAGAACAGCGCCTACATTCTTTCGTCGCAACCCGAAGCGTTCTATCAGAAGATGAAAAATTACTATCCTCGGCTGAAAAAAATCAACGATTATCAGGAAATTGACGATAGCATTTTCAAGTTCGCGACCAACATTGACGACCAACACCTGGCGAATTTTATGACCTCGCTCGACGAGGCGCTGGGCCATATCATTACGCCGGTCTCCAGCGGTCACGGCTCTGCCGACCTGATTATCCCCGGCCGTCACAAGGCCAACGGATTGAGCATGCTGCAAAAAATCTGGAATATTGATGACGCCGAGGTCGTGACCTTCGGCGACGGGGGGAACGACGTCGAGATGCTCAGGCAGGCCGGATTCGGTTTCTCGATGGCCAATGCTATGCCCGCTGCAAAAGCCGCAGCGAGCTATACCACCGTCTCCAACAATGATGAAGGTGTGTTGAAAATCATCGATAAAGTCTTGGCCGGCGAAGCCCCTTTTAATTAATCCGCCGAGAGAAGGAGATCGATAAACTGCATTAGCGAGGCCGCGATGGCTGTCGGGGCCTCAAGCGGCAAAAGATGGCCTTTACCCTCAATCACCTCAAGTCTGGCGTTACTGAGGTGCGGCATTAACTTTTCCTGGAGGGTGGCGGGTGTATCGACTCGATCCTTTTCGCCACTCAACACATGGACGGGTACGTCGATACTGGCGGCCTGTTTCAGCACCTCTTCCCCTATCCCGACCTTAGGCCACCAGGTTTTGGCGTCGCGGCTGCCTGCTATTGATGTCTGCAGCGCTTTCTGGCGTATTGCGTGTGGAAGTCCGCCCGCTGTGAGGACATTGTCGAGCACAAACGCGGTAGATTCTGCCGAGTCATAGGCATGGATCATCGTTTCTCGCTGCTCTGCCGATAACGCCATCGCGGTCGGCGGCGCGGGTGCGACCAGCATGAGACCTGCAAGATTCGCCGGACGCGAACCGGCAATAATTTGTGCGACCTTACCGCCCATCGAATGGCCGACCAGCAGATAACGGCCTGTAGTCCGGCGGGCAATAAATTCCTCTATGTCTGCGGCGAGCAAGTGAAGGCTGGCATCTGATGGCATCTCTGAGTGATTTTCTCCCCAGCCGCGAAACTCGGGCGTATGCGTCTTAACGTCCGCGGGCAACAGATTAATGACGCCGTCCCAGGTTGCGGCGCTACCGCCCCAGTAGTGTAAAAATATCAGTTCCAACGGTCTGTTGGCCGCCGGTGAAGGGGATTGATGAGTCATGTTGGTTCTCCACAATAAGGTGAGCGATTACTCTACTCTGCGAAAAAACCGGTGATAAGATGACGAAAAGGTCATGCACTATTTACTGAGAGTACATAATCAGGATGGATAATTTCACCGCTATCAATGTATTTTTAGCCACCGTCGAACAGGGCAGTCTGGCCGCCGCCAGCCGACAATTTAATATTACGCCGCCGATGGCCAGCCGCTATCTGCGCGCGCTTGAGTCCTCCCTTTCCGTTTTACTCCTGCAACGCACTACGCGAAAACTGACACTTACCCCAGCGGGTAAACACTATTACGATCGTTGCAGAAAGATAATGGACGAGCTTGAACAGGCGAATCAGGAAGTGGCCGAGTCTGCTATTTCACTGTCAGGTGAGCTTTCAATTACCGCGCCGGTCATGTTTGGCGAGCACTATCTCGGCGAAATTATCGCTCAGTTTCTTGAGCAGCATGAAAATGTGACGCTGAAGGTGAAATTAACCGACCACTATCTGGATATGTTTACCGAAGGTATCAGTCTGGCGATAAGAATCGGGCATCTGGCGGACTCGACTATCATCGCCCAGCGGCTGGCGGGGTGTCCGATGATGGTTTGCGCCGGGGTAGATTATCTGCGACGAAAAGGGGTGCCTACCCGGCCAGAGGATATTGCACATCACGATACGTTGCTATTTTCTGAAGCGACGTCACCCGATGACTGGACGCTTTATAGCAAAGGCGGAGAGAGGTTTGAAGTCAGCGGTCGGTGTCGGCTAAGGTCCGACAACATGCAGCTGTTGCTCAATTCGGCGCTAAACAATATTGGCATCGCCTACGGGCCAAGATTTGTCTTCCAGTCCAGTATCGATGCGGGTTCACTGGTGCCGGTATTGGAAGATTACGCGCCGACTGAACTGACAACTTATGCGGTATACCCTTCGAGGCGATACTTGCCCGCTTTGACACGGGCATTTTTGGACCACCTCAAAGAAACGCTGCGGTTGGATAGAGGGTGAAATTTTTCAATTATTGCACTGATTAGTGGAAACGTCGCGACCATGTGGGCAGATGTCGCTGTTAACGGGAATAATTCTAAACAAAGATTCGGCTGCTCCAGTACCACAGCCTGTCAACATCAGCAGGCTCAAAATCAGGATAGTCAGTTTCATTGCAATTCCAGCGTAAAGACAGGCGAACAATGCATGGGGACCCCATACGCCATTGAAGAGAGAAAGTTATTTTTTAGACAACGCCTCAGCATAACGGAGAGGTGGTCTTAAATACGTTTCTTTTCTTAATGTAGTGCTGCCCTCTACGCTGTCAATCCGCGGTCAGCAAAGTCGTGACTCTGGCCGCGATTTAGGGGCATTACTGCGGGGTGGATTCGGCAATGTTCCGATGCACCGCGATATACCGCTCGAATTTCGACGGCCTGAGCATGGAAACATCGACAAGTACCAGCCCGTCGATACAGTTGTTGAAGGCCGGATCGCAGCCAAAATCAATAAACTGCACGCCACCCGTTTCGCAAAGTTCAGAGTATTGCTTGTAAAGCGGCGGAATACTGCAGCCAAAATTCGCCAGCAGACGCTTTAAGCATTGCAGGTCCTGTGAATAATTATCGCCGCAGAACTGCGCCAGAACTTCAGGCAGCGTCGCTGGATAAGGGCGGCGGGAGCTAGCCAGCGGCAGTGAAGGAGCAAAATAAAGGCGATAGAAGGCGATTAACAGGTCACGCGCGGCCAGCGGCAGGCCACCTGAAATGGAAACTGGGCCAAACAGGTAGCGATACTGCGGATATTTTGCCAGATAGGCACCAATGCCCAACCACAGGTAATCGAGACCTCTTTTTCCCCAGTAGGTCGGCTGAATGAAACTGCGGCCCAGCTCGATGCCCTGCGCGAGAATAGGGTCCATCTGATGGCCATAGTTGAACAGGCTTTGGCTGTAGATGCCGCTGAGGCCTTGCTTTTCAAGCTGCTCGGCGGTGGGGATAAAACGGTAGGCACCGACTATCTCCAGCGCCTGTGGATCCCATAGCACCAGGTGATAATAGTCATCGTCGTAGCCGTCAAGGTCGCGCCTGCGGCCGCTGCCTTCACCCACGGCGCGGAAGGCAATTTCGCGCAGTCGACCCAGCTCACGCAGAATGGGCACATAGTCTTCACCGTTGCGTCGATAAAGATAAATCAGCTTGCCATCAGGCGTCTTCCCGAGCACCTCTGTCGCCTCCAGCGCATGTTTCAATACGGCGCGATCTTCAGCACGGGCAATGGCCGATTCGGTTCTAAATAATCCGGGCTTTCCCTGCCCAAGACGATAAACATGTTTGCGAAAGCGTGCCGCCAGATCCTTCGCTCGTGAGTGACCGTCGTGCCAGCTGTCGTAGGGAATGCGTGCGCCTATCTGCAGTTTAAGCGTGCTGCCGCGATGGCCAAACATCTCGTGGACCAACAGCAGCGTGGCAATCGGTTTGTAAACCATTGAGCTCAGGTAAAACAGTGCGCTGTTGTTGCCGCTGATATGTACCGGCACGATAGCGGCGCGTGTCTTGGCCGCCAGCTTGACGAAACCGCTGTGCCAGCGGCCGTCGCGCACTCCTTTTGAGGTGACGCGTGAGACTTCACCCGCCGGGAACAGGATCAGCACGCCCTGATTTTCCAAATGTTCCTGCATCATCGAAATTTGCGCTCGTCCGGTGCGATTGCCGCCCATGTTGTCGACGGGGATCATCAGGCTGCTGAACGACTCAATCTGTGAAAGCAGGCGATTGGCGACCACTTTCACGTCGGCGCGCACCGACGCAACCGCGCTGAGCAGCGCAAGCCCTTCGAGCGTACCGATAGGATGGTTGGCGACGATCACCACGGGACCATAACTGGGGATCTGTTCGAGGCAACGGTCGGAAAGTTCGCACCGAATCTGGAAGTAGTCGAGGATTTGTTCGACCATGTCAACGCCTTTAAGATGGCGGTTGTTTTCGGCAAGTTGTTGAAATTCTTTCTCGCGGAACAGCTGTTTCAATAGATTCAGCTGCCATGAAGGCGTTTTACGCTGCGGGGCAAGATCCTGAAGTACGTGGTCCATGCTGAACATAGAATGTCCTCCGGTTGAGTTATCTCGACCATAGGACATAACAATGACAATTATATTTCAGCGCGATGACGGAATAGGGAATTCTGCACGGGGAAAAATGCCAGATAACGGCCGGGATGTTGAGGCAATCTTTTATACTGTATTATCAATTGCTCTAGCCAACCTCGGGAAAGATTATGAGCACCGCAAACGCGTTTCAGCCCACCAATTATCAAACTATCGCTGACAGTATTGCGACGCTGCTTTTCCCTCACGCCGAGGTGATTTTGCATGACCTGAAAACACAGCAGGTGGTGCACATCGCCAATAATCTCTCCAAGCGAAAAATTGGCGACGACTCTGCGCTCGACGAATTGCACAGCGATCCGCGATCGGCGCAAAGCATCGGTCCTTACGAGAAGCTTAATTGGGATGGGCAGCGTATGCGTTCTATTACCAGTATCCTGCGCGACGGCGAAGGGCAGGCAGTGATGGCGCTGTGCATCAATCTAAATTATTCGGTGCTGGAACAGGCGCGCGATGCGCTGAATCTTTTTTTCCAGGCCAGTCGAGTCATGCCGCAGCCCGAAGCGCTGTTCCGCGACGACTGGCAGGAGCGTATCAACACCTTCCTGCACGCCTGGCTGCATAAAAATAGTCTGAGTCTCAACGGGCTACGTCGGGAGGATAAACGCCAACTGGTTGAGGCGCTGTATCACGAGCGGGCGTTTGAAGGCCGAAGCGCCTACGACTATGTCGCAAACGTGCTATCGATGGGCAGGGCCACGGTCTATAAATACGTCAAGGCCCTGCGCGAAGAATAGCCCATTGTCATCAGAGGCCGGGCAGCGCCTCGGCGCAGGCCTGCATGGCATAGCCGGCTATCTGTGCGTCCTGCACCGCGACGCCGGTTAAATCGGCCAGCGTAATCTGCCGATCGTTGTCGCGGCCTTGCACTTTGCCTTCGAGCAACAGCCCCAGTTCCAGCAGCTGTTCCCCGACAATCAACCCCTGTTTTACTGCATGCGAGACCTCGCCGTATTGGCTGCACTGCTGCACCGAATCCACCGCGATGACGTCGGCGCGGGCGACCAGATGGGTATCTAGCTCCTGCTTGCCGCCGCCGTCTGCCCCTACCGCCGTGATGTGGGTTCCAGGCTGGATCCAACCGCTTTGCAACAGCGGCTCGCGTGACGGGGTGGTAGTCACAATCAGATTGGCGTTTTGGGCCACCTCACGGGCATCCTGCGTGGTGGTTACGCTAAAGCCCAACGAGTCGGCGAATTGACGATAGGCCTCCAGCGCGGCCGGATTTCTGCCCCAGACGGTTAACTTGCGACAGTCAGTCAGCGGCACGAGCTGCTCCAGCTGCATCTGCGCCTGCACGCCGCAGCCGAGAATGCCGATGCCGGTAATCACCGAAGGGGCCAGCAGTTTTGCCGCTATCTGGCCTGCCAGCGCGGTGCGAATGCAGGTCAGCCAACCCTCATCCTGCAACAGGGCTTTGGGGGCACCGGTCTGGGCGCAAAGGACCAGCATCAACCCGTCGTTACTGGCTAACCCTTTGGCGGGGTTATCGTAAAAGCCGGTTGATATTTTCACGGTGAAGGTCTCGCTGCCCTCAATCCAGGCGGATTTAACGCAGCAGTCGCCGTTGGCCTGCTCAAAGCTAAAATTCTGTACCGGTGGCACCTGAACGCGGCCCTGAGAATAGGCGATAAAGCCTTCGGCGATGCGGGCGGCGGCGATTTTCATGTCTATCGCGCCGACTATCTGCGTCTGCTGATAGATTTTCATTGAATGGCTCCAATGAATTTCTCGAGCAATATGTTGCGGCCGCAAAGTACGACTGCGACCTTTTTCCCCTGATACTGCGCCGCCAGCTTGATGGCACCCGCCAATGCCACGCCCGCGGCTCCTTCAATCATCCAGCGCTCAAAGCGCGCAACGGCTTTCATGGCTTCGCGGATTTCCTGCTCGCTGACCAGCACGGTTTGAGTCACCAACTGCTGGCAAAGCGGGAAGGTGATGCTCCCCGGTTCGACTCCGCCCGCGGTGCCGTCAGACAGCGTTTCTTCTTCTTCCATCTCGATAATCTCACCGACCTCGAGTGAACGTTGCAGGGTGGGTGCATTCTCGGGCCAGCAGCCGATGATGTCGGTGCCCGGTTTTAAGTGTGCCAGCGCCGCAGCGATACCGGAGATAAGGCCGCCGCCGCCGACCGCGATAAATACCGCATCGACGTCGGGAAGCTGTTCGACCAGCTCCGCGCCAACCGTGCCTTGCCCGGCAATAACATCGAGATCGTTATAAGGTGAGACGAACAGGGTATCCTGCTGCTGCGCCTGTTTTGCCGCCTCAAGTTCGACGCTAAGCGGATCGGTATCGAGAGAAATAACCTTGGCACCAAAGGCTTTGACGGCCGCCAGCTTAGTGGGGGACGCGCTGGTGGTGGTATAAACCGTGACCGGCACGCCAGCGCGAAGCCCCGCCAGCGCCAGTGCCTGACCGTGATTCCCTGATGAGGCGGTGATCACGCCTTTCTTACGCTGTTCGTCGGTCAACGCAAGAACCTTGTTGCTGGCTCCACGAAACTTAAATGAACCGGTATGCTGGAGGTGCTCGCACTTCAAGAAAACTTCACAGCCGGTCAGCGCCGACAGCGGAGCGCTGTGGGTCAGGGCCGTTACGGCAACCTGCGGGCGCAAGGCCTGATGCGCATGAAGGATGGCGTCGGCCAGGGTATTCAGAGAATCTTTAGTCAGGCTCATGGCGGTTCTTCCGATTAAAAGTGTTGTAAAAGTTGTCCGGCTTTGCGGTGCGCAAGCGGCGTTTTCCCCGCCAGCAACGCCACGCGCTGCCCGGTCCTGACCATTTTGAAAAGCGGCTGTACGATAATTTTCCCGTCTATGTCGCTGTAGACCGGCACTCTCGGCGTGCCGAGGGATGCCTCTATCGGCACGATTTCGGCAATTAACTCGCCCAGACTGACGGTGTCGCCCAACCGTTTTTTCCACACCAGCAATCCCATGGCCGGTGCCTGTAAATGCGAGGCACCTTCGAGCGGATAGGTCTCGACCTGGGCTAAAGGAGCAAGGGGGGGCGTCAGGCGCAGCAATCCTTCGCGGGCCAGGAACTGCAAAATACCTTCGGCATCAGCCCGCGCCATTTCATCGTTGACGTCAGCCTGACCGCGCAGCTCGACGCTGGTTGAAAAGCCGCAGTCCAGCGGATTGGCGAGACCGGCCTGGGTCAGCTTTTTCCACGGTTTACCGAAGGCTTCGTCAAACGGCTGTCCACCGGCCTGCTCTTCGAGGAATACGGTTTCAATTCCCATACATCCGGCCAGCAGCACGGCGCGCTCCTGCTGATGAAGCGTTGCATAAAGATGCAGGGTGGCAGAGGTATCACAGTGCAGGTCCAGCACGATATCGTGGCGCAAGGCCTCTTTGAGCAGCAGTTTTTTATTGGTCGCTACCGTGTCGTGCGCCGGAATGGCGTCAATAGCCTCGGCAAATCGGCGTTTAATGTCTGCAGAAGAAAGTGGGCTGGCTGCACCTTCAGCGATCATCGCCTCAACGGCGGGCGTAATATCCGGGAAGTTGCGATTAAAGTTTTCACCGTTGGCCAGATTAAAACGGCCTGTCACATAGCCAAAGATGTTCTGTCCGAGGCCGACCGGGTTCGCAAAAGGACAAACAGCGACTTCACCCAAGAGGTCGCCGGCTTGCTCTATTTCCTGCAATCGCTCAAGAAGATGTTGGATAACCAGCAGACCCGGATGTTCATCGGCGTGAACGCCTGCCTGAATATAGGCACTGCGACCGCTTTGGCCGCCGCTGAATTTGTGAATGGTAAGCTGATGCTGTGTCCCCGGTGCCATACCGGGAAGGGGAGTGATTTCAGTAGTAATAGACATGGCAGTCTCATTATGTGGAAATATTGTCCACAGTAGACTTATTGTCTATTTATCGCAACGGATTTTTTTGTCAGGATGAGACTCGACTCGCAGATAAACTTATTTCCAGGATATTAATTTAAATATTATCCTTTGTTGCTGTCCTATATATATTGCATTACACGAAACTGAAGTATTATTTCACTGTACTAATAGTACGAATATCATTTTCAATG
>NZ_MRWE01000057.1 GCF_002093665.1 Rouxiella badensis | reverse complement strand
AATAAGTCCCACGGACTTTTTTGTTTTAATTTAATGAGATTTTTAATTAATAACTATTTAATAAAGTGACATTTCTCTGAGTGATGTCTTGAGGTTTTAAATGGAAATTAGAATTTTAATATTTTCTACATAATGGGAACTATCAATGCTCATAGAAGAATTAACATCTACGAAAGGTCATGATTTACTGGTTAATCACAGCAATGATAAATCTCCGAGTGGTAAATTATTATTTAAAGAGATTGGTAATAATCAGAAAAAAATCACATCCGTGAGTGACTGGACAAGTTATTGCCGCAATAAATATAAATTTCAGGAAATGGTGCAAGGTTCAAATTTTCTACCAGGGCGAGGATTATTGCCTCGCGAGCCGAATCTTTTCCCTGTTCTAACAGGTGCCGCGCTAACGATACAGGCAGCTGCACAGTTACTGACCTACGATATTAACATCAGGGCAGCGCCGCTGAACGCTAGCCCACATGATGCTCTGGGAGGCCCGGTCGTTCAAAGCCCGCGAAACTCTGCTGCAAGGTATGCACAGAATATCATCACTCACATTGACGGTGCTTTTTCCTCACTTGTTAATGGTATGCTTCCCTGGGATCAAAGTGATGCATTACCTGTTCCACTTTCAATGATTTTATCTACCCAGCCTAAATTAACCAACACCTTTATGGTGCCAGAACCGATTAATATCACGATGACTGAAGATCAGGGAGTAGAAATCAATAATACGACTGAGCCGTCAGGCTTAGTTGAAGACAGGCGAAAATATATTGAGGCAGTCTTTCAGATAAAAAATGAATATCCAGAATTGACTTCATTAGCTTCTGCTTATTTAAGAAAAGCTATCAGGGAGAAATATGCTTTAGAGATTGATCCTGATACAACATATTTTAACCGATTTAATTATGGATCAACTTCCTCTAAAACATTCACCGGCTGGGAACATACCACCCGTCCCGTTGAGTCAAAATCGCTGACCGAGCGGCTGCTGGAAAATTTTGGCGCTGAGGATCAAATAAATTCCGACGCACTAAGTGCTAACTCAGGAATTTATACTGAAGGAGCACGGGCTGAACAATTTGGCAAAAATAATGAAGTCCGTTTACTGCCCAAAGACTTTTTAGATTTAGTGATCGAAAGTAATTTTAGCTATAAATTTCTGCAACAGCTTAAAAACTTCTGGAGAAAAAACCGCATAAGCTTTCGCACCGTCAGTAAAGGACTTTTCATTACCCTGTTAGGTCAAAACTCAGGGCTGTTGTCAGAGGCTAGTTTGAAATTGGTGACAAGGACTGTATTGGGTGATATTGCAAGCTTGCCCGATATGTCTATAAAGGAGTTAGAACGTGAAGTCAGGAACCAATACGCCGGAAGTATCTCTACTTTTGATATTTATGGTTATCCAGCCACTGATATTTATCTGATCCACGGCAATGGCGGTAAAATTGTTTTGTACCAGGCTTCGGGAACACAGAGTTTTGTTGAGTTTGAAAGCACTAAAGAACTGATAGATTGGGTATTAGTGCAGGCAAGGGACCCCATTAAGTGCGAGGAACTTGCCAACCACTTCTCTTTATACGACCGCCAAGAGGGGCATTATTATCCTGGCGTTGACTCTACTTTGCAGGCAATGGCGAAAGGTAAGTTGGATACAAAATATTTAAATTATCACCAGAAAGTATTTAAAGGTGATCTTTTCACTGAAATGATGCATAAATCCGAAAGTAGAACCCTCAGTGATGCACATATTCTTACTACAACCAACGGCGAAGTATTTAAAGAGAAAGTATTGATGAATCTTCGGGCTGCTGCAAATATGGCAGGCGTGGTCACCGTCGTGCTTCCGGCAATAGGCAGTCTCAGCCTATTGGGGATTGGCATTATACAAACTGGACTGGGAATTAATGATTCGATTTATGGTGATACGGAAAGAAGAAGAAAGTTAGGTTTGAGTAATGTTATTGATGGAGGAGTTAATACGTTATTTGGATTAATGGGCGCAAACATAAAAACACCCGCTGAAGAATTTAGCGCTGCCGATAATGAAATCGATGAACTTCCAACCTATGAGGCCGATGAAATATATAAACCCGGTCCCAGCCAGGCTGATGACACTTTACAGCGCGGTACCTTCATTAATCGTTTATTCAAAGAGACGGTTGTGCGTCAACGTGGTTTAAACGCCATTAAAGCCGATAATTTATCGCGAGGATGGATGACAACGGTCACTTTTAATAATATGGAAGAGGCGCTACAGATAGCAGAGGTCGCGATCGATACGCCACAGGGCCGTGAAATAGCCGCAAGATATTTAGGTTATGACGATATTAATAAATTGGCGGAGGCTGATATTCAAGAAATTAAGATGAATATTCAAGCGCTTAAGGTTACCCATAAATTTTTGGTCAAAACTGATAAAAGTATTAAGACGGTGTCTATTTTCGGACCCAGGGGCGGTATCGTCAATGCCTATTATAATGAGCAGAAAAATGTCATCGCTTTTACTGACCGTTTTTTTTCACTCCCGCGTTTAAGCCGGTTGCGCGTATTGTTGCATGAGTGCATGCATGCTTCAGTTAAGGAAGGGGGTAAATCAGTACCAGACTATTTCTATTTAAGAAACTGGAACGTGCCTGAAGAAATTACCGCCCAGCGTAATGAGCAACTTCAGATTTCACGTGGAAATATTGGTATTGACTATTTTATAGGAAAAGATGGCCATATGTTAAGAGAAGATTTTATGAAAAAAATGGGCACGAAAAGTATGATTGTTGCGGGTATCAGGTTTCATGAAAATGGTGCACTAAAAAGGTCTTTACTGTTGAAAAATCCGGATACTCAAGCAATTATGATCATGGAATTAGCAAGCTTGATCCCTGAAACGACTAATATAGATGATTCAATGCGTTTACCCTGGGAGCATAATAATAGTCCAGATGAGACGCATCTCTGGCAGCATAGCGATAATCATCCTGGAGTAAAAGAGTTCCTGGCCAATAATGGCGCATAAACGGGGTCCATCGGCTCAACGCCGATGGACGTTACGATCAATGTAATAAAGCAATTAACGCATAGTCACGAATTCTTCAGCACCGGTAGGGTGAATAGCCACAGTGTTGTCAAAGTCTTTTTTGGTCGCGCCCATTTTCAGTGCTACCGCGAAGCCCTGTAGGATTTCGTCCATGCCGTAGCCAATACCGTGAATACCGACAATTTTCTCTTCTTTACCGACGCAAACCAGCTTCATACGGCAAGGTTGGCGGTGCTGAGTCACTGCGGTATACATTGCTGTGAAAGAAGATTTATAAACTTTAACGTTATCTTTGCCGTATTTCTCTTCCGCTTCTGGCTCGCTCAGGCCAACAGTACCGATTGGTGGATGGCTAAAGACCACAGTTGGGACCAGGCTATAGTCGAGATGCTCTTCCGGCTTATTGTTAAACAGGCGCTCTGACAGGCGACGACCCGCGGCTACCGCAACCGGCGTCAGCTCAACCGCACCGGTGTTATCACCCACCGCGTAAATGCCTTTGACGTTAGTATTTTGGTACTTATCGACTTCGATGTAGCCTTTGGCGTTGGTTTTCACACCGGTGGCTTTCAGGTTGAAGTTGTCAGTTTCTGGCTCACGGCCGATGGCCCATACCAGGCTGTCGACTTCGAACTCTTTGCCGTTTTCCAGTTTCAGGGTCAGGCTGCCGTTGGCATTTTTGACCACTTCTTTTGGAATTGACTCAGTATGCAGCGCCGGACCTTCGGTGTTCATTACCTCAACCAGCGTTTCAACGATTAGTGGGTCAAAGGTGCGCAGCGGAGCGTGTTTACGTACGAACAGGTGGGTTTCAGCACCGAGGCCGTTCATCACGCCGGCGATTTCCACTGCGATGTAACCGGCACCGACTACAGCAACGCGCTTCGGCATTTCCAACAGATCAAAGAAGCCGTCTGAGTCGATACCGTATTCAGCACCGGGAATATCAGGGTGGCTAGGGCGGCCACCGGTGGCGATCAGGATGTGATCGGCGGTGATCGTCTCGCCGTTGACTTCAACGGTATGAGCATCGACGAAGCGAGCGAAGCCGTGAATAACGTCAACCTTGTTCTTACCCAGTACGTTGTCGTATGAGGTATGAATACGGTCGATGTAGGCGGTACGGTTAGCGACCAGTGTCTTCCAGTTAAAGCCGTTAATCTGGGTGTCGAAACCATAATCAGGACCGTAGTTACGAATGGCTTCAGAAATCTGTGCCGCGTGCCACATGACTTTCTTTGGAACACAGCCGACGTTGACGCAGGTGCCGCCGAGTGCTTTTGCTTCGATAATGGCACATTTTTGTCCATACATGGCCGCGCGGTTGATTGATGCGATACCGCCACTGCCGCCGCCAATTGCCAGATAGTCATAATGTTTGGTCATCGAATTTTCCATAAGTTAAGAATGAGAAGAAAGCCGGGAAGCGGTTGTTCCCAAAATCTAATGGCATAGAGTTTAACGCCTGAATCGGCTTTGTCGCAAAGATTGCAACGATGGTTGTAATAGCTTAGCTGAATGAAAGCCGGAGAGAAGCCCCGGCTTTGCAGGAAAAAGTTACTCTGGAACGACCCATTTAACCAGCTGATGCCCGTTGCCGTTTGGCACCAGCACCTCAAGCAACCAAGGCAGGACCTTGTTCATCTGCTGCTCCAGCTTCCAGGGTGGGTTAATCACAATCATGCCGGAAGCGGTCATTCCGCGCTGATCGCTGTCAGGGCGCACGCCCAGCTCGATTTGCAGAATACGACGAATGCCGGTCGCTTCGAGTTCGCGCAGCATACGTTTGATCTGTTGACGCATGACCACCGGATACCAAATAGCGTAAGTACCGGTTGCGAAACGCTTATAGCCCTCTTGAATGCCTTTAACCACGTCCTGATAATCGGTTTTTAGCTCGTACGGGGGGTCCATCAGGATCAGGCCGCGACGGGACGGCGGTGGCAGTTGGGCTTTCAGCTGCTGATAGCCGTCGGCACGCAGGACGCGGGCGCGGTCGTCTTTCTGGAACTCGTTGCGCAGCAGCGGAAAGTCGCTCGGGTGCAGCTCGGTCATGTGCAGTTTGTCGTCTTCACGCAGCAAGTGGCGGGCAATCAGCGGCGAACCGGGGTAATAGCGCAGGTTCTCATTGCGGTTAAAGTAGTTAATCGCAGACATATAGGCCGCCATCTCTTGAGGCACGTCATCACGCTGCCAGAGGCGGGCAATGCCTTCAAGATATTCACCGGTGCGTTCTGCATGTTCCCCGCTCAGCTGGTAGCGTCCGGCACCGGCGTGGGTATCGAGATAAAGAAAAGGTTTATCTTTTTCTTTAAGAGACTCGATGATCAGGCTCTGAACGGTGTGTTTCAGAACGTCGGCATGGTTGCCTGCATGAAAACTGTGGCGGTAACTCAACATAGTATTTTTACATTTTCCTAATAATTTATGGCGACAGTATAAACTTTTAGCGCCGAGTTATCCGCAGAAATAAGAAAGTGGCACAGGATACGCTGCCGATGCCTCCAGGCTTAGCAAGTCCAGCACCGTCTGCCCTTGATTTTGAACGCCGTTGTCCTCATGTTAGTTTTTACGACTTATCGATGATGTCTCTTAAATCAGGACTGCCCTATGACCCAAACTACGCAAAACGATTCGTTAGCTAAAAACCCGCTCTTGGAACAGTTCGATCTCCCGCCATTTTCCGCCATCCGTCCGGAGCATATTGTTCCTGCCGTGAAGGCTGCCATTGACGCATGCCGCGCCGCTATCGAGCAGGTTGTCGCACAGTCTGGCCCTTATACCTATGAATCGCTGTGTCAGCCGATTGCTGAAAGCGAAGACAAATTCAGCCGTATCTGGTCGCCCGTTGGGCACCTGAATTCGGTCAAAAACAGCGCTGAACTTCGCGCCGCCTATGAGCAATGCTTGCCTATTCTGTCTGAGTTTTCGACCTGGGCCGGCCAACATGAAGGACTGTATAAGGCCTATCGCGACCTGAAAGAGGGCGATAATTTTGCCACTCTGACGCTCGAGCAGAAAAAGGCGGTGGATAACGCGCTGCGCGACTTCGAGCTGTCGGGCATTGGCCTGTCTGCCGAGAAGCAGAAACGCTACGGTGAAATCACCTCTCGTCTGTCCGAGCTTGGCTCGACCTACAGCAATAATGTGCTCGACGCCACGATGGGCTGGAGCAAGCTGATTACTGACGTCGAGGCGCTAAGCGGTCTGCCAGAGAGTGCGCTGGCGGCTTCTAAGGCGCTGGCTGAGGCCAAAGAACAGCAAGGCTGGCTGCTGACGCTGGACGCGCCGAGCTATCTGCCGGTGATGACCTACGCCGACAACGCCGAGCTGCGCGAGGAGATGTACCGTGCCTATGCCACCCGCGCGTCGGACCAAGGCCCCAACGCAGGTAAGTGGGACAACAGCGAAGTGATGGCCGAAGAATTGGCGCTGCGCCACGAACTGGCCGAACTGCTTGGCTTTGACTCCTATGCCGATATGTCTCTGGCAACCAAAATGGCGGAAAACCCGCAGCAGGTTATTGGTTTCTTGAATGATTTAGCCAAACGCGCTCGTCCACAGGGTGAGGCTGAACTGGCTCAGCTGCGTGCATTCGCCAAGGCCAACTATGGCGTCGACGAAATGAACGCCTGGGACCTGCCTTACTACGCAGAAAAACAGAAGCAGCACCTGTTCTCCATCAACGACGAGCAGCTGCGCCCTTACTTCCCTGAAAACCGTGCACTGTCGGGCCTGTTCGAAGTCGTCAAACGCATCTACGGCATCACCGCCAAAGAGCGCAAAGACGTCGATACCTGGCACAAAGACGTGCGTTTCTTCGACCTGTTTGACGACAGCGGCGAACTGCGCGGCAGCTTCTATCTTGATCTCTACGCGCGTGAACACAAGCGTGGCGGTGCGTGGATGAACGACTACGTCGGTAGCCTGCGTCGCAGCAACGGTAAATTGCAGCATCCGGTGGCTTACCTGACCTGTAACTTTACCCGTCCAGTCGGTGACAAACCTGCGCTGTTCACTCACAACGAAGTGACCACGCTTTTCCACGAGTTTGGCCACGGTCTGCACCATATGTTGACCAAGGTCGAGACCTCAGGCGTTGCGGGAATCAGCGGTGTGCCATGGGATGCCGTCGAGCTGCCGAGCCAGTTTATGGAAAACTGGTGCTGGGAGCCTGACGCACTGGCGTTTATCTCTGGTCACTACGAAACCCATGAGCCACTGCCGCAGGAAATGCTTGAGAAAATGCTGGCCGCGAAAAACTATCAGGCGGCGCTGTTTATCCTGCGCCAGCTGGAGTTCGGCCTGTTTGACTTCCGTATGCACGCTGAGTATGACCCAGCCAAAGGTGCACGGATCCTCGAAACCCTTGCCGAGATCAAAAAGCAGGTCGCCGTGGTGCCTTCGCCGAGCTGGGGCCGTTTCCCGCACGCGTTTAGCCACATCTTTGCCGGGGGTTATGCGGCAGGTTATTACAGCTATCTGTGGGCAGAAGTGTTGTCTGCCGATGCCTACTCACGCTTCGAAGAGGAAGGGATTTTCAACCGCGAAACCGGTCAGTCCTTCCTGGACAATATCCTGACGCGCGGCGGATCCGAAGAACCTATGGAGTTGTTTAAACGCTTCCGTGGTCGTGAACCGCAGCTGGATGCTATGCTTCGTCATTATGATATTAAAGAGCAGAGCCTCGAAGGATAACAACCTCCCGTGAGTGTGTTTTTAGCATGTGAAGAAGGCGCCGATGCAGGCGCCTTATCTATTCTGGCCGAGCGCTGGAAGCTGGTTTCCGATCCAGATGCCCTGATGGCGCTGGTACTGACCCCTGAAAGACTGGAATTGCGTAAGCGTGACGAACCGAAGCTGGGTGCCATCTTTGTCGATTTTGTCGGCGGAACCCTGGGGCATCGTCGTCGATTTGGCGGCGGACGCGGTGAAGCTGTGGCCAAGGCGGTAGGGATTAAGGGCAGTTATCTGCCTGACGTCGTCGATGCAACGGCAGGGCTGGGCCGAGACGCCTTTGTGCTGGCGGCGCTCGGTTGTCGGGTAAGAATGATTGAACGCAATCCGGTGGTGGCTGCGTTGCTTGACGACGGATTGTCGCGCGGTTACCGCGATGCGGAAATCGGTGCCTGGCTGCAGGAGCGCATGACGTTGCTGCATGGCTCAAGCCTGACGGCGCTCAGCGAAATCACACCTCGCCCGCAGGTGGTTTATCTCGACCCGATGTACCCCCATCGACAGAAGAGTGCACTGGTGAAAAAAGAGATGCGGGTCTTCCAGGGGCTGGTCGGTGCGGATGACGATGCAGATGGCCTGCTCGAACCTGCGCGCCGTCTGGCGACCAAACGAATAGTGGTAAAACGCCCCGACTATGCCCCGCCAATGGCCGATACGCCTGCTCAGGCGGCGGTGACCACTAAGAGCCACCGTTTTGATATTTACACGCCGCTTTAAGCAGCGTTGCCTTGCCGAGCAGCATCACCGGCAGGCCCTGCGTTAACCACGAATCAAACACGGCCTGCTGGCGACTGTCCAGCGGCGTGTCTGACCAAATGAGATAATGCTCCATCGGCGAGGCCGCCAAGTCTGGCTCTTCAACCTCGCAGTGGACTATCTCGACGTTAAGCCCCTCGCCGCACAGCCTCAGTGACTCCAGCCACAGCTCGAGCGGATCGTCGATTTGCATCGGCAGCAACAGTACCTGCGGACGCGCCCTGTGACGCAGCGTACGCATAAGGTAGGTGGCATATTCAATTATGATGCTGTCCAGCAGCCCTTTTTGCTGTATCGGCAGTCTCTGTCTGCTGGTGGAAAGAAAGGCGCGAATAGGGCGAAGCACCCGGTTAACCAGGCAATCGAGT
Source organism: Rouxiella badensis (assembly GCF_002093665.1). GTDB lineage: Bacteria > Pseudomonadota > Gammaproteobacteria > Enterobacterales > Enterobacteriaceae > Rouxiella > Rouxiella badensis. Next base: position 7,855 of record NZ_MRWE01000057.1, on the reverse strand, counting down.
GGATATTCTCGCCCAAATTGCCAAATCAAACGACGTAGCTTGAGTAACTCACCCTCGCCGAGGGCGTTTAAGATCTCTGCCTGTAGAGCGTGCCAGCTGCTGTGAGGTGCTGGACCGATATTCTCGGCTATCCGCTTTGGCTCTGACGCGCTAAGGTGCGGGCGGATCTGCGCGATCGGAATACCGTCCGTGACTTTTCGCAAGATCGTATGTAGCTGAGTAAGATCGCTCTCGCTGTACCAGCGGCTCCCTTTGGCATCGCGCTGTGGGTGAATAAGCCCATAACGTTGCCAGGTGCGTAGCGTTATGGGCAATACACCGCAAAGCTGGGCTGTAGTTTCAATACTGTAATGGCGGGCTAACGGACGCAGCGTATTTGGGTGAGATGAGTGCATTTCCATAGGGCAACAAATTCCATTTGTTCGCTAATGACTGACTAGCTATAAGTGAAAAAAATGGCTTTGTATAGTGGGATGCAAGTTGATCTAAATTTAATGAAGCGAAATTTGAGCTGTGTCATTTATTGATGAAAACAAGGAGAGCGGGAGATGCAACATCACACCCCCCGGAGAGAGTACGAACATTACTCTTTGGTGTCTTCAGGGTCACGCAGAGGCACAATCAGCATATCGATGTGTACCGTGTTAATCAGCTGGCGTGCCGAGGACATCAGCTTGCTCCAAAAGTCCTGATGATGGCCACACAACACGAGATCGACGTCGTATTGTTTGATGGCATCAACCAGCACCTGAGCCAAATCGCCGCTGCCGCTTAGGGTCTCTGCAATAGGATAACCGGCGTTATGTGACAGTTCGCTCAGTGCGTTGTGCGTTTCTTCAGAGATACGTTTTTGCATGTCACCGAGGTTGACGTCTATCAGGCCGGTATAGAGGTCCGAATAATTGACATCAACGTGGATAAGAGACACTTTGGCATTGTAAGGTCTGGCAAGGGAGACCGCTTTCTCAACCAGCACTTTACTCTCTGGTGACAGGTCCACCGCAATGAGGATATGTTTATAAGCCATAAGAAACTCCTTCCATAAGTCATTTAACGTTTATTCGGATTATCGGGGTGTCGTCCAGTACTGCCGTATAACCACGACTTTCATAAACTAATGTTGCATAAACAACAGTCTAAAAACTTAACCTACCTCAAGTATAGCCATAAAACGTCTACTTATGCCGGACTATTCTCCAGGCGAATGGTTTGCATCACATTGTTCGAACAGGCTTAGCGACAGAAATATTCTTTTTTTGTCCCCCGATTTATATTTCATTTCCTACACTCAATAATAAGCGGGAGTTCGGCATATTGCCTCTTTTCGCAAGTGAAGCGAACGCTGAGTTGGCTAGCCCGGAAAGGGTCTGGGGGGCGGGCATAAAATTGCCCAGGTATCGGGTAAAAGGCGGTGAGAAAGGGCGAAAGGCTTACAGGTCGCTGACGGTAAGTATAGATGTCGCCGTAAGGGGGAATCATGATCAGTCCCATTGCGCTATTTTGGGCTTTATGTGTTGTATGTGTTGTGAATATGCTGCGCTACTACTCTTCTCTTCGTGCGTTGCTGGTGGTGTTACGAGGATGCGATCCGCTGCTTTATCAGTATGTTGACGGAGGAGGATTTTTTACCGCGCACGGGCAGCCCAGTAAGCAAATTAGGTTAGTGCGTTACATCTATGCGCAGCGCTATGTTGATCATCACGACCCCGAGTTTATTCGTCGTTGTGAAAGGGTTCGCGGACAATTTGTGCTAACAACAGGGTTATGCGGCTTAATCCTCATCAGTATGTTGGCGATGCTGATTTGGTATTAAATCCGATAAAAAAGGACGATGAATGAGAGTTAAACGACAGTGAGTCTGAATATTGAGGCAAAAAAATAAAGGCGGCGCACTTAACATGCACCGCCTTTTTTACGCATAAAGTCCGTTAAATCAGCTTCAGCGCCAACCAGTACAGTACGCCTGAGAGCAGAATCGACACCGGCAGGGTGAGCAACCACGCCAGCGCGATGTTCTTAATGGTCTTGCTCTGTACGCCACCGCCGTCAACTATCATGGTGCCCGCAACCGCAGAAGAGAGCACGTGGGTGGTTGAAACCGGCATACCGGTGTAGCTCGCCACACCAATAGAAACTGCGGCAGTAACCTGTGCAGAGAGACCCTGCGCATAGGTCATGCCTTTTTTGCCAATCTTCTCACCGATGGTGGTCGCGACGCGTTTCCAGCCAATCATGGTACCCAGAGCCAATGCTAATGCAACGGCAACGATAATCCAGATAGGCGCGTATTCAACGGTTTGCAGCAGATCGCCGTGTAAATCGTTGAGGAAACGCTTATCGGCAGCGCTGGTTTCACTCAGCTTAGCCGTTTTATCTACCGTATCGGAAACACACATCAGCAGGCGACGCATCTGGCTACGCTGTTCCGGCGCGAGTTCACTGTAGCTTTGCAGGTTATTCAGCATTCCCTGAGTACGAGAAAGTGCTTCAAGCGCAAGGCTGTCATTACAGTGGAACTCGACGGGCGTCTGAGTGCTGCTGTCTGTCGGCGCAGGTACCAGCGGAGTCAGGGCAACCACGTGCTGTAGGGTATCCGTATGCTGCTGATAGTACTGTTGCAAATGCGTCACGGCATCACGGGTGCGGGTGATGTCATAACCGGTAGCGTTCATATTCAATACGAAGCCAGCAGGAGCAACGCCAATCAATACCAACATAATCAGGCCAATGCCTTTCTGACCGTCGTTCGCGCCGTGGGAGAAACTTACCCCAATAGCGGAAAGGATCAGAGCAATGCGCGTCCAGAATGGCGGTTTTTTCTTGCCGTCCTGCTTCTCACGTTCAGCCGGCGTCAGATGGATGCGCTGACGCTTTTTGTTCCCGCTCCAGTAACGGCGGAGCAAGAAAATCATGCTTCCCGCGACAATCATACCCACCAGAGGCGAGATAATTAACGACAGGAAAATGCTAATCATTTTCGGGATGTTAAGGGCATCGATAATCGAGCTGTGGGTCATTAACGCGTTGGTCAGACCTACGCCGATAATGGCACCGATGAGCGTATGGGAGCTGGAGGCCGGCAGGCCGAAATACCAGGTACCCAGGTTCCAGATAATCGCCGCCAATAGCATAGAAAACACCATAGCGAGACCATGAGCAGAACCCACGTTCAACAGCAAATCAGTAGGAAGCAAGTGGACGATGGCATATGCCACGCTCAAGCCGCCAAGCATGACGCCAAAGAAGTTAAATACGCCAGCCATCACAACGGCAAGTTGCGAACGCATAGCGCGCGTATAAATCACAGTCGCGACTGCGTTTGCTGTGTCATGGAAACCGTTGATGGCTTCGTAGAACAGCACAAACAGCAATGCGAGAATCAATAACAGGCCGGTATGGAAATCCAACCCGGCGAATAAATGCAGCATAATTGTTACGCCAGTTTGTGGACATGAACGCCGCGCATTATCTGCGAGAACAGGGTGAGTGGAAAAGGAAAATATGACATTTTTTTGACTAAAGATAGGTAAAAAATCAAGGGTATGCAAAGTAAGGCTTTGAAACCTATTGAGTTAAAAGGCGTTTTTCTTCTGAAACATTTTCTTACCAGCGCGGATTAATGTTTGAGAATCTAGCTTATAGACGCCGCAGAGCTTACAATCTGGCACGCAACAGGCTGAATTGACGCTTTTTTGCACAGCGTTGGCATTTATCCCCGCCGTTTTAACGCGTAATCACTTTTTGACGTGTGAAAGTTATAGAGAGAGGTTTTTGTGGAACAGTACGACGTCGTAGTCATTGGTGCCGGTGCGGCAGGAATGTTTTGCGCAGCGCAGGCGGGCCAGGGCGGCTGCAAGGTACTGTTGCTCGATAATGGCAAGAAGCTAGGGCGTAAAATCCTGATGTCCGGCGGCGGCCGCTGCAATTTCACGAATATGCACACTGAACCGGCTGCCTATCTTTCTGAAAATCCGCATTTCTGCAAATCCGCGCTGGCGCGTTATACCCAGTGGGATTTTATCGATCTGGTCAACCGTTACGGCATCGCCTGGCATGAGAAAACGCTGGGTCAACTTTTCTGTGATGATTCTGCTCAACAGATTGTGAGCCTGCTCGAACAAGAATGCCAAAAAGGTAAGGTCACCTTCCGCTTGCGCAGTGAGATAAGCGCGGTTGAAAAAACTGAACAAGGCTATGCGATTCAGGTGAATGGTCAAGAAGTGAGCACTCGCTCACTTGTAGTGGCGAGCGGGGGGTTATCCATGCCAGGATTAGGTGCCTCGCCGTTTGGTTACCGCCTTGCCGAGCAGTTTGGCCTCAAAGTATTGCCCACCCGTGCCGGTCTGGTGCCTTTTACCCTGCACAAGCCGCTGCTTGAACATTTGCAGACGCTTTCCGGGGTCTCAGTTCCGGCGGTGATGACCGCGGCAGACGGCACTGTTTTCCGTGAAAGTATTTTGTTCACCCACCGTGGACTCTCTGGACCCGCCGTTTTACAGCTTTCGAGCTACTGGCAACCTGGCGAGTTTGTGAGCGTTAACTTACTGCCTAACCTAGACCTTAGCGCATTTCTTAACCAGCAGCGTCAAGATCATCCTAATCAGAGCCTCAAAAATACGCTGTCGTTGCATCTGCCTAAACGGCTGGTGGAATGTCTACAAACGCTGGGACAGCTTCCTGAAGTCACCCTAAAGCAGCTTAATGTGCCGCAGCAGGCGGCACTGATTGAGCAACTGCAAAACTGGCAGGTTCAGCCGAACGGCACCGAAGGCTATCGCACCGCCGAAGTGACTCTGGGCGGCGTCGACACGCGCGCGCTGTCGTCAAAAACCATGGGCGCCAACGCGGTACCGGGCCTGTATTTTATCGGCGAAGTGGTTGATGTCACCGGCTGGCTTGGTGGCTACAACTTCCAGTGGGCCTGGAGCTCTGCCTGGGCCTGTGCTCAGGACTTGATCAACCAGCGTAGCGCTTAAGCCTAATTTAACGGCAGTCTGTCGAGTATGGCCTGCGCGGTATTCACGTCGGTGACCAGGGAGTTTATCATCCCCGAGCGCACCGCACCGATGATGCCCGCCGCCTTTTCTGGCGTCGCGGCCACGCCGATGGTCAGCGGCGTACGGCGCAGCTGTTCGACCGAGGCGGCAATCATCCGCTCTTCACCTTCCCAATGCAGAATCTCTCCGGACTCGGTGATGTAGTGGCGCAGCACGTCGCCATTGGCATGGCTGAGCGCCTGTTCACCCGGCGTTGCGGTGCTGCTCTCACTCGGACGAGGTTCGTGCGTCAGACCAATACCGACGATCGCCACGTCCAGCCTGTCCCACAGTGAAATAATTTCCTGCACGCTGGGATCGCGTAGAAACGCCTCGCGCAGTTCCGGGGAGGAGATATAAGGCGCGTGAAGGAAATAGGGCGTTCCCTCCATCTGCTCGGCCGCTCGGCGCACGAATTCGGTTATCTGAAAATGTGGTGCGGCCTGCTGCATGCCGCCGTTGAGCGCCACGGTCAATACGCCCGGCAGGCGCGGCAGTCCGGCCAGCGTCACCTCTCGCACTGCACGACCCCAGCCTATCCCTAATACCGAACCCGCGCTCAGACCTGCCTGCGACAGCAGCGAGGCCAGTGGCGTGCGCAAAGAGTCCAGAACGTTGTTTGGGGGCGCGTCGACGACGTAGGCGTGTTTAAGCCCGAGGCGCTGGATAAGATCCGCCGTCATGTTTTCAGGTGAAGATAACCCAATGACTTCTATACGAACAATGCCCGCGGCTCTGGCTTTATTCAGTAGACGAGAGATGGTTGCCGTCGAGACATCCAGCTTGCGGGCAATCTCGACCTGCGACATATCGGACTCGTAGTGCAGCTTTGCCACCATATGCATTAATGTGCGCGTTGCTGCAATATCTTGCAAAATTGGCTCTTTCAGCTTGAAATTCCTTTCTGTAATGAATTACACTCAAAGCGTTGGTTGAGGAATTATTGCTCAATAGCCGTGATAAAGCAATGTTCCACACAGGGGTTAAACCCTTTAAAACCGGCATTGTTCATGAATTTTCGGCCTCCCTTGCTCACAGGGGAAACGACAGAGCGTCCAGTGTAATCGAGATTTTTTAATCTGTAATAAATTTCACGCAAAGGAGAGTTTCATGTCAAAGTTGTCAACTTCAGAATTACGTGGCTATCAGCAAATTTGTGGCCAGAACGGTGCGATGCTGGTTATCGCCTGCGATCAGCGCGGAGGTATGCGCACCTTGCTTGCCAGCGACCCACAGCAGCAGGCTTCCATCTCCGAAAAACAGTTAGGCCTGATCAAGGCCGACATCACCCAGTATCTTGCCAGCAAAGCGTCCTGCGTACTCGTCGATCCTGTCTGCGCGGTTCCGCAGTTGGTCGATGATGGCATTATTGCCCGCGATACCGCGTTGCTCATCGGGCTAGACGCCTCCGGTTGGGACACTTCTGCGCAAGGCTATCGCCTGTCGCGGTTGGCTAAAGACGTTGATGCGCGTCGTGTGCGTGAGCTAGGCGCCACCGGCGGAAAAATCATGGTGTATCTGCGCTCTGACAAACCGGAAGCTAATCGTCACAATATCGAGATCCTGCATAAATGCATTAAAGACTTCAGCGGTGAAGATTTGTTGCTGGTCGTCGAGTTCCTGACCTATAAGCTTGATAGCGAAACGGACGAGGAATATAAAGCTAAGGTGCCTGAACTGATTTACGGGGGAACGCAAATCTGCCTCGAGGCCGGTGCAAAAGTGCTGAAGCTGCCGTATCCGGGGTCTAAGCAGGCCTGTGCAGATATCACTAAGCTTGCCGGAGACGTGCCGTGGGCTGTACTGTCAGCAGGGGTCGACCACGCCACCTTCCTTAAGCAGGTTGAAGATGCCATGAGTACCGGCGCATCGGGCGTGATTGCCGGACGTTCACTGTGGAAGGACTGCATCTCTCTGGATCACGCCACCACCAGAAACAAGCTGGAAACGGTCGCGGTTCCGCGCTTGAAAGAGCTACAGGCAGTCATCCAACAATATTATAAGGCGGCCCAAAAGGGTAAAAACGCCTCAACCGAACAGGTGGAACATGTCTGAGAGCAGAGAAGGGGTTAACGCCGATACGCTGGGCACGCCGGGCAAACGGGTTATTCTGGTTAATGGAATCCCTGCCTCGGGTAAAAGCAGTCTCGCCGTTGCACTTTCTGCTAAGACCGGCTGGTTACCGCTGTCGCTTGATGGCATTAAAAATCCGTTTCTCCAGCGAATCGAAGGTGTAGACCGCGCGTTTAACCGTAAGCTCGGGCAGGCCAGTTATCAGGTTATCTGGTCTATCGTGGCGGATGCGCCGCAGGGCAGTACTTTTATTGTTGATGCCTGGTTCGGTTTTCAGCCCAAAGAGGTGCTCAGCGACTATCTGACTCAGGCGGGTGTCACCCAGATTTTAGAAATTTGGTGCCAGGTATCGGCAGAAACCGCAGCTGCGCGTTATGAGACGCGATTAGGCGAGCGTGTCGCGGGACATTTAGGTGCAGAATATATTCCTGAATTAAAAATATTAGCTGGAAAAGCTCAGCCGATGGGATTAGGTCCGGTATATTATTCTAATCAGGAATTCCCTGTTGATATTAATGCTATCAAAAGCTGGATAGACAATAATCTCACACGATAATCATTGAGCCACAATATAACGTAATTTTACGTTTAAGCTTGATAATGTTGCCTGACATAAAACTCGGTAAGCATTGAGTCTCTGTGTCATTAAATTCAGATGTAATTGCGTATTATTATTTTTCATCAATGATAAATAGGAATGGGTAGATCACAGTTTTTGTTATTTATTAATAGAATACTGAGGTAAG
>NZ_MRWE01000005.1 GCF_002093665.1 Rouxiella badensis | reverse complement strand
GCTTTACGCTTCCAGATAATGTTGTTTTTATTTTTTACTCTGTAATAGATATAGGGAAATATGAATGAAAGCACAATAGATAAGGCAAATGCCAGGAAAAGCATCGGAGGATTACTGGTAGTAGGATACAAATAGTAGAAAGTCAGTGCGCTTGCAATTAAAAGAGTAATCACAGCCATCCGCCTCGATTTTCTTGCAGATGCATCAATATAACCTTTTATCATATGAGCCTTGCAGTTTGAACAATGCGTCACGTCTGCAGGCATTTCCGTATTACAAATAGAGCAGGTGTTAGTATCGGACCTGAGTTTATTATTCATTCGTTATACCGCTTCGTAGTCGTAAGTTTGAACTGTTAAAAGCATTCCATACGCTGGCATGGAGTAAAATGATTATTAATAGTAAAGCTATGTAATTAAATACTCTTATTGTGTCAATAGTTTAGAACACCAGCGCGCTTTATAGCAAACCTAAAACATAAAAAAAATCCGAGATGGGCTTTTAAGACCCTGTTTTGAAGGAGGCACGCAGGCGCGCGCAGAGCTCGCACGCTGTAGAGAGACATACCTTAAGGGATGAAGAGGGAAGTATGACGAGAGGGAGAGGGTAAACATGCCTCAAAAGAGGCATTATCATGTTTACGTCGGGCTGCTTTTCCTTTTCCAGATTATGTTATTTTTATTTTTAAACCTGTAATAAAGGTGTGGAACAATAACGATCAGAATTATTCCGACGATAAATACGCTGACTAACAGGACAATACTACCGGGTTCCTGCAGTTGAAAATAAAAGTACCCGCAGAGAATAATGAATAATGCAGCACGGAATAAATTGAGCTTTTTACGTTGCTGGGCATTGATGTGGCCAACGACTCTCTCGGCACCACATTGCTTACATCTGTCTGATTTCTCTTCTAAATTTGTGTGGCAAAAGGGGCAAACTTCTGTTTCTGGTGTAAGATCAGTATTCATTTATTGATACCGCGCTCGTGTGCGTGAATGAATGAAATAAACCTTGTCGGATCCATGGGAACTCCCATTCTAACGAGGGTGCTTACCTCAAATGCTGTCAGAGGGATGAGAATGACGCGCTGACCGGGATGATCCAAAATAGCCTGATCAATAGACTACACCCTGAGTGTGACATTGTATCGTTTATTATATTTATGAGTTACTGACGGCAGAGTAAACACTCCAGGTTGAATTACAAAAAAACAGCCAGTAAGGTTAATTACCGGCTGTGATTTTAATAAGCAATGAAGATTAGTTTTCTGTCGTCTGCTTGTGGAACAGTTCGCGGAATACAGGATAAATATCTTCCTGTTCACGGATGTGCTGCATAGCAAAGTTGCCAAAATGCTGCTGCAGAACCTCGTACTCACGCCACAGCGTCTGATGCGCACGACGCGTAATCTCGATATAGCTGTAATAACGTACCATCGGCAGAATTTTCTGCGCCAAAAGCTGGTGGCACAGCGGTGAGTCATCGGCCCAGTTATCGCCGTCCGACGCCTGCGCCGCATAGATGTTCCACTGAGCAGGGTCGTAGCGTTCCTGAATCACTTCATCCATCAACTTCAGTGCGCTGGAGACAATGGTTCCCCCCGTTTCCTGAGAGTAGAAGAACTCTTGTTCGTCGACCTCTTTCGCCTGAGTATGGTGACGTATATACACCACGTCGACGTTTTTATAGGTACGGCTCAGGAACAGATAGAGCAGGATATAGAAACGCTTAGCCATATCTTTGGTGGCCTGATCCATCGAACCGGATACGTCCATCAAACAGAACATCACCGCCTGACTCGAAGGCTCGGGGCGACGTTCATAGTTCTTGTAGCGCAGGTCGAAGGTGTCAATGAAAGGCACTTTGGCAATTTGCTGCCTCAACTCTGCAATTTCTTTTCGCAGCCGTTCCTCCTCTAACAGCTGGGCAGGTTCGCTGTTCTCAACCTCGGCAAGGTTGCTTTCCAGCTCACGCAGCGTTCGTTTTTTCCCTGCCGACATCGCCGTCCGGCGCGCCAACGAGTTTTGCAAAGAACGGACGACGCTAATATTGGCCGGAACCCCGTTGGAGGTGAAGCCCGAGCGGTGCGTTTTGTATTCAGTAAGCTGCTTATACTGGTTTTTCTTCAGGTTCGGCAGCGCCAGATCCTCAAAGAGCAGGTCGAGATATTCGTCTTTCGATATCTGGAAAGAGAATTCGTCCTGACCTTCACCATCCTGGCTGGCATCGCCTTGACCACTGCCGCCACCGCCTCCGCCCTGAGGGCGCTCAATGCGGTCGTTCTGCACGAAGTGATCGTTGCCAGGATGAACGCGGTGGCGTAACCCACCGCGGCCCTGATGAAACATGGGTTCGTTGATATCTTCAACGGGGATCGACACGGACTCCCCGCTGCTAACGTCGGTAACCGAACGCTTATTGATGGCCTCGGCGATCGACTGTTTTATTTGCGACTTATAGCGGCGCAAAAAGCGCTGGCGGTTAACCGCGCTTTTATTCTTGCCATTCAGTCGACGGTCAATAAAGTACGTCATATAGCCCCCAAACAACGTTGCCAACGATCCCCGCTTTGACTCCGAGTGCTTGTTACGATGATTTCCTCACGCGCAGATACCATTCACAAAGCAGGCGAACCTGTTTACGTGTATATCCTTTTTCCATCATTCGGTCGACAAAGTCATCGTGCTTTTTCTGCTCATCGGTCGACGTCTTGGCGTTAAAGGAGATAACTGGCAGCAACTCTTCGGTATTTGAGAACATTTTTTTCTCAATAACCGTGCGTAACTTCTCGTAACTTGTCCAGTTCGGATTACGACCACTATTATTAGCACGGGCTCGCAGAACGAAGTTGACTATTTCGTTACGGAAATCTTTAGGGTTGCTAATACCTGCCGGTTTCTCAATTTTTTCCAGCTCGGCATTCAGGGACTCACGGTCAAACAGCTGGCCGGTATCCGGGTCGCGATACTCCTGATCCTGGATCCAAAAGTCGGCATAGGTGACATAACGGTCGAAAATGTTCTGTCCGTATTCCGAATACGACTCAAGGTAGGCGGTCTGGATCTCTTTACCGATGAATTCGGCATATTTAGGGATCAAATAGCCTTTCAGGTGCTCGAGATATTTCTCTGCCACGTCCTGCGGGAACTGTTCACGCTCAATCTGCTGTTCCAGTACGTAGAACAGGTGAACCGGGTTGGCCGCCACTTCTGCATGGTCAAAGTTAAATACGCGAGACAGAATTTTGAAGGCAAAACGCGTAGACAGGCCGTTCATTCCTTCATCAACGCCGGCGTAGTCACGGTATTCCTGATACGACTTGGCTTTCGGGTCGGTATCTTTCAGGCTTTCACCGTCGTAAACCCGCATTTTGGAGAAAATGCTTGAGTTCTCAGGTGATTTCAGGCGTGAAAGGATAGAGAACCGCGCCAGGGTTTCAAGGGTTCCCGGTGCGCATGGTGCATGCACTAGTTCACTGTGGCTAAGCAGTTTGTCGTAAATCTTCATCTCTTCCGACACGCGCAGGCAGTAAGGCACCTTCACAATATAGACGCGGTCAAGGAAGGCTTCGTTGTTTTTGTTGTTGCGGAAGGTCACCCACTCAGATTCGTTGGAGTGTGCCAGGATAATCCCGTTAAACGGCAGGGCAGAGATCCCCTCAGTCCCGTTATAGTTACCTTCCTGGGTCGCGGTCAACAGCGGATGCAAGACCTTAATTGGCGCCTTGAACATCTCGACGAATTCCATCACACCCTGGTTTGCACGGCACAGTGCGCCTGAATAGCCGTAGGCGTCAGGATCGTTCTGCGCGTGGTTTTCAAGTTTGCGGATATCGACCTTACCCACCAGCGCCGAAATATCCTGATTGTTTTCGTCACCGGGTTCGGTCTTGGCTATCGCAATCTGTTCGAGAATTGACGGCCAGACTTTAACTACTTTGAACTTGGTGATATCGCCGCCAAACTCGTGCAGACGTTTTGCCGCCCAGGGCGACATAATAGTGCCGAGGTAGCGGGTTGGAATGTTGTATTCTTTTTCAAGAATATGGGCATCCTCCTGCGGATTAAACAGGCACAGAGGATGGTCGTTGACCGGGCTACGTTCACCGTTGGCGCTCAAGACGTAAATCGGAACCCTTTGCATTAACGCTTTTAGTCTTTCAGCCAGGGATGATTTACCGCCGCCGACTGGGCCGAGTAAATAGAGGATCTGTTTCTTCTCTTCCAGGCCCTGAGCGGCATGTTTGAGATAAGAGACAATTTGCTCGATTGCTTCCTCCATCCCATAGAATTCTTCAAAGGCTGGATAGCGTGCGACAACACGGTTGGAGAATAAACGCGACAGGCGTGGTTCAAGCGCGGTGTCGACCATGACGGGTTCACCTATTGCCATCAACAGGCGTTCCGCGGCATTAACATAAGCACTGCGATCTTGCCGAGCGATGGTAAGAAATTCCTGCAGTGTGAACTCTTCATCCTTGGCAGCTTCATAGCGCTGGCGATAATGGTCAAATATGTTCATAGATGCCCGTCCTTCGTTATTTAGCACAGGTTAAAGAGAGCCAATAAAGCGGTGATACAGCTCCCGGAAGAAAATTCCCCTTACTGACTATCTGTTAAAGATTTAGCAACCCTTATGCCAACTTATTGTTGCTCTATTTAATTTAAGTAGAGTCATGGTCAGTCATGAGCAACACGTACAGGTTACATCCTCAGCAAGTTTTTTCTCCTATATATAAGCGTAGTTTGACCTTGCAAAAATTTCCTGTGCGAAATGTTAGTTTTTTAAGCCATATCAAGGACTCAGTTATTGGAATACCGCTTTCAGGCCTTGCAGGACGTGGGGTGCAGGAATAATGAGCATTTTTTAGTCATAATTATTTCATAATCCGCATATAAATTATTCGGTTGCTTTAGGTTTTTGTGCGAATTCCCTGACGCTTCGTTACAGATGTTTTACACTGTCGCCGATTTCAAAACTTACGGATGAATGTAATGAAAACTGTCTTTCTCAAGGCTCTGCCTTTCGCTGCCGTTGCAGCAATGCTCTGCCAGTCCGCCTATGCGGGTGACCTGTCTCTGGGCGCAGCTGCGCTCGGCAGCTCCAGCGTTTATCGCGGATACGACACTAAAGTTTATCCGATCCCTGTTATCGACTACGAAGGAGACAATTTCTACTTCCATTCGCTGATGGGAGGATACTATCTGTGGAAAGACAAGCAAAATCAGCTGAGTCTGGTAGCAGGTTATAATCCTTTCGGTTTTAAACCGAGCGACAGTGACGACGACCAGATGAAACGTCTAAACCGTCGTCGCGGCACACTGATGGCCGGCGTAGCCTATAATCATGATGCGGAGTGGGGCACCCTTCGTGCCATGCTGACCGGCGATACGCTGAACTACAGCAATGGCATTGTCGGCGATTTGGCTTATCTTTATACCTTCCATGGCGACAAATGGGCCGTTGTCCCTGGCGTGGGTGTGATGTGGGACAGTGCTAACGAGAACAAATACTACTACGGCATTAACAGTAGCGAGTCTCACCGTAGCGGCCTGAACAGCTACAAGCCTGGCGACAGCGTTAACCCCTATGTTGAAGTTTCAGCACGTTACAGCTTTGCCCCACAGTGGCAGGCGTTCGTGACCGGTCGCTACATCCGCCTGGCTGATGAAATCAAAGACAGCCCTATGGTAGATAAATCTTATACTGGCGTCCTGATGACCGGAGTAAGCTATACCTTCTAATGACGGCATAAGCATCAAGGTGCACTAATTTGGTGCTTATTTTGCTACTTAATGGGGCGTTTCGCCCCATTTGCACGTCTGGAGGGCAGCGGCGACGTGGTCATTGATTTTGAGAACTGCCTCACAGTATTAAAGGTGAAGAGGCTTTGCACACTCTTAACGCTTTTCACACCGAATAATAATGACCTGGACAGGAGCAAATGATGAACGCGAAAACCGTAGAATTTCCTAATGGAACACGGGTACCCGCCGTTGGACAGGGTACCTGGTTTATGGGAGAGCGAGAGTCGGCCTTTCGCTCTGAAGTCAATGCCTTACAGCAGGGGATTGACCTGGGGATGACCCTGATTGATACCGCAGAAATGTATGCCGACGGTGGGGCTGAACGAGTGGTGGGTGAGGCGATTGCCGGTCGCAGGGATAAAGTTTACCTGGTCTCGAAAGTCTATCCGCAGAACGCAGGGGGCGCTCGCGCAGTGAAAGCCTGTGAACAGAGCTTGCACCGTCTTAAAACGGACTGTATCGACCTCTATCTGTTGCACTGGCGTGGATCGATCCCACTTGAAGAAACTGTGCTTGCCATGGAGTTATTGCAAAAAGCCGGTAAAATTCGACAGTGGGGTGTCTCGAATCTTGACACCCATGATCTCGACGAGCTCTGGCAGGTGCAGGGGGGACAGAAGTGCATGACCGATCAGGTGCTTTACCATGCTGCTTCTCGCGGGATTGAACACCAACTTCTGCCCTGGTGTCGCGACCATGAGATGCCGATTATGGCTTATTGTCCGCTGGCACAGGCGGGTAATCTCCGGCAGGAGGTGTTGCATCATCCCATTATGCAACAGCTGGCGAGGGCAAGAAACGTCAGCAGTGCGCAAATCGCGCTGGCGTGGGTAACGCGTTTCGATAACGTGATTGCTATTCCGAAAGCCGTACAGCCTGACCACGTCAAAGAGAATGCCGCCGCACTTAACCTGCGTCTCAACGCACACGAACTCGCGCTTATCGACCAGGCGTTCCCCGCTCCGAATCAAAAGACTCCACTGGATATCGTTTAAAAAAAGGGACGACAGAGGTCGTCCCTTTTTGGCGCTACCTTTTATTTAAAACCCAAGGCTTTTATTTAATACCAAAGACGATCGCCAGTTTCGCGGGTGCCGCGGCGGTGCTTATCTGGGAATGTGAGATAGCCGCGGTCTCGACGCAAACCATGGTTTTATAGCCGTCATCGGCCATGTCTTTCATCGATGCGGAATTCTCCGCACCCGGATTCCAGCTCACCACGTCGCTATTGCCTTGATGTTTAACGCTAAGGGTTCGTTTGAGCACCGGATCGACAATCAGGCTTTCTTTTTCGGGATCGGTAAAGATGCGATCCGTTAAGCCATTGAACGTCAGTGGGCCTTGCAACAACGCGGTTTCGCCATTGGCCACCTTATCGATATAAGGCTGGCCTAAACCTTCTACCTTCACCTCGCTAATGTCACCAATCTCGAAGTAGGCGTGCAGGGCGCTGGTGGTCTCAAAGTCGCCGTGCGACTCGAGTTCGATGGAGCATTGATCGCCGAAAGAGAAATGTGCATGCAAGGTAAAGGCGTGCGGCCAATATTTGCGCGTCTCTTCACTGTCTTTCAGCGTAAGGGTCAGGTTGACCACCGAATCATTCTCTCTGTGCGCGGTTAACTGCCAGGGTAGGTTGCGTGCGAAGCCGTGAGAGGGTTTACCTGCGGGCCCAAACCAGGGCCAACACACGGGAACGCCGCCTCGGATGGCAACACCCGGCTCGAAGGCAGTTTCGCTGCTCAGCCAGATGACCGGTTTCTGGCCAGTCGGTTGCCAGCTCACCAGATGTGCGCCCTGAAGCGTGATGGCCGCACGACCCTTCGGATGCGTGATAACCAGCAATGGCAGGTCTGCAATTTGGCTTTGGCTGATAGAAGGAGAGATTTGTTTGGTCACGGGAAGCGTGAAAAATTGTTCGCTCATGGTGTAGTCCTGTGCAATATCGAGTGAAAACTACGACAGGGAAGAACTGACAGACGTTGGGCTAAACGAAAAAGGGCGACTTATCGTCGCCCTCTGTCAGTCCAACACAACGTTAACTTATTTGTTAGCGATGTGAGAGATCAGGTCCAGAACTTTATTTGAGTAGCCAGTTTCGTTGTCGTACCAGGAAACCAGTTTCACAAAGTTGTCGTTCAGAGCGATACCTGCTTTAGCATCGAATACAGAAGTCAGTTTTTCGCCGTTGAAATCGGTAGAAACCACTTCGTCTTCAGTGTAGCCCAGGATACCTTTCAGCTCGTTTTCTGAAGCGCGTTTCAGTTCTGCACAAATTTCTTTGTAAGAAGCTGGTTTTTCCAGACGCGCAGTCAGGTCAACAACGGAAACGTTAGGGGTAGGTACGCGGAAAGCCATACCGGTCAGTTTACCGTTAAGAGCAGGAATAACTTTACCTACTGCTTTAGCTGCACCGGTAGAAGAAGGGATGATGTTCTGAGATGCGCCGCGGCCGCCGCGCCAGTCTTTGTGAGACGGGCCATCAACGGTTTTCTGAGTTGCAGTCGTTGCGTGAACAGTGGTCATCAGCGCTTCAACGATACCGAACTTGTCGTTGATAACTTTAGCCAGTGGCGCCAGGCAGTTGGTGGTACAAGAAGCGTTAGAAACGATTTCCTGACCATCGTAAGAGTTGTGGTTCACGCCCATCACGAACATAGGAGTGTCATCTTTAGAAGGGCCAGTCAGAACAACTTTCTTAGCGCCAGCTTCGATGTGTTTACGTGCGGTTTCGTCGGTCAGGAAGATACCGGTAGCTTCCGCTACAACGTCAACGTTCACTTCATTCCATTTCAGGTTAGCTGGGTCACGCTCAGCGGTAACGCGGATGGTTTTGCCGTTAACAACCAGATGACCGTCTTTTACTTCAACGGTGCCGTCAAAACGACCGTGAGTAGAGTCATATTTCAGCATGTATGCCATGTAGTCAGCGTCTAACAGGTCGTTGATAGCAACGATTTCGATGTCAGAACGTTCCTGCGCAGCACGGAAAACGATACGGCCGATACGGCCAAAACCGTTGATACCTACTTTGATAGTCATATATTCCACCAGCTATTTTTCAGTGAATAAAGGTTGATTGTAAAATTACAAAAACCTTGGTGAGCGTCAAGCGGAATCGCAACAATTGTTGCGGTAAGTCAAACCTTGCACCTACTATTGTTCGCTTATTGTACGTTCCGTTTCATTATCAGCTGTTACGCATATTGGGGCGTATTTACGGGGTTTAAACTGCCGCAGATCAAATATGTGATCACCATCACACATGTCTGCGCCCCGCACCAATGGCATAGAGTTTAAGCCAAAACCGGCTGACTCGTTGTTACTTTTTTGTTATTATTAACTGTTATTTTAGTTGATTTTTTCATCTCGAAGAGAACGGCACCCATGGCCAACGAATTCAAAGATACCCCTCAAAATCCAGAACTTACTGAAATTCAACGTTATGTGACGCAAGAGCGCGGCACGGAGCGCCCCTACACCGGAAAATTGCTGCACAATACGCGTGACGGCATCTATCACTGCCTGTGCTGTAATGCGCCGCTGTTTTACTCGGACACCAAGTTTGATGCGGGCTGTGGATGGCCGAGCTTCTATCAACCGGTGACGCATGATGCTATTCGCTATCTTACCGATAATTCTCATGGGATGGAGCGCGTAGAGATCCGCTGTTCCAACTGTGACGCGCATTTGGGCCACGTTTTCCCTGATGGTCCAGAGCCTACAGGTGACCGTTACTGTGTGAATTCCGCGTCAATGAGCTTCATTGATGGCGAGAACGGCGAGAAGACTGCAGGCTAATTTCTTCGGCAGACCCGGCAAGTTCCGCGTCGGGTCTGCCGCAGGGAAATATTAAAAACATTTAACAAAATCGATTCAGCCATTTATTCATCAAGCTGGAATAATTCTGTGAAGCGTGGGAGTGTTTTGAATGGAAATTCGTGAACTTGTCGACGTCATGACCCCTGAAATTTACCAACGTCTCGCCTTGGCCGTCGAGTTGGGCAAATGGCCGGACGGCGTCCGTTTGACCGAGCAGCAAAAAGAGCACAGCCTTCAGGTCGTCATGCTCTATCAGGCACGCCATAACGTTGACGCCCAGCATATGACGGTGGGTACCGATGGCCAGATAGTCACAAAGAGTAAGCAAGAGCTTAAGCACCAGTTTCTCCAGGAAAGCTTGATCAAGATTAAGAATGGTTCCTGACAGTAAACCGGTGTTCCTCTAACCAATCTCTAGAGACAGGGGCTGGCACCGGACGAGTCCCAACCCTTAATTGTTCACATGGCGAGGTCATTGGCGCTGGTGATAATCGCCGCCGAGCGCCGCATAGATCTGGACCGCATTATTTCGGCGCGCCAGCGTATTTTGCATCAGGTTCAACGTCGCTCGTCGACGAGCGCCTTTTGCGTCGAGCCAAGGTTGAATGTCTGTGCGCCCAAGCTGCCAGCGTGAGAAGGTCACGCGTTCAGCCTCCTGCGTCAGGGCCAGCGCTTCATTGAGATACTGTGCCTGTTCGCTCAAACGGACGCGGGCGGAGAGTGCGTCTTCTGTTTCCTGCAACGCGCGATACAGCGTTTTTCTGAAACTGACCGACTCGGCTTCATAGGCCACGCGAGCACTCTGGTTACTGAGCCGGGCGGTATTAAACTGAACGAATGGCAGGGTGAGCGCGGCGGCCAACTGCCCTATGGGGTTGGCCAGATACTGCGTCAGCGTGGGACTTGAGGTGCCATAGCTGCCGGTCAAGGTCAGGGAAGGGTAAAAACTAAGACGCGTGGCATCGGCATCCGCCAGACTGCTGCGCACCCTCAGTTCTGCGGCGTGAACATCGGCACGCCGTGAGAGCAGGTCCACCGGTAATCCTGCCGCAGGGACAGGCAAGACAGTGTCCGGCAAGTCATCAAGCTCGGGCTGTGGTGACTCCGGTGGCGCGCCCATCAGTAGCGCAAACGCATGTCTGGTCTCGACAATTTGCTGCTCAAGCTGCGATAACGTTGCCTGCTGGCTGACTACCGACTGCCGGGCAAATACCTGATCCCCTCCCGAAATTGCCCCCGCGCGATAGCGAATCTGCGTTAGCTCCAGAGTACTGCGCGCGTCATGCAGGTCGGCGAACGCCTGGGTGCGCAGACGATGCAAATAACCAAGCTGCCAACGCGTCTGCGCAACGGCAACGCAAATCGCCAGACGCGCCGCCCGCCAGTCGTTTTCGCTCGCCTGTGCATCGAGTTCGGCCGCTTCGCGCTGCGCCATCGCTGTCCCCCAGATGTCCAGCGGATAGCTCAACGTGAAATTTCCCCCCGCAAAGCGCGAAGTGGAAGGAGCAAAACCCTCGGGGGAGTTCATTGGGCGACTGACGCCGGCATTGAATCCCAGTGAATCCGAGGGCCAGCGTGAAAGCCCGCTTAATGACGACTGAATCTGTGCCAGCTTCGCCCGCAGCGCGCTAAGCTTAATATCGTCATTTTGACGCAGCGCCTGCGCCAATACTGCGGGCAGATCCGCGTCACCCAGAGAGGCCCAAAAATCGGTCTGCTCTTTCGTCGCAGGGGACGGCATACTCCAGTGCGTGGGGAGCTGCGGCGGCGTGGGCGGAGAACTTCGCAGCAGGCCGCAGCCGCTTAACGGGATTAACATACTCAACAGCATAAGCCTGCGCAGGTTTCTCATTCGCGAGCCAGCGCTTCTGCGGGGTCTAAGCGGGCGGCCTGCCAGGCAGGAAGCCAACCCGAAAGCATGCCGACCACGACCGCACAGCCCACGGCAATCAGCATGGCCTTCAACGAAAATACCATCTGCCACGAGGGTATAAACAGCGCCAGCACAGCGCCGAGGCCGAGTGACACCGTAACGCCAATCGCGGCACCTATCAGACAGAGCAGCACGGCTTCGGTCAGGAATTGCCATTGGATATCGCGCGGACGCGCACCGACCGCCATACGTACCCCCGTTTCTCGGGTGCGTTCAGTGACTGAGACCAGCATGATGTTCATCACGCCAATACCCCCGACCAGCAGTGAAATCAGGGCGATCAGCGATAAAAACAGCGTTAGCGCAAAACTGGTTTTTTCAATAGAACTCACGAAAGCCGCGCTGTCCTGCATATAAAAGTCCTGCCGCCCGTGCAGACGAGTCAGGAGGCTTTGTATCGCTTTTTTTGCCGATTCTGACGTGAGGCCGTTTTCCAATGAAACGGCTATTGAACTGAACCAGTTCTGACCGAGAAGCCGGCTGCTGGCGGTGGTCCAGGGCATCCACAGCGTTAGCGCCCCGTTATTGTAGGCTGAAGTACTGCGCATGACGCCCACGATACGGCACGGCTGTGTGCCGACCAGAATAATTTGACCCAGCGGGTCTATACCCGTCGGAAAAAGTTTCTGCTGCAAGGCCTGATTGATGATAACCACAGAGCCGTTTTGCGCCACGTCACGCGGCAGCAGGCTGCGGCCTGCCAGCGTCTCAAGATTGCTGGTTTCAAGGAATTCTGCACTGGTGCCGTTGACGCTGGCGTTGGTGTCTGCGCGCTGCCAGCGAATACGCAGACTGGCGTTGACGTTGGGCGTTGCGGCTTTTACCCAGGGCTGGGCCAGCAGTAGCTTGAGATCTCTCGGGCCGAGCGATCGTCGGCTTGCGGCCTCATCATCACCGAAACCTTTGCCCGGATGCAGCGTGATGACGTTGCCGCCCAGCGTGGCGAGCGTATCCAGAACGTAGCGTCTTGCCCCTTCACCGGCGGCGTTGAGACAGACGACGGAAACAATGCCAATCACGATGCCCAGCAGCGTGAGGCCGGAACGCATCTTGTGAACCGAGAGCGTGCGGCAGGCGCCGAGTAGATTATCGGTGATGGCTTCCCAGCGAGTGAGCCGCCGGTGAGGCGTCTCTCCCTGGGTTCCAGCAACTAAAGGGGGCGCATTAACGTCTTTCGATTTTTCAACGTATTCCGATTTTTCGGCCTGATTGGGTTGGTCTGAGCAGAGCTGTCCATCGCAGAGTCGGAGAATACGCCCGGCATAGCGTGCAACCTCGATGTCATGGGTGATGATAATGACCGTGTGCCCCTGACGATGTAACTGCTGTAATAATTGCATCACATCACGGCCGTTTTGGCTGTCCAGTGCGCCCGTCGGCTCATCGGCCAGAATAATCTCCCCGCCGTTAATCAGGGCTCGGGCAATACTGACACGCTGCTGCTGGCCGCCAGAAAGGCGAGTGACGCCGCGTGTCTCCAGGCCGCTCAGACCCAACTGACTCAGGAGACGCAAGGCTTTATCACGCCGCAGCGCGCGCGGATGACGGGCATAACGAGCAGGGACCTCGACGTTATCGGCTACCGACAGCGACGGGATCAGATGGTAACGCTGAAAAATAAACCCGAACCGCTCTCTGCGCAGGCGCGCGCGGGCGTTGCTGTCAAAATGCTGAACGTCTCGCCCATCGATGCGATAAGCCCCGTCACTCGGCCGGTCCAGGCAGCCAAGGATATTCATCAGCGTGGACTTTCCCGAGCCAGACGGCCCCATAATCGCCACCATCTCGCCGGCATGAATATCCAAAGAAAGGTTATTGAGCACCGTGACTTCCGCGTTTCCGTTCTGAAAACGGCGACTAATAGCGGTCAGAGAGAGCAGCGGCGGCGTCATTTCGTCGTCTCGCTCGGCGGCAGGCTCGCTATCACCAACGCCTCCCCGTCCTGTAAACCCTCCTTGACCTCAATCCTCGTACCGTCGTCAATGCCGGTCAGGATGGTTCGTGCGACCGTTTTCCCCTCGGTGCCCATCAGGTTGACCCGATAGTGGCTGGCGTCAATCTGCGGGCCAAGGGCGGTGACGGGGATCGTGAGCACGTTATCGGCGCGTTGCAGCACAACGCTGACCAACGCAGTCATCTCAGGCCTAAGCGTGCCCTGCGGATTGGCGACGTCAAACAGGGCATTATAAAAAACGGCATTGTTAATGGTCTCCGGCGCGGGTTCGAGGGTGCGAAGCGTGCTACATAACGGGCGAGTGTCGGCTCCAAGGGTGGTAAAACACACCGGCAGGCCAGGTTTTACCCGGCTGATGTCTGCCTCGGGGATCTGCGCGCGTACGGTCATGATGCTTAGGTCAGCAATCTGTAAAATAACCGGTATCTGGTAGGAGGCCACGACTGTCTGGCCAGCTTGGGTATTGACCGACACCACCGTGCCGCTAACCGGCGCGATAATCCGCGTGTAGCCAAGATTGGTCTTGGCGGTATCGACGCGAATTTGCTGCTGGTGGATTTGTGCATTCATCGAGGTGAGTTGTGCCTGCTGCACCGCGATATCCGCCTCGGCCGACTCCACGTCCTGCTGCGAGGCCGCGCTTTGCGTATACATTGCCTGCTGGCGTTTGAGCAACAGGGCAGAGCGCTTCACCAGCGCCTGATTAGCCCTCTTTTGCGCCAGTAAACTGTTGAGCGCAACCTCGGCATCCTGCAGGGTATTCTGGGACAGGGTAGGGTCAATCTCGCCGAGCACTTGACCTTGATGAACAAAGTCTCCGGGCGTGACGCTTAGGGTTTTAAGCTGCCCCGAGGCCTGAGAACCGACGTCGATGCGTTTAATCGGCTGGAGAATGCCGCTGGCCATGACGGTAAGTTCGAGCGTTTGCCGGGTGACCCTGACGGTCAGCGGCGGAGCAGGAGACGCGGTAAACGCTTCCCCATCTCCCCAGAATAAGAAGGCTAACAACAGCAGTAAAATAATTACGCCAATCTCTTTTTTATATTTTATGTTTTTTTTAGGCGGTAGGCGCGGTGGCATTATTTATAAGATCCTTCAAGGTGCGCTTCGTAATAACTCTGGCTTATATATTTATTGGGTGAATTATTAATATTGAAATATTGTTGAAGCTTATAAATAACCCCCCTCCCAAAAGCAGGAGGGGGGGTGAAATTTAATTATAACATGCAGATATTTGTCCGACGGTGGTATCCGCCGGCAATAGTCCCAAAGCCTTAAGAATTTCCCCAGCTTCTATTTGGTCGGCAGGAGTGCCCACCGGCACCAGGCTGTGCAGCGTGGAGCAAATATCTGGGGAAGTAATCGGTGGGATAGGCAGCAGGTCGGCGTTAGCCGCAGAGCTGAAACCAACGGCACTAAACAATACGGCTACGGCAGCGAGCGATTTGAATTTATTCAATGGAAGTTTCCTTAATCCTTAATGGAAAATAATTTCAGAGTTAACGTAAGCAGAAGGTTATTTCCTGTCGTTAACTCACCATGCCAAAAATAAAATAATTATTAAGTTTGGCGAAATCAAAACTAGCCCATTGCGTAGAATTTAGTGAGTGATTTATTGGTTTTTTTAATCAGAACTTGATCGGCGTCGTAATTTTATGAGTTAGGTTTTTTATTTATTTCGTTAAGTATTTCCAGTCTGAATATATATAAATATTGGGTGGGGTATTATTTATGAATTATTCTTTCTCCTGCTTTTATTTAAGCAGGAGAAAGAATGGCGATGCCGTTACAGGGCGTCGTAATCGCCGGTACCTTCTGGCCACGGAGTCAGCAGATCATAACCGGTTTCAGTGACGGCAATGGTGTGCTCCCACTGTGCCGACAGCGAGCGGTCTTTGGTGACGACGGTCCAGCCGTCAGACAGGACGCTGGTTGCCGCTTTGCCTGCGTTGATCATCGGTTCGATGGTGAAAATCATTCCCGCTTCAAGCACCAGACCTTCGCCCGGACGACCGTAGTGCAGTACCTGCGGCTCGGTATGGTATTCCTCGCCCACGCCATGGCCACAGTATTCGCGCACCACAGAGAAACCGTTGCTCTCGGCAATCTGCTGAATCGCTGCGCCGACGTCGCCTAGCGTGGCACCTGGGCGCACCGCTTTAATCCCTGCCACCATCGACTGATAGGTCACCTCAACCAGACGCTGCCCGCGAATGGTCGGTTTGCCGACGTAGTACATGCGGCTGGTATCGCCGTACCACCCGTCCTGAATAATGGCTACGTCAATGTTAACGATATCGCCGTCCTTCAGTTTTTTATCGGCCGGAATGCCGTGGCAAACCACGTGGTTCACCGAGGTACACGAGGTTTTGGTGTAGCCGTGGTAGCCGATGTTAGCTGGCGTTACCTTCAGCTCGTTAACGATGTAGTCGTGGCAAAGCTGGTCAATTTCATTGGTCGTGACGCCGACTTTGACGTAAGGCTTGATGAACTCGAGCACTTTTGCCGCCGTGTTACCGGCGATGCGCGCCTTTTCGATTTCCTGCTGGGTATGAATCTTTACAGTCATAGTTAATCGACTTCTTTTGGTAGTGAATCGGGGCGGGAAAGGGCCGTCACCCGACGTCGTGAATTTTAAAGGGTAAAGTGCAGGTTGCTGACCAGCTGAGAGAGGTTTTGTACCTTGGCCCCCGCCTGCTGCATCTCTTCGATTGCCCGCTTGCTGTCATCGGGCTGAAGATTAACGCCGCGACAGCCGTCGCTTAACAGCGTCACCTGATATCCCAGCGCCAGCGCATCGAGCACGCTGAACTTGACGCAGTAATCGGTCGCTAGCCCCATAACAATCAGCTGCTCAACCTGCTCGCGTTGCAGCCAGGGGTGCAGCGCGGTTGCCGCTCGCTTACCGTTATCGAAAAAGGCGCTGTAGCTGTCAATCGCTGCGTCCTGACCTTTATGCACAATGTAGTCCAGTCCGGCAGTGTTGAGCTGGGGGTGAAAGTCTGCGCCTGGCGTGTTCTGCACGCAGTGTACCGGCCACCATACCTGCGGCAGGCCTTCGAGTTCGCCGACCGTCCACGGCTCGGCCGAGGAGTTCAGGGCAAAACTGCGATGATCTGCCGGGTGCCAGTCCTGCGAGGCCACGACCTTGATATTGGCATGACGACAGGCGGCAATAGCCAGATTAGCGATGTTGACCGTTTCATCGCCTTCGGCCACGGCCAAGGCACCGCCGTGGCAAAAATCGTTCTGCAGATCGATAATCAACAGCGCAGATTTCATCTTATCCCCTTAAAGAGTTAACTCTCCGCGCAGGTCTTGCTGCATCTGTTCGCGGATCTCTTCCGGCGAAAGCGGCTGGCTCAGCAGGTAGTGCAGCTTAGTCAGCGTGGCTTCCACGGTCATGTCAAAACCACTGATAACGCCCGCGTGCGCCAGCGCATTACCGGTTGCGTAACCGCCCATGTTCACCTTGCCGGAGATACACTGGGTCAGGTTTACCACCACGATGCCGCGCTCGGAGGCCTCTTTAAGCTCCTTCAGCAGGTCGCCTTTCTGCGGCGCATTGCCAACGCCGTAAGAGCGCAGAATAAGCGCTTTCACCGGCTGCTGCAGGAAGTTACGCACCACTTCAGCAGAAATGCCCGGATAAATCGTGACCACGCCAATCGGTTGCGGCGTAATGTTATGCACGCGCAGCGGACCGTGGGTTGCCGGAATAGACGGCGTAGCGAGACGGCGAATATGAATCCCGGCCTCGAGCAACGGTGCCATGTTCGGAGACGCAAAGGCATCAAAACCATCGGCGTGCGCCTTGGTGCTGCGGTTGCCGCGATACAGGCGATTGTTGAAGAACAGCGTGACTTCGTTAACCGGGTGGTTAGCGGCAATATACAGGGAATTGAGCAGGTTGATTTGACCGTCCGAGCGCAAAGCCTCAAGCGGGATCTGCGAACCGGTGACGATTACCGGCTTGTCGAGGTTCTCTAGCATGAAAGACAGCGCAGAGGCGGTGAACGCCATGGTATCCGTGCCGTGCAAGATAACAAAACCGTCGTACTGGTCATAGTGCGCCTGAATGTCGTCGGCGATGTGCTGCCAGTCTTCCGGCGTCATGTCCGACGAATCCATCAGCGGTGAATATTCCTGAATATGGAAATCAGGCATTTCAGGACGGTGGAACTCGGGCATCAACGCCAGCTGGCGCTGTAAATGGCCGGATACAGGAATGTAGCCCTGTTCTGAACGCTGCATGCCGATGGTACCGCCGGTGTAAGCAACGTAAATCGATTTTTTAGTCATTTGAACAATTCTTTTTTAATCAGCCAGACAGGCCAGGTGGGGCGATTATAAAGCGACTGGGGCAGGAATAAAATGTGAATGCGAATTGATTAAAAAAATGGCCTCAGAAAAGAGGCCATTTTGGGGTTTTCGTTCAGAAATTAAGCGTTATTGCGTGGGTGAATTACTTCACGTCACCGCAGGTGAGACACATCGCATAGCGATTTTGTGGATCGTTCAGATTATTGAACAGGTCCGCCTGTGAGCTCATTTTCAACGCCACGTCGGCAACCGGAGCAGGCAGATAAGCCTGCGCGACGGCCGGGAGCATCGCATGAACGGAGGCGTTCATCTGCGAGAACACCATATCGGTCAGGCTTGGCTGATCGACGTACCAGTTAAGCTGCCATTTTGGCAATTTTGCCAGCTCGGCCGCTTTCTTGACTGCGTCATCGAAATCACCCAGTTGATCGACCAAACCGTTGTTTTTAGCATCGGTACCGATCCACACGTGGCCCTGCCCAATCTGGTCAATCTGCTCAGGCGTCTTGTTGCGCGCCTTGGCAACCAGGCCAATGAAGGTCTTGTAGCCGTGCTCAATGTTCATCTGCATCATCTGCGAGAACTCCGCAGGCAGCGCTTTGGTGGTCGCGATATCGGCCAACGGGGAGGTTGCTACACCGTCGGTGTGCACGCCAAACTGACCCAGCGTGTCCTGATAGGTATTGATCACCCCAAAGATGCCGATAGAGCCGGTGAGGGTGCTCGGACTGGCGATAATATAGTTGGCCGGTGTGGAGATCCAGTAACCGCCCGACGCCGCCATTCCGCCCATAGAGACCACCACCGGTTTACCCGCCGCTCTGGCAGCAGCCAGTTCGGAACGGATAACCTCTGAGGCGCTTACGCTGCCACCCGGACTGTTAACCCGGAACACAATGGCTTTGATTTTAGGATCGAGTCTCGCCTGACGAATTTGCTCAGCGGTGGTATCGCCGCCCACGTCGCCCGCCTGACCTTCGCCGTCTACAATCGCACCGTTGGCAAAGATAACCGCGATTTGTGGCGCGTTATCATCCTGCTTTTGTTTTGGCGAGTAGTCGTCAAGGCTCACGTAATTGAAGTCTTTCTTCTGCTTGTTGTAGCCAAAGGCCTTAATCATCGCATCGTCAGCTTCGCCGCGTGAGGCCAGTACATCAACCAGCTTGTTTTTCAACGCGTATTCGGCAGTATCGCCGTCCACCTGCTGTAGACCGGTCAGCATGCCCGCCGCGCCCGGGAACAGCTGTTCCGGTGTCAATTGGCGGTTGGCAGACACGGTATTCAGATAGTTGTTCCACAGGCCGGTGACCCAGCGGGTATCCGCATCACGCGCCGCAGGCGACATGTTGTCGCGCATTAACGGTTCAACCGCTGATTTGTAAGTCCCCACGCGGAAGATATTGGTGGTCACTTTCAGCTTATCGAGCAGCGTCTTGTAGTAAAGCGTGTTGGTGGCGAAACCGTGCAGGTCAACGGTCCCCATCGGCGACAGATAAATCTTGTTGGCGAAGCTGGCCAGATAATACTGTGACTGGTCATAGCTATCACCCACGGCGTAAATCTGTTTGCCGGAGTCACGGAACTCGCGCAGCGCCTTGCCGATATACTGTAGCGAGGCCTGATCGGTGCCGGTGAAATCGGTCAGCGAGAGCACCATACCGGTGATGTTGCTGTCGTTTTTGGCGGCACGAATAGTGTCAACCAGGTCAAACAGCGAGGTTTCCTGCAGGCGATTGCTCGAGGTACCCAGCAACTCGCGGCCAATCTGGCGAACCTTGTTGTTGACCGTGGGTTTATCTACCACCGAACCGCTCAGATTCACCAACAGTGCACCCTTGGTCGGTGTCTCGACAGGCTTGGATTGCAGCTCGAAATAAATCCCGACGGCGACCAAAATGATCAACACCAGGAAAAGATTAAGAATAAATTCTCTGACAAAATTAAGCAGACGCCAGGTCCACCTAAGAAATCCGGCGATGATTCGCCACAGTATGCGCATGTTCTCTCCATTTAGAGCGACTAGTGCTGCTATCCTAATGACCTGCCAGAAAAATGTCAGCTTTAAATCATTTCATAATTTGGCAGGCGGCTCAGGCACCCCATAGCCTTAACCCTGTCTGATAGCCACAATACAGGGGGTTATGTTAACGTAAGGTGAATACAACTCATTATCAGGAGAGAATTATGGACGCTCTGGACCTGCTGCTTAACCGCCGCTCCGCTTCACGCCTCACGGCACCTGCGCCGTCTGGCAAGGTTTTGCAGAATATCATTAATGCAGGTATGCGTGCCCCGGACCACGGCGCACTTCAGCCGTGGCGCTTCGTGATCGTCGAGAACGACGGCCTGACGCGTTTTAGCCATCTGTTGAAAAGCGCCGCCGAGAAAGACGGGTTGGACGAGAAAGCCATTGAGAAAGCCACGCTGGCACCGATGCGCGCCCCGCAGATTATTACCGTCATTGCCGACTATAAAGAAAGTGCGAAAGTACCGAAGTGGGAACAGATCGTTTCCGCCGGTTGTGCCGTGCATGCGATGCAGATGGCCGCACTGGCTCAGGGCTTCAACGGTATCTGGCGAACTGGCCCGTGGACCGAGCACGCCGCAGTACGACACGCCTTTGGCTGCGCCGAGAACGACCAAATTGTGGGCTTCCTGTACCTGGGTACGCCACAGCTGAAATCCAATACCCAGGTTATTCCTGCCGACAGCGCTGCGTTTGTCAGCTACTTCTAAACAGGCGTGCCGTTCAGGAAGCAAGAAACGGCATTGCCGCGACGCTCATCAAACTTGAATCCCCCAGGGGCTGCTGGAGAGCAAGGCGGCGTCGCGTCTGGAAACAGACGGTTTCAACA
Organism: Rouxiella badensis; assembly: GCF_002093665.1. Taxonomy (GTDB): domain Bacteria; phylum Pseudomonadota; class Gammaproteobacteria; order Enterobacterales; family Enterobacteriaceae; genus Rouxiella; species Rouxiella badensis. The sequence goes on along the minus strand of NZ_MRWE01000005.1, from coordinate 148,759 downwards.
CCACAGGCCATGGTAGGCGCTCATCGCGGCGGTGGTTTATCCGCTTATCGAAGGCGCTACCGTGGCCTGATTTATCCGATAATTCCCTTTTTCGCCGTTTTTGTGAGCGAATGTCCCGGCTGATTGGCGATAGCGACTTATCAATTCTCTGCCTAGCGGCTAACATAGGTAAACTAAAGGACAAGTTGTCGCCCCCTGTTTGTGAGCCATGCCTGATGCGATTGTTTATTGCCGAAAAACCCAGCCTTGCCAGAGCAATCGCTGATGTATTACCTAAACCGCATAAGCGCGGAGATGGTTTTATTGCCTGTGGCAATCAGGACGTGGTGACCTGGTGCGTTGGGCACCTGCTGGAGCAGGCGCAGCCCGACGCTTACAACAGCCGCTATGCGCGCTGGGCGCTTGAAGACCTGCCAATTATCCCTGAAAAATGGCAGCTGCAACCACGTCCGTCGGTGGCGAAACAGCTGAACGTAATAAAGAGGCTGCTGCTTGAAGCCAGTGAGGTTGTGCACGCAGGCGACCCTGACAGAGAAGGGCAGCTGCTGGTCGATGAAGTGCTCGACTACCTTGAGCTGAATCCGCAAAAGCGCCAGCAGGTGCAACGTTGTCTGGTGAATGACCTTAATCCGCAGGCGGTAGAGCGTGCGGTCTCGAGAATGCGCGACAACCGCGATTTCATCCCGCTTTGCGTCTCGGCGTTGGCGCGTTCCCGCGCCGACTGGCTCTACGGAATCAATATGACGCGCGCCTACACCATTCTCGGTCGCAACGCCGGTTATAACGGCGTGCTGTCGGTCGGCCGTGTGCAGACACCGGTGCTTGGGCTGGTGGTTCGTCGTGACGAAGAGATTGAAAACTTCGTGCCGAAAGATTTCTTCGAGGTGAAGGCTCACATCGTAACCCCCGCCGACGAGCGTTTTGTGGCGCTGTGGCAGCCGAGTGAGTCCTGTGAACCTTATCAGGATGAAGAGGGCCGCCTGTTGCATCGTCCGCTTGCCGACCACGTTGTCGCGCGGATAGGGGGCCAACCGGCGATCGTCACTGGCTATAACGACAAGCGCGAGTCTGAAGTTGCGCCGCTGCCGTACTCGCTCTCCACGCTGCAAATCGAAGGCGCAAAAGCCTTCGGTTTGAGCGCACAGAAAATACTCGATATCTGTCAGCGTTTGTATGAGACGCATAAGCTGATTACCTATCCACGTTCCGACAGCCGTTACCTGCCAGAGGAGCACTTCGCCGGACGTCATTCGGTGCTCAACGCTATCGGTATTCATCAGCCCAATCTGCTGCCGCAGCCCGCACTCGATGTCGATAAACGCAACCGCTGCTGGGACGACAAAAAGGTCGATGCTCACCACGCGATTATTCCTACCGCGCGCAGCAGTAAGGTGAATTTGACCGAAGATGAAAGCCGAATTTATGGCCTCATTGCGCGTCAATATCTGATGCAATTCTGCGCCGACGCAGTATTTCGCAAATGCGTGATCGACCTGGAAATCGCCGGTGGAAAATTCGTTGCCAAGGCGCGTTTTCTGGCCGAGGCGGGCTGGCGCACGCTGCTGGGCAGCAAAGAGCGTGACGAGGAAAACGAAGGGACGCCGCTGCCGGTGGTCGCCAAGGGGGATGAGCTTTTATGTGAACGCGGTGAAGTGGTCGAGCGCCAGACTCAACCGCCGAGGCCGTTTACCGACGCCACGCTGCTGTCGGCGATGACCGGCATTGCCCGTTTCGTGCAGGACAAGGCGTTGAAGAAGATCCTGCGTGCCACTGATGGGCTGGGCACTGAGGCGACGCGCGCCGGGATTATCGAACTGCTGTTCCGCCGCGAGTTTCTGTACAAAAAAGGACGTTACATTCATTCGAGTGATACCGGTCGGGCATTGATTCACTCGCTTCCCGATATTGCCGCCAGACCCGACATGACTGCCGATTGGGAATCAACGCTGACGCGTATCAGTGAGAAAAACTGCCGTTATCAGGACTTTATGCAGCCGCTGGTCACTACGTTGCAGGACCTGATCGTGCAGGCCAGACAGAATCGCGTCTCGCCGATGTTCCGCAGCCTGCCGTCGAAGCCGAAAGCTGCGGCGGCAGGTAAGCGGAAACGCCCACCGTCAAAGGCGGCGCAAACCGGGGAATAGCGAGGACTACGGGGAGGAAAGCTGAGTGATGTAGGCGTCGAGCAGAGGAATATCGGCAGGCGCCAGTGCAAACTCGAGCGCCTCCTGCGGCAAGACCCAACGCACGTCACTGTGACAGTGTAACGTTATCTCACCCCGAAAGTCGCCAACCCGCCAGGCATGCAGCTCGATGATGCGTTCTGCCTGTTGCCAGTCGTTGCTGGCAATCCACTGGTCAATCTCCGCCTCAATGCCCAGCTCTTCAAGCAGTTCGCGGCGCAGTGCCTCGGGCTGCGTTTCACCCGATTCAACCTTACCGCCGGGAAACTCCCACATACCCGCCTGGCTGCTCTGGGCATCGCGTCGGGCCAGCAGAATGCGGCCGTCGCGTTCTATTATCGCGGCGACCACAACGACCGTTTTTAAGCCGTTCACTTCAGGTCGAACTCTGCCCACACCGGTGCGTGATCCGACGGTTTTTCCATTCCGCGAATCGCATAATCGATGCCGGTTGCCTTACAGCGAGCCGCCAGCGGCGTGCTTGCTAACACCAGATCAATACGCAGACCACGGTTGTCGTCAAAACCCTTTGAACGATAGTCGAACCATGAGAACTGGTCGTTGACTTCAGGATTGGCGTGACGGAACGTGTCAACCAGACCCCAGCCCTTAAGGCGCTCCATCCATTCGCGCTCTTCCGGCAGGAACGAGCACTTACCGGTACGCAACCAACGTTTGCGACTGTCTTCACCGATACCGATATCCAGGTCCGTCGGACTGATATTGACGTCGCCCATCACCAGCACCGGGTTCTCTACCGACATTTGCAGCTGTAAATAGTCCTGCAAATCCTGATAGAAACGCTGTTTGGCCGGGAATTTGGTGGGATGGTCGCGGCTTTCGCCCTGCGGGAAATAGCCGTTGATCACGGTCAACAGACCCTGTGGCGTTTGAATGTCGGCCATGATGATACGGCGCTGCGCGTCTTCTTCGTCGGTTGGGAAACCGCGACGCACCGCTACCGGCTCTTCTTTGGTCAACAGCGCAACGCCATAATGACCCTTTTGACCGTGGTAATAGACGTGATAGCCATACTGGCTGACCTCTTCGAGCGGGAACATGTCGTCGTGGACTTTTGTTTCCTGCAGGCCGATGACGTCTGGCTGATGTTGTTCGATAATCGCGGCAAGCTGATGGGGACGGGCACGCAATCCGTTGATATTAAAAGAGACGAACTTCATAGTCGGGAACCATTTGGCGTTGAAATCAGGCAGTGATGTTAGCAGAGTTTTGTCAACGATGTCACTCGAAGAGGGGCCTGTGAACCCAGGTTAACAGCATCTTACAAGGCGGGATGGCGCTGATTTGGTGACGAATTCGGCAGGCAGAGAATTTTCTGTCAACATTTTGTGACAGTCTCTTTTTACAGTGGTCGCGACAGGGTATTATAAGTGCAAGAATTTTTGCGTTTTCTGAATAAGGTCAAAACTGATGCGCCTGGAAGTTTTTTGTGAGGACCGTCTGGGTCTTGCCCGAGAATTGCTCGATTTATTAGTGCTGCGCAGTATTGATTTGCATGGGATAGAAATTGCGTCGATTGGCCGTATCTACCTCAACTTTTCACAGCTGGATTTTGACACCTTCCGCGCACTGATGGCCGAAATTCGCCGCATTGAAGGCGTGACCGACGTCCGAACCGTGCCATTTATGCCCTCCGAACGTGAGCACCGCGCCCTGCGTGCGCTGCTGGTGTCGATGCCAGAACCGGTTTTCTCCATCGATATGAAAGGCAAAGTCGAGCAGGCAAACCCTGCCGCTCAAAGCCTTTTCGAACTGGATGAAGGACGAATCCGCAATCATACCGCGGCAAGTCTCATCAGCGGCTACAACTTCACCCGCTGGCTGGATCACGACAGTGACAAACCGCACACTGAACGGGTGGTGATTCAGGGGCAGGACTTCCTGATGGATCTCACCCCTATCAAACTCGATGACGAGAATCAGGCCAGCGAAGTGGTTGGTGCGGTGGTGATGTTGAAATCGGCGGCGCGTATGGGTCGTCAGCTGCAAGATTTAACCATCAACGACGAACGCGAGTTTGACCACATCGTGGCGGTGAGTCCGAAGATGCGTCAGGTGTTGGATCAGGCCAAGAAGCTGGCGATGCTCGACGCCCCGCTATTGATTGTTGGCGATACCGGTACCGGCAAAGATTTACTGGCCCGCGCCTGTCACCTGCGCAGTTCACGCGGCAAGAATCCTTTCCTCGGTCTCAACTGCGCCTCGCTGCCTGACGACGTGGTCGAGAGTGAGCTGTTTGGTTACGCGCCAGGGGCTTATCCGAACGCGCTTGAAGGCAAGAAAGGCTTCTTCGAGCAGGCCAACGGCGGTTCGGTATTGCTCGACGAGATTGGCGAGATGTCGCCAAGAATGCAGATAAAACTGCTGCGGTTCCTCAATGACGGCACCTTCCGTCGGGTGGGTGAGGAGCATGAGGTGCGGGTTGACGTGCGCGTCATTTGCGCCACGCAGAAGAATCTGGTCGAACTGGTGCAGCGCGGCGAATTCCGCGAAGACCTTTATTACCGTCTCAACGTGCTGACCGTGACGCTGCCGCCGCTGCGCGAACGTCCGTCCGATATTATGCCGCTGACCGAGCTATTTGTGGCGCGCTTTGCCGACGAACAGGGCATGCCGCGTCCGAAGCTGAACGGGCAGCTGGGCAGCTATCTGACGCACTACGGTTGGCCGGGCAACGTGCGCCAACTGAAGAATGCGATTTATCGTGCGTTAACCCAGCTGGAAGGCAATGAGCTTCGCCCGCAGGATCTGGCGCTGCCGGACTTTGACGTCGAGGTTACGCTGGGTGAAGAAGCGCTCAATGGTTCGCTCGACGATATCAGCAAGCGCTTCGAGCGTTCGGTTTTGACGCGGCTGTATCGCACTTATCCGAGCACCCGCAAACTGGCGAAACGTTTGGGCGTCTCGCATACCGCCATTGCTAACAAGCTGCGCGAATACGGCTTGAGTACCCGCAAGCCTGAGGGCGATTCTGACGAGTAAGCCCCCCTTTGTCTTTTCACTACGAGGCCTGTGACCGGCGCACATCATGTGCGCGGTGTCATAATCTGAAATCGATAAGGCCTCTTGAGCACGAAGGGCGGCTGGCAGTATCTGCCAAATTCTTTGCATAAAAGCCGTTTCACGGGCATCGCTAGCAATGTTCTATAAGATTGACCCTGTCAGGAAAGCTGGAAACAGCAAGTGTGCAGAAACGAGCGTTATTTCAATTATCTCCCGATAATAGGAACTAAGTTGATTAAAATAACCTGCCTGCGTTTATAAACCCTCCTGATGTTTCAGTTAATTAAATAAGGAATAGGATATTCTCCCATAAAATATTTCAAAGCATTTCACGCGAGAGTCGGTATTAACCCCTGCACCCAATAATTATTTTAATGAAACGAAGTTTTGATATTTATGAATCACTCCGTTTCAGTGGCTATTTTTATCAGGTTTTGAAGAATGGCGGAGTTATTGTTTTCTCGCCACATTATCCCAACCTCAAGCTGAGGCGGCGTTTCAAGTAAATCAAGATAAACAACCCCGGTTCTGGCTAAATGGCGCAGAGAGCAAGGGACTAATGCAATACCTATTCCCGATGCAACGAGATTTATTATCGTTTGCATTTGAATAGCCTGCTGAATGATATTTGGCTGGGCGCCGTGCGAGGCATAATAGCTCATGACCAGGGCGTAAAAAGACGGTGCAACCTGCTGAGGGAAAATAATAAGCGGTGAATCTATAACCATGTTAGGGCACAGCTTACCCTGGGTAAGATGGATTCTATCCTTGGCCAGCCATGAGGCCGGAACGGCAGCAATCAGCGGTTCCGACATGATTTTTTTGTAGCTCAAAATAGCAGGGAATTGCTTGTCAGCGGGCGGGATGATGATCCCGGCATCAATTTTTTCATTGATAATCGCGGTGGTTTGCACATCGGTGGTCGCTTCCGTTAATACCAGTTCGACCGCCGGATATCGCTCTCTGAAATGGCTCACTAGCTGGGGAAGGATATTGTAACCGGCGCTGCTAATAAACGATAACATGAGCTGTCCTGATTCACCCTTACGCAATCTGTCGGCTATCTCAGGCAATGAGTTCATACTATTCAAAACGCTTTTGACGTGGAATAGCCATTGTTCTCCGAAAGGGGTCAGCGAGACATTTCTTTTGGTACGCAAAAAAAGTGCGTCGCCAAGTTCTTTCTCCAGCGCCATTATTGATTGGCTTAGCGGAGGCTGCGTCATATTCAGACGTTCGGCGGCCTTACCGAAATGCAGTGTCTCGGCGACGGTAACGAAATGTTTCAGCTGTCTCGTGTCCATGACTAATATCCCCAGTAACTTAATTGCTATAGCAGAATATATTTCACAGGGAGTTTTGTCGATTCTAATATGAGTTCCACATAATCTTTATTATTAAGACAGGGCAACTTATAAATGTATCGTTCACGCACCTCAACCCACGGCCGTAATATGGCAGGCGCAAGAAGTTTATGGCGAGCCACAGGTATGACAGATGGCGACTTTGACAAGCCAATTATTGCCGTCGTGAATTCCTTTACGCAATTCGTCCCAGGGCATGTGCATTTAAAAGATCTTGGGCAAATGGTTGCCAGAGAAATTGAAGAGGCCGGTGGCGTTGCCAAAGAGTTCAATACGATTGCCATCGATGACGGGATTGCGATGGGGCATGACGGCATGCTCTACAGCCTTCCTTCGCGTGAACTGATTGCGGACAGCGTCGAGTATATGGTTAACGCACACTGTGCCGATGCCATGGTCTGTATTTCCAACTGCGACAAAATAACCCCAGGCATGCTGATGGCGGCGTTGCGCTTAAATATTCCCACTATTTTTGTGTCAGGAGGGCCGATGGAGTCGGGCAAGATGACGCTGCGCGGTGAAAAGCGTTCTTTCGATCTGATTGATGCCATGGTCGTTGCCGCCGACGACAGCATGACCGACGAAGAGGTGAAAGCCGTCGAGGAGGCCGCCTGTCCAACCTGCGGATCCTGCTCGGGCATGTTTACCGCCAACTCGATGAACTGCCTGACCGAGGCGATGGGGCTTGCGTTGCCGGGTAACGGTTCAATGCTGGCGACGCATGCCCTGCGTAAATCACTGTTTTTAGAGTCAGGACGTAAAATCGTCGAGCTGTGCCGCCGCTACTATGAGCAGAAGGATGAAAGCGTGTTACCGCGCGCCATCGCGAGTGTCAGCGCCTTCGAAAACGCCATGGCGCTGGATGTCGCGATGGGCGGCTCCACCAATACCGTGCTGCATTTATTGGCCGCCGCCTATGAAGGCAAAGTTGATTTCACGATGGCTGACATCGATCGTCTGTCGAGAAAAGTGCCGGTTCTGTGCAAGGTCGCACCGGCGGTTGAAAACGTGCACATGGAGGATATACACCGTGCAGGAGGGGTGATGGGCGTTCTGGCCGAACTGGCGCGTGCTGGCCTGCTCCACACTGACCTGCCGACCGTGCATTCTGCCACCCTGGGTGAGGCGCTGAAGTTGTGGGACATTAAAACCTCCACCTCGGACAGCGTAAGGCAGTTCTATCGCGCTGCGCCAGGCGGTGTGCGTACTAAGGTGGCCTTTAGCCAAAATAACTTCTATCCGGCGTTGGACACCAACCGACGCACCGGCTGTCTGCGTGATGCAGAGCACGCCTTCTCCCGCGATGGCGGCCTTGCCGTGCTGTTTGGCAACATCGCCGAAGAGGGGTGCATTGTGAAAACGGCAAGCGTTGATCCAAGCATGATTTGCTTCACCGGCACCGCGAAAGTATTTGAGGGGCAGGACGAAGCAGTAGAGGGCATTCTTTCCGGCGTTGTCAAAGCGGGCGACGTGGTGATTGTCCGCTACGAGGGGCCTCGCGGCGGACCGGGTATGCAGGAAATGCTGTATCCGACCAGCTATCTGAAGTCCAAGGCGTTAAACAAGAAATGCGCCTTGATCACCGATGGACGTTTTTCGGGCGGATCCTCAGGGCTTTCTATCGGCCATGCTTCGCCAGAAGCCGCCGAGGGCGGCAATATTGCCCTGATTGAGGATGGCGACCTGATTGAAATCGATATCCCGTCCCGCTCGATTCAACTCAAGGTGACAGAGGCTGAACTCGCGCTGCGCCGTGAAAAAATGGAGCTGCGCGGGCGTCAGGCCTGGAAGCCGGGGGCGCGCAAACGCCGCGTTTCCTCTGCGCTCAAAGCCTATGCGGCAATGACCTCCAGCGCCGCCAAAGGGGCGGTACGCATCATCGAGGAGGATGAATGAAACGTTGCCTGGGAGAAACGGACGCTGCGCCGGGCATCGACTCCCGGCTAACTCACGCGGGGCGCTGTCCCGCGGCGAATCAGGGGTTCGTCAATACGCCGCTTTACCGTGGGTCAACCGTCCTTGCGCCGACGGTCGATGACTTACTGGGCTATCGTCAGCCCTTCGTTTATGGCCGCCTCGGCAGTCCGACGACAGTGGCATTGCAGGAAACCCTGCGTTCGTTGGACAACAGTGCCGGAGTGGTACTGTGTCCCTCCGGCCTGGCGGCGATTTCGACCGCGCTGATGTCGTGCCTGACCGCGGGCGATCATTTGTTGATGACGGACGCAGCCTATCGGCCAGCGCGCACGCTCTGCGAGGGCGTTCTGCGGCGCAGTGGCGTTGAAACAACCTACTTTGACCCTTTACTGAGCGGCGAGGCATTGCGCCGGTTAATCCGACAGGAAACGCGAGCCATCTATCTGGAGGTTCCCGGCTCACAGAGCATGGAGGTCTCTGACATTGCCGCAATAGTGGCGGTAGCGCGCGAGTTTAATCTTCTGGTCATCATGGATAACACCTGGGCAACGCCGCTGTTCTTTGATGCTATCGGGCACGGGGCAGATCTGGTGGTGCAGGCGGGCACGAAATATATCTGTGGGCACTCGGATGTGATGATTGGCATGGTCTCAGCCTCGCCGCGCGCGCTGGCGCAGCTGCAAAAGTACTATCGAGAAATCGGTATGTGCGTCAGCCCGGATGATGCCTGGCTGACGCTTCGCGGCTTACGCACCCTGGGCGTACGCCTTCGCCAGCATCAGGAGAATGCGCTGCGCATTGCCACCTGGCTAGCCACCAGACCCGAGGTGCAATGCGTTTGGTATCCCGCACTCGAAGGCGACCCTGGCCATTCCCTGTGGGCGAGGGACTTTACCGGAGCCTCGAGCCTGTTTTCCGTAGTACTGCAGCCCGCATCGAACAAGGCGGTGTCTGCCTTCCTGGAAGGATTACGCTATTTCGGCCTGGGTTATTCCTGGGGAGGTTTTGAAAGCCTGGTGCTGCCCTTTGACTGCACCGCCTATCGCAGCGCCTCATCACGAAAACCCGTCGGCCCCTGTGTGCGTTTTTACATTGGTCTTGAGGATGTTAATGATTTAACAGCCGATCTTGAGGCTGGATTTGTGCGCTTCAACGCGGCATGGGATGCGCGTTGATCTTTCCATTTCCAACAAGAATGAACATAGATGACAAAACAACTTTGTCTTGGGGGCTTTATGCGCCCGATTTGCTTACACACGGCGTGGTGGCGACATCCCGAAGCCCCCGCTGACGCCAATTTTAACTGGCCGGTCATCAAGTCTTTGGCTCAGAAACTCGAGCGGGCCTGCTTTGACGCCATTTTTACCGCTGACCATCTTGCCCTGATGCCGATGCCGCCCGAAGCGTTAAAGAGAAGCGCGACGGTCACCTCGTTTGACCCGTTGATGATGCTCTCGGCCATTGCGGCCTGCACCGACCGTATTGGGCTGATAGCGACCGGGTCAACCAGTTACGAAGACCCTTATTTGCTGGCAAGGCGTTTCGCCTCGCTCGATCACCTGAGTAACGGTCGCGCCGGATGGAATATTGTGACCACCGTGAATCCCGAAGCCGCGCTGAACTTCGGTCTGGAAACGGCGCTGAGGCATGCACAAAGGTACGAGCGTGCCGACGAGTTTTTTGAGGTGGTGACCAAGCTGTGGGACGGTTGGTCGGACAATGCGCTGAAAATGGACAAAGAGAGCGGAGTGTTTTCAGACATAGAGCGCATCCGGCCGATTAATCATAAAGGCAAGTATTTCTCGGTAAAAGGGCCGCTGAATATTGCGCGCCCCGTGCAAGGGTGGCCGGTCGTTGCGCTGGCCGGAGCATCGGAAGGTGCGCGGCAGATGGCCGCTAAGTCGGCAGACCTGGTATTTGGCAACGCCCGCAGTATCGAGACCGGGCGCAGTTTTTATCAGGACATGAAATCTCGCGCCGTGGCGTTTGGACGAAACCCCGACCATATTAAAATTCTTCCGGCTAATCAGGTTTATGTGGGACATACCCGCGCAGAGGCAATCGCTAAAAAACGCAGCATGGATGACCTGGTTCACGTTGAAAGCAATATTCCCAACCTTTCCATTCGTCTCGGTGTCGATTGCTCCAAATTCGACCCTGACAAACTTTTACCCGAACTGCCGGTGACTGAACAGGGGCAAGGAAATCAGCGTGAATGGGTGGCTCTCGCACGCCGGGAAAAACTCACCGTGCGTGAGCTGGCGAAAAGGGCAGCGGAGTCGGGGACCGGCGAAATGGTGGGCACACCGAGTGAGATTGCCGACCAAATGGAGGAGTGGTTAATGACCGGTGCCTGTGACGGATTCATTATCGTATTTCACACCGTGCCCGATGGCTATGACGACTTTGTAACGATGGTTGTTCCTGAATTACAGCGTCGCGGCCTGATGCGAACAGAATATACCGGGAATACGCTAAGGGAAAATATCGGTTTGCCAAGGCCCAACAGCCCGTTAGATAACTAATTACTGTCCTCCTTTGAATACTGATATCGCGTTATGTCTTTACCTTGTTATTTGATGAGGGGGATCCCCTTATTCATTGCTGGGCAAAGACAGTGTTATTGAAAATGGATTAAGCAAAGTTTATTTCAGGAGTTTCTACGGTGACGAATATAGTAATCAGAAAAAATAAAGCCGATTTTTCATGGCATGCTGCGGGGGCAGGCTTGCTGTCTTCTTTTGTTGGCTTTGCGTCAACCTTTACACTTATCGTTCAGGCGCTGGTAAACGTCGGCGCGACTCAGAAAGAAGCGGCCTCAGGACTCATGGCGGTGTCTATCGCGATGGGGGTCGCGGGTATTGCGTTAAGTATCAAGAATAAAATGCCGGTTAGCGTGGCTTGGTCAACGCCAGGTGCAGCACTGTTATTAGGCATTGGCGCGGTCAAAGGAGGCTTTCCTGCTGCCATTGGAGCGCTCATTATGGCCGGGGTCATGCTGACTCTGGCCGGTTTATGTAAACCTCTCGGCCGGGTAATTTCCAAAATTCCTTCTTCGGTGGCCAATGCCATGCTGGCGGGCATTATTCTTAACCTTTGCGTCGCGCCTGTTCATGCCATGGCACAATACCCGCTTTATTTCGCGCCCGTGCTGCTGGTTTGGCTAATTATGCTCAAAGTGAAGAGGATTCTGGCTATTCCGTGTGCCGCCATTGCGACGCTGGTAATTATTTATCTGACCTCAGACCTGAGCCATATAACGCGGGGCAGTATCTTGCCACATTTAATGCTGGCATCACCGGTATTTAATCTCTCTTCATTGGTGAGCATTGCTATACCGCTTTTTATTGTCACCATGGCTTCACAGAATATTCCCGGTGTCGCGGTGCTAAACGTCAATGGTTATAAACCCGACGCTACGCCATTATTTACCAGCACCGGCCTGTGTAGTCTGCTGGCTGCGCCATTTGGTGGCCCGGCTATCGGTCTTGCAGCCATCACGGCAGCGATTTGTGCCGGAGAAGAGGCGGGAGACGATCCTGCCCGGCGCTATTGGGCCGGCGTGGTATGCGGTGCGGCCTACATTATTTACGGCCTGGCCGCCGGTGCCGCTACGCAACTGATTTCCGTCTCACCGCCGGTATTTATCGAGGCAGTGGCAGGGCTTGCATTAATGGGAGCGCTGGGAAATTCACTGGTTAATTCCCTGAACGATAAAAATAGCCGTGATGCTGCAATCGTGACCTTTTTGGTAACCATTGGCGGTCACGCATTTTTCGGTATTGGCGGTGCGTTCTGGGGCCTATTGGTGGGGATCGCCATGCTTTACCTGTTTAAAGCTAACGCTGAGCGCAATTAAATCTTTTAAACGTTAATTATTCAAAAAATATAAGAGAGCGACGTATGTTACACAAGATCATTCGAATCGAGGCAACGCCTGTTTTTGTACCGGGCGAGGTTGACGTTGCGGGATTAACCATTGCCGGAAAACTCTCGGGCGTTATCGTTGAGATTGAAACGGCTGGCGGTATTATCGGACACGGTTTTACCGCGGTGACCGATGAAGAAGTCATCGCTGCTATTATTCGCTCTGTCGTGACACCGAATTTATTAGGCATGGACGCCATTAATCGTGAGGCCATCTCGGAAAAACTTTACTGGTTACTCACCCCACGCGGCCAAACCGGCTACGCAAGCCATGCCATTTCAGCCATTGATATCGCGATCTGGGATATTATCGGCAAATCGACCACGCTGCCGGTGTGGCAATTGCTGGGCGGGGCGCGTTCAGAGGTTTCGTTATATACCACTTTCGGTTTTGGCTCTCTTGATCAAGAGCAGCTCGCGCATGCCGCTTCGGGCCTGGTAAAAGCGGGGCATAAGCGTCTTAAAATGCTGGTGGGCTATCACGCATTGGCGCGGCGCGACCAGGGCCGTTCGCTGGACGATGTTATACATGACGATGCCCGTCGAGTGCGTGCGGTGCGCGAAGCCGTTGGCGATGAGGTGGAAATTTACATCGATGCCAACTGTGGCCTGGATCATTATCACGCCCTGCGTCTGGCACAGAATATCTCCGATTGTAATATCGCCTTTTTTGAAGAGCCGATTGCAGACAACGATCCGTTAAAACTTGCCGATCTGCGCAATAGAATTTCAATCCCCGTTGCCGCCGGGCAGAGCGAAGGGCAGCTGTTCCGTTTTCGCGACATGTTAACCCGCGGCGCTGTCGATATCTTGCAGCCAAATGTCTGTATCTGCGGTGGATACTCGGCGGGACTTCGTGCCGCAAGCCTCGCAAGGTCCTTTGGTGTTCCCATCGACAATGGCGGCACGTTCCCTTTCCAAAATATGCATTTGCACGCCGGAGTTGCCAACGGCGGAATGGTCGAGTGGCACGTTGTGGTGATTGATATCTGCCGGAAACTCTTTAAAGGATTACCCGATTGGGACAATGGAAAATTAACCCTGCCCACGGCGCCGGGGCTGGGTTTTGAACTCAACAAGGAAGCGCTCGGTGAATTTTCTAAAGGTCCATTCTCATTAGGGCACGGTAAAGCCTGATTGAGTTAATTAACTCATCGGAAGTCTCCAGGAGTGGCGTTTTTTATTATGGATTTTATTGATATGTCAAGGATGACATGAGCGGGTCTTTGGGGGCAATGGCAATAGCGTAAATAAAAAGGCAGCCTTGTAATGAATATAATAAAACCGAAAAAGTATCCCACTTTATATTATTGTCCCGGACACCTCTCTTTTGCCCCTCACGTCGTGTTAAACGAGTTGGGCAAGCCTTTCGAACTTGCTCGTCTTTCTATAAAAGCGGGCGATACTCAGCGGGAAAGTTTCAGGAAGCTAAATCCGAAAGGCAAGGTCCCGGTGTTAATCACCGAGAATGAAATTCTCACCGAGTCCTCGGCTATTTTGCTTTATCTCGCGCTGTCTCATCCGGAAAGCGGGCTGCTCCCGCCGACTCCCGTCGGCGCCGCCAGAGCCATTGAGTGGCTCAACTGGTTAAGTTGCATGTTAACGGGCGTTATTGCGCTCAATTTTCATCCTTCGCGTTTTACCGATGAGGTCGAATCTTTCAACGGTATTAAGGCGCGCGGGCGTCTCGAGGTTATCAAGGTTTTCGAGCAGATTAATCATCGACTGGCCGAGAATCAATGGGCGCTAAAGGAAGGGTATTCGATAGTCGATCCCGTGGTATTAATTTACTTCAGGTGGGGAACGTTATTAGAGCTTGATATGAATCAGTTTAGTCATTGGGCTGCTCATACTCAACGCATGCTTCAACGTCCTGCCGTTCAGAAAGCGCTAGCCACGGAAGAGATTGTCATCGGGAATTAATTCCCGGGCAGGACCATAGCTGGCTGAGTGCAGGTATTTATTTCATATAAACGCATCATCCGAAGAAATCTGGGGGATTTATGGCATTAATCAGTCTGGGGAATTTAGTCGACAACGTTAACGGGTTTTTTATTAAGCACGGCAAGGGTGAGTGTCACCCCATAGAGGTTGATACTAACCTGATTGATAATGATTTTCTCGACTCATTGTCGGTTGTGCATTTTGTTATTTTTCTTGAGGAAGTATTAAGCCGGGAGATCCCTATTGGCGATTTTGAATTGAATTCGATTAAAACCGTAGGGGCCATTTATGACAACTATGTGCTGGAGTCATTAAACAGGCCATAGCCCGAAGAGAGACACACATCCTGGTGAATCTATCCGTGAGAAAAAAGAGATGCCTAATGATTCCTGCTTTCTAAAGGACGAGTATTTCCAATTGTTCGCCTATGGTTCCTGTATGAACCATGAAAGTCTTTCAAAAACGTTATTAACGGATGCCAAAGCTTATTTTATCGGGCCAGCACTGTTGGCCCATCATCGGTTGATATTTAATTATTCTTCATTAAACGAGCCTGTCTGTTGCGCCAATATTCGGCCTGACTACGGTCATCGAGTGGAGGGCGCGCTGTATCGACTCCCGACTCGATTTCTCGACATTATTGATGCCCGAGAAGGTGTACCGCTGGGACGCTACAAGCGACAACGGGTAGGTGTCACAACGCTTACCGAGGGGCAGGATACCACCGCGTTTGCCTATTTTGGTCTGGTCACGTTAAACGATGAGGCGGCGCCGAGTATTCGTTATAGCGACCTGCTGCTTCAGGGATTGTACGATGCAAGAGTGTCCAGCAGATATAAATTATCCCTGCGTCAACATCTTGATTCATTGCCCGAACGGCTAATGAACATTTCGTGACGCAGGGTCCGACACCTTCTTAAAAAACAAAGTCCAAGGCTTATAAAGGCCTATTTAAAAGCAATGAATGATTTTAATTTCACAGCAAGGAACGAGAAGATGCAGCATAAAATAAAAATAGTTGAAGAGATAAATCATTGTCGGCTAGAAATTCTCTCGGAGGGCGCATCCTCAGACCCTGTTCGTATCGCACAATGCGTACGGAAAACCCTTGAGGGACATAGTGATAACGCGCACGTAAAGCTTTTATTAGAGAATATGGAAAATCATCAATTAGGTTCGAATAATTTATTGGAATTAACGTTTACCGACGATCCTGACTTTATTTTGGGCTTTTTTGAGGTGCCTTATAACCCGGACGCCTTCCTTGAGGCCGCTTTCGTTGAAGCCATTGCGATTCCACAAAACGTGCTAGATATTGTTCCTGAATCGGAAGCGTTGCCGGTATTGCTTCACTGCTGTTCTGATGGGTTTAAAAATCCGCTATCGGTTGCCATCTTTGCCGAAAACTTTCGCGATGCCGAGGTTAAGCCCTACCATAAAGCCTATTACCTGATAGAAAAATTTGTCGACCGCTTTAAATCTTATACCCGACCTGCTATCGAGGCGGCGTGGTCACCGACCGCGTTTCCCGATGTCATCACCGCCGACGATGATTTACTCACCCGCGCCAGTGCGATATGGGTGCACCTGCATGAGTATTATCACCGAACGGGCTATCTGCCGCTGCCTGAACATCTCAAAGAAAAAAGCTCTCGTAATGGCGCGGGCGCGGAGGAGCTGCGGGTGGATATCCTGTCCATTTTGGCGCTGCTGGATTTACACGCCAACGACCCCGTGTTGCGTGCCTCGATTCAGTACATTCTTGCAGAACGTTTGATTCGTTATCCCCTGCAGGCACCGCCGAAAGAGAACTATGATGCGCGTTCATCCGTCGCACTCTTTGAATATTTACAACGACATGGCGTGATCGGCCGTAAAGGCGGAAGGTTCTATTTTGTGGGCGGCTACGCAAGACTCGGCGAAGCGTTGAGATCTATACTGGTCAAGATTACTGCGCTGGAATATCGTATTAGTCAGTCACCGGCGGACGATCGCAAAAAGAAACTGTCTTTCCTGTTGCCAGATTTGGCTAAAAACAATAATCGTTGGGAGTTACTGTCATGACTGTAACCCGAGCAAACAGTCTACACAATCGACGGGGTGCCGACGTACTGCTTGAAACGCTGCACAGCGAGGGCGTCGAGTACATTTTTGGTAATCCAGGGACCACGGAATTGCCGTTGATGGACGCGCTATTACGTAATCCGTCGCTGAAATATATTCTGGCGCTTCAGGAAGCCAGCGCCGTAGCAATGGCCGACGGCTACGCACAGGCCTCCGGTAAGCCTGGTTTCCTCAACCTGCATACGGCGGGAGGGCTGGGGCATGGGATGGGCAATCTGCTCAACGCCAAGGTGTCGCAAACGCCGCTGGTGGTGACGGCGGGGCAGCAGGATACCCGCCATTCGATAAGCGATCCGCTGCTGTATGACGATTTGGTCAGCATTGCGGAGCCGGCGGTCAAATGGGCGCAGGATGTCTCCAATGCGTCGCAACTTCCGGTGCTTTTGCGTCGCGCGTTTCACGATGCCAACGCCGCACCGAGTGGCCCGGTGTTTCTTTCACTGCCGATGGACATCATGGACCAACTCAGTGACGTTGATATTGGCGAACGCTCCGAGATAGACCGCAAGGCGATAGGCGGTTCACTGCCACGCCTGGCGCAGGCGTTGACGCAGTGCACGCCCGGCAAGCTGGCGATTATTGCCGGTGACGAAATTCATCACAGTCAGGCGGCGAAGGAAACCATTGCGGTAGCGGAGCTGCTGGGCGCGCACGTTTATGGGTCCTCTTGGCCCTCACGTATCCCTTATCCGACCTCACATGCGCTGTGGCGGGGCAACATGCCGACGACAGCGGCCAGCATCGCCGAAATTCTCAAAAACTACGAGGCCATTTTCGCGCTGGGCGGCAAATCGCTAATCACTATCCTTTACAGCGAAGGACCCGCAGTTCCTGAGGGTTGCACGGTCTATCAACTGTCGGCGGACGTCAACGATTTGGGGCGTTCATATGCGACGAAGCTGTCGATCGTCGGTGATATCAGTGCCTCACTCAAGGCGCTTATACCGGCGTTAAAAGAGGCCACGGCGGCAAATCGGTCGCGTTACGCTGTGCTGATTAGCCGCGCGGCTGATGAACGAAAATATGCCCGCGAACAGCTTGAGGCCAGCGTCGCCGAAAAATTCTCGTTACCGGTGATAGCTCCGATTGTTGCCGCTCATGAGGTGGTCAGGGCTATTGGGCCAGACGTGGCGATTGTCGACGAGGCACTGTGCGTTTCATCGCTGATGCGCAAGTTCCTTAACAGCCATCATTCAGGCCAGTACGCCTTTATGCGCGGCGGTGCATTGGGGTGGGGGATGCCGGCGGCTATCGGCTACTCCCTAGGTCTGGCCAAGCAACCCGTGGTCTGTCTGGTCGGTGACGGCGCCGCCCTGTATTCGCCGCAGGCAATGTGGACTGCGGCACACGAGAACCTGCCGATCACTTACGTGGTCATGAACAACCAGGAATACAATATTTTGAAGAATTTCATGCGTAATCAGGCGCATTACTCTTCGTCGCAGAGCAACACGTTTATCGCGATGGATATTGTGAATCCAAGTATTGATTATCTGGCGCTGGCGCAGTCGATGGGATTGAGCGGCAGGCAGATCCGACGTGCCGAGGATATTGCACCGGCGATTGAGGCAGCGATTGCCAGCGAGAAGCCTAACTTAATTGAGATAATCGTGAGTGCGGGCTGATAGCTGATATCAGTATTGCCGCGGCAGCAATGCCCGATTGCCAGGAAAAAGCCCCGTTTTCAGACGGGGCTTTTTTGGTCGAAATTACTTCAGAGCCGCGAGGGCAGACTCGTAGTCTGGCTCATCGGTGATTTCACCGACCAGCTGGCTGTAAAGCACGTTGTCTTGCTCATCCAGCACCACGACTGCGCGAGAAGTCAGGCCAGCCAGAGGACCGTCGGTGATAGCAACGCCGTAGGTCAGTTTGAACTCGTCACCGCGCAGGGTGGACAGGGTAACGACGTTAGACAGGCCTTCTGCGCCGCAGAAGCGTGACTGGGCGAACGGCAGGTCGGAAGAGATGCACAGCACGACGGTGTTGTCGATTTCGCCCGCAGCTTCATTGAATTTACGCACGGACGCGGCACAAACACCGGTGTCAACGCTTGGGAAGATGTTCAGAACTTTACGCTTACCGACGAAGCTGCTCAGCGCAACGTCGGAAAGGTCTTTGGCAACCAGTGTGAAAGGTTTGGCAACGTCGCCTTTTTGCGGCAGCTGGCCAGCAACGCTAACGGGGTTACCCTGAAGATGTACGGTCTGAGTCATGATTTGTCCTTTGTGCTATTAAGCCAGGTTATTAAGTTTTTGCGAACTTCCACAGTGTAAGTTAACAAGTATTTGTTTGGTAGGGAACTTTTCAATTAGGGCGGGGGGAGGACAGAGCGGCCCTTATTCGCTTTTGGGTCAAAAGCACGTGCCCTGCACGCTGGGCGCTGACCCAGACCAGCCAAGGCCCCTTGGAACCCCACGCCTTGTTATCGGTGCATGTGTCTTGCCAGCCGATGAGTTTGTTTCAGCGGCCTACGCCACGCTCCGTGCCACTGGAAAGCACTCCAAACATGAGCGGCGACACGTATCAAGATGGATAAAAGGCGCAGAGAGGCAAGAGGTGGCGCTTTCCACTCTTGATCCAAAAGTCCTTGACCTTCCCCCAAAAAATTTGCAATTAAAAGCCTATTTGTAATTAAAAGCCCCCCCCTGTCTATAATAACTACAGCCTCCCTGCATTCTGCCCGAAGGCGCTTTTATGGAGCGGTGAATGAGACGTGTACGCTTTTATCCGGAAGCCTGGCCTCTGCATACGGCCTTTGTGATAGCCCGCGGCAGCCGCAGCGAAGCAAGGGTCATCGTGGTTGAAATTGAAGAGAACGGTGTGATCGGCGTCGGTGAATGCACCCCGTATCCGCATTTTGGGGAAAGTGAAATTTCGGTCATGGCGCAGCTCGGTGCCACTGCGCCGATTATCGAGCAGGGCACCAGCCGGTGGGAACTGCAAAGTCTGCTGCCCGCCGGGGCGGCGCGGAATGCGCTGGACTCTGCGCTGTGGAATCTTGAACAGCAGCAGAGCGGTCAAACTTTGTGGCAGCTCACTGGCACCACGCCGCTGCCTTCCATCAGCATGGCGCAGACCCTAAGCATTGATACACCCGAAGCGATGGCACAGGCCGCTATCGCCAATCAGCAAAATGGCGCAACCCTGCTGAAGATTAAGCTCGATGATCATTTCATCACCGAGCGCATGGTGGCGATTCGCAGTGCGGTACCGAATGTTTCGCTGATTGTCGACGCCAACGAATCGTGGCAGAGCGAAGGGCTGGCGGCACGCTGTCAGCTGCTGGCCGACTTAGGCGTATTGATGCTTGAACAACCCCTGCCGGTGGGACAAGACGATGCGTTAGCCAATTTTATTCATCCATTGCCGATTTGCGCCGATGAAAGCTGCCATACCGTCGAGAGCCTGCCGCAGCTGGTTGGCCGCTATCAAATGGTGAACATCAAGCTGGACAAAACGGGGGGACTTACCGGGGCATTGGCGCTGGCGTCGGCTGCCAAAGAACGAGGAATGGAGGTTATGCTCGGCTGCATGCTTTGCACCTCGCGAGCGGTGCGGGCCGCGCTGCCATTAACTACAGGCGCAAAGTTTATTGACCTCGATGGGCCGACCTGGCTTGAAAAAGACGTGGTACCCGGTCTGGCGTTTCACTGTGGCGTCATTGATTTGCAGGCCACGGGGGACTAACGGGGTTCCATAAAACGAATCAAGCCCCTGAGCGGTGGGCTACAGGGGCTTGATTAACGCGTCCAGAGAAGGGGATTATTTCTCTAGCGGGTTAAAGACCGTATAGGCGGTACAGTTATACTGCTGGCCAGCCATCGTCAAATGATAGAGCTCGGCACCGCTGGTACCCGCTGGCGCCTCGTCAATACCGAACAGGATGGTGGTATTTGACGGGTCTGGCGTGAAAGTTTTAGTGTCCGGGTTATAGGTGGACAACACGTACTTCACCTTGTCACTCATATCGGCGTCACGGTTACCGAAATAAATCTGTGAAGCGTTAGTTTTAGGATCGGTAATCTGCAACACCATCGTGTCTTGGCTAGTGATAGCACTGGTCAGAACCTTCATGCCGCCACAGTGGGTGTAGCCCGCTGCAGTATAGTTGCCAATCATCTCGGCTGCATGCACCACGTTGGTCATGGAACCAACAACCAACAATGACAGAAGCAATTTTTTCATTTTTTGTTTAACCTGATGTTTAAGCCAGCCACCACGTGTGCCGGGCGTGATACTTATACAATATGAGTCGATGAGAATTTGTAACAAAGTATCATAATATGCAAAGTGTTAGGCTAAAAATACGCTCAAAAAAACACGTTCCACGTCACGTCCCACATCTTGAAACACTCTATCCCGCTGCGTTTACACCTTCCTCGACCACCCATGGCATTATTACTGGCTTTATCGGTCATTATTACCTGAATTACCCGAGCATTTTCGGCCGATTTGTTGGAGCTTCAAAGAGTTAACGCTAAACTAATTTTAAATAGTAGAGAGAGTGAGGAATACCGTGGAAGTCATCAAGGGTGAAGAGTTACAAGTTTCGGATGCTGTTTATGCTTATCAGCTAGACGGTAAAGGTGGCGTACAGGACATAGATCAAAACTGTCAGGCCAGTACCGACAAGCCCTGCTGGCTGCACCTCGATTATTCAATGCCTGACAGCGAAAAATGGATTAACAGTACGCCGGTTCTGCCAGACAGCGTGCGTGAAGCGCTTGCCGGAGAGAGTATTCGTCCGAAGGTTTTGCGTATGGGTGACGGCACGCTAATAACCCTGCGTAGCATCAATCTCAATGCCAACGCGCGTCCGGACCAGTTGGTGACTATTCGCGTTTATCTGACCGACAAGATGATTATCTCGACCCGTCACCGCAAAGTGTTCTCGATGAATGAAATCATCAATGATATGCAGCATGGCACCGGTCCGACCGATACCGGCAGCTGGCTGGTTGAAATGTGTGATGCGTTGACCGATCACACCAGCGATTTTATCGAGGACCTCCACGACAAGATAATTGACTTTGAGGATGCGCTGCTGGAGCAACAGCTGCCAGAGCGCGGTGAGATGGCGCTGCTGCGCAAACAGCTGATTGTTCTGCGTCGTTATATGGCGCCACAGCGTGACGTGTTTGCTCGTCTGGCAAGCGAACGTTTCCCGTGGATGACCGATGATGAGCGTCGCCGCATGCAGGAAATCGCCGACCGTTTGGGCCGTGGACTTGACGATCTGGACGGCAGCATTGCCCGTACCGGGGTGCTTTCCGATGAAATTAGCTCGTTAATGGCCGATGCCTTGAACCGCCGTACTTACACCATGTCGCTGTTGGCAATGGTCTTCCTGCCAACCACGTTCCTGACCGGTTTGTTCGGCGTCAACCTCGGCGGTATTCCTGGCTCGAGTAACCACATGAGCTTTGCAATATTCTGTGCGCTGCTGGTGGTATTGGTCGGCGGCGTCGCCTGGTGGATGAAGCGCAGCAAATGGCTGTAACTCCCTACGTAGCGGGTAAAAAAGCATAAAAAAAAGCCGGTCATAGACCGGCATTATTCGAATCAAACGCTATGCAATAATTCTAAATAACTAAATAAGACAATATGGAGCACAACGCCCATCGCTTGACGTTGCATTCACCTGCGAAATAGATATTGCTTCAATCCACGCTGATATTTATTGATTTAGAACAAGTTTTTGTCCGTAAACAGCCCTCTTTTTTTCCTCGCACCGCTGCTTTTCAGATTCTGATGAGAGTTCACCGCCATTTCCCTCTCTTTGCCGATGCTCCTGACATACTTCATCCCTCTATCCATAAAGATATCTAGACATCTAAACGCCGCTTTTGTACAGTGTTGCCAGGTTAAATAATTCTTCATCTAAACAGTAACCAGTGGGTAAACATACAAAAAATGACCAGTAACATTGTGATCCTCGATGGCGGCATGGGCCGCGAACTGGCCCGAATGGGCGCACCGTTTCGTCAACCCGAGTGGTCTGCTTTAGCATTGATGGAAGCACCACACTTTGTTCGTCAGGCCCACGACGCCTTTATTGCCGCGGGTTCACAGGTCATTACCACCAATAGCTATGCCGTGGTGCCATTTCACGTTGGCGACGATGTCTTCTCGCAGCGCGGTGCCGAGCTGATCGCGCTATCGGGCAAGCTGGCGCGCGAGGCGGCGGACGCGGCTCCCAGGCCGGTCAAGGTCGCGGGTTCGCTACCGCCGGTGCTGGGCTCTTATCGTCCCGACCTGTTTGAGCCAGTGAAAGCCCGAGCGCTGCTCTCGGTGCTGGTGGCTGGACTTAATGAAAACGTCGATTTATGGCTGGCTGAAACGCAGAGTTCTGTCGCTGAAGTGGAGCTGGTACGCGAGGTTTTGGGCGACGATAAACGCCCGCTTTGGCTGTCGTTTACTCTGCAAGACGCCCTGAACCCGCAGGAACAGGCCGTGCTGCGCTCTGGCGAATCGGTGGCTGCAGCCGTAGACGCCGCGTTGCGCCTTAACGCACAAGCGGTGTTGTTCAACTGTAGCCGTCCGGAAGTGATGGCGAGCGCCGTCGCTGAAGCCAGCAAAATATTGAAACAACAGGGCGTCTCGCTGGACATTGGCGTTTATGCCAATGCGTTCGAGCCTTCTGACAACAAGCGCGGGGCTAACGAAGGTCTCAGCGAGATGCGTAAAGATACCGATCCACAGGGATATTTGAGCTTTGCCGAGGAGTGGGTCGCGGCCGGTGCCACGATGATTGGCGGCTGTTGTGGCATCGGCCCTGAACATATTGCTGCCCTGAATCAGGCGCTGGCTTCAACAAGCAAATCTTAAAAACAACGAATTCTTAAAAATAATAATCAGCGATTGGAGGCTGTGCCTCTCATTAAGGGATACTCATGATAGATCGTCGTTCGTTTATCAAAGGCGCAGGGGCTCTCTCTGCCGTGGCGGCAACCAGTTCTCTGTGGCCGTTTTCAAACGCTTTTGCCGCTGTTACAGCGGTACCTAAAAAGGGTGGACACCTGGTGGTCGGCATTGATAATGCCTCCAGCACCGACCGTCTCGATCCGGCTTTCTGGTTTGAAACCTATATGTATTTTGTCGGCTCGCAGATTTTCAACAGCCTGGTCGAGATAGATGAAAAGGGCGAACTGGCCCCATCACTGGCAGAGTCCTGGTCGTCCGCCGACGGCAGCAAGACCTGGATCCTGAAAATTCGTCAGGGCGTGCAGTTTCATGACGGGCGCGCATTGACCGCCAAAGACGTGGTTTATTCGCTTAATCACCACCGAGGCGAAAAGTCGACCTCGCCGGTCAAAGGCTATCTTGACCCGGTTGAGTCGATTACCGCGACCGGCGACCATGAAGTGACTGTCAAGTTGAACGCGGCGGACGTCGAGTTTGTGTGGCTGCTGAGCGCGGTACACTTTGTGATTACCGCAGAAAACGAAAGCTTCGACAAAGGCATCGGCACCGGTGCCTTTATTCTCGAGAAATTCCAGCCCGGCGTGACTACGCTGACCAAACGTAATCCTAATCACTGGAACAGCGAACGCGGCCACGTTGATTCAGTTGAAACGTTGGCGATGAACGACTCCACGGCGCGCGTTGCTGCGCTGGTGAGTGGCTCCGCGCAGCTTATCAACCGCGTTAATCCGCGCATCGTGGGCCGTATTCAGCACATGCCGAATATTCAGCTGGTGCGAGCGAAAGACAGCGCAATTTATACCTTCCCGGGGCTGTCTAATCTTGCGCCGTTCAACAATGTCGACGGCCGTCTGGCGCTAAAATACGCCATCGATCGTAAACAAATTATCAACACTGTGCTCGGCGGCTACGCCAGCGTGGCGAACGATAACCCGTTCTTCCCGTCGAATCGCTACTTTGCCAAAGACATTCCGCAGCGTCCTTACGATCCGGATCAGGCACGCTTCCACTGGAAAAAGTCAGGCTTTACCGGTCCATTAACCCTGTCCGTTGCCGATGCCGGTTTCCCCGGTTCGGTGGACGCGGCACAGCTCTATCAGCAGTCTGCCGCCAAGGCCGGTATCGATCTCAAGGTCGATCACGTGCCGGATGACGCTTTCTGGAACGATACCTGGCAGAAAAAGGTGTTTGTTTCTTCTAACTGGGCCAGCCGCCCGACCGCTGATGCCATGCTGTCACTGGTGTTTACCAGCCAGTCATCCTGGAATGAGTCCGCATGGCACGTTCCGGCCTTTGACGCGATGGTAAAAGCCGCGCGAGGCGAGCAGGACGAAGCGCGCCGCAGGCAGATTTATCACGATATTCAGGTGATGCTGGTCGATCAGGGCAGCGAAATTATTCCGCTTTACGCTGACGCCCTCGACGGCTGTTCAACCAAAATCAAAGGCTTTACCTCAGTACCGGGGATGCCGCTGAGCGGCAACCGCGCGGCGGAAAAAGTCTGGATCGAGAGCTGAAGCCATAACGCGGATAAAAAAGTATGTCGGAAATGATTACGCAACGGCCTTCGGGCCGTTCATCTTTACTGCGACTGGTCGCGCTGCGCCTGTGCTACGGCGTGTTGATGGTGCTGGCCGTTTCGGTGCTTATCTTTATTGGCGTTCAGCTTTTACCGGGCAACGCCGCCACGGCGATTCTGGGGCAGAGCGCCACGCCCGACGCCATCCGTGAGCTGAACCTGCAATTGGGGTTGGATAAACCCGCCGTTGGACGCTATCTCAATTGGCTTGCAGGCATTCTGCACGGTGATTTTGGCATCAGCTATACCAGCCGAGAGTCTATCGCCGGCCCGCTGTTTGTCCGCCTTGGCAACACGCTGTTCCTGGCAGGGTGCACGGCGGTGATTGCCGTGCCGTTGGCGCTGGGTATCGGTTTTCTGTCGGTGCGATATCAGGGGGGGATTATCGATACGTTGCTCAACGGTGTAGCGCGCGCCGCCGTGGCGCTGCCGGAGTTTTTCTCCGGCTATCTGCTTATCCTGATTTTTGCCATCACGCTGGCCTGGGCCCCAAGCAACAGTACGTTGTCTGATTCGATGTCCTTCACCGCAAGACTGTCTGCCATCGCGCTGCCGTGCGCTACCTTAGTGCTGGCGATTGTCGGCCATATGAGCAACATGACCCGAGCGGCGCTGATTGCTGCCCAGAGCGCGGCCTACGTTGACACCGCGCTGCTGAAAGGGCTAACGCCGGCACGCATTCTGTGGCGTCACGTATTGCCGAACGCACTCGGTCCGATAATCAACGTGGTCGCCATCAACCTGGCCTACCTGATGGTTGGCGTGGTCATCGTTGAGAACGTATTTGTTTATCCCGGATTAGGGCAGTACATGGTGGACAGCATCAGCAAGCGCGACATCCCGGTCATGCAGGACTGTGCGCTGCTGCTGGCGGGGATTTACATCCTGCTCAACCTGCTGGCCGACGTGTTGGCGTTGATTGCCAACCCGCGTTTACGCCATCGTCGTTAAGTGCTGCTAAAGGAATTTTGAGATGCCTGCATTAAAACCAACCGCAATTCTGGGACTGACAGGGCTGACCCTGTTCGTGCTGATTGCCGTCTTCGCGCCTTGGCTGGCGCCTTATGCGCCGGATAAAGTCATCGGGATGGCCTGGCAGGCGCCCGACGCCACGCTGCGTCTCGGCACCGATAATCTGGGGCGTGACCTGCTGTCGCGTATGATTTGGGGGACTCGGGTGTCGCTCGGCGTTACCGCTCTGGCCGCCGTGCTGGCCTTCGTCGTGGGCTGTACGCTCGGCTTTATCGCAGGGGTGAGTGGCGGCTGGCTCGACCAGACTATCTCGCGCATCAACGATATGATCATGGCTATTCCCACGCTGATTTTCGCTCTGATCGTGCTTGCGGTGTTGCCTAAAACTATTCTGACGCTAACGCTGGTGCTAGGGCTGCTGGAGTCCACCCGCGTACTGCGTGTCGCGCGTGCGCTGGCGGTTGAAATCGGCGTGATGGAGTTCGTGGACGTCGCCCGACTGCGCGGTGAAAGCCTCGGTTGGATCCTCTGGCGAGTCATTTTGCCCAATTCGCTGCAAACGCTGATTGCCGAGTTTGGGCTGCGCTTTATCTTTATTTTGCTGTTCCTGTCCGCACTGTCGTTCCTTGGACTGGGCATTCAACCGCCGACGGCCGACTGGGGCGGACTGGCGCGTGATAATAAAGACGGCATCCTGTTTGGCGTCTGGGCCGCACTGGTTCCGGGCGGCGCGATTGCTGTTCTGGCGCTCGCCATCAATGCGGTCGCCGATTGGCTGATGAGCGGCTCGACGCGTTCATGGGGAGGTCATCATGGGTAATCCTTTGCTTCAGGTTGAGCAGCTGGTCGTGGTTTCGAGCGATAAAACTCAGCGCCGTTTGGTCGATAATGTCAGCTTCGACCTGAAGGCCGGTGAAGTGCTGGGACTAATTGGCGAGTCTGGTGCGGGGAAATCGACTATCGGACTGGCGATTCTCGGCCACTGCCGTCACGGCATGCGCATCGCGTCGGGCAGTATCAGATTTAATGGCACTGAATTGGCCCGACAGTCGCAGCGGCAGTTGAGAACGCTGCGCGGCAGAAAAATCGCCTATGTGGCGCAATCTTCCGGCGCGGCGTTTAACCCTGCGATAACTATCGGCGAACAGGTTATCGAGGCGACGCTCAAGCATCGTATTCTTCCTCGCCAACAGGCGCAGGCGAAAGCTATCGAACTGTTCACCCAGCTGGGTCTGCCGGAACCGGCGCAGTTTTATCAGCGCTATCCGCATCAGGTTTCCGGCGGGCAACTTCAGCGCGCCATGATAGCGATGGCGCTCTGCGCGGGACCGGAGTTACTGATTTTCGACGAGCCGACCACCGCGCTCGACGTGACCACCCAGCTTGGCGTGCTCAAAGCCATTGCCGACGTCATCCGCCTTTCCGGTGTA
The DNA here is from genome assembly GCF_002093665.1 of Rouxiella badensis. Lineage (GTDB taxonomy): Bacteria > Pseudomonadota > Gammaproteobacteria > Enterobacterales > Enterobacteriaceae > Rouxiella > Rouxiella badensis. Next base: position 121,371 of record NZ_MRWE01000005.1, on the reverse strand, counting down.
GCGGCCATTTATATTAGCCATGACCTGGCGGTGGTGGCGCAGATAAGCAATCGAATCATGGTGTTGCAGCACGGCAAGACGGTGGAGCACGCGACCACCGAAAGACTGCTGCACGCGCCGGAACAAGACTATACCAAACGCCTGCTGACCGCACAGGGTGAACCGCGCGAGGCGATGCCGATGAATCAGCCCGAGCTGTTGCGCATCGATAACATCAGCGCGCGATACCATCATCAGCCGGTGCTAAAAAATCTTTCCCTGTCACTACCCCAGGGGCGGACGTTGGCGGTTATTGGCGAATCGGGTTCCGGTAAATCGACGTTAGGCAAAGTGATTTGCGGGCTGCACAAGCCGGAAAACGGCGAAGTGAGCATTGAAGGGCAGGCGTTGAGCGCAGGTCTGCGGGCGCGCAGTCGCCAACAGCTACGTGATATACAACTTATCCATCAAATTCCCGATACTGCGCTGAACCCGAAAGAGATTATCGGCAAGCAGATTTCGCGCGTGCTCGAGTGTTTCACCGAACTTACCCGCCAGCAGCGTGCCGAGCGCGTTTCCGAGCTGCTGACGCAGGTGGGGCTGAGTCCTGAACTGGCTGCCCGTTATCCTGCGGCGCTGTCGGGCGGACAGAAGCAGCGCGTCTGTATTGCTCGCGCGCTGGCCGCTGAACCCAAGCTGATTGTCTGTGATGAACCCACCTCAGCGCTGGACCCGCTGGTTGCCCGCGACGTGTTGGCACTGTTGCGTCAGATTCAGCATCAGACCGGTATTTCATACCTGTTTATTACTCATGACCTGCAGGTGGTGCGTGAGGTTGCCGACGAAGTCGCCGTGCTGTTTAAAGGCGAGATTGTGCGCAATGGCTCGGTGAACACCACGCTTTCAGAGCCTTTGGATAATTACACCCGGGAGCTGCTGCGTTCGGTGCCAGAGATGCGTATCGGTTGGCTGGAAGAACAGACGGCCTGATTTTTTGCGACACAGGTAATAAAAAACGCGCTGTAAGCTTAGGCTTCAGCGCGTTTTTTATTTTGTCCGCAGAGGCGGGGGATTACTTGATCTGCAGGACGTCAAGACGTTCGACTACCAGGTCCTCTTCCGCCTGCCAGCCGACGGGCTGCATTGGGATGTCTTCGCGATCGAAGGCCAAATCACCGCCGTCAACGATTTCATCACCGTGCTTGATGCCCTTGAAGTCGAACAGGTTGGTATCGTTAAGGTGCGAAGGCACGACGTTCTGCATGGCGCTGAACATGGTCTCGATACGGCCCGGATAACGTTTGTCCCAGTCTTTCAGCATGTCGCTAATGACCTGACGCTGTAGGTTTGGCTGCGAGCCGCACAGGTTGCAAGGGATAATCGGATAACCACGAGCAATCGCAAAACGCTCGATGTCTTTTTCACGGCAGTAGGCCAGTGGGCGGATAACGATGTGTTTGCCGTCGTCGCTCATCAGCTTAGGGGGCATACCTTTCAGTTTGCCGCCATAGAACATGTTGAGGAACAGGGTTTGCAGGATATCGTCGCGATGATGGCCGAGCGCGATTTTGGTACAGCCTAATTCGGTAGCCGTGCGGTAAAGGATACCGCGGCGCAGACGGGAGCACAGCGAGCAGGTGGTTTTGCCCTCCGGGATTTTGTCTTTTACGATAGCGTAGGTATTTTCTTCAACGATCTTGTATTCGACACCCTGCTTATCAAGGTATTCCGGCAGAATGTGCGCCGGGAAACCCGGTTGTTTCTGGTCAAGATTAACGGCAACCAGAGAGAAATTGACCGGCGCGCTTTGCTGCAAATTGCGCAGAATTTCAAGCATGGTATAGCTGTCTTTACCACCAGACAGGCAGACCATGATGCGGTCGCCTTCTTCAATCATGCCAAAATCAGCAATAGCTTTACCAACGTCACGACGCAGACGCTTTTGGAGTTTATTCAGGTTGTATTGCTCTTTCTTGCTAACTTCTTGATTATCAAACATTATATCGACACTCGAGATCTAAAAAGGGCACCAGTGGGGCAATATTCAGGCTGGCGCCAGCCGACAAAATGCGGCACGGAGTTAATTGGCGTGTATGTTACGGATTACGCGGGCGAAAGCCAACACGTTTTAAGCGGGGTTAGGCTGGGTTTTTAAGGATATTGAGGCTGTATAAGGCATGGCAGTTTTCTGCGTTGAGTTCTGTTTGCTACTAACCTAAAGTCAGACTGTGCAGCAAAGGCCCTAAAAAATTCCCTGACATATCAGACTTGTACTCTGATATGTCGTGAGGTGTTAAAGGGACTCGACAAGATTTTGCTTCATTTCCTATACCGAACCTTAGAAGCTGTATTGAATTCCCACCCGCAGGCGGGTCTGCCTTTCGTGGGTATTTTTTCGAACCGAGACATTGCCAATTTCGGCATAGGGCGTCCAATGGTGATTGATGTTGTAGGCAACTTTAAAATCTTCTTCATAGTCCCATTTAGCATTATCAAACAGAACCTGATTACTGTGTTTATAAATATAGTTATATTCGAAACGCCAGTCGGCAAGGCGATAGCCGAGCCAAATCTCTCCGCGATGAGTTTTTTTATCATTATTACCGTTGTCATAGTGTGTCTCTTCATAACGATAGCGTGTATTAAAATAAATGCCGCTGGAGAAAGTGTATCCAGCGGCCAACGACGGCTTGTAGACTTTATTGCCGGAATTCACCTCTGCGGCAAATCCTGGCTGCAAAAAAAACGACTTTGTTGCTTTATATTGATAGGTAAGCGTCGTTTCCGTGCCGTTACCCACCATTCTGTTAAACGGTTGATTGGGGTTATTATCCCCGGAGCGCCATTTATCTTCGAAAGATAAACCGATACCATTGGCAAAGCGGTGTGATATTAAGATCCGGTCTTTATGCTGTTTACTGTCATCAAGCCATTCGTGTCGAATATCAAGGGTAACGGCATGACTGCTTGCGCTGGCCAGCAGCAGGCCGCAGATCAGCAGTCTGTGATTTATCATTTTAGAGCTCCCTGAAATATTGAGCAGTATTAGGGTATTTAGCGTCTCTTCCTGTTAATGAAACTGCCTTTATTTCCTTGCTAAAAAATTGGAGTAATTAAATTCTCCGTCAGGAAGACGTGAAATGGGGCTTGGAAGCCGCGTGGAAATAAAGCTGTCGGGCTGGATCTCTTGATGCAAAGCATTCACCGTTCTGCGATGGGCATAGAAATAATTGCTGCTGTCTACGTTTCCGCTGACTACATCGTTATATCTGCCCTCTGAGGATCTCAGCGAAATATTGGCTTTAAACGTTCCTTGTTTATCCGCTGGGGTATAGGGTGAAGGACGGAACAGGAAGTTGAATCTTTTATTGTCAACGGCACGATTATTTTCAACGATCAAGGCACCTGGGTTGAAGTTATCGGTGAAGCCGTCCATGCCGTTTTCTACGGCAACATTATTGCGGATAACATGAGCGACAGGCAGGCCTTCGCCGCCGAGTTTAAAGCCGTTGCTGCCGTTGTGTACCGAGAGGCTGTTTTCTATTGTGACGCTGCCGTTCGGACCGTCTTCAATCTTGTTGAACAAATCAAAACCGTCATCGATGTTATCGTGCGAGTAGCAGTTAACGAGGCGATTTCCCTCTCCTACGCGCATTTTCACTGCAAATCCATCGGCATTTTTATGCCCCGGATCTTTATTTCCCCAGGATTCTGAATTGCTTATTAGATTATGACTGGCCCAAAGTGCGCGGCCAATACCCTCCGGTGAGGCAACCCAAATACCCGTATCGTCTGCGTTATGTGCCTTAACGTTGTTGATGTGATTATAACTACCAGCAATGTGAAAGCTCTTTTGAGTCACGGTGATCCCCTCAATTTGCCAATAGCTTGCGTCGAGGGTAAGCCCGTTGAACACCACGTTATTACTCTCCGGACGCAGCGTTTTAGGTTTTTTTGCCGTGCCACTCGCCGTTGCCGGGATCTCGCTGGCAGGGTATTCACCGTCAGCCATCCACAGCGTGCCGCCGGGGGCTAACAGGTTGACTGCGGTCGCGAAATCCAGCGGATGTTGCCGAGTTCCATCGTTATCTGCTGCCCCCTTGGCTGAAACGTAAAGCCGCTGCGGATGACTCACCGGCACCCGTTTGACAGGGAAAATGCGGCTCAGGGGTTTAGCGTTATCCGGGATAAATTCTATGTTTATTTTGCCCTCGGGTTGTTGGAGATGAAATGGTACAGCGACCGCTTCACCACCGCCAATAGCCGTCTGGCTAAGCAGCGTTTGTTCACCCATTTTGATCTGTATCTGCCCGCGCTCATTGGTTCGCAGCTGGAAAATGCCGTTCTGGCTTGCTACAACAGGCGATGACATGATCTCGATATGGGGCTCGAGAGGCGGCGCGACATAAGGCGGAGACGGTTGGGTATCGGCCGCGCTGAGTATCAGTTTGGTATGGTTAACGGTAATGCGGGCGTTGCGCGAGGCGAAAAACCCAACGTAATAACCCGTTTTATCCAGCTTTGTAATCAGGTCAGCGCCATTGAGAGTTTTACTTACCCACCGGTGGCTGCTTTCTGGCGCATAGGAGACCTCAAACCCATTATCGGTCCGAGTCAGTCGCAAAGAGAAATGTGCAGGCGTTGTCAAAGGATGATAGGCCTCGCGCACAATACCTATACCGATATTACCCCATGGATGTTTCACTCCCTGGCGGGCTATTAAGGCTACTTCCTGTGGCTTATCTCCGATTGCCATTACCGTGTTCATCACCATATTGGAGGCTGCCGGAAGCTCCTCAACGCCGGGTTTGGTTACTGGTTGCCGTGCCTTGCCCAGGATATTGCGTACTAATAATCCGGCACCTTCCTGTCCGGCAGGTTTTGCCCCGTTTTCAGGACCTAATTGATTCAGCGTGACATCGGCTTCCAGCTGGAAATTTACATCAGCCGGCAGTCGTGTATAGAAATAAGTCAGGCCGTCATGGCTGTTACCTATTTTACCGCCTCGACTTTCCAGCGTAAAAGGTGTGGCAAGTTTTACACCGGCCGTGGGAACGGATTTCCCGTCCGCCAGAAGCGTTTCATTGATGCCAATTTTATCCTGCAGGACATTGGTGGCGAAATTAACGTCGGTCGACTGACCGAAGGTGATGCTGTGCCAAATCAGACTGCTCGCTTCAGGCACAGTACCCGCCAAGACTTGCGCACTTATTCCGCATGACAGCGCAACAATCAATACCTTAGATTCCCACATAATTGTTCTCATCCTAAAAACATAAATTGTGCTGGTTACGGGATGAACCCGACCATTTAAAAATGAAACAACGTTTCATTTTTAAATGTATAGCATTTTATATTGCAGGATTGGGGAGAATTAATGTGAAGCGATTCACGTTTGAATAAGCGGGTTAGCTTTTTTTGGACCGTTTTGCGATGCCCGTAGTATTTCGGCACAGCCTCGAAGTAGGGCGTGCTTTTGGATATCACCGTCACCGACATGATTACCGACCAGGAGCGGGAAGAACTTTTTAAGCGATTGAGGCGCTGTAACGGACAATTTATTGATTCGAGCGGCTGGGGGGCGCTGGGGTTTATAGTCGCAACAGCGAGGGAATCATTGAGGGGGCCTGATTCTCCTGTAGCAGGCATACAGCGGCATTATCTGACTAAGGTAAATCTGCCTGAATTTCTCGAGGACTGACAGGAGTAGGCCGCTGAGTCCCTGCGATAAAAGGGCGTAGTGGGTCAGTCTGGATTGCCTGACAGAGCAAACCATTTTCGAAAGGCAGCCTTTCCTGATGAGGTGATATTCACCTCTCTGAAACCCTGAACGCGTTTTAGCCAACCCCGGTGTTCACAGAGAGTAAAAAAAGCAGCGCCAGCATCTCCCCCTAGATGAGAGCGTCGTTCGCTCCAGTCCAGACAGGCGCAGCAAGGCTTTCGTTTGGTTTTAGGGTCAAGCACGACGCCCATTTGCTGAAAATTTTCGTGACCTTTTTCCGTGAGGTGAGTGCCATCATCGTTTATCCAGCCCTCGCGCCTCATAGATTCGTAAATTTCTACCGCGACTTCTCCGGCCAAATGGTCATAGCAGGTACGTGCCACTCTCAATTGCACCGGAGTTCGAGTTTTAGGCGGGGGAATTCTTTTCCACGACACACCCATCATCATCTCGACCAACTGCCCAACTTCATGGCCTGCAAGGCGATAATAACGATGTCTCCCCTGCGAAAGGCAAGTGATCAGATGGCTATTGACCAGCCGGTTCAGGTGAGAGCTCGCCGTTGATGAAGCAATATCCGCAACGGCGCTGAGTTCAGTGGCGGTCCACGCTCTCCCGTCCATCAACGCACACAACATTTTGACGCGCGACGGGTCAGACATGGCGGCCGCGAGGGCCGCCATAGAGGATTCGAGCTGAGTATCACTATCATCGACTTCGATTTTGTTAAGCATATTTATCAGGAAACCGGAGCCCATGGCTCAGTAATTTTAGCTGCAATTTGTTGATTATCGGTGATTAAAATCAGTCTATTGGCATGATCACTGTACTGAGTCAGAATATTAACACCGTTTTTAGACAACGCGGCGGCAATTTCGCCAAACTCGCCGGGGCACTCCTGCTTAAGCTTTCTGATGATGGGTTCATTGATACTTTTGACCCTAAACCCTTCACTCTCAAGGACCCATTTAGCTTTATTACCCTCCTCAACGAGGAAGTGCGCGTGGCATTCATTACCTGCCGTAAAAATGCCGCCTCCTTCCAGACCGACGCCGTGATGCCCCAGTATTTTACCCAACCAGGCCAGTTCACCCGGGATATTCTTCAGAATCACGTGAATATCGTACATTTGTTATCCTCTGTCTTCCGATGAATAATCGCGTATGACCTGAGCGATACGAATTCTGTAAAATGTGAAAATAGAATCCCGACCTTCCGCCTGTGCGCTCATATGGAAGATATTCTTTTTCCAGGTCAGGACCGCCTCTTCATCGCGCCACCAGGAAAGTGATAGAATTTTCCCCGTTGATGCCAGGCTCTGAAAACGCTCTATGGAAATAAACCCGTCAATCTCTGCGAGCATCGGTTTTAGCTCGGCGGCGAGCGCCAAATATCTTTCCTGCAGAGTAATATTGGACTCAGCTTCAAAAAGCACTGCGATCATTATCTCTCTCCCTACGAATATGTAAGAGAAAGATTAGCGGTTTGCCGCGCTGATACTTCGACGTAGAGCGAAATGTGGAATTTAATGAATAGGGCTATTGGCTCCTCAGGGCCGATCGTACCTTCTTCGAACAGGGTAATTTCATATTTATACTGTGCGCCATTTTCTTGAATCTTTTCTTTTGCCAAAAAGAGGGGTTTATTGAAATGATTAAATAATTACTTATTGATCGGGTTTCTGAATAATACCTCTCGGTTAATTAACCTTTTCGTTACTAACGACGTGGTGTGATATGTTCTTTTTTATATTAAATTATTACTGGTCGTAAATTTCAGCCAGTGTTAGCTGCGCACCTTTATCTGGTGCAATAAGAATCTCTCTCTATAAAGAATTTTCGATTAGGCTTCACTCTATTAAATTATCTATTGATAAATAATCCCATGCTCGCGTATCTTTCCTCAAGGCGTTAAACAGCTATCGGTGTTTTTCGGAAATTATTAAATTTAATAATTAGAAGGACGGAAGATGAGTCGATTTTGCAAAGTGGCCATAAGCATTGCCTTCATGCTGAGTGCAGGAGCAGGGTGCGCTGCGTATGCTGCCGATTCGGGTCCACAAGCGTTGGCATTCTTGCAGGCCAGCCAGTTGTTGCAGGTAAAGCATCAACTTGAGCAGGGGAAAGCGGCAACGTCCACCCAAGAGGCCTATGACCTGCTTATTACCTCCGCTAATCGGGCGCTGAAAACGCCGAACCCAAGCGTGACCGAAAAGGGGATGACGCCGCCAAGTGGGACTAAACACGACTACCTGAGTCTGAGCGCCTACTGGTGGCCGGATCCGAGTAAAACCGATGGACAGCCCTGGATCCGCCGAGACGGCAAAGTAAATCCTGCCAGTAAAAATAATCAGAGTGACGGCGTGCGGCTCGCGGCGTTTACTGCAAAGGTTCAGGATCTCACCCTCGCCTGGTATTTTTCAGGGCAGCAGCGCTATGCCGATAAGGCCGCAAGCATGTTGCGCACTTGGTTTATCACGCCGGCAACGCGCATGAATCCTAATCTTAACTTTGCCCAAGGTGTGCCCGGAATGAGTGCGGGCAGAAACGCGGGCGTGCTCGATGGCCGCTATTTTGCAACAAGAATCGTTGATTCCGTGCTGATGCTGCGCGGTAACGCCGCCTGGTCCTCTGACGATGAGCGCCAGTTGCGCCAATGGATGCAGGAATATTTGCACTGGTTGCAGACCAGTAAGCTGGCAATTAAAGAGAGTAAAACTAAAAATAACCACGGTAACTGGTACGCGACGCAGGTGGCGGGCATCGCCTGGTATCTCGACCGACCGGAAACGATAAAAAAGATGGTGGCGCTCACTGAAAGCAAACTAGACACCCAACTGCGGCCCGACGGTACTCAGCCGCTCGAACTGGCGCGAACGCGTTCATTCCACTACAGCTATTTCAATTTGCAGGCTGTTAGCCTTTTGGCCATCCTTGACCAGAAGGCTGACGGTCAGAAGGGGGGGCAAGACCTGTGGCACTACACGACGCCCGACGGCGGAAGCGTCTTGAAATCATTGGATTTTATGGCGCAGTACAGCAATGAAGCAAAGCCGTGGCCGTATAAAACGCTGGACCGTATTAGCGTACGCATCGTGCCTCTGCTTTCGTGGGCAGATAACGGCATCGGCCAACCGAGATATGAGTCGCCGATCCGCGCCGCCTCTTTTAGTTTACCGACAGCCACTCATAAACCAGGCGAAAAAGGCGAATATCATGCAAACGCCCGGCGAGGTGCCATCATTGAGGCGCAGCGTGAAACCTGGTTGACCTCGCTGCCGGTTTGGGAAAGTAAGAGATAGGGACAGAAGTCGTGGGAGCTTCACTTGCCTGGCCTATCAACAAAAAGGGTCAGGCCGGAAAATAATGCCGCAGCCTTTCTATCACTGTTTCCAGTTCGGATTTGGGCAACGCAAAGTTCAGGCGCATAAATCCCTGACCAGTTGGGCCAAAATTGAGGCCACTTTCTAGCAAAAGCCCTGCCTGATGCAGCAACCGGTGTTCCAGCTCGGGCTGAGTGAGTCCGGCACGGCGAAAATCCAGCCAGGCAAGATAGCTGCCTTCGGTGTGAAACAAACGAATACTTGACCCTGCGTTCAGCCCTTGCTTGAGCAGGGCATAGTTGGCCTTTAAATACCCGAGCAGTTCGTCCAGCCACGGTTCTCCCTCGCGATACGCCGCGTCGCAGGCACTCATGCCAAGAGAGTTCGGCTTGTGCACGCTCAGTTGGTAAAGCTCATGGCGAATCCTGCTACGGATTGCGTCGTTTTTAATCACCAGATGAGTGACCGGCAACCCGCCGAGGTTAAAGGTCTTACAGGGCGAGGTGAAAGTAATGCAGAAATCGGCAACCTTATCATTGAGTAACATGATAGGGGTATAAGGCCGTTCACCAATGACCAAGTCTTGGTGCACGTCATCGGAGAGCAGCAGCAGGCCGTGACGCTGACACAGGTCGCCTATCTGCGCCAACTCTTGCTTATTCCACACTTTGCCAATCGGGTTATGGGGATTACAGAGGATTAATATTCGGCTACGAGGAGAAATCTGCGCCTCGATGCGTGAGATATCCAATCCATACTGGCGGTCCTGTTCAACCAAGGGGACATCAACCAGGCGACGACCAGTATGGTGAATGACCCGGTTAAAGGTGCCAAAACCGGGCGAGAGAATAATTATCTCGTCATCGGGCTCACTCAACGTTCGGATGATGAGCTCCATCGCGGTAATAACCGACTGGCACGGCACAACCCATTCAGGATCAATTTCCCAGCCATGTCGCGAGGACTGCCAATGGCAAAAAAGGCTGAAAAAGTCCTCAGGCCACTCCCTGTAGCCCAAGATCCCATGCTCTATCGCTTGCTGCATTGCACTCAAAACCTGAGGCGGAGAGCGGAAATCCATATCCGCTATCCAAAGGGGGATGACCGAGGCATTCTCCGGCGTCGAGCCCTCTTTGACCGCTAGCCATTTGGTGGAATGCCGCGATCGGCGGTCAATCACTGTATCAAAAATACACCTGTCGCCGTGCTTGCTTCTCAATGAGTACCCCCATCTGGGTTGGCAATAATGCGTACGCGTCCTTCGAAGGTGGGTTGCCATCCCTTGGCTTTTTCGCCCAGCGTCCAGTGGTTATCTGGCGCGTAGAGGAAAAGCCACGGCGCATCATGGTGGACAAGTGTAAATGCCTGCGCCAGAAGCGCCTGACGCTGTTCGGCGTGCTGTGTCGCGGCTATCTCGTTCAGCAGGGCGTTCAGTGTTTCACTGTGGTATCCCTGCCACCACGGGCCTTGACGACGGGAGTCGAGCTTTTCGATATACACGCGCCAGGCGCTGGCGGGGCTTGAGTCAAAGCAGGCTACATCGCCAAATTGCTTGTCACGAACTCGATGCGCATAGGCTGGCCTGTCGTGGTAAACCGTCAGGTTGGCGGTGATCCCTACGTCCTTAAGCTGCTGGGCGATGCGTTCAGCCAGCGGAATTGACTCATCGGGGAACGTAGCCGGTAATGAAAACTCAAGCGTAAGACCTTGCGCATAGCCGGCCTCGGCGAGCAGCTCGCGTGCTTTTTGCTGATTATAAGCATAAGCGCAGAGGTCTGCCGGTGTTCCCGCGTGACGTGGGCTCAGCGGACCTGCCAGCGGCGCTGCCTGGCCTGCCGCAATCGCTGGGTCGTTGATGATGTCTGTCAGGTTTATCGCATAATTGAGCGCCTTTCTGATGCGAACGTCCTGCAAGGGGCCGCTAAAGAGGTTAAACAGAAAAATCACGCACAGCGTGCTTTTACGTTTTAGAATTTGAAAATTATCATGTGACCCTGTCACGTAGTGTGCCGGGGTATCGACGGCTAAATCCACTTTGCCTTGTTGTAACAGGGCTAAACGACGTTTAGCATCGGGTTCAGCGAGCCAGACCAGTGATTGAGCGGGCGGGGGGCCGGCCCAATGTGGGTTGAACGCTTGCAAAACGACCTTGCCGGGCTGCTGGCTGCTGGCCCGATAAGGTCCGCTGCCGATTAATTTAGGCAGTGACGACGTCTCTACGACGGGAATATCCACCAGTAAATCCAGCAAATCGCCAAAGGGGCTTAACGTTTCCACAATCAGCACACTGTCATCGGTAGCGGCTATTTTCGCCCCCTCAAGATAGCCACGCAAAACCCCTTCGGTGCCGAGTTCGCCGGGCATGTCGGCGGAAAGCGCGCGTCGCAGGGAGCCTGCAGCATCTTGCGCGGTAAGCGCGGAGCCATTGTGAAATATGACGTCTGTTCGCAGATTAAAACACCAGCGCAGTCCCTTATTCTCAACCCTCCAATGCGTCGCCAGCCAGGGAATAAATTGTCCATGGTCATCGCGGCGCACCAGAGAATCATAGATAGAGTCAATGATGCTGCGTCGGTCGCGGATGTCAGAAAGAATGTGGGGATCGGCGAGCACTGCCGAAGGTTGTACCACCGTGAATACCGGCGTTGAGGCTATTGTCATGTTCTGACCTGTAAAATCGCGGGAGAAGGCGGAAAGACGTCTCCGCAGCGGCAGTCATGCCACTGCGGAACGACGTGATTATTTGGAAACGTCAGCACCAAAATATTGATTAGAAATGCGCTGATAAGTGCCGTCGGATTTTATTTCAGCCAATGCTTTGTTGATTGCCTGCTGTAAATCCGGGTTGTCTTTTCTGATAAGCACGCCTTCCTGCTCGGCGTTTGACTCGGTAGCAACAATCTTGACCGGCGCGTCAGGTTTATGTTTTTTGAAGTCGAGATACGACAGATTGTCGTTGATAGTGGCATCCGCGCGGCCCTGTGCAACAAGAGAGACGGACTGGTCGAAACCGTCAGTACCGACAATCTCCGCACCGTATTTACGCGCCAGTTGTGCATAGTTGCTGGTCAAGGTGTGCGCCGATTTCTTGCCTTTCAGGTCGGCAAATGACTTGATGGTGTTGTTGTTGCTGCGCACGATCAGTACCGCTTTTGACGCAATATACGGGTCAGAGAAATCGTACTTTGCCTGACGCTCTGGTGTGATGGACACTTCGTTAATCACCGCGTCATAGCGTTTGGCGTCGAGGCCCGCAATCAGCCCGTCCCATTTCCCTTCGACAAACTCCGCTTTAACACCAATACGCTTAGAAACTTCCCGTGCGATATCAACGTCAAAGCCGACAAGCTCACCCGAGGTGTTGTGATAGGTAAACGGGGGATAGGTGCCTTCCGTACCAAATTTGATCACGCCTGCCGAGTGAATTTTTGCCAAATCTGATTCGGCAAAAGCAACGTGAGAAACGCTAAATTGCAGTGCCGTGGCCAATAATGCCGTCGCTATTACTTTCATCAGTAACTCCTTAAGATTATTAGTATTGATTTTTTTGTTTTAGATTTCCCATGAATCGGGAAGGGTATTGGTTAACGTTGAAATATAGGTCTTTGTTCGTGCTTTCCTGGCCTGAGTGAAAATAGCCTCTGAGGTACCGCTTTCAACAATTTCACCCGCCTCAAGAAAGACGACGTTATTAGCGATATTCGCCGCCAGGCGCAGGTCGTGAGTGGCCATCAGCATGGTGGTCCCTTCCTGTGCCAGCTGCTTTAATACCGCGACCACCTCAAGCGACAGCTCAGGGTCCAGCGCTGAGGTCGGTTCATCACAAAGCAGCACCTTGGGCGAAGGGGCCAGAGCGCGTGCAATGGCGACGCGCTGCTGCTGTCCACCGGAGAGTGTGGCAGGCCAGGCGTCACGCTTATGCTGCATACCTACCTTGGCCAACAGCGCTTCGGCACGTTTTATCGCCCGATCCAACGGCCATTTATGCACTACGACCAATCCCTCGGTGATATTTTCGAGTACGGTCAGATGAGGGAATAATTGAAAATTTTGGAATACCATGCCGGTTTGCTGGCTTATTCGGCGAATATCTCGTTTGCCGATGCGCATCTTTGGGGAAAAACGTATTTCTTCATTCCCAATCTTTAATTGCCCGGCCTGAGGAATTTCCAATAAATTAATGCAGCGTAATAAGGTACTTTTGCCGCTGCCTGAAGGCCCGATCAGTGCAGTTACGCTGCCTTCTTCGAGCGTCAGCGCTATGTCGTTCAGGACTTTATTTAGTCCAAAACTTTTCTCAACTCCGGATAGCGTTATCATTAAAGTTTTCCTTTACTGCGGTATTTCTGGCCAGTCTGATTTCCAGACGGCTCTGTAATGCGGATAAAACGGAGCTGATCAGTAAATAGATGATGGCCGCTTCGGTATAAAGAATGAGGGGCTGATAGGTTACGGCGGCAATTCTTTGCGCCGCCAGAAACAGCTCTGGCACGGTAATCACCGAGGCCAGGGAGGTGTCTTTGACTAATGAAATAAAGGTATTCGACAGCGGTGGGACGGCGACGCGAGCGGCCTGCGGCAGAATAATCCGGCGCAAAGACTGGGACCAGCTCATGCTAATGGAATGGGCCGCTTCCCATTGCCCCTTTGGCACCGATAATAGAGTGGCTCGAATCACCTCAGAAGTATAAGCACCGATATTCAGGGTAAAGCCTATCACCGCCGCCGGAAAAGCGTCGAGAGTAATTCCTGCGCTCGGCAGGGCGTAAAATATCAGGAAAAGCTGCACCAGGAGAGGAGTACCGCGAATAAGCCAGACATAAAAGCGGACGAAACTTCGCAGTGGCGCGGGGCCATAAAGGCGAATTAATGCCACAATAAAACCCAGCGTTAATCCCAAAGCAAACGCTATCAGCGTCAGTGGAATGGTAAATGTCAGCCCTGCATAAAGCATGGGCCAAAAAGAATCTACAGCTAAAGAAAACCAAGCGGGCACACTTCACCTTCCCCAAACATTACTGTTGCAGCTTTTATTGCCATGTTGGAAATAACGACTATAAAGAGAGGGGGAAAGCTTATCATGCGGCAAATCTTTGCCGCATATAGATAGATTGGGATTAGTTATTCAAATTTTGCATTTGCAATTCAATGCGTTATGGTGATTCTGTGCGCCTTAATTAACGTCTACCCGCTTAATACCGTCTACCGACATTATGGCCTCATAGAGGGCTTCAATTTTCTGACGCGGCGATAATACGACGTCCATAACAAGCTCACATTTATCTTCATCGTCATCCTTTTGGCTGACTTTTATATGGCCGGGACGGATACGCATTTTCTGTAGTGCAATTAATACCTGAGGGACGCTTTGTGGTCTCAGGCGGACTTCGATCAGATGATGATGACCAATTAAACGGTTGCTGATTTGACGAAATACCTCAAGAACCAGCAGCGTTAATACGGTGCCATAGACCCCAATCTCATACAGTCCGCTACCAATGACCAAACCAATTGCCGCGGTCACCCAAAGCCCGGCGGCGGTGGTCAGTCCCTTGACGATTTGTTTTTGAATAATGATGGTACCGGCACCCAAGAAACCCATGCCGCTGACCACCTGCGCGGCAACACGACTGGGGTCAAAACTGACGTGGCTCTGATTAAGAATATCTTCAAAGCCATATTTCGAGACGATCATAAACATCGCACTGCCGATGCCGACCAAAATATGGGTACGTAAACCGGCTTCTTTTGCACGCAGCTGTCTTTCAATACCGATAAGTCCTCCAAGGACACCGGCAACGGCAATTCTGATTAAAAAATCTGTCAGCATAAAAGACTTCCTCCTTTTTTATATTATTTCATCCCAAGGGCGAATTTTTTGTGATTTAAGAAGAATTTCGGGTTAATAAGCGTCCACTCTATGAGCAGAATAAATAACAAACGGAAATAATCTGTTTCTGGATATAAATTTTTAAGAAAAGTGGCTATTTACTTCTTTTCAGGACTCGACGTTAGCAGAAAAGCTCGGCTATGATGACTCTCGTTAAATTTAACGAAATAATCATCCAGGAGCAGGGTGCATGAAAACAGGGTTACGATTTCTACTGGCTGGCGCCACATTGGTTTTAGCTGCCTGCAGCAGCAATAAAGAAAGTGCGGAAGTTCAACAGCAGGGTAACAGCTTCAATATTGCCCATCGTAACCTGAGTAACAGCCCTGCCGCAGCAGCCTGTTCAATGGCCGGAGGCACGCTACAGCTCGCACGCCAACTCGACGGTACCTCAGTAGGCATGTGCCAGATGTCTAATGGTCGTCGATGCGGGGAGTCGGCTGTGATGAGCGGTGCCTGTACCTAAAATTCCTCTTCGCCCTTAGCGCTGTGGCTGCGTTGGCTGTCTTCGCTCACCCGAATCACTGACGTGTGTCAGCTCATCGGGACTCACTCTGTGGCCGCCTTGCCACAACACTAATGGCTGTGAGGAATGCCTCTTCGCCCCAGCGCTGTGGCTGCGTTGGCTGTCTTCGCTCACCCAAATCACTGACGTGTGTCAGCTCATCGGGACTCACTCTGTGGCCGCCTTGCCACAACACTAATGGCGGTGAGTAATACTGTCTTGCCCTAACGCTATTTGGCGCGATAGACCAGCTCGTGTTCGCCTTCGCGGAGTATGAGCTGTTTGCCGTGCAGGGAGACTTTCGCGCCATTCTGTAGCATCTCGGCGATGAGCCGGTCGCCGACGTTGAGTTGGCTGTCGGCGCAAAGCATGCGCGTTGAGGCCATTTGCCTGACGAAGAGTCGATCGTTGTCGAGCTGTCCTTGTCCCATAAAGCGGTTACACATAGCGCCTGAGACGTGCATCTTTTCGCTGAATTCGAGAGTCGGTCTACGGCTGCTCTGACTGGCTATCGGTGCGCCGTCAATGCTGACGAGTTCATAAGGGTGCTGTTGCAGGCGTTCGGGGGTGAGTTTTTCCTGGTGGGGATAGCTGCAGCCACTGAGCGCAACGGCGGCCAGCAGGCTGCCTAAAATCAGTTTTTTATTCATCTTCTCTCCTGAAGAAACCTGAGTTGATTTCCATTCATTTCGTCGAAATGGCAGCGCTTTAAACTTATTAAGCGCTTTTTAACGTCATCATTATATCGAAAAGAGACCTAAAAATCTCACTATTGTTCTGATTAGGACTGAGCCGTTACCTGATTCGGACATTGCTCTCCGTTCGCAATTTGCGAGAGATTACCGAGCGTCGTTTCCGCAATGCTGGTCAACGCCTCGCCGGTCAGGAACGCCTGATGGCCGGTAAACAGCACGTTGTGACAGGAAGACAGGCGGCGGAAAACGTCGTCGAGCACGACTTCGTTAGATTTGTCTTCGAAGAACAGGTCACGTTCGTTCTCATAGACGTCCATCCCCAGTGCACCGATTTTTTGCTGCTTCAGGGCGTCAATCGCCGCGCTGGCATCGAGCAGTGCGCCACGGCTGGTGTTGATGATCATCACGCCGTCTTTCATCTGGCTAAACGACTCTTTATTGAGAAGATGATGGTTGTCGGCGGTCAGAGGACAATGCAGCGAGATAATGTCGGATTGGGCGTACAGCGTGGGCAGGTCGACATATTCCGCGCCCAGTTCCAGCGCCAGCGGGCTTGGATAGGGATCGTAGGCCAGAATCTGCATGCCAAAACCTTTCAGAATACGCATGGCCGCAACGCCAATTTTGCCGGTGCCGATGATTCCGGCAGTACGTTGATACATGTTAAAGCCGGTCAGTCCTTCGAGCGAAAAGTTGGCTTCACGAGTGCGCTGATAGGCGCGGTGAATGTGTCGGTTAAGGCACAGCATCAGCCCCACCGCGTGTTCGGCGACGGCTTCCGGTGAGTATGCCGGCACGCGGACTACGCTAATACCCAACTCTTTGGCGGCATCCAAATCAACATTGTTAAAGCCCGCACAGCGCAGCGCCAGTGTTTTAATACCGAGTGCTGCGAGTTCGGCAAGCACCTCTCGGCTGGCGTCATCATTAACGAATATGCAGACCGCATCGCAGCCTTCGGCGTTCTTCGCCGTGGCTGCACCTAGCATAAAATCAAAAAATACCAGCTCATCGCCGTACTGCTGATTAACCAGCTCAAAATATTTTTTGTCGTAATTCTTGGTGCCGTAAATCGCAAGTTTCATACCTGATTCTCCAAGAAGTAAGGGAATTTTCGAGAAATAATAGTTAAAACTAGCATTTGGGCGTCGTGTAAACAAAGGGTAAGCGAGTGTAACGTGATTTTTATGATATCTTGCAGACGTAAAGAAAATATCAGGACAATTCATGAGGAAAGGACCTAAACGTCTCATACAGATTCTGCTGGCCGCGGTGGTGGCGATACTTCTGCTGCTGGTACTGCTGTGGAAAACGCTGCCGCAGTGGCTGCCATCGCTGGCTGGACACTGGCTGGCGCAGGGGACGGCATTAAGTTTGTCCTCGGCACCCGTCTGGTCAGACGGACAGCTGCGACTGCCGGGCCTGCGCTATCTGGCGCAGGACTGCGTGCTTGCCGACGCACAGGACATCGCGCTCGACAAGGCGCAGAAAGGATGGAACCTCAGTCTGGGAAGCCTGAGCGTCGACACGGCCTGCCTGAGCCAATACCCTGTCAGTAAAAATTCCAACTCGGCGCTTTCACTGCCCGATATTCAGAAACAGTTGCCTGTAGGCCAACTGCACATCGCCAGGCTTTCAATCACTCCGTGGCAACAGTACGCGGGCAGTCTGCTAATAGACAACAGCGGGCAAACTCAGGCGCTGCGCTATCAGGGGGATGCACTGAGCTTCGATGCTGCGCTGGACAACCAACGGCAGCTGATAATTAGCACCTTGAGCCTGACGCCGCCGGGCAGCGACGAGCCTATCCAGTTAGCGGGCAAGCTGACTCTGCCTGCGGCACTTGACACCTTGCCGGAAAGCGGTGAGCTGCATGGGCAGATGCACACCTCCGCGGTGCCGCATCCGCTTAACGTCAGCATGAGCTGGCAGAACCAGCGGGGCGAGCTGCGGCTTGTCGAGCAGGGTGAAACCGAGCCGCTGCTCAGTTTGCCGTGGCAATTGGGCAATAAGCAGATCCAGATTAGCGACGGGCAGTGGCGTTGGCCGTATGCGCAGCAGCCGCTGTCCGGTGGCGTGAACCTGACGCTGAACAACTGGAGCGACAACCTTAACCAAACGACGCTGAGCGGTCGGTTGAACGTATTGACCCAAGGTCACAACGGCAAGGCCAACGCGGTGTTGACGATGGGGCCGGGCCGCGTGGGCCTGCTCGACAGTAGTATTGCATTTCAGTTAACCGGTCAGGCCAATCTGGCGCAGGTTTCACTCAGTGCATCGTTTCCCGCCACGCTGACCGGCTCGGTGCTTAATCCTGAAATTTCGTTGCACAGCGGCGCATTGCTGCGTGCCTGGGGTAAGCCGACCGCGACGCTAAGTCTTCAGGACGCGCGCTGGCCGCTGGCGGGGGTGAAGGTAAGCGCCGGGGGCGTGAGTGGCCCTCTGCAAGCCATTATCCGCGGGCAGGACAGTTACTGGGGCAACATTGACCTGCATCTCAACGGTAAATCGCAAAGCTTCTGGCCTGACCATGGGCAGTGGGCGTTTAACTACTGGGGTAAGGGCAATCTCCCGCCGCTGAGTGGGCGGTGGGACGTCGCCGGTAAAGGCAGCTGGAACGACAATCAGCTGACGTTGACGCAGCTATCGGCCGGTTTTGATCGCCTGCATTACGGGCTGGTCAACGTCGATGCACCTCGCCTGACGCTGACCACGCCGCTAAGGTGGATGAGGCCGATACCTGAACGTTATGCCAGCACACAACCGCCCACGACGCTGAATTTTGAAGGCGCGATTAAGCTGGTGGCGCAAAAGGTTTCGCTGGAAAATGGCGGCTATTTGCCCCCCGCGGCACTCACCCTGGCGATGAAGGGCAATAGCCCAATGAACATAACGCTTAACGGTCAGCTTGCGGCGCTGCCAATTGGGCCTATCCGTCTTAATGGACGTTGGGACGGCGAGCGTCTGCGCGGTCAGGCGTGGTGGCCAAAACAGGATCTCACCGCCTTCCAGACGCTGCTGACGCCAGACCTCAACGTCAAGCTTCGAGGCGGTAGCTTCTACGCGCAGTCAGCGTTTTCCGCTGCGCGCGGCCAGGGATTTATCGCTGGAGGGCACTGGGTGGTTAAAGACGGCAGCATGTGGCTGAAAGACGGCGACCTAAGCGGGCTCAACTTCTCACTGTCTTATCGCCTCAAGGACCAGAAGTGGCGGTTAGGTACCCGGCAGCCGGTCAGTCTGCGGATTGGCGAGCTTAACAACCTGTTTGCGATGCAAAACATTACCGCCGAACTGCAGGGCAGTTATCCGTGGAGTGAAAGCGCACCGCTTAAGCTTACCCACGTTGGCATGGACGTCCTGCTGGGGCACATTAGCCTTTCCGAGTTGCGTCTCCCGCAGCATGACGCGGCCGTGCTGAAGCTGCAAAAAATTGACCTCAGCGCGCTCTTTACCGCGCTAAAACCAAAACAGCTGGCTATGTCCGGGCGCGTTAACGGCGAGCTGCCGCTGTACGTCGATAATCCGAAATGGCTGATTCACGAAGGTTGGATAGCCAACGACGGCGGACTGACGCTGAGGCTGGATCCGCAGTTTGTGGCCGCAATGGCACAGGGTAATATCGCCAACGGGCTTATCATCAAGCTGCTGCAATACCTTGAAATCTCTAAGTCTTACGCCAAAGTGAGCCTCGACAATCTGGGGGGGCTGACCATGGCGGCGCAGATTAAGGGGGTTAATAATATCGATCACCAGAAACGTGAAATCGATTTGAACTACACCCACCAGGAAAACGTTTATCAGCTTTGGCGCAGCCTGCGTTTTGGTGACAACCTGCAGGAAGGGTTGCAACAGCAGCTTTCTGCCACCAACCAGTTTGCGCCTGCGACCAAGGATACTGAATTGAGGAAGGAACAATGAACCTGATACCGTCCTGTTTACCGCTAGTACTCGCGACGCTACTGCTCAACGGATGCGTACCGCGCATCGAGATAGCGACGCCCACAGCGCCGATAACCATCAATATGAACGTCAAGATTGAACATGAGATTCATATCAAGGTCGATAAAGACGTCGAAGACCTATTGAAGAACAAGAGCGATCTTTTTTAAGGACAAGGGTTATGAAATCGGTAAAAGGCAAAGGTCTGGCGTTGATAGTGATGCTTTGCGGCTGGCTATGCTGCGGTTCGGCGCTGGCGCTGACCGTCGAACAGGCCAAAATGCAGGGACGGGTGGGGGAGACGCTGTCGGGTTATCTGGCTCCGGTGAAACAGGATCCCGAAACCCTGGCACTGGTAAAACGCATTAATCAGGCCCGCGAGCAGCAGTATCAGGACGTAGCAACCAATAATCAGATCAGCACCGCCGACGTAGCGAAACTTGCCGGGCAAAAGCTGGTGACGCGTGCCGGGAAGGGTGAATACGTGCGCGGCATCAACGGCCAGTGGCTCCAGAAATAGAGCCACGCTTCGCGTGATTCTGGAGTCTCGTTTTATTGTTGTAATAAAAAAAGCGCGCCTTACTGGGCGCGCAATGTTTATTACAGCGTCTCTACCGTGACTCATCAGCTTCTAAAATGAGTTAGCCGAGAGTGACGGTAAATAATTAAGCTGCGGCAACTTCTTTAACAGCAACGTCGATTGCTGCTTTTGCATCAGCCTGAGCTTTAGCGGCAACTTCTGGACCGTAAGCAATACCTTCCGCGAAGACGAACTCAACGTCAGTCATGCCCAGGAAGCCCAGGAACAGGTTCAGGTATGGAGCAACCAGGTCGCTTGGAGTATCTTTATGGATGCCGCCGCGGCTGGTCAGAACGATAACGCGTTTGCCTTTGATCAGACCTTCTGGGCCTTTCTCGGTGTATTTGAACGTTACGCCCGCACGAGCAACCAGGTCAAAATAGTTCTTCAACTGAGTTGGGATGTTGAAGTTGTACATTGGAGCAGAGATAACGATAACGTCGTTAGCCTGCAGCTCAGCGATAAGCTCGTTAGACAGGGCCAGTGCTTCTTCCTGACGTGGCGTCAGAGCAGCATCGGAAGGACGCAGTGCGCCAACCAGTTCGCCATCCAATACAGGGATAGGATTAGCCGCCAGGTCACGCACGGTTACCTGAGACGCACCGTTAGCAGCCTGGAATTGAGCAGCGGCGTAGTCAGCCAGTTGGTTGGTCTGAGAGAAGTTAGCCAGAATACTTGATTTCAGAATCAGTACTTTACTCATTTTTAAATCCTTCACGTAAGTGGGGGTAATACAGGGACGGGGCGTCCCAACAATGCTTGTTACTCTATTGATAAATCTTCGTCAGTGATAGTGCAATATTTCGAGATCTACATTCGAATTTTTTGAATAACCTGGCACTTGAGAAATCCGCCTCCAACTTTCAGTAACCTCAATAGCTTGTGATAACATAGCGTTATTCAGGCAAGGCCAGCGGCCGCCTCTAATCAAGGAATCAAGAACGTGAAATCACCGCTCGCGGCACTATCAGCACAACTAGACGGGCTGATGCTACGTGACCGACAACGCCTGCAACGTCGTTTGCAGGGCGCAAAAAAAATAGATGACCCGCAGGCATTGCTGGGACTGACTCAAGAGCTTGAAACTTCGCTCCAGCAGGGGCTGCAAAAAGTCAGCGCACGTGAGGCGTCACGCCCTAAAATCACCTATCCCGACAATCTGCCGGTCAGTCAAAAGAAGCAGGACATCTTTGAAGCCATCCGCGATCATCAGGTCGTTATCGTCGCAGGTGAAACCGGTTCGGGTAAAACCACGCAGATTCCGAAAATCTGTATGGAGCTTGGCAGGGGTATCAAAGGCCTGATTGGCCATACTCAACCGCGCAGACTGGCGGCGCGTACTGTCGCTAACCGTATCGCCGACGAGCTGGAAACCTCGCTCGGCAGTACCGTCGGTTATAAGGTCCGTTTTAACGACCAGGTGAGTGAAAACACGCTGGTCAAGCTGATGACCGACGGTATTTTGCTGGCCGAAATCCAGCAAGACCGCATGCTGATGCAGTACGACACCCTGATTATCGATGAGGCGCACGAGCGCAGCCTGAACATCGACTTTATTCTCGGATATTTGCGCCAGCTGCTGCCAAAGCGCCCGGATTTAAAAGTCATCATCACCTCGGCGACCATCGATCCTCAGCGCTTTTCCAAACATTTTAACAATGCCCCTATTATTGAGGTTTCAGGCCGTACCTATCCGGTTGAGGTGCGTTATCGCCCGGTCGTTGACGATGCAGATGATACCGATCGTGACCAGCTGCAGGCTATTTTTGACGCGGTTGACGAGCTGGGGCATGAGAGCAACGGGGATATCCTGATCTTTATGAGCGGTGAGCGCGAAATTCGTGACACCGCCGACGCGCTGAATCGCCTTGATTTGCCGCACACCGAGATTTTGCCGCTCTATGCGCGCCTGTCGAACAGTGAACAAAACCGTGTGTTCCAGTCGCACGCTGGACGCCGCATTGTTCTTGCCACCAACGTGGCCGAAACGTCGCTGACCGTACCGGGTATTAAATACGTTATCGACCCCGGCACGGCGCGTATTAGTCGCTATAGTTTCCGCACCAAGGTACAGCGCTTGCCGATTGAGCCGGTATCGCAGGCCTCGGCCAATCAGCGTAAAGGACGTTGCGGGCGTGTGTCCGAGGGTATCTGTATCCGTCTTTATTCGGAGCAGGACTTCCTGTCGCGCCCTGAGTTTACCGACCCAGAGATCCTGCGTACCAATCTGGCGTCCGTCATCCTACAGATGACCTCACTCGGTCTGGGCGATATTTCTGCTTTCCCGTTCGTCGAAGCGCCCGATAAGCGCAACATTCAGGACGGTGTCCGCCTGCTCGAAGAGTTGGGGGCGATTAACCCTGCCGAGCACGGTCGCTATACCCTGACCGAACAGGGCCGCAGCCTGGCTCAACTGCCGGTTGACCCGCGACTCGCCCGTATGGTGCTTGAGGCGCAGAAAAACGCCTGTCTGCGCGAGGTGATGATCATCACCGCTGCGCTGTCGATTCAGGACCCGCGTGAGCGTCCGATGGACAAACAGCAGGCATCGGACGAAAAACATCGCCGCTTTGCGGATAAAGATTCCGATTTCCTCGCCTTCGTGAACCTGTGGGACTATCTTCAGGAGCAGCAAAAAGTGCTCTCTTCGGCACAGTTCCGTAAGCTGTGCCGCAGCGATTACCTCAACTATTTGCGCGTTCGCGAGTGGCAGGATATCTATACCCAGCTGCGTCAGGTGGTGAAGGAGCTGGGACTGCGTATCAACAGCGTGGCCGCTGATTATCGCAGCGTGCACTGCGCGCTGTTGACCGGTCTGCTGTCACACGTTGGGCAGAAAGACGTAGAGAAGCAGGAGTTTACCGGTGCGCGTAACGCACGGTTCTCTATCTTCCCGGGTTCTGGTCTGTTCAAGAAGCCGCCAAAGTGGGTGATAGTTGCCGAGCTGGTTGAAACCAGTCGCCTGTGGGGGCGTATTGCGGCCAAAATTGAGCCAGAGTGGATAGAACCGCTGGCCAAACACCTGCTGAAATACAGCTACAGCGAGCCGCATTGGGAAAAAGCCCAGGGCGCGGTGATGGCCAACGAAAAGGTCACACTGTTTGGGCTGCCGATTGTCATGGCGCGTCGCGTCAACTATGGCAGCATCGACGCCGTCCTCTCGCGTGAGCTGTTTATCCGTCACGCTTTGGTGGAGGGTGACTGGCAAACCCGTCATGCCTTCTTCCGCGACAACCTGCGTCTGCGCGCAGAAGTTGAGGAGCTAGAGCATAAGTCTCGCCGTCGCGACATTCTGGTCGACGAAGAGACGCTGTTCCTGTTTTATGACCAGCGCATCGGCCGTGAGGTGGTGTCCGGTAAGCATTTTGATACCTGGTGGAAGAAACAGCCTGTCGACAGCCTGAACTTTGAAAAAAGCATGCTTATCAAAGAGGGGGCGGGGAAAATAAGTGCGCATGACTACCCGAACTTTTGGCATCAGGGAAATATCAAACTGCGCGTGACCTATCAGTTTGAACCCGGCACAGAAGCTGACGGCGTTACGGTACATATCCCCTTGCCGCTGCTTAATCAGATTGAAGAGCAGGGCTTCGACTGGCAGATCCCGGGTATTCGTCGCGACCTTATCATGGCGCTGATTAAATCGCTGCCTAAGCCAGTGCGCCGTAACTTTGTTCCAGCGCCAAACTACGCCGATGCGCTGCTGGGTCGCGTTACGCCGTTTGAACTGCCGCTGCTGGAGGCCATGGAGCGCGAATTACGTAAAATGACGGGAGTGACGGTGTCACGAGATGACTGGCAGCTCGACCAGGTGCCGGACCATCTCAAGATGACTTTCCGCGTTGTTGACGACAAAAACAAGACGCTGCGTGAAGGCAAGAGTCTGACAGCGTTGAAGTCAACGCTGAAAGAACAGGTGCAGCAAACGCTCTCTGCGGTCGCTGACGACGGTATCGAGCAAAATAACCTGCATGTCTGGAGCTTCGGAACCTTGCCGGACTGCTACCAGCAGAAGCGCGGCGGTTATGAGGTGAAAGCCTATCCGGCGCTGGTGGACGAAAAAGACAGTATCGCTATCCGGTTATTTGACAGCGAGCTTGAACAGTCACAGGCGATGTGGCGCGGTACGCGACGTTTGCTGCTGTTGAACATTCCTTCACCTATCAAATACCTGCACGAGAAGCTGCCGAACAAGGCGAAGTTGGGTCTTTATTTCAATCCCTACGGCAAGGTGTTGGACCTGATAGACGACTGCATCTCCTGCGGTATCGACAAACTGGTCGCCGAGTCGGGTGGGCCTGTATGGGACGAAGCCCGTTTCGCCAAACTGCATGAACACGTTCGCGCCAATCTCAACGACACCGTGGTGACGATTGCCACCCAGGTTGAGCAGATTCTGACCGCAGTATTCAGTATTAATAAGCGCCTGAAAGGGCGAATTGACATGACGATGGCGCTGGCGCTGTCTGATATCAAGGCGCAGATGTCGGGCCTTATCTATCGCGGTTTTGTGACGCAGAATGGCTGGAAGCGTCTACCTGATACCTTGCGTTATTTACAGGCTATTGAAAAACGCATGGACAAACTGGCGATGGATGCACATCGCGATCGCGCGCAGATGCTTAAGGTTGAGAGCGTTCAACAGAAGTGGCAACAGTGGTTCAACAAGCTGCCGCCGGTGCGTCAGGCCAGTGAAGAGGTTCAGGAAGTGCGCTGGATGATTGAAGAGCTGCGCGTGAGTTACTTCGCGCAGCAGCTTGGAACGCCTTATCCTATCTCGGACAAGCGTATTTTACAGACCATGGAGCAGCTGGCTTAGTGCGCCAGCTGGTTATCGCTTAACTCGACTAACGCGTCCCTGATTGCCGGAACGGCCAGGGCGCGGTTATCCGCCAGATAACGGTCCTGCGCGGCAGGCGCCGAGCTTTGAATACCAATCAGCGTCCATTTACCGTCTTGCTTAAGCAGTAACGGCGAGCCACTGTCGCCTGGCAAGGTATCACAACGGTGCGACATCACGCCCGGCTGTGCCCATCCGGTAATTAAACAATCCTGATGACTATAGAGGTCATCGAGGTGATCTTCAGGGTAACCTGCCTGCGTCACTTTGCGGTCATTGGCCTTCAGCGCCGCCGTCAGCTCGTCACGCGTGCCTTGCCACAGGGGCAGGGGCTTGATAGGCAACTTTCGTTTTTCATCGGTAATACGCACCAGCGCGAAGTCATACGGCGCGGCTTTTGGTGGCACTATCCAGCCATCACCGTCGGCTTTGAGTTTCTTGCCTAGCGCAGGATCAACCAGCGTTTGCAGTGACGTAATCTGATAGCGCCATTTCTCATGCTGAGAGATAAAACGCAGAGCGATGACTTTGTCGATGTTACCCGGGGGCGCTAGCACGCAGTGTCCGGCGGTCAGGACCAGGTGCTCGGAAATGAGGGTCGCGGTGCAAAGATTACCGCTTGCCGTTTCAATCTGACCTATCGCCTGCCATGGCCAGCTTTTAACATCGCTGACGTGGGTACGGTGATCCTGGCCAAAAAATAGGGCGGTTTTTTCTTTAAGGCTGATTGTGTCTGAGTCGCTATCCGAGTCTGATGAATCGGCATGAGCAGGGAGGGCGAAGCAGAGGAAGCACAAGACAAGCGGTAAAGCTATGCGCATATCGTTTTGACCTTAAGTGCGGGATTGACTGAGAGTCAATTAATAAGATGATGATTATAGCTGTATAGAGCTTATTGGTAACAGGAGGTTAAGATAACTCGGTAATAACAATTTATCTCGGTATTAATTGGATTTTTTTAATTATGGGTTCTGACTTTCCGGATTAGTTGAAAAACGTTTTCCTCTAGAAGTAGAAGAACAACGTAATCAGGCCTAACAGGATCAGTGAACTCAGGGTAATTTCGAACAGGTAGCGTCGCAGCATCGTCCATCAATACCTCAAGATTGCCTAATTAAGATAACCCCGTGTTCATATTTCGCTAGGGGGTCTAAGGCCGGAGAAAAAAACACCCGGCGAACCGGGTGTCAAATAATCAGTCTTGATAATGGTGAGACGAGTTGCTCACAAAGACTTATTACTTAGCTGCTGGAGCAGCTTTTTTAGCGTGTTTTTTCACGTGTTTTTTAGCAGCCTGAGCTTTCTGAGCAACTGGCTTCTTAGCAGCGTGTTTTTTCACGTGTTTTTTAGCAGCCTGCGCTTTCTGAGCAACTGGCTTCTTAGCAGCGTGTTTTTTCACGTGTTTTTTAGCAGCCTGAGCTTTCTGTGCAACTTTCTTCTTGGTTGCGTGCTTCTTAGCGTGCTTTTTCGCAGTGTGCGTTTTAGCAACTGGCGCTTTAGCAGCTGGAGCAGGAGCAGCAGTAGTGGTGGTTGCAGCAGCAGCTGGAGCAGCGGTAGTTTCAGCAGCGAATGCTGCAGAAGACAGGCCCATTGCAGCGGCAATAACCAGAGCTAATACCTTTTTCATCGTTAATTCCTCAGAATTGAATTTATGTATCCACCCCACTGCGGGGCCGGTAGGAGAATACTAGGCTTCTGAGTGTCTGTTGTCCGTTAGTGATTGGTTTCGGCGTGTAACCGTATGTACAAACTGTATTATTGATATTTATCAGTTGGTTGCGATTTTATGTACAACGAAAAACATACAAATTACGCTGCTTAGTTACAACACACGGCAGATTCAGGTTACCTAAGCGTTTTGAGAAGCCATAAATCGGTTAAAATCAGGGGGATCTGTAACAATGAAATAAGAAAAATCTTAGCAGAATGGGGCGGTTTTCCCGGGCCATGAGAATTCATTGCCCGGGAAGTCACGATTATTACAGGTAACGGCTTTCGAGATGTTTACGGAAGAACTCGGTATTTAAGGTTTCACCCGTGGCATTGGCAATTAACTGGTCGGTCGAGAAGCGGCTGCCGTGCTGCCAGATATTCTGGTTCAGCCACTGGAATAATGCCGTCAGATCGCCTCGGGCTATATCGTCCTGTAGCGTTGGAATCGCTTTATTCGCCGTCTGGAATAACTGTGCTGCATACATGGCACCCAGCGTATAGGTCGGGAAATAACCGAAGCCACCGTCGGTCCAGTGAATATCTTGCATACAGCCGTTGGTATAATTGCCGACGGTATCGAGGCCCAGATATTGCTGCATCTTACTGCTCCACAGTGCCGGAATATCGTCGACTTCAATTTCTCCTTCAATAAGCGCCTGCTCAATTTCATAACGCAGAATAATATGCGCAGGGTAGCTGACCTCATCGGCATCGACGCGGATCAGGCCCGGCTGTACACGTTGGTTAAGCTTGATGAAGTTATCGACGTCGAGGCCATGACGCTCACCAAACTGCTCGGTAACCAGCGGGAAAATAGATTTCAGGAAAATGTCGCTACAGCCGAGCTGCATTTCAAACAGCAGGCTTTGCGATTCGTGAACGCCCATTGAACGCGCGTTGGATACCGGCTGGCCCAGCCACTCTTTCGGCAGATTTTGCTCATAGCGCGCATGTCCGGTTTCGTGGATAACCCCCATCATGGCGGTGATGAACTCATCTTCGTTGTAACGCGTGGTAATACGCACGTCCTGCGGGACGCCGCCGCAGAATGGATGTGCGCTGATATCCAGACGACCTGCGTCAAAGTTGAAGCCGAGACGCTTCATGACGCTAAGGCCCAGCTGTTTCTGACTGTCGATAGCAAACGGGCCCTGCGGCTGAACAAACTGTACGGATTTCTGTTTCTCAACCACCTTTTGCAACAACTGGGGCAGCCAGGTTTTCAAATCACCAAAAATACCGTCGAGCTTGTGGGCGGTCATGCCCGGCTCATAGAGGTCAAGCAGAGAGTCATAACGGCTGATACCCGCTGCTTCGGCGCGCAGTGTCGCTTCTTCACGGCTGAGTTTCACTACTTCACGCAGGTTATCGACAAAACCTTCCCAGTCATTCGCTGGGCGTTGACGACGCCATGCGTGCTCACAGCGGGCGCCGGCGAGAGATTTCGCTTCAACCAGGCTCTCCGGAAGCAGGGCGGCGTGCTGATACTGGCGGGCCATTTCGCGCAGGTTAGACTGCTCGAGATCGTTGAGGTCTTCTTGCTTCGCCTGCTCAAGCCATTCGCCCACTTTGCCCGCGGTCAAAATCTGGTGCTGAAGAACGCTCAATTCAGCCAAAGCCTCGGAGCGAGCGCGGCTGCCTTCCGGTGGCATCATGGTTTGCATGTCCCATCCGGCGATGGACGAAAGATGACTGAAACGCGACAGTCGGGTAAAGGTAGCGCGTAACTGTGAATAAGCTGTAGCCATGCTGAACTCCGTGCTTTCAAAATAATAAAAATGTGGGGGAAGTTTGCCCCCAGGCCCGATTTATTGCGGTTCAATAGCGAGATTAAATGTCGGTTTAATCGGCCAACTAAAGCGGATGCTTGCGCCGCCGAGCGGGCTGGAATCAACCATGACGCGCCCCTGATAGGCCACGGCAATCGAATGCACGATGGCCAATCCCAGCCCGCAGCCGCCGGTTGCACGGTCACGACTTGGGTCCAGCCTAACGAATGGCTCAAAAATTCTCAAACGCTCTTCCGGTGGAATGCCCGGACCATCGTCCTCAACCTGTAGGTTGGCTTCTTCACCCTGTAACCACAGGCTGATACGCAAATGCTTATGAGCGTAGCGCTGCGCGTTGTTGACCAGATTGTCGAGTACGCGCTCCATCAGGCGGAGGTCCACACCGCCGAAGTCGGCCGGTTTAGTCACATCGAGTTCTATCTCATGCTCGGTATTTACCAGACGGAAGTCATCGGCCTTGTCTTCAATCCATTCCGGCAGGTTGATTTTGGTTAAATGCAGCGCGACCTGTGGCCGGTCGAGACGGGCGTAGGTCAGCAGCTCGTCGATCAGCGACTCCAGCTGACCGATGTCACGGTTTATGGCCTGCTGTTCGGCCTCTGGCAGATTTTCACTGATGGCAAGCCGGTAACGCAGCCGGACCAGCGGCGTTCGCAGCTCGTGAGCGATACCGTCAATAAGCTGCTTCTTGCTCGCAATAAGGGTATTAATGTTGTCAGCCATCTGGTTAAAGGCAATTCCCAGACGATTGAGGCTCGACGTCGAGTCAAAATTGGTTCGTTCGTCGAGATGACCATTGCCAAGCCGCTGCGCCGAGTTTTCTAACTTAAGCAGGTCCTGCCAGTGTGGACGCATCCATAAAAATACCGGCAACGCTAACGACAGGCCGATGAAAATCAGCAGCCCCAAATCGAGCAAGCGCATTTCATGCATGTAAAACAGATATGGAATCGGCCCGACGACCAAAACATAGTTACTTCGCGGCACGCGCTGTATAAAGGTGTATTCGCTGTCGAGCGCCACAATTTCGCCGTCACGCAGTTGGGCGTCGAGTGCCGGGCTTAGCTTGCGCTTGCCCAGTGGCTCGATATGCAGTTTGAACGAGAGGTTCAGCTCAAGGGTGCTGATGGTCTTGTTCCAGTCTTTGATAGGAATTTCACGCAGCTCGCTTCGCATCAGATAGAGCGAACTTTTCATCAGATCGTTCATCGACTGGCGACCGGTGCGCTCGGCGGTGACTTTGTAAACCAGTCCGACCAGCATTGCCATAACCAGGAAACACACCAGCAGCAGCAGGAAGAACTGAACGAAAAGTTTTCTCATTCCTGCACGGACTCCCAGGCGTTAGGGGCAAACAGATAACCTTTATTACGCACCGTTTTGATACGAAATGGTTCAAGCGCGTTGTCGTAAAGTTTGCGACGCAGGCGAGAGATAGCGACATCAATGCTGCGGTCGAGCCCGTCATAGCTCACGCCACGCAGGTTGAGCAGCAGCGCTTCACGGTCCATGATGCGGCCTGCGTGCGTGGCGAGCTCCCACAGAAGGTCAAAGTCTGAGGTTGAAAGGGTAATCGTTTCTTCACCCAGCGTGACTTCGCGGTTGACGGGATCAATGCACAGCTGGCCGAAGTGCAGGGCGTTGCTTTTCTGCATCGGTTTGCTGGTTTTCTCTGGCTCGGCGGTGGTAGACGTCGGGCGCTGGCGCAGGTGCAGCCGAAGACGCGCCAGCAGCACGGCCGGTGGCGTTGTTTTCAGAATATAGTCATTAGCGCCCATCTCGAGCGACAAAATATGGTTCATGTCGCTGTCCAGCGAGGTCAGCAACACGATGGGGCCGTCATAGGCCGGGCGCAGGTCGCGGCAGAGGGTCATGCCGTCTTTACCGGGAAGCATGATGTCGAGTAATACCAAATCGGGTTTTTCGACCGCGATTCTGTCTTGCGCCGTGTCTCCGCGAGGTTCAATAAGAACTTCAATGTCATGCTTGCCCAAATAGGCAGCGATCAGCTTACCCACCTCGGCGTCATCTTCTACAAAAACGATTTTATTCATTGGTTTGCTGTCAAGGTGAAAATCGGGTTCCAGCATAGCGCGAGCGGGGCATCAACGCCACGCCCGCAGTAGACTTCGTTCATATTAATAAACACAGGCAACCGCTGCGTCAGCGCAATCTTCTGCCGCCGTCAACGCCGAGTGTTTTGCCGGTCACATACTTACTGCGCATGATGTAATCAACCAGATTGACTATCTCACTTTCGCCCGGCTCAATCTTCATTAACGATTTATTTAACGCGTGCTCGCGGTATGAGGCGTCGTCCTCTGGGTTAAAGAGGATTAGCGCGGGTGCAATGGAGTTAACTTTGACCTCAGGTGCCAGCTTTCGTGCAAATGAGAGCGTCATATTATCCAGCGCTGCCTTGCTTGCCGAATAGGCGATGTGCTTTTTACTGCCTTTTTCCACCACGAAATCGGTAATGTGAATGATATCGGCGCCGGCCGTGCCCTGACCCCGCAGACATTCTTCCAGCTCGAGATTGAGCAGGTAAGGGGTGTAAACGTGGATTTGCAGCATCATCGCCATCGTATCCTGTGGTGCGGTGTCTGGCGACTCTGCGACCCATGAGCTGGCGTTATGAATGATGGCACGCAGTTTACCGGTTTGGGCACGCACTTTTTCAGCAAAGGCGAGTATCCCTGCATTTTCTGAAAAATCGGCCTGAATGCAGCATGCGCCTTTCTTAATCAGCTCCTCAAGGGCAGGGTAAGGTTGCCGATAACTCACGATTACCGGAATTTTTTTCTCTAGCATCGACTCAGCCAGAGCCAGTCCTATTCGCTTGGCGCCACCGGTGATAAGTACCGGTGCAGAAGGGATAAAATCGGTCAAGTAAAGCTCCTGAACTCGCTGGCAAAGCATCAATAAACTATGTCATTATATAAAGCTATGCCATTATATAGATGATTGTGTTTATCGTTTCAAAACATTATCTTCAAAAAGTAAGGTCTTTTCTAACACACGTTAGACGGGTTAGCACTGGCCCTGAGAGGAATGGAGATGGCTGATAGTCGCCTGGTACCCGATGCGCGCAGTGAAAAAGCGTCCTTTAACTACATGGAATACCTGTCCGCATCGTGCAAGAAGCAATGGAGTTTCCTCGATGCCATCCACGGCGTATTGCCTTTTTTTGGCATGGTGTTGAGGTCGCGAAGCACAGCCCAGGAAAAATCCAAACAAGACAAGCTTAATGCATTAGCGTTACAAGTTGTCTCGACGCAGGTGAGTGACGAAATCAATATCGTTCGACTGATTGAGTTGGCGCAGCAGCAGAATATTTACAGCGTTGATATTCATTTGCCTTATGGTTTGACCGAAGAGCAGCTGGCGGCCATTCAGGAAGAGTGCAAACATCCGCTGAAATTGACGCAACAGGATGAGCATTTAGCGGTAGAAATACTGCAAGACCCCTCAAAACATTAATTTCACTGCCCCTCGGGTCGTTGATTATTTCAGACCTGAGGGGGAGCGTTATCCCTACCCATGCTGTTCCCTGCCTGACGCTATCAAGGATACAACCAAAGGACGTGATGCCCTTCGGCTGTAGCCACTGCGCGCTCATTAAAACTTATTTGAACAGGTCTGCTGTGACGGTGAGGTTACCCCCGCTTTTGTTCTGCCACTGACGCGTGATGTGGTAGAACTTAGCACCCTGATCCGCCGCACGCTTGGCGACTTCTTCAGAGACGTCGGTGATGCTGTTGAAGTGGCCGGTGAAGGTCACGGTAGAGAACGGCGTCATCTGTGCCGCAGTCACGTTGTTCACTTCTTCGATTTTCTTACCGTCTGGCAGAGTGACAGAGTAACGCTTACCGGTTGAAGACTGTGTCTGGAAGAACAGGCCTACATCGCGGCTTGGGCTTTCTGAAGATGCCACACCCGGGATTTCAACTTTCTTGGCTGCGGCACCGCCGGCTGCCAGCGCTGCACGACCTGCGTCAGAGTTGTACGGGATAGCATCCGGGCTTTGAGTCACACGCTTACGCGCATCTTTTTTGTAAACAAAGGCAGTCACGTACTGATTGCCGCCGTTATTGGCATCAATCTGGCGTACGATGAAGAAGGAGTAAGCCCCTTTGGCTTTTGCGGCTTCAGCAATAGCCTGAATGACGTCAGGCTGGCTGTGGAACAGGCCGCTGACGGTAACGGTATCGAAAGGCTCTAACTCATAGGCCACTTCTTTTGGCAGCTGTTTCACGCCGCTAACGCCGTTAACGCTGTTAAGCACCGGCTTTGGGCTGACCTTAGGCGCATCTTTATGATAAAGGTCGGCAACTACGCGCCAGTTGCCGCTTTCGCTTACACTGTTAGTGTCCAGAATATAGAAGTAATCCGCGCCTTTATCGTCGGCGCGTTTAGATGCTTCATCAGAGGCATCGCCCAGATTGTTAAAATGGCCAGTAAATGCAATGCGATCAAAGGGCTTCAGGGCGGCTGCTTTCTCGGGACTGATCTCTTCTGCCGCCTGTGCTGCAGACAAAACAGAGAATTGCGAGATTAACAAAACAACGGCCGATGCGATGATCGTTTTCGTCTGCTTCATAAAAAATCCTTTCACCTTGCGCAGTAATGTTGAAACATGCTGAATTATTGATGTGTAACAGATTAGCTCCCGATTATTGCATGTAATAATGGCGAGCGCTTTAGTAATTTTTTAAATGCTTTAAGTCTGTAATCGCTAGCCTGGTCACTTTATTTTGCCCTGATAACTTATATAAGTTTCGTGATGGAGTAAATAAGTGAAATAAATGTTAATTATTTACATTTTCCTCACTTTTGTGCCCGCCGTTGGCGAATAGACATCATCATGCAAGAGTGATTCATCTGGTATTTTTACCTCATTGAAGTGAATTAAATATGAAAATTACCGGCTTTGCAGTGCTATCGAGGCTTATGCCGTTTTTAGGTGATTTAATCCTCATTAATGCGGTTTCCTTATAGCTTATTAACCCGATATTCAGTAGGTTATAGCCGGCCTGAAAATTCCGTCAGTATTTCGGCGAAACAAGCCGACAGGTTTTTAATTTTTGTATCTACATCGATGATATGCATCATCAAATAAAAGGGTGAAGGGAATAATTATGCGTATTGGTATACCAAGAGAACGGTTGACCAATGAAGCCCGCGTTGCAGCAACACCGAAAACGGTGGAACAACTGCTGAAACTCGGCTTTACAGTCGCCATTGAGCAGGGCGCAGGTAAACTGGCCAGTTTTGACGACGCGGCTTATGAAGCAGCCGGTGCTACGGTTGAAGCGGGAGACGCCGTCTGGCATTCCGACATCGTCATGAAGGTCAATGCCCCTCTGGACGACGAAATCGAAAAGCTGCAGGCAGGCTCCACGCTGGTGAGCTTTATCTGGCCAGCCCAAAATCCTGAGCTGATTCAGAAACTGGCTGAACGCAACGTCACTGCGCTGGCAATGGACTCTGTACCGCGTATCTCTCGTGCACAGTCAATGGACGCCCTCAGCTCGATGGCCAACATCGCAGGCTATCGCGCAATCGTTGAGGCCGCACACGAATTCGGACGCTTCTTTACCGGTCAGATTACGGCCGCAGGTAAAGTTCCTCCTGCCAAAGTGATGATCATCGGTGCGGGCGTTGCCGGTCTGGCTGCTATCGGTGCTGCGGGCAGCCTGGGTGCCATCGTGCGCGCCTTCGATACGCGTCCTGAAGTAAAAGAACAAGTTCAAAGTATGGGCGCCGAGTTCCTCGAGCTCGACTTCGAAGAAGAAGCAGGCAACGGCGACGGCTATGCCAAAGTCATGTCTGAGGCCTTTATCAAGGCCGAGATGGCGCTGTTTGCTGCTCAGGCGGAAGAAGTTGACATCATTGTCACCACCGCGCTTATCCCAGGCCGTCCGGCACCTAAGCTGATTACCCGCGAAATGGTTGAATCCATGAAGTCGGGCAGCGTGATTGTTGACCTCGCGGCGCAAACCGGCGGCAACTGTGAGCTGACCGTCGCGGATACCATCACAGTGACCCCGAACGGCGTGAAAATCATCGGTTACACCGATTTGCCAAGCCGTTTGCCAACCCAGTCTTCCCAGCTGTACGGTACTAACTTAGTTAACCTGCTGAAACTGCTGTGCAAAGAGAAAAACGGAGAAATCGAGATCGATTTCGAAGATACCGTTGTGCGCGGCGTGACTGTGGTTAAAACCGGCGAAGTGACTTGGCCGGCTCCGCCGATTCAGGTTTCTGCTCAGCCACAGGTGGCCAAGATTGAAGCCCCTGTCGCCAAAGAGGCCGCCAAGCCTGCCTCCCCATGGACCAAATACATCATTATGGCGATTGCCGTGGTGCTGTTTGGCTGGTTGGCCGATGTCGCTCCGAAAGAGTTTCTGTCCCACTTTACCGTCTTCGCGCTCTCCTGCGTGGTTGGCTACTATGTGGTCTGGAACGTCAGCCATGCGCTGCATACGCCTTTGATGGCGGTAACCAACGCAATTTCCGGCATCATTGTGGTCGGGGCATTGCTGCAGATTGGGCACGGCGGCTGGGTGAGCTTCCTGTCCTTCGTGGCGGTACTGATTGCCAGTATCAATATATTTGGCGGATTTACCGTCACTCAGCGCATGCTGAAAATGTTTCGTAAGAATTAAGGGGTAGCATATGTCTGGGGGTTTAGTTACAGCTGCATACATTGTTGCCGCTATTCTGTTTATTTTCAGCCTTGCGGGACTGTCCAAGCATGAGACGTCCAAGCAGGGGAATATCTTTGGCATGACCGGGATGGCGATCGCGCTTATCGTCACCATCCTTGGCCCTGACTCCGGTCACGTTGGCTGGATTATTCTGGCTATGGTTATCGGCGGCGCTATTGGCATCTATCTGGCACGTAAAGTCGAAATGACTCAAATGCCGGAACTGGTTGCGATTTTGCACAGCTTTGTCGGTCTCGCTGCGGTGCTGGTGGGGTACAACAGCTATCTCGACCACGGCGCAGTGCCGATGGACGGAGTGATGGAAAACATCCATCTGGTCGAAGTGTTTCTCGGTATCTTCATCGGTGCTGTGACCTTCACCGGATCTATTGTTGCGTTCGGTAAGCTGCGCGGTATTTTTTCTTCAAAACCGCTGGCTCTGCCGCATCGTCACAAGCTGAATCTGGCGGCGCTGGTGGTGTCATTCCTGCTGCTCGTCGTGTTTGTCCGTGCTGAAAGCGTGGGGACACAGGTGTTTGCGCTGCTGATTATGACCGTCATCGCGCTGGCTTTCGGCTGGCATCTGGTCTCGTCAATTGGCGGTGCAGACATGCCGGTTGTCGTTTCTATGCTGAACTCCTACTCAGGTTGGGCGGCAGCGGCGGCAGGCTTCATGCTGAGCAACGACCTGCTGATCGTGACCGGTGCGCTGGTCGGTTCTTCGGGTGCGATTCTGTCTTACATCATGTGTAAGGCGATGAATCGTTCGTTTATCAGCGTTATTGCCGGTGGTTTCGGTACCGACAGCTCCTCGACTGGCGATGACCAGGAAATGGGCGAGTATCGTGAAATTAACGCGGAAGACGTGGCAGATATGCTGAAAAACGCCTCCTCGGTCATTATCACCCCTGGCTACGGCATGGCGGTGGCGCAGGCGCAGTATCCGGTTCAGGATATTACGGCTCGACTGCGTGCCAAAGGGGTGAAAGTGCGCTTTGGTATTCATCCGGTGGCCGGACGTCTGCCAGGCCACATGAACGTGCTGTTGGCTGAGGCGAAGGTGCCTTACGACATCGTGCTCGAGATGGACGAAATCAACGACGACTTCAGCGACACCGACGTGGTGCTGGTTATCGGTGCCAATGACACCGTTAACCCAGCCGCGCAGGAAGACCCACGCAGTCCGATCGCCGGTATGCCGGTGCTGGAAGTGTGGAAAGCGCAAAACGTTATCGTGTTTAAGCGTTCTATGAGCACCGGTTACGCTGGCGTTCAGAACCCGCTGTTCTTTAAAGAGAACACGCAGATGCTGTTTGGTGATGCCAAAGAGAGTGTCGAAGGGATCCTGCGCGCGCTCTAAGCGATGCTGTAGTTTCCAGATAAAAAAAGCCAGTCGCGATGACTGGCTTTTTTATTGCCCAAACCTAACCGAAAACGCTATTCGGCGTCGGTATCCTTGATATTTGCTCCGCTC
Source organism: Rouxiella badensis (assembly GCF_002093665.1). Taxonomy (GTDB): domain Bacteria; phylum Pseudomonadota; class Gammaproteobacteria; order Enterobacterales; family Enterobacteriaceae; genus Rouxiella; species Rouxiella badensis. The sequence continues at coordinate 84,212 of NZ_MRWE01000005.1, read as the reverse complement.
TCTTCGAGAGAAATAGGGCAGACAAAATCGTCGGGCTTAATCGCCAGCAGGTCGCATTTCAAATGATCGATAACCTGCTCGGTAGTGTTGCCGAGAAACGCGGCAGACAGTCCCGTGCGGCCAATCGACCCTAAGACTACGACGCCGGCTTGCAAATGCTCAGCCAGATCGGGGATGACTTCTTCAGGCAGTCCTTTTTCAACGTGAGTGTATTTCTCGTCTAGCTGGAACTTTTGTCGTAACGCTTTCATGGCAATCAAGTGCTGACCGCGAATGGCATCGTTATAAACGCTAGGGTCGAAATCAGGCAGTTCGATGGCAATGTTGATAGGGGTTACGGGGTAGGCACCCACCAGATGAACCTCGGTCTGGTTAACGTGCGAGGCGACCTCAAGGGTTTCCTTGACCAATTTAATGTTCAGCGGGTCGTGATAGGGCTCTTCACTCGACAGGTTGACGGCAACCACCGCTTTACCGCCCTCCGGCCAAGGTTGGTCTTTAACCATCCACACCGGACAAGGGCATTTGCGCAGCAAATTCCAGTCGGTAGGCGTAAAGATGACGGACTCGAGGCGGTCGTGCTGGTGGGCCATTTTCAACAGCAGGTCGTGCTGTCCGGCAAGGACCTCGTGAATGATGGCTTCAAAGGGTTTGTTGTGCCATACCACTTTAATGTCGATAGGAATGCCTGCTTCGACGTAGTAGTGGCACTGTTCTGCAATCCATGCGCTTCTTTCGCTTATCACACCCTGACGCATGGCGGTGCGTTCTTCAGGGGACAGCATGGTGGTCATTTCGTAGGAAAAATCATAGATCGACAGGAAGGCTTTGATCTTCCCACCGTTGCGTTGAACAAGATAGACCGCGCGACGTAGCGCCGGCTGGTCATCCTGGTTGGGGTCAATAGCGACCAGAAGGTTCTGATACTTGGCCAAAGGAGCCTCCTTAACATCTGTGATTGAAAGCGCACAGGGCGCCATTTTCTCAAGGAAAGTCAAAACCCGTTAAAAGAGAACGCAAAAGAGAAGCCAAATGCAAACGCTTAAGCTGTCGCCTTATCGATGGACGAAAAGAGCCCGCGTTATAGTTATAGAGTAAACCAGGATGGACAAACAGAACAGAGGATAAATTGAACCGGATCAATAAAGTAAATCAATAAAATAGACAAATTATTGATCCGGTATTTGACGCCTCGGGCAGGGTGCCCGAAAGCGCAGCTACGAAACCAGCGAAATAGGGTTTCCGGCCAGCACCGACAGCGCGTTATGGTCTTCAATCGTAATGTATTTACCTTTTACGCTGAGCATGCCAGATTTCTGGAAACGCCCGAGCAGGCGGCTGATCGTTTCCACGGTCAGGCCGAGGTAATTACCGATATCGCCGCGCGTCATCGTCAGGCGGAACTCGCGCTGCGAGAAGCCGCGCTGTGAAAAACGGCGAGCAAGGTTATAGATAAAGGCCGACAGGCGCTCTTCCGCGTTCTTTTTGGAAAGCAGTAGGATCATATCTTGGTCGCCTTTGATTTCGCCGCTCATCAGCCGCATCATTTGCTGACGCAGTTTTGGCAGTTTTCCAGAAAGATCATCGACCGTTTCGAAAGGTATTTCGCAAACCATTGAGGTTTCAAGCGCCTGAGCAAAGCTTGGGTGTTGCAGACCCGCGATAGCGTCAAAGCCAACCAGGTCACCCGCGAGGTGGAAACCGGTAATCTGCTCGTCACCTTGTTCTGTGATGGTGTAACTCTTGATGGTGCCGGAACGGATAGCATAGAGAGACTTGAGTTCGTCACCGGCTTTAAAAAGAGTCTGCCCTTTTTGAATCGGTTTTTTACGCTCGATAATGTTGTCGAGTTGGTCTAACTCATGCTCATTCAAAGTGAAGGGAATACACAGCTGACTGATGCTGCAATCCTGGCAGTGAATTGCACAACCACCAGATTGGATACGCCGAATAATACGTTTTTCCGGGATCATAGGTTTCGCTCTCGCAATATTGATATGCGTCAATTTTAACATCTTTTGCAATGAGTGATAAGTGTAAGTTTTGTCCCGAAAGAGGTATTTAGTTAAAAACCACGATTTTTAAGGGGTTTTTTATAAATATTTTTTGATCTAACGACAAATAAGCGGTCATTTCGGCCAGAACTCTTAGGCGAATATATAAAAAGAGTCTCGTTTACGTCAATTTTTTTGCATCCCGGGAACGCGGGTTGGAGCAAAGGTTGATCGATTTTTGCAGGCGGAGTAAACAGGTCGGGCAAAATAAGTGCAGGCGCGACGTTAATTTAAAATTCATTTTATTCAGTAAGTTGTGATTTTCACGCGCTGTGAAATCAAATTCTATGCCAACATTTTAGGTTTGTCGGTTATTTCGTACTAATACGGATTGATGTTATTGCAATGTTATTTTTGACAGGCCATAAGCAGGAAATGTGTCAATAAGTGCAGGTGAAATGGCGAAAATAACTCGTGGGAGTTATTGACCGCTGGCGGCTGAAATTAATTTTAATCAAATAGGGTTTTAAATCAGCGGGTCACAATACCGTACGCGCAGAAATTATGACTATTAATTTATCGCTGATTAATTGCGGCAGAATAATGTAATAAAATTGTGAACGGATAAATCTATTAAGCAGTAGGGCGTCACAATAAATCCTGTGACGCCCGGTTTTATCTTAAACGTTACCTTTGTTGTCTTCTTCTACCGCATCGTGAATACGTTCCAGCATGTCCGGGAACGCCGACTGAACGCGGCTCCAGCTCGGAATAAACGGCTTTTCACTCGGCGTATCGACGAATGCCAAACCGGCCTCCATGATTGCCCCTGAGAACAGCTCAACCGCCGACTCTTCGCTGTGGCGGTCAAACTTCAGGCCGTTCATTCGCGCGTCATGCTCGAAGCCGTCAATCATGTCCAACGCGTTGCGATAGTAGGTGGCTTTGAGAATGCGGAACGATTCGCTGGTGATCGGCACGCCCAGAATCGCCATCTTGCGATACAGTGCCTTGGTAATGTCGATACTCATGCGCTGTAGGCCATTGCTCGCGTCATCTTCAGACATTGGCTGATGTTTGTGGTCATAGTTATCGGCGATATCGACTTGACAGATGCGCTTGGTGGCCGTATTGCGATGCAGCTCCGACAGCACGCCAATCTCAAGACCCCAGTCACTCGGAATGCGCAAATCGTTGAGTACGTGGGTACGCATAGCGAATTCGCCGGAGAGGGGATAACGGAAGCTGCGCAGGTATTCGAGAAACTCGGAGTTTCCATAAACGATTTGCAGCGATTTCAGCAGTGGAAACACCAACAGGCGTCCCACGCGGCCGTTGAACTTACCGTCAGCCACTCGCGCGTAATAGCCCTTACAGAAATCATAGTGGAAATTAGGGTTCGCGACCGGATACATCAGGCGAGCCAGCATGTCCCGGCTATAAGTGACGATGTCACAATCATGCAGGCCGACCACCGTGGTACGGCGCGAAGCGAGCGTGTAACCGACGCAAAACCACACATTGCGGCCTTTGCCCGGTTCCATTGGCGAAAGGTTCTCTTTCTTTAACTCTTCATCGATCGCCTTCAGGCGTGGGCCATCGTTCCACAAAATACGGTGACGTTGTGGCAGGCGAGAGAAAAATTCGCGTGCAAATAGAAACTGATCGCGGTCTGCGCGATCTAAACCAATGACAATCTCTTCCAGGTAAGGAACCTTGGTCAACTCGTCAACAATCTTGCTCAACGCCGGCCCTTCAAGCTCCGAGAACAGAGAAGGGAGGATAAGCCCCATCGAGCGTCGACCCGAGAACACCTGCAGATCGTATTCTAATTCTTCTAATTTTCTTTTCGTGAGGTTGTGAAAATTAGTAATGATACCGTCCTGATAAAATTCGCTCATAGGCATCCTCAATTTATTTAAAAGAACATCAAAAAAACCACACAGGGCAAAACGTGAATCTGTTAACGGTCGATAAGGTGGTCCAGTCCCTCTTTCCAGCCTTCGGGACCGTATTGTTCGGTGCGAAATACGTTTACACCTTCTTTGACTGGCATTTTATGGTCATGGTGACCTCGAATGACCACCGCATAATCTGAAGCATTAAGCATGCCAATATCGTTGGGGCCATCGCCGAGTGCGATGCTAACAACGGGTTTTCCGGCCCTCTCTGCGTAGCAGTCGCTCAGCCATTTCACCGCCGGGCCTTTCCCTGCATCGGCCCCCATCACGTGCCAGAAGCGACCACCGCGCGTAAGAGCCAGTTTCTCTTGATGCAGATATTTTTCGAAACGGGAGAAATCGAGGCTGTTACCAAACCAGATAATCGGTTCAGAGGCTTCGCGCTGCATGGCCAGTTTGGCATTCTCAAGCGGAAGCCCGGTCCAGTCGATCACCTGCTGGGCGTTAACGTCACCGAAACCGCGAAATTCAAAATCGTAGCGCTGGCGTAACGCGACCAGAACATGACGAATGTCTTCGTAAGCGGCGCCAATAATGTGCCCCGAAGTCGACGATTCGTGCTTTTGCCAACGGTCTGGCAAACCTATCAACGCACCATTTTCGGCAATGAAAGGTACCTCAGTAAGTTCTAACTTTCTCTGGAGTTCTGCGACCTCGGCCGCCGTTTTGCTGGTGGTTAGAACCACCGGAACCTTCGCCGCACTCAGTGTGTTCAACCATTCCTGCGCTGGCTGCCAGTCGTAGCTGTGGTGGTCTAGCAGCGATCCGTCGAGGTCAGTAAATACAACCAGATTGTCATCAAGGTACGGCATCATTTCTCCTCAAAATGAATGGAAACAGAAACGACCAAGCATCAGAATTATTCCACTCCAGGGCCTAAGTATAGCCCTAAATCAATAAGCCATTTTTTTGAGCGATAAATAACAGACTGTGGAACAGGGAGTTATATGATTCTTATCTTTGAAGCGGTGAGAGCGGTCGGGCAGGATATTGCAGCCTGCACTTTTTTCTATACACTCAGTTCTTAAGCCTGACCGTCACCGCTTCAGGGTGCCGGCCAGGTTTGAGAACGTGAAAATCTAATAAAACGTCGGGAGGGTGACGATGAAAAATGATGATGAAAATGATGATTTTCTGTTTTCACAGGAAATGGCCGGCGTCCACAAACTCTCAGATAACAATCAGGTGGTTTACCTCAAAAACCATCAAAAAGCGGCACGGCCTCAGACGCCGGACGTAACTGAACCTGAAAATATTCTGACTACCGGCTTTCTTGACGTCATCGACTGCGCCGAACCGCTGGAATATAAGCAGGCGGGCGTGCAGCAGGGCGTCCTGGATAAGCTGCGTCAGGGGAAATATCCGCTCGAAGCCAGCCTTAACCTTCTCCGCAAACCGGTCGAGACCTGTCGTCAGGAACTGTTTAGCTTTTTTCTGCAGGCACAGGCGCAGAATCTACGCACCTTGCTGATCGTTCACGGCCGTGGCAGGCATGACGAGAGCCATGCCAATATCGTGCGCAGCTATCTCGCCAAATGGCTCAGGCAGCTTGACGAGGTGCAGGCTTTCAGCGTGGCAACCGGCAAGGACGGCGGGGCAGGAGCCTGCTATGTCGCGCTTAAAAAATCGCCTCAGGCTAAGCAGGAGAACTGGGAAAGGCACGCCAAACACAGTCGTTAAATCTAAATTAAACAATCGGGAAGTAACATTTTAAGCGTTGGCACCGTTAACGCAGGGTTTAACAAAAACTGTATACTCTTGGCCCTACCTAATTTATCCCTATGTTAACCCTGCGTTTTGCTAAGTGAGTTTACATGCTGTTCAATCGCCACCTTTTGCCTGCCTCTCTTGTTCTGAGCGGAACTGCGCTGCTTTGCGCCTGCGGTCCAACCAACAGCCCAAGCCTGTCGGCAGTCGTTATCTCCGGTCAAACCATGGGCACCTACTATCGCGTCAGCATGGTCGGGCTGGATAAAAGCCGCGAACCGGAGTTGCGCAAACAGATTGAAGACCAGCTGAAAGAAGACGACCACGAGCTTTCAACCTATAAGAACGACTCTGTTCTTTCGCGCTTTAACCAATATAACGGTACCGATCCGCAGCCTGTCAGCTCCGGCATGGCCGACGCCATTGTCACTGCGCTGCGCATCGGCAAAAAGACCGGTGGCGAGATGGACATTACCGTCGGCCCACTGGTCAATCTTTGGGGATTTGGCCCGACCAAAGAGCCTGTCAAGATGCCAACCCAGGAGCAGATAGACGCCGCCAAGGCCGAGATTGGGCTTTCGCATCTCAAGGTCATCGAGACCGTGGACGGAGACTATTTGCAGAAAGACAAAGCCAATATGTACGTTGATCTCTCAACCGTTGGCGAGGGTTATGCCACCGATCACCTTGCGAGACTGGTAGAGGGCAACGGTGTCAGCAACTATTTGGTCTCCGTGGGCGGCGCAGTCGTTTCTCGCGGCAGAAACCCTGAAGGCAAACCGTGGCAGGTTGCTATCCAGAAACCGACCGACAAAGAAGATGCGGTGGAGGCCATTGTTGACCTGCAGGGGATGGGGATAAGCACCTCGGGCAGTTATCGCAACTACTATGAGCTGGACGGTAAGCGCCTCTCGCACATCATCGACCCCGAAACCGGACGCCCTATTACCCACAAACTGGTCTCGGCAACGGTGATTGCACCGACTGCACTCGAGGCCGACGGCTGGGATACTGGCCTGATGGTGTTAGGTACTAAAAAAGCCCTGGCGTTGGCCGAAAAAGAGCATCTTGCGGTGTATTTGATCACTAAGGAAAAAGACGGCTTCAAAATTACCATGACCCCGCAGTTCAAAGCCTATCTGCGCAAAGCCGAGAAATAAAAGTAACCCATCTCTACAAGCCTGCGTATTCTTGTCATGACTCAAGCCCCTGTGAGAGCGTATTTTGCCGGGGCTCGACGTCTTGTTTTGAATCCCACTGCGGATGTTAAGTAAACTGAACTGGCTATTTCTAAGATGTGTCTTAAAAGTGGTACACAAAGTCCTGATTCTGCGGGGTTGTCGTCCCTATGCAACGATTTTTTTACAATTTACCTTTTGGTCACCTCTGCCAAGTTGGGCACTATTTGGCGTCAGGGAGAGCTTTACTGCGTATCGTCAATAAAACGATCTCCTGCATCGTCTTCAGGAATGCGGCTGGTTGGTCTCTGAGTTGTTGAAGTCATTAATTCATTTTTAATCGTCTTATGGTTGTTATGTCATTTTTTTCCCGCATTGTTCGTTCAGGATTTGCCCGTCTCACCGTTCCGCTGTTTAGCCTGCTGTGTGTCACTTCCTACAGCGCCTCGGCCAAGGTTTATCCCCCTATGCTTTCACGGTCGGTACTGGTCATGAATGCCACCAACGGTCGCGTGCTGTATCAAAAGAACGCCACCCGTGCTTACCCCATAGCCTCGCTAACCAAGCTGATGACCGCGATGGTGGTGCTCGACAGCCACCAGTCGCTGAAGCAAAAAATCACCGTTACGCCCGCCGACAGAGACTTGCTCAAGCTAACGCATTCACGTTTAACGATAGGTTCTGTGCTGTCGCGCAAGGACATGCTGCACATCGCGCTGATGTCTTCAGAGAACCGTGCCGCTGCCGCGCTCAGTCGCTACTATCCCGGCGGCCGCCGTGCTTTTGTTCGCCAGATGAATCGTAAAGCGCGAGCCTATGGCATGACCCACACGCATTTTTACGATCCGACCGGATTAACCCCGCGTAACACCGCCTCGGCGCATGACCTGGCGATTATGGCCAAGCACGCGTACCGCTATGCGCTTATCCGCCAGCTTTCGACCGATAAACGCGATGTGGTGCATCCGGGGCACGGCCAGCTGGTGTATCGCAGTTCTGACGGGCTAATTAACAATAAAACCTGGAATATTGTGCTACAGAAAACCGGCTATACCGATCAGGCCGGACACTGTTTGATTATCTATACCCGCATCAAGGGGCAGGACGTCCTGATGGTGATAACCGGTGGGCCGCGCGGTTACTCGCATTATCACGATGCGCTCGGGCTCAAGGCGTGGTTGATGCACGGCAATCTGTAAACGCCCGTTGTACTAACCGGGCGTTGAAGGGGCTCGCTCGAAGAGGGACGTTATTTAGGCAGACTCATCAATTCAAACAGCACCACGCTGCGTGATGGGCAGGTGTATTGACTGCCAAACTCGAAGTTGCGCTCGTTGATGTCGTCTGGTTGGTAGGTGTCGAGAATATGCCGCCAGCTTTCGCCGTGTGCCACGGAAGGCAGCGAGAACACCACGTCCTCGTGAGCCGCGTTAAACAGGAGAAGTACCGTGCTCAGTGAACCATAGCGAGTCAAACCGGTAGGCTGAGCGCGCCCGTCCAGCAACATACCAATGCTCTTGGCGTGCGCATCTCCCCAGGCTTCGTCATTCATCTCTTCAGCATTCGGCTGGAACCAACTGACGTCTTTAACATTCAGTTTTTCATGCACCTGACCGGTCAGGAAGCGACCGCGATGCAGAATAGGAAACCTGGCACGCAGGGCAATCAACCGATAGGTGAAGAGGATGAGTGAACGCCCTTTGTCCTCGATATTCCAGTTAACCCACGCAATTGGCGTGTCCTGGCAGTAGGCATTGTTGTTGCCGTTCTGCGAGCGGGCAAACTCGTCGCCGGCCAGCAACATTGGCGTTCCCTGCGAGAAAAACAGCGTCGCCAACATGTTTCGCATCTGCCGAAGCCTGAGTTCATTGATAGCAGGATCGTCCGTCTGGCCTTCGACGCCATAGTTGGCCGAAATATTGTTGTCGGTTCCGTCCTTGCTGTCTTCCCCGTTCTCTTCGTTGTGCTTGTCCTGATAGGACACAAGGTCATTGAGGGTGAAACCGTCGTGCGCGGTAATAAAGTTGACCGAGGCGTAAGGTTTGCGCCCACGATGGTTGAAAATATCGGCCGAACCGGAAAGACGGGTAGCAAACTGGGCCAGCTGTCCTTCGTCGCCGCGCCAAAATTTTCGTACCGAATCGCGGAAGCGGTCGTTCCATTCCACCCATCCCGGAGGAAAACCACCGACCTGATAGCCGCCCGGCCCGCAGTCCCAGGGCTCTGCAATCAGCTTACACTGGCTCAGTATCGGGTCCTGACGGCAGGTGTCGAGGAACCCACAGCCTTCATCGAAACCGTAACTTTCGCGGCCAAGAATGGTGGCAAGGTCGAAGCGGAAACCGTCAACCTGCATCTCGGTCGCCCAATAGCGCAGGGAGTCAGTCACCATTTGCAGCACGCGTGGATGGCTGAGGTTCAGCGTATTGCCAGTGCCCGTATCATTGATGTAGTAGCGCCTGTTTTCCGGCATCAGACGATAATAACTGGCGTTATCGATGCCTTTAAAAGAAAGCGTTGGGCCAAGCTCGTTGCCCTCCGCCGTGTGGTTGTAAACCACGTCGAGGATAACCTCGATTTCAGCGGCATGCAGGGTGGCTATCATCTGCTTGAATTCGTTGATGGTGTGCGTTGCCATATATTGAGGATGCGGCGCAAAGAAGCTTAGCGTGTTGTAGCCCCAATAGTTGTGCAGCCCTTTTTCCTGCAAATGACGGTCGTCGGTGAATGCATGAATAGGCATCAGTTCGATCGAAGTCACGCCGAGAGATTTAATGTAATCGACAATCTGTGGGGTGGTCATGGCCGAAAAGGTGCCGCGCAGGTGCTCCGGCACGGCGGGGTGGCGCATAGTGTAACCGCGAACGTGCGTCTCATAAATGATGGTTTTTTCCCAGGGAACCGGGTTCTTACGCGAGCGCGCCCATGAAAACGCCGGATCGATAACCCGACACTTCGGTAAAAAGGGTCCGCTGTCGCGGTCATCCAAATGCAGGTCTTTTTTGTCGCTTTCCATGTCGTAGGCAAACAGGGCATCGTCCCATTTTAAATCGCCGACAATCTGCTTGGCATAAGGGTCTAACAGCAGCTTGGCGGGATTAAAACGGTGTCCGTCGTGCGGGGCATAAGGCCCGTGAACGCGGTAACCATAGAGCATGCCGGGCCGGGCATCGGGGAGATAACCGTGCCAGACCTCGTCGGTATACTCCGGCAATTCGATGCGGTCATACTCTTCGCCTTCTTCATTAAACAGACAAAGTTCTACTTTAGTGGCGTTCGCCGAGAACAGCGCAAAGTTTACGCCGAGGCCGTCCCAGGTTGCGCCCAGAGGCACTGGCAGTCCCTCACGGACGCGCGTTTTATGCCCGCTGTCGAAATTTTTAACCAATTCACCATCGCTGTAGGGATGGATCAGGCGGACACCCTGCTCGGTAACTTCAACATCGACCTGCGCCTGAGGTTTGATAGGAGGGGTAACTGAAGCCGTGGGTTTAACAACTTTTTTGGGTGGGGCTTTGGCCATCGTTGATAGTTCTCCAGGAGAGTAAACAAGCAAGAAATCTGCAAAGCGCATAGTTGGAGTGTAGACGCTGGTTTTACAAACGCACCTTGAAACAGATGTTTTGGGCGAAATCCTGTACAAGTTGAGGTTGTTACAGGATAGTTAATAGCCTGCTAAGTCTTTTTTTCCTGTCTATTTTTGACGCGAAGTTGCTCGCAATCGGGTGCACAACAAAATGATTTACCGCACCTTTTTGCTGACGGTTATTTTCGAAGGGGGACATTCATGAAAATCGATTTATTATGTCATTTTGAGATGGACGCCGGGTTTCCGGCCCACTATGAGGCCGCAGGTTTTGCGCTGCATTTCGCACTGACGCCGAAAGACCGTAATAATCTGCCAGCCGATGTCGCGGCAAAAATTCGCGCGGTATTGACCGTGGGTTCAATTGGTCTCACCGCCGAGCAGATGGACGCGATGCCCAAACTCGAGATTATCTGCGCGCAGGGCGTGGGTTTTGAACAGATTGATATAGCGGCTGCCAGAGCGCGTAATATTCAGGTGACGCACGGCCCCGGTACCAATAATTCAGCGGTTGCCGACCACACTTTGGCACTGATGCTGGCCATCACTCGCAATATTCCCGACTTCGACCATCGCGTGCGCACCGGGCAGTGGGCGCGCTCGCGCATCGTAACCCCCGGCATGTTTGGCAAAAAGTTGGGCATCATTGGTTTGGGCAATATAGGTATGCAGATTGCTCATCGCTGCGCCGGAGGATTCGATATGCCGGTAGGGTATTTCAATCGCCGTCCTGTGGCAGACAGCCGGTACCAATATTTTGACAGCCGTCAGTCACTGGCGCGTTGGGCAGACTATCTGGTCGTGGCGACACCGGGAGGGAAAGAGACTCTCAATCTGATTGATGCCGAGGTGCTACGCGAACTCGGGCCACGGGGATATCTCATCAATATTGCGCGCGGCACGGTGGTTGATACGCGGGCGGTGATCGAGAGTCTGAATAATCACACTATCGCTGGCGCGGCGCTTGACGTGCTTGCCGGTGAGCCTGAGGTGCCGGAAGAGTTGGTAGGCATCACCGGGAATCTGGTGCTTACGCCTCACGTCGCGGGGCGTTCTCCCGAGGCGATGTCAAACATGATGAAACAGGTGCTCGAGAACTTGAACGCCCATTTCAGCGGACAACCGGTAGTCACGCCAGTACCGGCCTAATCCTCACGCGTTTAAGGCATAAAGAAACAACCCTTATTAGTAAAAAGCATAAGTAACTTTTTTTTCGTATTTGTCCTATTGGTTACACGGACGTAACAATAGAGGCAAGTATAACTAATTAGGGGTTCACGGTGAATTTCCAACAGCTAAAAATTATTCGGGAATCAGCGCGATGCAATTACAACCTGACTGAAGTGTCGAACATGCTTTTCACTTCACAGTCGGGGGTGAGTCGTCATATCCGCGAACTGGAAGACGAGCTTGGGGTTGAGATTTTTATTCGTCGCGGCAAACGGTTACTGGGTTTGACCGAGCCGGGCAAAGAACTGCTTTCCGTCGCCGAGCGTATTCTGAATGAAGCGCAAAATATCCGTCGCCTGGCCGATATCTTCTCTAAAGAAGATGCGGGTGTATTGACCATAGCGACCACGCACACTCAGGCGCGTTACAGTCTGCCGAGGGTTATTAAGGCGTTTCGTTCGGTGTATCCGGCCGTGCGTCTCGAGCTGCATCAGGGCTCGCCGCAGGAAGTGCTGGCGATGTTGCTCAGTGGTCAGGCCGACGTGGCGATCGCCAGTGAGAAGCTCATCAACGATCCTTCCGTCGCCTCGTTTCCGTATTACCGTTGGCATCACGCCATCCTGGTGCCGGATGGCCACCCGTTGCTGGACCAGCAGCCGGTGACCTTGCAGCAGCTCGCCGAATACTCGCTGGTGACCTATCGTCAGGGGATTACCGGACGTTCGAGAATAGACAGCGCCTTCGAGCAACACGGGCTTAACCCGGACATCGTGCTCAGCGCGCAGGACTCCGACGTTATCAAGACCTACGTGGAGCTGGGGCTGGGTGTCGGGATTTTGGCGGATAAAGCCTTCGACGCCGACCGTGACCGGGGTCTGCAACTGATTAACGCCGAGCACCTTTTCGAAGCCAACACCGTTTGGCTGGGCCTCAAGCGTTCGCAGTTACAACGTAACTATGTCTGGCGATTTATTGAATTGTGTAATCAGAGTTTGTCGATCAATGAGATTAAAGAGAAAGTCTTTAAACAGCCGCAGAACGACAGTGACGTGGTGATTGATTATCAAATTTAGGGTTTGAATTTAATTTCTTAGGTCAAGGGCACGCGCCCAGCGCGCAAGGCGCGTGCCTTTGACCTAAAAAGCAGGTCCAGGGCAGCCGCCCAGCAAACACGCCACACACTCTTGCCCAAAAAAAGAAACCTAAAACAATGGCCATTTAAGGCCATTACTGAATGATAAAACTCCGATCAAATGTCCCTTTAACGTCAACTCTTACCGGCAATAATCCCGCCTGCTGGTAAAAATCGGCGGTCTGCTGCTGCTGCGCAATCGTCTTGTCATCGAGCGACTGCCAGCGGGCGTTGCTGCGCCCATAGGACAGCCTGGCGGCCTCAGGCGGGAAGCCGATGATTTTCGACAGCGTCTGACTGTAAGTATCCAGATGCTGGTGCGCCCACACCTGTGCCTCGGCAAGTCGCTGCACATAGTCGGCAATGGCAGCGCGTTTTTGCTTGTCATTCAGCGCGCGGTCGGTCGCGGCGATAAAGCTGTTGCCCGACCACAATCCGCGTCCGTTTACCGCCACCTTAAGAGAGTCCTGCGTTTCGGCAAAGGCGGTGTAAGGTTCCCACGTCGCCCAGACGTCAACCGATCCCTGCACCAGCGCCAGTTTGGCGTCGCTCGGCTGAAGGAATCTGAAGGTCACATCTTTGGCGGTGAGGCCCGCAGAGGCTAAGGCCTTTAGCGCGACAAAGTGGCCAATCGATCCCTTGTTGGTGGCGATGCTTTTGCCTTTCAGGTCGGCGGCGCTGTGAATCGGACTGTCGGCGCGCACGATAAGCGCCGTGCCGTAAGCGTCTGACTTATCGACGGCAATCGCCTTGACTTGCGCACCGGCCGCTTCGGCAAACAATAGCGGCGCATCGCCAATCACACCAATGTCCACCGCCTGCGCGTTAAGCGCCTCGGCGAGCGGGGCAGCGGCGGGGAACTCAGACCATTCAATCTTATAGGGCAAATTTTGCAGCTTATTAGCGGCCTCAAGCTGGGCGCGCATATTGCCTTTCTGATCCGCAATACGCAGTGTGATTTCTGCCGCGTGAGCGGTCAGCGATGAGAGTGAAAGTGCCGCCAACAGACTCAGTCCAGCGAGTCGATAACCTAAAGATATCATTCGTGTTCCCATTACCATTCTGCATGCGCAGCCGGAAGACTTTCCTTTAACGCCTGCTGTTTGTGTGCGGCAATTTTCTGTCGCGTGAGAGGAATAAGTTCGCGCCCGTATTCCACGGCGTCATTAAGCGGATCAAAGCCGCGTATCAGGAAAGTCTCGATGCCGAGGTCGTAGTATTTCAGCAGCGCATCCGAGACTTGTTCCGGCGTACCGACCAGCGCGGTCGAATTCGAGCTGCCGCCGACCAGCGCCGCGATACCGGTCCAGAGATGGTTATCCAGACGATCGCCTTTCGCTACCGCATCGAGCAGCCGTTGAGCTCCCACGCTCTGTGGTTTGGCCTGACCGAGGTTCACGCCGTTCTTTTCCAGCTGGGCCTTGGCTTGGGCGCGTATGATTTCAGCCTTTTGCCATGCTTCTTCCTCGGTGCGACCCAAGATAGGGCGGAATGAAATGCTGAAGCCTACCTCACGGCCATAGCGCTCAGCCTCTGCCTTGACCGCGTTGACCGTTTCGGACGCGCTGGCGAGCGGTTCACCCCAAAGTGCGAACACGTCGGCGTGTTTCCCGGCCACGCGGATAGCGTCATCAGAGGACCCACCGAAGTAAATCGGTAAACGAGGCTGGTGGGGTTTTATCTGCGTGAAGGCATTTTCAGCCTGATAGAATTCGCCCCGGTGGTTATAGCCCTTATCCGAATACCAACTCTTTTTAATCACCTGCAAAAACTCTTCGGTGCGGGCGTAGCGCTGGGCTTTGTCGAGGAAATCTCCGTCGCGGCGCTGCTCGGCATCACTGCCTCCGCTGATGATGTGCACTGCCAAACGCCCGTCGAGGAGGTTATCAAGCGTTGCCAGCTTGCGTGCGGCAAGCGTCGGTTCAACGAATCCTGGGCGATGAGCCAGCAGGAATTTAATTCTCGAGGTACTGGCGCCTGCGTGAGCAGTCACCAGAAAACCATCGGGTTGATCGGACCCATAGGCCACCAGAACTCGGTCGAATCCGGCATTTTCGTGGGCTTTTGCGAAGTCGGCAATATATTGCTTATCAAACACTGGCCCAGTGGGCGCAATAGTCTCCGAGGCTAATCGATGGCCGATCATCCCAATAAATTGAACGCTCATGGCTGATACTCCCGCTGTTAATAACCCTCACCACATCAGATGGCAGACGAGATTTACCTTAGACAGCCTGGTCCGCGCTGAGAAATCAAAATTTAACATTTGGTTAGCGATAATATGAATTTTGCATCCTCAGGCCCGGTGCTAGCCTGCATATCATTGTCTCATTCCGAGCCTTCGATGCGTGGAGCACGTCCTATGTCTGATTCTCTAAATTCAATTCCCTTACGCCACACTGCCGAACTGACTCAGGCGCTGCGCAATGGTCAGGAAGTGGCTATCGTTGATCTGCGTGAAGAGGCCGATTTCGGCACCGGTCATCCGCTATTTGCCACCAATCTGCCGCTGTCGAAGCTGGAGATTGAGGTGCTTGACCGCATACCGCGTCGTAGCACCGCTATCACGCTGTATGACAACGGACAACGTTATAACCCGCGCACCGGAACGCGGCTGGCTGAAGTCGCGTATCAGCGACTTAAGGCGCTGGGATATGTCGATGTGGCGCTGTTGGCGGGCGACCTCGCCGGTTGGAAAGAGGCGGGGGGTGAGGTTTTTACCGATCTTAATTCACAGAGCAAAGCCTTTGCCGCGTGGGCCGAATATCATCATCAGCCTTCTGCGCCACAAGAAAGCGCGCCGGAAATCGCTCGTGAATGGGCGGCACGCACTGGGGCTCAGCAGATCGATTTAGCGCAGTTTATCCAGTGGCAGGCCGATGGCCAACGCACACTTTATCTGTTCGACGTGCGCAGCCCCGAAGAGTTTCAGGCCGGTCATTTGCCGGGTGCGCGTAATGTCCCGGGAGACAGACTGACGCAGTCCATCGACCAGTTTGCCAGCGTACGTGGGGCACGCGTGGTGCTTATCGATAACGACGGCGTAAGGGCGAATCTCGCGGCGTCACGTTTGGCCCAGTTGAACTGGGACGCCTTCGTGCTGGCCGACGGCGGCAAGCCTGAGGCACTGTTTACCGAATCAGGTAACGGGACTGTCACCTCGGCACCGGTTCCTGCGATTGAAAGTATTGATGGCCAGCAGCTGCAACAGTGGCTTGAGGAAGGGGAAACCGGGATAGTGGACCTGACGCTTAGCGCCAATTTTCGTAACCGTCGCATTCCCGGTGCGGTTTTTACCGCACGCAGCCAGCTGCCGCAGACGTTGTCGCAGCGTCCAGCTTATAAACGCTGGGTAGTGACCTGTGGCAGCGGTTTTCTGGCGCGTTACGCCGTCACCGAAGTGGCGGAGTTGACGGGATCACCGACCTATTTACTCCACGGCGGCACGCTTAAATGGATCGATGAACAGCGCCCGCTGGAGCACGGCGATTCGCCGTATTTGCAGAATCCACGCGACAAATACCTGCGTCAGCATGAGCAAGACGACGCCAGCCCTGAGGCAATACAGGCCTATCAGGATTGGGAGAAAGGTTTGGTGGCGCAGCTCGAACGTGATGATACTCACGGCTTTCGTTTGATCTAATACGGGGGGGAGAATCCGCCAAAAAAAAGGGCAGCCGAAGCTGCCTTTTTTAATGCAAAAATCTTGTTTAGCGACGGCCGCGAGGATGGGTTCTGGCAGTCCAGTCATAAGTTGCCGAAGTGCTTGGCGTGGCATTGGCTTTGGCACGGCGTTTTTCTGCTCGCGCTTTGCTAGCGACTTTCTCTTTTTCAGCCATTAATGCATCAATATAATCGTCTTTAATGCGGTTGTTTTCCGAATTGGTCAGATCACGTCCCTGGGCCTTTCTCGCCCTGTCTAGCTGCGTTTTTAACTCGCGTTGCTCGCTTTCCGTCATGTCCTGCTGTGTCAGTCTTTTCATTGCTTTGGTATCCCTTTGAGGAAAGTGATACCTAGTGTAATCGCTAACAGTCAAAAATCTCAGACTTAACGCGCTTTTTACTCAAGATTCTTGAGGTTTCTGCGTCTGTTTCACCGCTACCCCGGGAAATTGAATCAGCGGCAGGCGGGTTGACTGCCAAAAGGCCAATAATGCCAGTAAGGCACAGACCGCCAGACCTATATCAATCGCGTTGACCATGGCGCTGCGAGCGAGTGGATAATACGACACAAACTGCGCTGCCACCGGCTGCAACAGCACCTGCGGGTCGGCAAAATGCCGCTGAACCGACTCGGGAAGCACAGCGTTGCTGCCGTCCAGCAGCTTGCCTGCCACGTGAACGCTGTACCACTTCGTCACGGCTGCGCCAGTCAGCGCCGTCCCAAGCAGGCCGCCGACCAGACGAAGAGACTGGGTCAGGGCGGTGGCAATGCCGAGAAATTCACGCGGTGCCAGCGTCTGAATAAAAATGGTCACGTTCAGCAGGATGAAACCAATGCCGATCCCCGCCATCATCATCAGTCCCATCAGTACGCCGAAGTGTCCACGACTGCCGAGCAACGCCAGCAGTGCACAGGCGCTGGCGGCGACCAGAAAGCCCATCTGCGGCAGACGCATCGGGTTATTCATGCGGGTCACAATACGACCATTGATAATCGCGCTGACAGTAATGCTCACACCCATCGGTGTGACCAGCCACGCCGCCTGCTTCGGCGAATATCCGTATCCCCCCTGAAACAGCAGCGGCATAAAGTAGAGCAGGGTAAACAGCACCGCACCGATTAATATCGAAATAGTAAATAGTTGCTTAACCGGGCCGATGGCGAAGAGCGCCGGTGGCAGGATAGGCGAATGAGCACGTCGTTGTTGATACACCAACAGCGCGGCACTGAGTCCGCAGGCCAGCATCAGGCCAATCAGCGAGAAGGCCGAACCGTTGCTCGGTAAAAACTCCGCCAACAGCTGCATGCTGCCCAGCGCGCACATAATCAGCAGTGCGCCCAGCCAGTCGAGGCGAATCGCGGCCTTCTTGGGCGGCTTGATATAGGGCAGATAAATCCACGACACCACCAGCGCCAGCGCACCCAGCGGCAGGTTAAGATAAAACACCGAACGCCAACCGTATTGCTCAGTCAGGATCCCGCCGAGCGTTGGACCTAGCGCATTCACGATGCTGAACGCCGTACTGAAAAGAATCTGCCAACGCAGGCGTTGTCGAGTATCGGGGAACAGTTCGGGGATGCAGGCAAAGGCGGTGCCGACCAACATACCGCCCGCGATGCCCTGCACCGCGCGCCAGAGAATAAGCGTCTGCATGGTGCCCGCAAAGGAGCAGAGCGCAGAGGAGAGAGTGAACAGCAGCGTGGCGGCAATGACGAAATATTTGCGGCCATAGTAATCGCCCAGACGGCCAAAAATCGGCACGGTGATGATCGAGGTCAGCAGATAACTGGTGGCAACCCAGGCGTAGAGGTCGAAATTACCCAGGTCGGCCACGATATACGGCATCGCATTGCCGATAACCGTTTGATCCAGGGCGGACAGCATCAGTACCAGCGCCAGTCCGAGGACGGCTAATAACGAACGACGGAAAGTTAAGGGTGCGGCAACAACTGAATCAGTCATAAAACATGCTCTGCGGCAAAAAGAGAGAAAACGAGGTGCTGGGCAGCAGGGGCCTGAATATTTCAAGCCTTAGCCTGCGAAGATAATAGGGGGAGGCCAGAGTGAAAGGCAAAGAGGAGTTTCAAATCACATAATCAGTTTTACTTATAGGTCTCGACATCAGTTTGTCGATAAGCTTTTTCAGCCCTTTATTCAGCGGCTTGTCCTGCCTGAGAACCAGCGCCAGCTGCCTTTCTAGCGTCGGCTGGAGCGGACACTGAGCCAGTCCGCATCCCGCTGATTCACCGCGCAGCGCCAGCTGCGGGACAATGCTATAGCCTAGCCCGTTGCTCACCATCTGTTTTATCGCCTCGATACTGCCCAGCTCCATGACCGGACGGGGTTTCAAGCCTTGTAACTGAAACCAGTTGTCGATCAGCAATCGCGTACTGCTGCCTGTTTCGAACAAGACCAGCGGCAGGCCGCATAGCCGTTCGGGCGTGAGTGAAGACAGGTCCGTGTCGTGGCGTTGTGGGCCAATCAGCACAAACTGCTCGCGATACAGGGGCGTTATCGACATATTTTTTCCCGCGGCGGGAAGGGTAACCAACCCGAGATCCAAACGGTTCTCCTCAACGGCACGGGTTATCTCGTCGGTATTTCCAATCCTGACGCTCACCTCGAGATCTGGCCAGTCGACCTTAAGTTGACCGAGTAATTCAGGCAGTAAATGAATACAGGCCGTCGCCCCGGTGCCTAACGTAACCTGTCCGCTGACTCCTTGTGCGTGGACCGCCATTGCGCGCAGCGCGAGCTCGACGCTGTTGTCGAGTTGCGCGATATGCTCAAGTAACGTGCTGCCTGCCGAGGTCGGCTTCATGCGCTTGGCGATGCGTTCGAGCAGTTTGAGGTTGAAGTATTTTTCTAACTGACGGACTTGCAGGCTGACCGCAGGCTGGGTCAGTCCGAGCTGCTCGGCGGCTGCCGAAAAACTGCCGTGGCGAACCACCAGTTCGAAGGTCGCGAGCTGTTCGAGATTCAGTTTGGGCGAGGGGTGTCGGTTCATACCAAAGTTTTTCTTATGCCGATGATAAGTTGACAAAGCTACATTAAGTTAACTGTTTACTTTACTCTTGAAAACAACGCAATCAATGATATCGAGAAAACGCTATGTTACCCGAGAGTTACACAGAAAATGCCCTTGAGCTGTGCGATGCCAGCGAAGCGGATATGGTGGAAGTGCAGAAGATTTATGCACATCACGTGATCCACGGATTGTCGAGCTTCGAGACCGAAGCGCCGACGCTCGAGGAGATGCTGCTGCGCCGCAGAAACGTGCTCGGCAAAGGTTTGCCCTATCTGGTTGCACGCCAATTTGGGCAAGTCCTAGGCTACTGCTATCTCTCACCCTACCGGCCACGCTATGCCTACCGATTTACCGTAGAAGGTTCGGTATATATCGCCGAAGCGCACCAGGGTAAAGGCGTGGGAAAAAGCCTGATGGCCGAGGCGATTTTGCGCGCCGAACGCGGCGGCTGGCGTCAGATGATGGCGGTCATCGGTAACAGCGAAAATATCGCCTCACTGAGGCTCCATCAGTCGCTCGGATTTCACGTCATCGGGCAACTGACCGGCGTCGGTTTCAAGCATGGGCGTTGGGTTAACACCATTATGATGCAGCGAACCCTCGGCGAGGGAGAGACAACCCCACCCTTTGATTGCGAAAAATAACGATAATCATTATCATCCATGGCTTTGAAGATGAACTTCGAGGCCTTATGCGTTTCTCAAGTTGGGCAATGGCCATCGCTATTGCGGTAGGCAGTGGTGCAGTAATCCAGACGGCGCAGGCCAAAACGGTTGTCGATATTTACCAGCGGAAGGTCGAGATCCCCGATAATCCACAGCGAATAGTGCTTGGTGAGAGCCGCATGCTCTACAGTCTGGCGCTGATTGAAGACGGTGACCCTTCGGCCCACGTGGTGGGTTGGCCGGGTGACATGCAGCATTATGACCCGCAGAGCTGGCAGCTTTACGTGAAGGCGTTCCCGCATATTGCCAGCGTCGAACAGATAGGCAACACCAGTTACGACCAGATGAGCGCAGAGAAGATCATCGCCTTAAAACCGGACCTTGTTATCCTGCCGCGCTATGCCAAACGGTCGTCGAATGAAGGAACGCTTGAACAGCAGCTGGATAAGGCCAAGGTGCCGTTTATCTACGTCGATTTTCGCGTCGATCAACTGCATAACACCGTTCCGAGCCTGCGGCTGCTCGGCCAGGCATTGAATACTCAACAGAAAGCTGAACGCTTTATTGATTTTTATCAGCAGCATATGCAGCATATTAGCCAAACGCTGGCGAATTATCAGGGTAAAAAGCCCAGGGTGATGCTGCAACTGCATTTGGGCAGAAGAGAGAGCTGCTGTACCACGGTTGCCAACGGTAATCTCGCTGACCTGCTGGCGTTTGCCGGCGGCGATAATATCGCTAAAAAGGCCTTCAAGGGCGTGTATGGCGAGATGAATCCTGAATCGGTTATTGTTGCCAATCCTGACGTCTACCTCACCACCGGCATGTCGGGTCCTGAAAAGCCGGACGATTTGCAGCTCGGCCCGCAGGTCTCGAAGGAACGGGCAGAAAACAGCTTCAGGTCGTTAATGTCAAACCAGCTAATTCTGTCGAATCTGCGCGCGGTGAAAGAGGGGAACGCCTACAGCCTGTGGCACAACTTCTATTTAAGCCCTTACCACCTCATTGACGTGGAAGTGTTCGCCAAGGTGTTTTATCCGCAGCTGTTTGCCTCGCTGGACCCCGATCAAACGCTGAAAACTCTGTACCAGCAGTTTTTACCTATCCCTCTAACGGGAACCTACTGGACTCGACTCCAGGCCAAGCCCTAACCGCCAGGCTGCCGGAACCTTCCGGCAGCCATTTCTCATGAGTAAATCCTGATTTTTTTATGATTTTTTCTAGATGCAGAGCATCAGAAATCGACGCTGGCCGACAACACCACATTGCGGGTCTCGCCTTCTTCAACGCGCAGGTTACCGGCGCTTGAGGTGTAGTATTCCTTATTGAAGATGTTGTTAACGTTCAAACGCAACTGAGTGTGTTTGCCGAGCAACGCGTTGTCCCAGGTGATGAAGGCATCCGCCACCGTATAGGCTGGCATGGTGAAGCTGTTTTCAGGATCGCCCGCCCGCGTGCCAACATAGCGCGCACCGCCGCCGAGGCGAATATCGCCCGGAACCGGCAGCCAGCGCAGAGTATGGCTGACGTACAGGCTCCCCATGTTGGTGGGCGCATTCACCAGACGGTTACCGACGTTGTTCTGCGACACGTTGTCCTCAACTATCTCGGTCTTGTCGTAGGCGTAGTTGGCGCTGACGCTCCAGTCTTTGGCTATTTCTCCGTTCAGCTCAAGCTCGACGCCGCTTGAACGTGCTTTTGGAATGTTGCGCGTGACGCCATTGATGTATACCGACATGTCTTTTTCATCGATGCGGTAAAGCGCGACAGTGGCATCAAGGCGGGGAGAAATCTGCCATTTACTGCCTATCTCATAGGTGGTACCCAGTTCTGGCTGCGCGGTATTGCCGTCGTCATCGACGTCGGTTGAAGGCGTAAACGACTTGCTGAAGTTGCCGTAGAACGACAGGGAATCGTTGAGCATGTACACCAATCCAACCTGTGGCAGGAACTTGTTGGCGGTATCGTTTTGCGTCTCGACCGGCGTCACGAAGCCGGAAGAACCCTTTTGATTGTAGTGCTGATAGCGACCACCGATGACCCCAATCCAGTGGTCGGTAAAGTGGATGCTGTCTTTGGCGTAGACAGAATGGTTGAACAGCGTCGATCGCAGGTTACTGTTGCTGTCTGAATAGGTCGAACCGTTGGTTATCGGTGAGACGCCGTAAACCGGGTCATACATATTAAAGTTTGAGTTGACCTTGCCGCGATAAGAATACTGCTTGTAGGTCTCGACCTTCTCATAGTCTGCGCCTATCAGCAGATCATGCTTCATGCCTAAAACCTCTGGTTCGCCAATCCAGTCCCATGAGGTCAGACTGGTTTGATGATTAAAGCCACGGTTGGCGTCTGCACGGCGGGTCACTGCACCGGTGGTGGTATTAATGGCCGTCGCGCGCACTTCGTTGCTATCGTAGCGACGTTGCATCCAGGCGTAGGTGAAGCGGGTTTTCCAGTCTGGCGACAGTTCGTATTCCCAAGTGGTATTCAGGCGCTTGTTTTTGCCCCATGCGTGGTTAGCCAACTCGTCGAGGCGGCGTTCGTAAGGGATGCTGAGAGGTTTACCGTTGATAAACGCGGTGCCGCGATCGTAAGGAATATCGTATTTATACTCCTGATAGCTGATGTTAAAGCTGGCTTTTTCACCGTACCAGCTCAGCGACGGGGCGAGCAGGGTGTGCTGGTCTTTGCCGAAGTTACGCCAATAATCTTCCGACTGGCGTTCGGCGATAAAACGAAAGGCGAAACCATTGCCCAGCGGGCCGGTGACGTCGAGGGTACCCGCACCGCCGCCTGAACCTCCGGTACGACCGCTAACGCGGGTGTTCCATTCATACTGCGGTTTCTTGCTGATAACATTGATGACGCCGCCGGGGTTTTGGATCCCGTAGAGTAAGGAGGCTGAGCCCTTCAGCACTTCTACGTGGTCGGTGGTCGCGTCAAAGCCGAGTCCCTGATTGCTGCGCACGCCGTCGAGCAGAATGGAACCGTCGCTGTTGGCACCGAACCCCCTTTTTACGAAACCGTCTTCCGTGCCGCCCAACGTGTTGCCCTGCGTCACGCCGCTAACGAACTTCATTGCGTCATCGAGCGAGGTCACCTGGTAGTCTTCAATCATTGACTGAGTCACTACGCTGACAGACTGTGGTGTTTCAATCAGAGGGGTATCGGTTTTGGTGGCCGTAGAGGCCTGCGTTGCGCCGTATTCGACCGGGTTCGCGTCTGCTGCGTCGGCAGTAATGGTCATGACCGAGCCGGAGTTATCGGCCTCGCTGCCGGTGGCGGCGAGCAGGGGGGAGCAGTGTAAGATGGCCAGCGCGAGGACGCTGGGTTTGAAATAACCTGTTGCGCGAGACTGTCCAGAGTGAGGATTAGCGCCGTTTTTTATGTTTGTTTTTGATAATGACAAAATAATGGTCCCTGAAAATGCAAATGATAACGCTTTGCATTCTAATTACCATTTTTGATAATTTACACTCTTTTTTACATTCTCAGTTACAAAATGTTTTTTCGGCTTAGGCGATAGATATCCTTCGATTCCAACACCTTATCGCCCTCACCGCGCCGAGCGGCGTTGAGCATGGCTCGTCCGACGTTTTCTGTGGTCAGGATAACGCCGGGAATGAGAGGCCTGAGGACGGTAATAAATGGCCAAAGAAGAGGGTAAAGCAGGCGATAAGCCCGGGTTTTCGACTTCACGCCGTGCAACGGCTGAATGATGCCGGGGCGGAAGAGGTACACCGCCTTGAAGGGCATACCCAGCAAAGCATTTTCGGTTTTGCCTTTCACGCGAGCCCACATGGTCTTGCCACGTTCGGTGCTATCGGTACCTGCACCGCTGACGTATACGAAGGTCATCATGGGATTAAGGGGCAGTAAAGCATGGGCTACAGACAGCGTTAAACCGTACGTAATGTGAACATAGTTGACTTCGGACATGCCAAAAGAGGAAACGCCCAGGCAGAAGAAGCAGGCGCTGAAGTTGCCGAGCCGAGATTCGATATCGCTCAGGTCAAACAGATTGCTGTGAACAATTTCGGTCAGTTTATCGGCACTTTTACCCACTGGCGTGCGGCCTAACACGACGACTTCCGTGACGTCTTCAGCCAGCAGAGCTTCACGCAATACCCCCTGACCGACCATTCCTGTTGCGCCAAGAATCAATATTCGCATGATGACACCTCTAAAAATGGGGGGCAGGGAATCAATGCGCCACTGTGCCGATGGCGCAGAGGCAGGCTGTTATTCGACGGTATCGTACTTGATATAATTATTCGAGCAGTTGAGGTGAGCGTCATATTTCAACGTGCCTGACGGGCCTCTTGCCGTAAACGGAACGTCATAGGTGCCGTTGCTTTGCTTCACGTTGTCGGCAATAAATGACAGGCTCGGGATCTGGGTACCCAGGTTGTCTTTGTCGTTACCCCAGTTCGGCAGTTTATTTTGCATGAAGTCGCGGGTTACCGTATCCATGGCATTTTGTGGCGTGATGGTTGCACAGGCTTCTGGCGATGTACGCTGCATCCACGTTGGGTAGATATAGGTCATCCCCAGCGTGAACACCACGAACACAAACACGATGCAAATCATCGCGCCTAAGATAAGTTTACCCGTCTTTCCAATTACAATAGCTCCTGACACGATATCTCCTGAGTCTTACCGACTGATGTTAAAAAAATTCATGCGCTAAGAGTACGATATTGGGGCGGTTTTATAAACCTTAGCAAAGTTTCTTAAAGGGCAAAATGTGCTGTGGGGGTGGGGGGCTGAGCGGCCCTTGATGCGCTTTTAAGGTCTAGGTCTAGGTCTAGGTCTAGGTCTTAAGGTCAAGGGCACGTGCTTCGCACGCTGGGCGCTGTCCCGAATCCGCCAACAATCTTCTTAAACAAAAACCGGCAACCTTGCGGTCAAATCCACGCACGGTCTAACGGCGGGTTTTTTTTGTTTGTTCTTTGCTGCATCAGCAGCGGTAAATCTGATGTCCTTTCTGCGCCGGATTCACATTGGCGGGAAACGTGCGGCATCTCAAATGCTCACTGTCAAAAATCCCTCTTATTCTGGGCAGGCAACGCTCAAAGGCTGAACAAGGTTTACTTAAGAGTTTATTGGCGGGTTCAGGATGGCGCTGAGCGGCTCTGGGCCGCACCCCAGCAAAAAGGCGAGTTTGCACCGCCCCCAACCGAACTTGAAGTTACAAAACAAATTTGAAATTAAAAACCCTCCCCCGATAATTACTCTTACATTCCGAAAGTCATTTTCTTAAACAAGGAGCAGGATATGAGTCAGCAACCCACTGTCGCAGTAATTGGACTGGGTGCCATGGGGCACGCTTTTGCCGCTAACCTGGTAAAAAAAGGGTTTACCACCCGCGTCTGGAACCGTACCGCATCTCGCGGCGACGCACTGGTCAAGGCCGGGGCTGTCGCAGGTAAGACGCCGCGCGAAACCGTTGAGGGCGTGGATGTTGTGATAACTATGCTGTCAGACGGCGAAACCACGCTCGCGGTGTTCAACGGCGAAGACGGGCTGCTCGCAGGGCTGAAGCAGGGCGGAATTGTCGTCCAGATGGGAACCCTCGGCGTTGAAGCAACCGAACAGCTTATCGAACTCACCAAAAAACAGCGCCCGGATGCGGTATTCTTCGACGCACCGGTGTCAGGCACCAAAGCCCCCGCCGAGCAGGCGCAAATTGTGGTGCTGGCCAGCGGCGACAGAGAGGCAGGGGCCGCCGTTGAACCGGTGTTTGGCGCAATTTCTAAAGGGGTTAAATGGCTGGGTGAAGCCGGCCGAGCCTCGAAGATGAAGCTGGTGGTCAATGCCTGGCTTATCTCGATGGTTGAAGGTATCGCCGAAAGCGCTCAGCTCGCCGAGGAACTGGGCTTCACCACCGATGACCTGTGGAACGTGCTGGACGGCGGTCCGCTGGCCGTGCCTTACATCAAAGGCAAAATGGAGATGTTCAAGACCGACGACTATACGCCGCAGATGCAACTGACCTGGGCCCTGAAGGACATCAATCTGGCGCTCAAGGCCAGCGGCTCGCGCAAGCTGCCAGTGATGAAAAACATCAGTGAAACCTGGCAGAAAGCGGTGGATGCCGGTTACGGTGATAACGACCTTTCCGTGGTCTATCGCTACCTTGGCACCCAAAAGGCTAAATAATCCTCCCCGGCTGCCGCAGATTCACTGCGGCAGCCGGGTACCGACACGCCGCTAAATTATTTTCGTCATCATTGTTTAATAAAAACGTCATTTAACCTCGCTAGCTTATCCCCCGTTGTTTTATTTGATAATCGTTCACCGGTTGAAACTGCGGGATGCATAACCAGATGTCTGCCATAGATATTGCCCACCTGACCAAAACTTACGCGTCGCAAACCGTGCTGGATGACGTATCGTTGCACATTCGCCACGGTGAGTTTGTCGCGGTTTTAGGCCCGTCGGGCTGCGGTAAGACGACGCTGCTGCGCACGATTGCCGGATTCGAACCTGTCGACGGCGGCACGATCACGCTTGGCAACAATACCGTCTCTTCTCCCGAGCATCACGTTGCACCTGAACAGCGACAGCTGGCGATTGTCTTCCAGAACTATGCGCTTTGGCCGCACATGTCGGTCGAAGAAAATGTGGCCTATAGCCTCAAAGTTAACGGCATCCCCACCGCCGAGCGCCGTCTGCGTACCGCGGCGGCGCTGGAACAGGTCGGACTCGGGGAGTTCGCCAGCCGACGTCCTGCCGATCTCTCCGGGGGCCAACGTCAACGGGTGGCATTGGCTCGCTGTCTGGTTGCCAAACCCTCTGTCGTGCTGCTCGACGAACCGCTGGCCAATCTTGACGTACATCTGCGTGCGTCAATGGAGGAGGAGTTCACCAACTTTCACCGCCACACGGGCGCGACGCTGCTGTATATCACCCATGACCAACAGGAAGCGATGGCGATTGCCGATCGCGTGGTGGTCATGAACGCTGGGAAAGTCATGCAGTTCGCGACGCCGCAGACCCTTTATCTTGAACCGGCTAACGAGATGGTCGCCAAATTTATCGACGACGGGCGGGTCATTGAGGTTGAAGATATTCGACCGGCGGAGGGGGGAACGGCCGACGTCAACTTGCTCGGCGTCACTTATCGTTTGCGCGCCAGCCCACGGCAGCGTGCACAACGCAATGGCAAAATTTGCCTGCATGCCGCTTCGGTGCGTGCGGCGCGAGAGGATGAAAAAGGTTTCAGTACGACGATTAAACGTATCACTTATCGCGGCGGCTACAGCCAGCTGGACGCAGAGCCAGACGGCGCACCGGGGCAATGGCTTTCGCTGCACCTCACCGATGTTCAGCGTTTAGACGTTGGCGATAGTCTGCGACTCACGCTGAACGACGGCTGGCTGATCCCGGATAACGGTTCGCTGTAATACGCTTTAACTGCAATAGTTGAGTAATGATTTTTTTCTGACTTCTTCTTAAAGGACAGGGCTATGCACCTCGCTTTTGCAACATCAGCTAAAAAAATGACCGTCAAAAGTTCACTGGCAGCGTTGCTGGTTTCCAGCTTGCTGGCGACAATATCCGGCGCTCAGGCCGAGGATAAGCCCAGCGGTAAGCTGGTCATTTACACCTCTCAGGCCCCCGAGATTGCCCAGCAGACCATTGACGCTTTTAAGGCGGCTTATCCGTCTCTTCAGGTGGAATGGACCCGTAACGGCACTACTCAGCTGATGAACGTGCTGCATACCGAGATGATGGCCGGTGACGTGAAGGCCGACGTGCTGCTCGTTGCCGATTCGATAAATCTCGGTACATTAAAAAAAGAAGGCAAGCTGATGCCTTATCCGCAGGCGCCGGTAGGCAATATCAAGGCCAGCTTCTACGACAAAGATAAAACCTGGTTCGGAACCAAGATCATTGCCACCGTGATTGGCTATAACACTAAAAATGCCAAGCCGGTCGACTCGTGGATGGCGCTCACCGACGCGGTCAATAAAGGACAGGTCGCCGTGCCCAGCCCGCTGTATTCAGGCGCGGCACTTTACAACCTGCATACCGCCATCAATACGCCCGACATAGGCTGGACCTTCTATCAGAAGTTGGCGGCTAACGGCGTCAGTCCCGAAGGGGGTAACGGTCCGGCGCTTAAGGCCGTTGCCAGCGGATTGGATAAATACGGCGTTATTACCGACGCCGATATCATTCTCGCAAAACAAAAGGGGTCACCTATCGATCTTGTCTATCCGAAAGAGGGGGTGTCGTTTGTGACCGAGCCGGTGGCGATTCTGTCGTCCAGCCACAACGTTCCGGCGGCCAAAGCTTTCGTGAATTTCCTGCTTTCGAAACAGGGACAAGAGCTGGTGGTCAAGCAAGGCAATCGCCCGATTGACGAAAGCGTGCCTGCACCGGCCGGTTTTACGCCTATCGACAAGATTAAACTGTTAACGCTGGACGCCGATAAAGCGGTCGATGACGATAAACAGGTGCGCGCTAAATTCACCGAAATCTTCGGCGGTTAAGGCGATGGGCGTTATAAGCGCGATGAACGTTATGCGGGAATTACGCCGCACAGTGGCCTTACGGCGAATCTTCGGCTGGCGAAGCGAAAGGGCGGTATTGTGGTTTTTGGCCTTGGGCATCGGCGTACTCTCCGTGGCGCCGTTAACGCGGCTGATTTGGGCCGCGATTGCGCCAGACGGCTCGCCTGACCTCGCGCACGTATTGCAGCTCATTGGTACGCAAAAGGTATGGCAGGCAACGTTGAATACGCTGGAGATTGCCGTTGCCGCAACCTTGTTGGCCATGCTCGCCGGTACGCTCGCGGCGCTGCTGGTTGGGCTGTCTGATATGCGCGGTAAACAGCTTTGGGTCTTCACTTTTATTCTGCCGTTGATGATTCCCCCGCAGGTGATTGCGCTGGCGTGGGTTCAGGCGCTGTCACCTTCAAGCCCGCTCTTAACCGGGGTTGAGGCTGTTTGCCGGTCGCTCGGTTGGCGATTGACGCTGGGCAACGGTCAGCCTTTGTATTCCCTCACCGGCATCATTATGCTGCTTGGCCTTCACAACGCGCCTTTGGTTTTTCTGACCGTGCGTGCGGGTCTGCGCCGTTTGCCGGCCGATTTAGTCGAGGCCGCGAGGATAACCGGCGCTTCACCGTTGAGAGTGCTGTTTACGGTCATTCTTCCTCTGGCACGCCCGGCGATTTTTGCCGGTGCCGCGCTGTCGTTTGTCGCTGCCGCCGGTAACTTCGGTATTCAGGCGATGCTCGGCATTCCTGCACGCGTGCCTACGCTCATAACGCTGGTGTATCAGCGGCTCAACGGCTACGGGCCTTCTGCGTTACCGGATATGGCGGTACTGTCTTTACTCATCGCGCTGATAACCTTCGGCGGTCTGGCACTCAGCCGCTATCTGGGTGGGCGTCGTGATGTGCGAGTGTCTGGTTCACTGCGTCAGCTCAAACAGCCGCTCGGCGCATGGCGTCTCCCGGCCGAATGGCTGGCGTGGCTGTGGATTGGCATGACTTTGTTGCTGCCGCTTTCCGCGTTGGTTGGCACCTCGCTCACTAATGGCTTTGGGCAAACCCTTAACCGGCAAACGTTGACCTTTGACAACTATACCAACGCCCTGTGGCAATATCCGGCAATCCATCAGGCGTTTTTCACCAGTCTTGGGTTGACGCTAATGGCCGTGGTGCTGCTGACCCTCGCCTCACTGTTTTTAGCCTATTTCCTCAGTTGGCAGCGAAGCCGACTGGTGAGCCTGCTGCAAATGTCGACCGAACTGGCCTATGCGCTGCCGGGTATTGTCACCGGTATTGCGGCTATTTTGTTCTTTCTCAAACCTTTGCCACTGATTAACGTCAGTATTTACGGTACCGTATGGATTATCCTCGCGGCCTACCTCTCAAACTTTTTGGCGCTGGTACTACGGCCAACGCTTGCGGGTTTTGCCCAGATAGATCGATCGCTAGACGAAGCCGCGCAAATTTCCGGTGCGGGATTTATGCGCCGTATGTGGGACATCCTGATGCCGTTGGCCGCGCCCTCGGCGATGGCAGGGGCAATTCTGGTGTTTCTCACCGCGCTGAACGAGATTCAGGTTTCCATTCTACTGGTTACCTCAAGTTCGCAGACGCTGGGACCGATGGTGATTTTTCTCGATGAAGGCGGCTCCTCGACGTTAGCGGCTGCGGTAGGCTGTTTAATGATTCTGGTGGTGTTGTTGTTTATGCTCATCGCTACGTTGTTTGCCCGCCGACTGCCGGAGGGCGTCTTACCCTGGCGCGCCTGAAAGCCTGTTTAAAAGGGTAAAAAGTCCTTGTGCTACAGTTAAGGGTAGCGGTGAGTCTGCAAGGATTACCCTTATTCATTAAAAAGGTCAAAGGAGGAGCGATGACTAAAGTCGCAATTGTTGGCGCACACGGCCAAATTGGACAGTTTATTATCAAGCACTTACGCGCTCAGGGGCATGAAGCGCTGGGTGTTGTGCGTAAAGAGCAGCAAATCGCCTCTCTGCGTAAACTCGGTGCAGACAGTGTGCTTGTCGATATCGAATCTGCCAGCGCCGACGCATTGGCGAGCGCCATCAAAGGCGTCGATGCCGTGGTGTTTGCGGCAGGTGCTGGCCCAGGCTCTTCGGCCGAGCGTAAACGCACCGTTGATTATGCCGGATCGGTGTTATTGGCCGAAGCGGCGCGTAAGGCTGGCATCAAGCGTTACGTGCAGATCTCCGCCATCGGTGTCGATGACCCCATCAAGCCGGGTACCGAACCGGTCTGGAAAGCCTATATCGAGGCCAAGCGAGACGCTGATACCTCTCTGCGTGAAAGCGGGCTGGACTGGACCATAATTCGTCCGGGTCCCTTGACCAATAAACCGGCAACCGGCCTGGTGACGCTGTCAGAGGATGTCGGCAGGGGCGAGGTTCCGCGCGAAGACGTGGCGCTGGTTGTTGTCGCCGCGCTGGGAAGTTCGTCAGCCGTGGGTAAACAGTGGGAGCTTTGCAGCGGTGAAACGCCTATCCGCGACGCGGTTGGCGAGTCGTTTTCTGAGCGCTGACTTCTGATAAACAAAAACCGGCATGAGCCGGTTTTTGTTTATCAGCTTTACCCCTCCTCAGGGGGGGAGGATTGGTAAATTCTGATGGGTGATCCATACTCACAATGTTGCTTAAAATTTAAAAATCCCTAATATTTTTTTAATCCATTAAGTGAAACAACTCCTTCACAATAATGAGTTAATCATTTAAGCATCATGGAAGGATTTTTTACCGCCGCACAGCCGAATCGCCGCCAACAGACAGAGCGAATAGCCAAATAACTCAGTGCCTTCTTCCACCAGATTCTTGACCAGCCGCACGTTATCGCCTGCGATCGCGGCCTGCCAGATGTAGTGCAGGCCCATCAGGCGTGAGAACACCAGAATCACCACCAGGCCGAACAGCAGTACGGGAAACGCATCATCGGCGACCAGCGCATTCAGGCCTTGCAGCGTGGTTTTAGGCGTGAACGCAGCCCAGCAAAGGGAATACAGGGCGAGCAGGCTGGCGAAATAGACCCAGGCCCCAAAATGAATGAGATCAAAGAGGGCGTCGAGCTCGCGAATAAGCATGCACCCGAAGAATCCTGCCGCCAGAATAAAGCCGCCGCGCAGCGTTTTTTGTCGACGTGAATGGATAAAAAACAGCGCCGCTGTCGCGAACAGGAACAACTCTTGAATGATTTCGGTGGCGGAAATTTCTTTGACCTGATCCTTTAGAATAACAACGTCAAAGAACAGTACGCCTGCGGAGAAGGCAGCACAAATTGCCAAGGTGACAAATACGATTGCCTGCTTAATTATTGGATTTTTCATGGAGTTGAGTCCGTAAGTAAATTTTGCGGGCATAGTACGGACCTAAAGTAATTAATACTGATCAATCAGTGCGACTTAACTAACTGAGTTGCTGGAGAACTGCCCAATCGCTTGCACAAAAGACAGGGCTGCACATAGAATCGTCTACTGCAGTATGTTTGATACATTGAGGAAGCAATGAGCAATAACACAACTACGGCTAAACAACAGGAAGTAAAGCGCATCGTAGATGTCCTTTCAAAAGCGATTGCTCAGCATCGTTTGCGCCCGGGTGCTCGTCTTATCGAGGCGCAAATTGTTGAAGCGTTAAACGCCAACCGCAATCACGTTCAGGTGGCTTTGCAGCGTCTTGCCATGCAGCGCATTGTGACCATTGAGCCGAACCGTGGCGCGATGGTGGCACAGCCTACGGCAAAAGAGGCGCGTGAGATTTTCATCGCTCGTCGCGCTATCGAACGCGCTATTGTCGAGGTGATTACCCCGGAAATGATGCGCCGTCACCGTCACCGCGTGACGACTCATCTGTGTAAAGAACGTGAGGCCACCAACTCAACCGACCGTCGCGCTATTGTGCGCGAACTCAGCGAATTTCATCTGGTGCTCGGTGAAATCTGTGGTAATGAAGTGTTGAGCGAAGTATTAGCTAATCTGATGGTTCGTAGTTCATTAATCGTTGCACTGTATCAGCGTAACGACGTGCCTTCCTGCCAGTCCGATGAGCATCAGGCGATTGTCGATGCGCTAGAAGCGGGGGAAAACGCGCGGGCGGTTACGGTAATGATTGAACATCTGCACGACCTTGAAGCGCAACTGGAGCTGGAAGAACAGTCGGGCAATGAGGTGAACCTGCGTCAGGCGCTGGCCGACCTCTGACAACGGGTTGTTTTTACCGCCGCTGAAGCAAATCCCCCTCCCGTGAGGGGGTTTTTATTATCAGTCCTAACCCCCCTCATCGGGAGGGGGTGATTGTTTCAGCCAATGATTACATCTTAAAGTCGGGAATAAAGCGCGTAACGTCAACCTCGAGGAACTGCGAACGCTGGAAGTTGTGTTTGAGCGCATAGGGCACGGTGCAGTCATAAATCGTCTTACAGGTAATACCGTGATCGGCAATGCTTGGGCTGAAGGCCGGATCCTGTGAGGGATCGAGCGGATGGCAGCGCACACCGGGGATAAAGATGGTGTCCACATCACCCTGATAACGAGTCGTCATTGCCCACATCACGTCGGACAGGTCGAAGATGTCTACATCGTCATCCACCAGGAACACGTGTTTCAGCTCGGAGAAGGCGGAGAATGCCAGCAGCGCAGCCTGACGATGGCGGCCTTCGTCCTGCGGGCCACGTTTTCCTACCTGTAGCACGGCAACGTATTTACCGGTGCCCGGTGACGGGCAGTGTACGTTTTTAACCAGTCCTGGCATCGCACGCTCAACCATGTCCAGAATACTGGCTTCGGTAGGAATACCTGCCAGATTGGTGTGCTCATCGCTCGGTCCGATGCAGGTTTGCAGGATAGGGTGTTTGCGATGGGTAATCGCTTTCACCTTAATAACCGGTACCGCCGCTTTGGCTTCGCCGGTATAGCCGGGGAATTCAGGCATCGCTTTGCCGGTATGCGTGTGCTGGTCTTCCTGAACGCGATAGTTCGGTACCAGTTCACCCTCGATAACTATCTCTGCGTTGGCGATACCTAATGCGTCGACCGCCACGCCTTTCACCAGTTCAACGGCGCGACCACGCAGACCCCCGGCAATCGCCAGTTCATCATAACCCAGCGGCGTTGTCGGTGGCTCGAAGCAGGCACCAATCTCGATAGCCGGATCGACGCCAATACTGATGGTGATCGGCAGCGCCTTACCGGCTTCTTCGGCCTTGATTCTGAACTGGTCGAGGTGACGGCCCGGCACGAAGTACATCGAAATTTCATCTTTGCCCTGCACGCACAGGCGGTGAATGGTTACGTCGTGCTCACCGGTTTCCGGGTCTGCCGCATAGCACATCCCCATGGTGAAGTACGGACCCGCATCTTCAGGGGTGTTGGTGGGCGCCGGGAGCAGGGTGCGCAGATCAAAGCCTGGATCCGTGGCCAGGTGCACCACTTCCTGACAAGGAACGTTGTCATTGGAGATAACGACCGGTGGAATCGCATGTTTAACCGAGTTGCGCAGCAGATGGCCCAGGTCTTCCTTTGGTGCACCGAGCAGGCGTGCCACACGCTGGCGAGAGGCCAGCAGACCAATCAGAACGCGAACGTCGTCGTAACCTTTAACCTTATTAAAAACCATCGCCGGACCGGTGCGGGTCGGACGCATAACGGTACCCCCGGCACCCACATAACGATAAACCCCGGAAAGCTCTGCGGCGGGGTCAACGGGCTCGTTGGTTTCGATGTACTCGTCGTCGTAGGTTTTCAACAATTCGATGGCCGAACGCAGGTCGTAAACTTCTACGCCTGGTGGGGTAGTCTTTTTCTCTGACATAGGTTTGACTCCAGTTCCGTGAAATAGGGATATCTATTTATTCGAATGGGTTAAAACACTCTCGGATAAAATCTATTCTTCAATTATGCTTTCGCGATAATAAAAATCTAATCAATAATCTGGCATTATTAATAACGAAACCTTATCACCTAGGAGGGGGCATGGACCTTCGAAAACTCAAGTCGTTTACGGTGCTCGCGGAGACGCTGCACTTTGCCAGAGCCGCAGCGGAAGTGAACCTGACACAGCCTGCTTTAAGCAACCATATCAAGGCATTGGAAAAAGATTTAGGCATCCGACTGTTCGAGAGAAACCAGCGCAGCGTCAGCCTGACGATGGAAGGAAAGGTGCTTCTTGGCGATGTCCAGCATGCGGTAAATCAGCTTGTACTGCTGGAGAAGACCGCCAAACGTTTGGCGGCCGGTTACAAAGGGGTGTTAAGGCTGGGATATGTGGGGACGTCCGTGCTCGACCCAACGGTGATGAACATTATCCGCGAGTTTCGCCGCCGCTGTGCCGATATCGATATTATTCCCGTTGAAAGTGACGTTAATCGCCAGCTGCTGCTTCTCCAGCAGGGTCAACTAGACCTGGCTTTAGTGCGAAAACCGCTGCCGGTTTTTCGGGATCTGGCGCTGCTGGACCTGGTCAAAAACAAACTTTACGTCGTGTTGCCTGCGCATCATCCGTTGGCGAGCAAAAAGCGTATCAGCGTGGAGGATTTGGCCAACGAGCCGCTTATTTTGCAAGACGACCCGATGGGCGTGGGGCTGGGTGGCGCGGTGTATAATATCTTCCAGCGCAAGGGACTTTTGCCGCACAATACGCACCTGACCAAGGAAGTCAACGTGGCTATTGCACTGGTGGCAATGGGGATGGGTATTGCGGTGGTTCCCGACTCACAGCGTTCCCTGTTGATACAAGACGTCGTTTATCGGGAAATCGATGACGCTCAGGCAGTGACGCAGCTTTCACTATGCTGGCACAAAAAAATTAAGAACCAGAGCGTAAAGCTGTTTGTTAAGCACGTCGAGGCCGGATTGGGCGCCGAATAAGCGTTCCCAGAGGCGGGCTGGCGCTTAGTGTCCTGCCGTTTTGGACAGCAGATTAATCATGAGCACGCCTGCGACAATCATTACCATGCCTCCAATGGCATAAGCATCCAGTTTTTGGCCAAAGAAGATAAAGCCGGCGCAGGCGACCAGCACAATGCCCATTCCGGCCCAAATAGCATAGGCAATACCCACCGGCATCGACTTCAGCACCAGCGACAGCAGGATGAACGAAATAATATAGCCGACTACCACCGCGACGGAGGGGTATAAGCGAGTGAATCCTTCAGAGGCTTTTAACGAGCTGGTGGCGATCACTTCAGAGATAATGGCGATAAAAAGATAAATATAGGTCATAGCGTCGACCCCTGGCAGCGGTGTTTTGTGCAGGGAGTTCTCCAGTAAAATTTCATCATAAAAGAACAGGATAGCATTCCTTAAGGTGAAATGACGGCATCTGCATCAAGACTGTGGCCAAAAGCCGGGATATTACCGCCTCATCAAGGCAGGCAGCGCCCGTTTACGTTTTCAGCGCCAAGTGGCCTTAGCGCGCTGCGTCGTTACCAAACCCCTATTCCGCCGTCACGCCGCCGTCCATTAGGAAATCGCTACTGCTTATGAGGGCAGCTCATAAACCCTATGGATTTAAACCTGATTATTCATCGATTAAATGTCGATAAAATGCATCTCCTTATCAATAGCGAGAAGACGCGTAATGACCCCCTCTCCGATGAAAATACACCGTCATACTGTGAAAACCTCTGGACTGGCATTTGTTTTTATCCTCAGCGCATTAATGGCTTTCACCTCGTTATCCACCGATATTTACCTGCCTGCTATGCCTCTGATGGCCAAAGACTTACAGGCCGATGTTGAATTAACCATCACTGGTTTTTTAATCGGTTTCTGTATTGCCCAGCTTATCTGGGGACCCATCAGCGATCATTTTGGTCGTCGTAAACCGCTCTTTGTCGGAATAGCGCTGTTTATTATCGGCTCTGCGGGCTGTGCACTTTCTAAAGACATTTCACAGATTGTGTTTTGGCGCGTTTTTCAGGCGTTAGGTGCCTGTACCGGCCCTATGCTGGGGAGGGCCATGATCCGCGACCTGTTTAGCCGAACTCGGGCGGCGCAGATGCTCTCTACATTGATGGTAATCATGGCTATCGCGCCTATCGTTGGACCGCTATTGGGTGGGCAAATGATTGAAATGAGCTCGTGGCGTGCAATTTTTTGGCTGCTGGTCGTCATTGGCGCACTCATGTTCATGGCGTTAAACGGCTTACCGGAAACCTTGCCCGAAGAGAAACGGGTCAAGGCCTCCTTTTGTGGGGCCGTTCATAATTACTACGCCTTACTGACAAATAGCCGATACATGCGTTTTACCTTATGTCTCAGCGCCTATTATGCCGCCGCCTACGCCTTTATCACCGATTCACCTTTTGTCTATATCTCATTTTTCGGCGTAAAGCCGCAGTATTACGGCTGGCTTTTTGCGCTCAATATTGTCGGACTGATGGCAATGAGTATGATTAACCGTCGGCTGGTACAACGTCACTCACTTGAGTGGCTGCTTAAGTGCGCAGTTTCTGGGGCCGCCATCGCTGCGCTGGTGCTGGCTTTTGGGGTAAAACTCCAGGTAGGCGGCATTTTTCTTATTGCGGCCGCTGTTCTGGTGTTTTTCTCTATGAACGGCGTGATAGCGGCGACGTCAGCCGCGGCCGCGCTCGACGCGGTGCCTAATATTGCAGGATCTGCGTCGGCATTAATGGGTGCCTTGCAGTACGGCAGTGGGATCGTCTCATCATTATTGCTCGCGCTGATGCACGATGGCACGCCCTGGACGATGGCCTGGATAATAGCCCTGTTTACCGTCATCAGCGCGGTTATTGCGTTAACCACCAAAACTGACGTGGGCGATGATTAACCTCAAGGGATTATTTATTCATTCCTTGTCAGATATTTTTTTGCTGAAAAGCAATTAACCAAGGCGCTGCCAAAATGGCGCGTGCGGCCACCGGCGTCAATTTAATTGAGGCCTTCAAATCGCACCTCGAAGAAACTCAAGGTCAGATAGGTTGGCTCAATCCTGCCTGTCGGCGAGGATGCCGAGAACAATCAGTTTTGCGGACTCGATATGTCTCACCGTGGCTTCACGCGCCAGAGCCGGGTCGCCGTTTTTGCAGGCCTGCAAAATGGCATTATGTTCGTGTTGAAACGCAGGGGTATCTTCTAAAAGCCGAAGTTGCAGGCGTTCGTACCTTTCTATCTGCGCGCATAATTCTGCTATGAGCCGCAGTTGTCTGGCATTGCGGCATCCGCGATAAAGAATTTGGTGAAACTCGCGGTTCAGCTCGCCCTGTTTTTGTGGCGTGGTGGCTTTCTCAAGCAGCCTGTGAGTCAATTCCGCTCTCGCCAGCACTTCGGCGTCCATATTGGCGACACTCTGATAAATCGCGTCGCCCTCGACCAAGACTCTCAGGCTATAAATCTCGTTTACGTCCTCGGCAGTGAGGGTTTTGACCACCGCACCACGATTGCGCTGAGTCTCGACAATGCCCTCGCGGACCAGTTGTTGAATCGCCTCGCGCAGGGGGATTCGGCTCACATCAAATTGTGAGGCAAGGTCGCGTTCGACCAGTCTTGCGCCTTCTGCCAGTTCACCGCTGTTGATCATCTTTCGAAGAGAGGCGGCTACCAGGTCTGCCGTTGAGTCGAGTTTTGTCTGCATTAATAAATGCTCCTAAATTTTGGAATAATGGTATACCATTTTGAAGTGGCCGACAATCAGACTCGATTGACGCGTCTCTAAGGCACTCCAAAATTCCGTTAATTTTCGTAAAGGAGCAGGAAACATGGCACGTCGTGAACATCACTATCAGGTTTCGGTTAAATGGACGGGTAACAAGGGAAAGGGCACGGCATCGTATAAGGCCTACGACCGCGATTATGTTATTCAGGCGTCCTCAAAACCCGAGATTGCAGGTTCCTCAGACCCGGCATTTTTAGGCGATGCCAAAAAATGGAATCCAGAAGACTTGCTGGTGGCATCGGTCTCAGCCTGCCATAAACTTTGGTATTTACACCTGTGTGCCGAAGCGGGAATTGTGGTACAAACCTATCTTGACCAGGCAGAAGGCACCATGGTCGAAGATAAAACCGGCCGTTTTGAATCCATTGTTCTCAAACCGCAAATTACAGTGGCCGCCGGTAACAATATTGAGCTGGCGCTGTCCCTGCACCATACAGCTCACGAATTATGCTATATCGCCAATTCGCTCAACTTCCCGGTACGCTGTGAGCCACAAATCACGCATAAAAATGAATGAGTCTGCATTAAGGGACGCGTCTTTAGGTTAAATAAATTTTACTCCTCTGAGGCTAACACTATGACGACGACGTCCACCGCCAGTCTCCAATCTTTTTCATTCGTGCTGGCTGTTCCAGACTTGAAGACCAGCGTGGCCTACTTTCGGGATGCGTTGGGATTTTCTCTGGCATGGCCTGAAGGCGGCGGATGGCAGCAGGTTCAGCGCGGCGGTGTGCGCATCATGCTGGGCCATTGCCCGGAGGCTATCAGGCCCTCTGCAACCGGCGATCACAGTTATTTTGGCTACCTGAACGTCGACGACGTTGACGCGCTTTATGATGAATTTACCGCCAACGGGGCCATTATTCTCCAGCCCCCGACGGACAGGCCGCACGGCATGCGTGAATTCACCGTCGCGACGCCCGATGGCCATCGAATGATGATTGGGCAGGAAGTGTATTGATCGCGTTATTGAAGGATTTCGGCATAGAGTCAAAATAGAATAGAGTGTCAGAAACTCCGTCACTGATAAGGATTCATTAGATGACCATTCGCTTTCCAAAGAAACTTTGCCCTGATGATGTCATTGCTATCACAGCACCTTCAATGGGGGTACCGGCGTCACTGCATACCCGTCTCGATCTGGCTATTGATGTGCTAAAAAGCAGAAAGTATCGGGTACTTGAAGGTCAATGTTTGCGGGCGGTCAATAAAAATAAAAGCGCGGTACGGACGTTGCGTGCCACGGAATTGAGTGATTTTCTTCTAAATGCGGAAATAAACGCCGTGATGCCGCCGTGGGGCGGTGAGCTGGCGATGGAGCTGCTCGAATTAATCGATTTTGAGGGGCTGGCGCAGGTTAAACCTAAATGGTTTTCTGGATTTTCTGACCTTAGCACGCTGCATTTCCCACTGACCCTTATTTGTGGGTGGGCGACCCTGCACGGCCCAAATCTAATGGAGCTAGGCTCCAAAGAGCGGGATGTCACCACGGAAGCCATCTGGTTGATTTTGGAGGGGGAGCGCGGTGAGGTCGTTGAGCAGTTTTCCTCTCCGGCTTATCAAACCGAGGGGAGTGACTGGCGTGAACAGCCAGACGCCGGATTTAACCTGACCCATAAAACCGAGTGGAAGCGCCTCGATGGCAGCACGTTGCCGATGGAGTTTAAGGGGCGTTTAATCGGTGGCTGCATCGAAACCATTTCTCGACTGGCGGGCACTCGATTTGGTGATGTGCCAAAATTTTGCGAGCAGCATAAGCAGGACGGCGTCATCCTCTATTTTGAAAATGCAGAGATGGCACCGTGCGAATTAACCCGCACGCTGTTGAGTCTGAAAATGCACGGCTGGTTTGACGGCGTTGCAGGCGTGTTGTTTGGCAGAAGCGCGGCACCGGCGGTGACCGACCCTACTTTGCAGAACTATCATGATGCGCTGGAATCGGCGCTCGGCGATTTATCGATTCCGGTGCTCTACGATGTTGATATCGGCCACGTTCCGCCGCAGCTTTCGCTGGTCAACGGGGCCATGGCCAAGGTCAGATACTTTGACAAAGGCGGCATGGTTGCACAGCTTTTAGAATAAGCGCATGCCGTGGCTCCGCGTTATTTTTCCTGATGCAGCGACTGCATAACGCGGGAGTGGGCATCGGCGTCGAGGCAGGTAAACTCTGGCAACATGCTTGCCGCCGCCTGCTTCAATGCCTCAACCAACGCGAGTACGCTTGGGCGCGGCGGTTTTGACTGAGGCGTCGTGACGCCGAAATAGTAGGGGATTTCCACGTCCAGCTCTCTAATCACCACTCCGGCAAGCGGCAAACCGTAGGCCGTAACCGGCTCCATTATCGCTACTCCTAATCCAGCACGAATACAGGCCAGAATATTGACCGACGAGTTGGTCTCAATCACCCCCGCTGGCTTAACCTTGGCCTTACGCAAAACCTGTTCATAGCGCCGACGAAGGCGATACGGGTTATAAGGTGTAATCAGCTTACGCGACGTCAAATCACCCAGTGATACCAGGCTCTTTTGCGCCAGCGGATCGTCTTCTTTGAGCGCTAACACGCAGCGCGATTGACCAATCCATTGAACCTGAACCCCCTGATGCTCTAGCGGCAGGCTACTTATCCCTAATTCGGCCTTGCCGGTAATAATGGCGTGCGCCGTTTGCTCGGCGGAGTCGCTGAGAATTTGCACCGAATCGTCGAGATTTACCCGCGCGAGCGCCGCTGGTAGCAGTCCCGAGGACATCGAGGGCGTAGCGGCTATCAGCAGCGGCGTTTTTTCTTCTTTCCAGATTTCATTGGCCCGCAGACGAATTTGTTGCAGCGACATGAGCGCTGTCTCGACGTATTCGTGCAGTCGTAACGCCTGCTCCGTGGGATGAATGCGCGGCCCGTTGCGTAAAAAAAGTGGATAACCGATGGCGGTTTCCAAATCTTGAATCAGTCGGGTGACGGCGGGTTGCGAACGCTGCAACACCTTGGCGGCTGCCGTCACGCTGCCGGATGAGATAACCGCAGAGAAGGCCTCCAGCTGGCGTAAATCCAGATCGTTGAGTGAGGTCATTTTCGGCATCCTTCAATCCTTATTTTTATTAGCGCCAATTTTAATTGCTTTTTTGGAATAAGCTAATTATTAATTAGTATTAAGAATACGCATACAAACTGAATCATAATGCGTTTTTAGCATAATTGATTATAAGTATTTCTTCTCTCTTCGCCAACAACCAGGGGTTTTGAATATGTCCGCACAGGTTGATAACAGATCCGGATTAGAGGCGCTGGAAAAGCGTCTGGCGGAAGACCTGTCTTTGCTGGAGCTGCCGGCCAAATCCTGGGTGCCCGAGCGGACCTACGAGGGCGCTGCCGTTCGCGACGTGGTGGTGATCGGTGCGGGAATGTGCGGACTAGCCGCCACGGCCAGGCTGGTGCTGGGCGGGATTAATAACGTCGTTGCCTATGACGCCGCCCCCGCAGGGCTTGAAGGCCCATGGGTGACATTTGCGCGTATGGAAACGCTGCGATCGCCGAAAAGCCT
Source organism: Rouxiella badensis (assembly GCF_002093665.1). Lineage (GTDB taxonomy): Bacteria > Pseudomonadota > Gammaproteobacteria > Enterobacterales > Enterobacteriaceae > Rouxiella > Rouxiella badensis. Next base: position 42,407 of record NZ_MRWE01000005.1, on the reverse strand, counting down.
GCACGGCCCGGCACTCGGACTGCCACAACTCACGTTCCGCGCGTGGTTTACCGCCCAGTGGGGCGCGGAGGCCTGGGAATCGCTCGACAAAATTCCCAAAAATCAGTGGATGGAGTATCTGGTCTGGTATCGCCAGGTGCTGGATTTACCGGTGCGCAACAACGTACGCATGACCGGTATCCGTGCCGCAGGCTCTCTGATTGCGCTCGATCTTGAAGGTGCTGAAACAGGACGCGTCTATACGCGGCGTCTGGTGCTCGCCACCGGTCGCTCTGGACTGGGCGGTTTCGCCGTTCCCGATTTCCTGAAAGAAGTTGACCGTCAGTATTGGGCGCACTCCGCCGACGAGGTTGATTTCTCCTCGCTGGCGGGGAAACGCGTGGCGGTTATCGGTGCGGGCGCGTCGTCGATGGACAACGCTGCCACGGCGCTCGAAACCGGCGCGGCTTCGGTTGACCTGCTTATCCGCAGAAAAGAGATGCCGCGCATTAACAAGATGACCGGCATTGGCAGTCAGGGCGTGGTGCACGGCATGTATCAGCTGCCGGATGCCTGGAAATGGAAGTTTGTCGACTATACCGCCTCCACGCAGACCCCGCCGCCGCGCGCCTCGACGCTGCGCGTTTCTCGGCACGCCAACGCGCGTTTCCTGCTCGATTGCGGCATTGTTGCGGTGAAAGAACAGGGCGGAGAACTGCTGATTGAAACTACGCAGGGCCTGCTGCGCTACGACTTCCTGATTGCAGCAACCGGCTTCACCAATGACTTTGACGGTCGTCCGGAGTTTGCGGCAATCGCTCCCTTTATTCGCAGCTGGTCCGACGGCCGCTATACCCCGGAAATGGGCGCAGCGCGTGAGGGAATGCTCGCGTCGCCAGACCTTGGACCGGCGTTTGAGTTTCGTGAGCGAGAGCCCGGCACCTGTCCGATACTGGCGCACATACACTGTTTCAACGATGCCGCGATGCTGACGCACGGCAAGGTTTCAGGCGATATCCCGGCGGTCAGCGCCGGAGCCGATCGTCTGGTGCGTGGCATCACTGCCTCGCTGTTTGCCGAAGACGTCGACAGCCATTTCGCCAATCTGGTTGCCTACAGCACGCCAGAATTGCAGGGCGATGAATGGGTGGATTCAACCCCTTTACTCAACAAGGATAACGCACTGTGATCGATGCAGTAGACCAGGCCGCCGGTCTTTCACCGGACGACACACTTTTCAGCGCTAGAAGGTTTCGCCCAGAGTTTGTCGAGGGCGCGGAGCTATGCCGCCTGTCGGTGCTTCAACCGGACAATAATCAGGGGCTGGATGCTGATTTACGCCTTGCCCTGGCGCTGCGCATCGCGGCGCTGAACGCCGATAGCGCGTTGGTCGAACAATATCGCGCACAGCTTGATGCCCTGACGCCAGCGCCTGAACTGCTGGCGTTAGCGGCAGGGGAAACGCCGCACGCCGAGCCGCTGGCAACACTCGCCCGCCATGCCGACAAGATTACGCTGACCCCGAGCGAGGCAGTGGAGAGTGATATCACGCGCCTGACCGCGGTCGGACTGAGCACGCCGCAGATTGTCGCGCTTTCTGAGCTGATCGCCTTCGTTAATTTCCAGTCCAAGGTTGCTACCGGTCTACGTCTGATGAGGTCCGCATGATCCCTTCCGTTAGCCTGAAACCCCTGACCTGGCATCCCTATCTTCCTCCTTTGGAGGTGGCAGAGGCCTCGCCGGCACAGTTAGCGGCGATGCAGGTGACGCCGTCGAACAAAAAGATCTCTGAATACGTGCGCACGCTGGCACACGATCCCGAGAGCTATGTTGCGCGCACCGTGCTGTTTAACGCCATTATGTACGTTGAAGGCGGCCTTGCGCATCAGGACAGAGAGCTGGGCGCGTTGGGCGCATCGATAGTCAACGGCTGCAAGTTCTGCGCGGTGGTTCACGCGCGTCGCCACGCCAATTTGGCCAAGAGCGATGACGTGGTGAGCGCGCTCTATTTTGACCAGCCTGCGCTCCTCGGTGAGCGCGATGCGGCTATTTATCGCTTTGCCCGTCGACTTTCGGCGGTGCCGTCAGAGGCGACGCCGGAAGACGTTGCGGCACTGCGCGCCGTAGGGTTGGACGAGCACGAGATTATTGACCTGATCCACGCTATCTCAATCTTTGGCTGGGCAAACCGCCTGATGCACGTTCTGGGGCATGCCGACAGCGGCAAATGATGCGCTACGACGTCAACGCACTCGAAAGGAACTAATCCTCAATGCTTGAACTTGAAAATATAAAGCTTTCCTATGGCAGCTCGCAGATTCTTAACGGCGTAAACCTTTCGGTAAAACGCGGTGACGTTGTGTCAATTATCGGCCCGAGCGGAACCGGCAAAACTACGCTATTGCGCTGCATCAATTATCTGGCTAAGCCTTCCTCCGGCAGCATCGCCTTTGACGATATTCGCATGAGTTATCAGTCGGTAGACAAGCGCGCAGTGCAGGCGATTCGCTTGCGTACCGCCATGGTGTTCCAGCAGTTTAACGTCTTCAAGAATATGACGGTGATTCAGAATGTGATGGATCCCTTGGTCGTGGTGCAGCGCAAATCGGCGGACGAAGCGCGCAAAATTGCCCTGGAAGAGCTGGAACGCGTCGGGCTGTCGGCCAAAATTGACCACTATCCGTCACAGCTTTCCGGCGGACAGCTCCAGCGCACCGGCATCGCCCGCGCGCTGGCGGTACGACCGGACGTTATCCTGTTTGACGAACCCACGTCGTCGCTCGACCCAGAGCTGGTGGGCGAGGTGCTCAAGGTGATTAAGGACGTGACCTCGTCCGGGATAACTTCACTGCTCGTGACTCACGAGATGCAGTTCGCCAAAAGCGTCTCGAATCGTATCGTCTTTATGGATAAAGGCGTCGTGGCCGCAGAAGGCAGCCCGAGCGAAATTTTCGATAATCCATCGAATCCACGGCTCGCACAGTTTCTCCGTTCTGAACACTCATTCTCATAATAAAAGGATAACAATAGATGCCTGCAATCAAATCAAGCCTTTACCGTCGTATGAGCCTCTCCGTGCTGGGCGGATTAGCGCTTGCTGTGTCCACCGTCAGCCACGCCGATACGGCGGTCAGAACGATTAAAGTCGCCACGGCGGCCGAATCGAAACCGCTTTCCTGGGGCGCTATCGGCGTCGAACCGCAGGGCTATGAGCCCGACCTGCTGCGAGCCATTAATGCCAAACTGCCGCAGTACAAGTTTGTTATGGAAGGCGCCGCAGAAATTGCTCAGGAGACCGGACTCGCGACCGGTAAATATGACATGGCGACCAGCGGCTTTTATATGGCACCGGCGCGCAACAAGCAGTTTCTGATCCCATCCAATCCGGAAGGGGCGAGCCTGATGAAAATTTACAGCCGTAAAGACAGCAATATCAACGACATGAAAGACCTGGTCGGCAAGAATATTGTGCCAGTGACCGCAGGCGGTGGCGTTTTCAAGTTTGTTAACCAATGGCAGCAGGAAAATCCGGGTTATAAGCTGAATATCAGCGCCTCCAGCGCCGGTGTTCCGTATCCGGATCGCCTGAAAGAGGTGCAGGGCGGCAAATATGACGCTCTGGTGTTGCCGTCAAATCTGGGTGAGCAGACCGTTATCGATAACCTGAAACTCGATATTAAAACCAGCGAACCGGTTGCCATCAATAACACCTACATCCTTATACACCGCTCTGACGAGAACAAAGTGCTGGCGGATGACGTGAATAAGGCGCTCAAAGAACTGAGAGATGACGGCACGATGAGCAAGCTGTCGCAGAAATGGTTCGGCGAAGACGTTGTTAAATACATCAAGTAAGGCGCACGCCCGCAACGAGGGTTCTGACGTCAGTGGTCAAGGCTGAAACTGGATTTAGGAGTGTTTAAACGTGGATCTTTCCACCATGATTCCCGAGCTACTCTCGGCTCTGCCGCTGACGTTAGCGATTATGTTTGTCGCGCTGGCCGCCGGCTTTTTGCTGGCGTTGCTGGCCACGACCCTGCGGGTACGTCGGGTGTGGGGTCTGAGCCCATTGGCTGACCTCTACGTTTCATACGCCCGCAGCGTGCCGGTGGTTCTACAGCTTTTCGTGGCATTTTACGGACTGCCAATGCTGCTCGGCCTGTTCGGTATCAAGGTTGATATTTCTCCGACCCTGGCCTCAATGGTTGGGCTTAGCCTGTATCACGGCGGTTATTTGTCTGAGGTGATGCGACCGGCGTACCTGGCGGTTGAGCGGGGTCAGCATGACGCGGCTGACAGTATGGGCTATACCCTGCGGCAGAAAATCGTGCGCATCGCCGGTCCGCAGGCGCTGCACATCGGGTTACCCGGCTACGGCAACGCCGTCATCTATCTGATTCATAACGTGGCATTGGTAATGTATATCGGTGCTGCCGACGTGATGGCAACCGCGCACCTGATCATGGAACGCTCCTATAACCAGTATCAGTTTGGCACTTATCTGGTGTTGGGCGTTATCTACTCGCTGCTGTGCCTGATTGCCTGGCTTATCGTGCGTTTCTTTGAGCTGCGTTTCTCAAAGTACACCTCGAAAACGGCACCGACCAAGATCAAGCTCAGCGCGAGCATCTGACAGAGAAAAGGTGATTAACTATGTTTGATATCGACGTTCTGATCCCGGACTTCTGGAGCATTCTGGACGCTGTACCCGCTACGCTCGCGATGGCGTTCACCATTTTTATTTTTTCGACGCTGGTGGGCGGTCTTTTTGCACTGGTTGAATACCGTCGTATTCCGGTATTGCGCGAGCTGGTGGTGGCGTACAAGGTTGCCTTCAAAGGCATCCCGATGGTGGTGATGATTTTTCTCGCCTACTACGGGCTGCCGACGGCGCTGGCCTTTACCGCGTCGCTGTTCGGAATAAAATTCAATCCCAACACCTTGCCAAACTGGGCGATTATTATTGTGGCGCTCACCGCCTGCGTGGCGGCGTTTCAGGCCGAGGTGGTGAAGGGGGCGTTGAACTCCTTTGATTCGGGTCAGTCTGACGCCGCCAACTCGCTGGGTTACAGCAGCGGCCAACTGTTTCGCCGGGTGCTGTTTCCGCAGGTGATCATTGCCGCTATCCCGGATTTGGCGAACTCTTTTATGGTTATCATGAAGGCGTTGTCGCTGGCGTTTGCGATAGAAGTGGTGGACATTTTTGCTCAGGCTCAACTGACGGCGGCGCTGAACTTCTATTACCTCGAAGCGTTCCTGATTGCCGTGGTGTTCTATATGGTGATTGCTTATGTAGTGACAAAAATTGCCGATAAGCTTGAGGCGATGCTGCGGATCAGAACCTGAGGGAAAGGGCGGAAAAGTCATCACTGCGCGTCTGCCTTCCGTTAACGAGAGGCAGACGCGTAATTTTCTAGCCGTCGAGTTTGACGTTAAACCTGCCGGCCTGATAGTCCAGAATGGCCTCGTTGATTTCCTGCGCGGTGTTCATCACGAACGGCCCGTGCGAAACAATTGGTTCGCGGATTTTGTCGGCGTGACCAAACAGTAATACCGCGTCTTCAATCGCTTCAATCGTTACGCTGTCGTCGGAATCATCCAGCTCAATCAAATGCCAGCTTTGAGCCTGCTGGTCACCGATTTGCAGTCGACCTTTCACGGTATATAAAAACACCTCGCGCGCGGCCGGAGCCTTCAGGGTGACCTTGCTGCCCGCCGCGAGTTGCACCGTCATCATAGTGACGCCGGTCAGCGTTTTAATCGGCCCCGTTACGCCCGCCACTTCCCCCGAAATAAGACTCACCGAGCCTTCTCCATGGCTTAGCGGGATCTGCGGAATGTCGGCCGCCTGCAACCCAACGTAGCTTGGCGCGGTCATTTTCAGCCGTGAAGGCAGATTGACCCACAGTTGCAGAATCTCCAGTTCGCCGCCCTGACGCTTGAAAGATTCTGGTGAAAGCTCGGAGTGAATCAGACCCGACCCTGCGGTCATCCACTGCACGCCGCCCGGACCAATGATGCTCTCATGGCCGCCGGTATCCTTGTGCGCCAGCTCGCCGCGCAGAATAAAGGTCACGGTTTCGAAGCCCCGGTGCGGGTGCGGGCCAAAGGGGAGACCCAGATTATCCGGGGCATAGACCTGAGGACCGTGATGGTTCAGAAACAGGAAGGGGTCAAGGTGCTCAAGTTCGGGGCCAGGAACCGGTCTGCGGGTTTGTAAATCACGGATGTCATCGCGAAATGCCTTGTACTGACGTTTTATGCGGCGGGTCATATGTTGCTCCAATACCTGCGGGGGGTTAATCCTAAATATAGCGAATATGCACCATCGCGGTGCGAAATCGTTTTATAACGCTTTGATTAAACGATTATGGCGGGTTCTTAAGGTTAATTCACCCCCGGTTAATCCATTGGTATTGCTTATGACCTGTAGATGTTCAAGTTTACAAAGCTTATGGCCTGAATCTTGCTTTATTGAAATCAGTACTCAGAAAAATCGAGGTCGGTCATGAATCTCAGACGTTTAAAGTATTACGTAAAAATCGTGGATATCGGCAGCCTGACGCAGGCCGCCGAGGTGCTGCACATTGCTCAACCGGCACTGAGCCAGCAGCTGGCGGCGCTGGAGGGAGAGCTTGATCAGCAGTTGCTCATCCGCACTAAGCGCGGCGTCACGCCGACCGAAGCAGGTAAAATTCTTTATAGCCATGCGCAAACCATTCTGCGCCAGTGTGAGCAGGCGCAAAGCGCGGTAGACAACGCCGGTTGCTCGCTCGGCGGCCAGGTTTCCGTCGGTCTCGCGCCCTCTACCGCCGCGTCGCTGCTGGCGATGCCACTGATTCAGGCCGTCAAGGCTCAGCATCCTGGCATCGTGCTGTATCTCAACGAGAATTTTGGTTCGCCGATGAGCGAGCAAATTATGAACGGGCGCATGGACATGGCGGTTATCTACGGCGATAGGCCGGTACACGGACTGTCATTCATCCCGCTTATGAAAGAGGACCTGTTTTTGGTCGGTTCGGCGCGAGTCCCGACGCCGGAGCCGACCATCGAACTTGTCGATGTCGTTAAACGTGACCTCTTTATGCCGCGTCCTTATAACGTGGTGCGCAGACTGGTTGACGAAACGCTGCAACGCGAGAAGCTGAAGGCGAATATCATCGCCGAAATCGAATCGCCGTCGACTCTCAACGCTGCGGTGCTCAATGGGCTGGGTGTCACCATTCTGCCTGAGTCTGCCGCGCGGGCGATGGCCGCCCAGCCGGGAGTCTGGCTGTCGCGCATCGCGTCGCCGGGCATTCAGGCACCGCTGTCGTTCTGTATGTCGGACCACCTTTCCCTGTCGCCTCCGGCGCAGGCGGTAAAAGACATTTTGCTGTCGTTGATGGTGAAGCGAACGCAGGATAACCGGCCACTGATGCTGGTTCACTGAGTGCCGATTCATTAATAAGAGACGCTTATTACCTCACAGGGAAACCCTCTTTCAGGCTGAGAAAACGACAGGATACAGTGGCCGTTACTATCAGATGAGTAGACTTGAGGGTTGACCCAATGCGTTCACAGCAGGATGAAATTGTAGATTTTACGGCCGCAGAAGCGGTACTTCGTATCGAAAGAACCTCGTTGCGCGTTCAGCAGCCCGCCACGACGCCAGAAATGGTTTCTTTGGCCGTGGGGGAGCCGGACTTTGCTACCCCGCCGCGCATCATCAAGGCTGCCGCCGACGCATTGGCCAACGGGTTGACCCACTATTCGCCGCAGCTAGGGGAAAAACCGCTGCTGTTGGCGCTGGCAAAATTAGTCTCTGCCCAGTCGGGCGCTGAAGTCGGCCCCGGTGAAATTCTGGTCACCCACGGCGGCACCGGTGGCCTGTCTGCGGCTATCCTGTCGATAGTTAATCCCGGTGACCGGGTGGTCATTCCCGACCCTACCTATTCCCTTTATGCCGACCTGGTCAACATGGCCGGCGGCGTCTGCGTGCCTGTACCTTGCAAGGAGAACCTGCATTGGGACCTCGCGGCGCTGGAGCAGGCAATGCAGGGCGCGCGGCTGTTCGTGTTCTGCAACCCGAGCAACCCGACCGGCATCGTTCACACCCGCGAAGAGATTGAGGCGCTGGGCGAGATTGTGAAAGCCAGCGATACGCTGGTGGTTGCCGATGAAGCCTACAGCGATTTGGTGTTTACCGACCAGCCATTCACCTCTGCGCTGGAGGTTGAAAGCTTCCGTGGCCGCACGCTGTATTGCCAAACCTTCTCCAAAAGCTATGCCATGACCGGCTGGCGCATCGGCTATCTGGCGGGACCGGCCAGGATGATCGCCGCCGCTGCGCGCGTACACAACTCGGTGAACAGCTCAGTCAATACCGCCGTACAGTACGCGGCGCTGACCGCTATCGAAGAGTGCGCTCAGGACGTGCGCGAGATGCATAAAGTCTACGCCGAACGTCGTGAACTGATGATTGCCGGTCTGAATGCCATTCCCGGCCTGACTCTCAGCAATCCCGAAGGGGCTTTCTACTGTTTCCCATCCTATTCAGCGCCTGTCTCGTCTGTGGAGATGGTCGGTATCCTACGCGGTTTCGGTATTGCGGTGCGTCCGGGCAGCGAGTTTGGTGCAGCCGGTGAGTCGCATATCCGCCTGTCTTACGCCGCCAGCAAAGAGCTGATCGCCGAAGGCCTCGAACGACTGAAGCGAGGACTGGCTTCACTGTCCTGATAACGGCACGGAGCGGAAAACCCATGATGTCTATAGAAACCTCAAAAGAACCGGTCGTGAGCGCATTGGGCACTCGCGCGATGCTGTTCGAGGCGCCCGGTGCGCTGGGGCTCGAAAACCAGCAGCGTATCTGGGCGCTGTCGAATCAGGTGCAGCAGTGGTCGCTGGTCGCAGAGGCGGTGCCGGGAATGAACAACCTGATGCTCACCTTTCACCAGCCGCCGCAGGCGCTTGAGCCGTTTTACGACGCGCTGCTCGCCGAGTGGCAGCGCGGTGAGACCCAGACTTTGCAGGGGCGCGTGGTTGAGCTACCGGTGTATTACGGCGGTGAGTACGGCCCGCATCTGTGCGACGTTGCCCAGCACACCGGGCTGAGTATTGCCGAGATAGTGCGGCGTCACGCCGAGCCGCTGTACCCGGTTTATGCGCTCGGCAGCCATCCCGGCTACTGCTATTTGGGTGGGATGGACCCGTCGATTGCCACACCGCGCCGCCAAACGCCGGTGTTGAGTATTCCGGGCGGTGCGGTGTCGATTGGCGGCGTACAGACCGGTGTTTCTGCTTCTGCCGGGCCGAGCGGCTGGAACACGATTGGCCACACCGAATTTGTCTTTTTTGATGCGACCGCCACTCCGCCGGTGACGCTTCGCCCCGGCGACAGCGTGCAATTTCGCATACAGAAGGTGCTGTCATGATTGAAATTGAAAAAACGACCGCACTGACCAGCGTTCAGGATCTGGGGCGCGAAGGTTGTCTCAACTACGGCGTAGGGCGTGCGGGGGCGATGGACTCTCTGGCGCTCCAGCTCGGCAATCTGCTGTTAGGCAATGCGCCGGGAGCGGCGGCGATTGAGATCCCGCTGTTTCCTTTTCGGGTGCGCTTTCTTGAAGATTGTGCCTTTGCGGTGAGCGGCAACGACGGCGATGTTCTGCTCGACGATCGCCTGCTGCCGCCCTGGTGGGTGGCGCAGGCCAAGGCCGGACAAACTCTGACCGTCAAGGCGTCGCGCTATTGCGCACGTGCGTATCTGCATCTGCCGGGCGGGATTGACGTGCCCGAAGTGCTGGGTTCGCGCAGCACACAGTTGCGCGGTGAATTTGGCGGCTTTCACGGTCGTGGACTGCATAAGGGCGATCGTCTGGCGGCGGCTGAGCCGCAGCGCAGGGTGAAAACCGACCTCGGCATTGCCTCGCCGTGGCTGCGTTTTGCCGACCTAAACGCCGAGGTTCAACCGGTACGCGTGTTGGCCGCCGGTGAGCATTTTGCTTATACCGCCGAGTCTCGCGCACGTTTCTGGCAGCAGGACTGGCGCATCACGCCGCAGAGCAACCGTTACGGTTACCGTCTGGAGGGCGAACCTTTGGTGGCGCTCGAAACAATGGAAATGCGTTCGCACGGCATTGTGCCCGGCGTGATTCAGGTGCCGCACAACGGCCAGCCAATCATTCAGATGAGTGATGCACAGCCCAGCGGTGGCTATCCGAAGTTCGCCACCGTGATTGAGGCTGACCTTTGGCTGCTGGGGCAAATTCCGCCGGGTCGCCGTATCCGCTTTGTGGAGTGTAATTTTGCGCAGGCGCGCGATGCGTGGCAGACACAGCAGGACTACATCCAGCAGGTGCGGAAACAAATTAAACAGCTTAACCGGGCTTAATCAGGGTGAACGATGATAGCGATTAACGAGATACGCCAGATAGCGCAAAAAATGCAGGCGTCTGGCCTTGGGAATATTGAAATCAGCGGTAAGGATTTTTCGCTGCGCCTGCGATGCACCGACGAGGAGTTATATCGTTGCCTGCCGCTCCCTAAAGAGGCCGCACCGGTCGCTATCAAAGCCGCCAAAAAAGGGCAGTTTTGGGCGACGCATCCGATGCAGGACAAAGCCCCGATCGCCAAGGGGGCCTGGGTCGAAGCCGGCGACTGTCTGGGATTCTTGCAGTTTGGTGACCTGTATCTGCCGGTTCGCAGTCCACTGGCGGGGGAAATAACCCGCCTCGCGGTGGCCAGCGGAGAGACGGTCGGGCGCGGAAGAGGGCTATTCATGCTGCGTCCAGCGCCAGAAAATCGGCCGATTGAAGAGGTGAAAGCATGCGATACATTGATTTAAACGCCGACCTCGGCGAAGGCTTTGGCGACTACCGTATCGCCGACGATGCCTCGCTGATGTCCATTATCAGCTCCGCCAATATCGCCTGCGGCTTTCACGCCGGTGACGCGAGCATCATGGCCGCCAGCGTCGCGCGCGCTAAACAACATGGCATCGATCTGGGGGCACACGTCGGTTTCCCTGACCTGCTCGGTTTTGGCCGTCGCCGGATGCAAATTGACACCGCAACGCTGGCGCAGTACGTGATTTATCAGCTCGGTGCTCTGGCGGGGTTCGCACGGGTGGCAGATTATCCGCTGACCCACATGAGCTTTCACGGTGCGTTGGGCAACATGGCGGCCGAGGACGAGGGGCTGGCGATGCCGCTACTGCGTGCGGTCCAGTCGTTTGACCCGAACTTGATTATTAGCACGACGGCGGGGAATGCCGTAGAGCACTGCGCGCGTGAATTGAAGATGAAGGTCGCCTGCACGCTGCTGGCCGACCGAGCCTATCACGCTAACGGCATGTTGGTGAATCGCGCCTTACCGGGGGCGGTTATCCACGGCGCCGAGCAGATAAGTGCGCGTATTCGGCAGTGGCTGACCGAGGGGACATTGACCAGCATTGAAGGCGAAAAAATCCCTCTCAACGTGTCGTCCATCCTGTTGCACGGCGATACCGAGGGCGCAGTCGCGTTGGCAAAACGGATAAGGGCCGAGATAGAGCAGACGCCGGGCTGTGAAATTCGAGCGATGTCGCGCCAGTTGCTGCGGGATGAATGATTTTTTCCGATAAATAACAATAGGATGAAGTGTAGCTTTGGGCTTCATAAGATGGCCTTATTACCACACACCCTTTATGTCTTATCCATTAAAGACATTACCCGATACAGTCGATTTAAGCCTGCAACGACCCGTATTACGGGCCTCTGCGGCACAATTTCAAGAGGAATGATAATGCCATTTTCAGATTATAAAACCGCGTTGGTGACCGGCGCATCGGCAGGGATGGGCGAGGCCATTGTTGAGCGCCTGTGCGAAGAAGGGCTGACCGTACACGCCGTGGCACGCCGTGAAAGTGAGCTGCTGGCCCTGGCCGAACGTACCGGTTGTATCCCGCACGTTATTGACGTCAGCGACGTGGCAGCGTTGACCCGCCTGTGCAGCGAGATTGAGGTTGACGTGCTGGTAAACAATGCGGGCATCTCTCACCCAGGTTCGATTGCCACCGCTAAAGAGGCGTATGTCGATGCACAGGTCGACGTCAACCTGCGCGCCGTGCTGCACCTCTGCCGCCTTACCGTGCCGGGGATGATGGCGCGTGACCGTGGGCATATCATCAATATCACCTCGATTGCGGCAATTTATAACTTCGGCGGCAACTCGATTTATCACGCGACCAAGGCGGGCGTGCACGCACTCTCGCGCCAGCTGCGCGTGGACTGCTGTGGCAAACGCGTTCGCGTAACCGAAATCTGTCCGGGACGCGTGGCCACCGACATCTTCGGCAACGTGTCCGGCGACAAAGAAGGGGCGAAAAAGCAGTTTATCGACGGCTTCGAGCTGCCGACCGCCAAAGACATCGCTGATACCGTGGCGTTCGCCGTGGCAATGCCTATCGCGGTCAATATCGGCAATATCGAAATTACCCCCACGCTACAGGTGCCGGGTGGGCTATCCACGCTGCGTCCCGGCGACGCGGGTTAAGCGTGGCGTTAGATTATTGGCTGACAGGGGGACGCAATGGCAGCAGTGAAAAACGGTTTTGATCTGGCTGCGGTAATGCAGGGCCAGTATGGCGACATGTTGGTGACCGGCATCGAGCTGACGCTCAAGCTGGCGATGGGATCTTGGCTGCTGGCCATGGTACTGGCGCTGCTGCTGGTGATTATCCGCCTGTCGGAGAAGCGTATCGCGGTGGCGTTGGTTAGCGTTTATGTCTCCTATCACCGCAACGTCCCTACGCTGATACAGCTGATGATGTGGTATTTCGCCATTCCCACGCTGCTGCCTGAGGCACTACAGGACTGGATAAACAATCAGAACGCCGAGTTTATCTTCTCGATGATGGCGCTGGGACTGTGTCAGGCGGCCTACTTCTCGGAGGATATCCGCAGCGGACTGCGCGCTATCCCGGCCGGACAGACTGAGGCCTCGCGGGCGTTGGGGATGAGCTACATCAAATCGATGCGGCTGATCATTTTACCCCAGGGAATGCGCAACGCACTGCCGTCGCTCATCAACCATACGGTGCTGCTGTTTAAGAATACCAGCCTGGCGATGGTTATCGGCGTCGCTGAACTGACCTATGTCACTCGCGAAATCGAAAACATGACCTTCAGGACGTTTGAAATTTATATGGTGGCCTCGGTGGTGTACCTGTTTTTCTCTCTGCTGTTAATGGGCGGCGGCGCATGGGTTGCCAAACGTTTTCAGCGCGCTATGGCGAGGTAAGAGGCGATGTCTGATTTCTTCAGCATTATTCATCAGTACTGGATGCTGTTTCTGGTGGGCCAGTATCCGCACGGCTCCCTTGGCGGGTTAGCGAATACGCTGCTGCTGTCGGTGGTTGCCATGCTGTTTGCCTTCCCGCTGGGGATTGTGCTGGCGATGGCGCGCATTTCGCCGTTCAAGGCTGTGCGCAGCGTGGCGGCAGTGTGGGTGTACGTGTTTCGCGGCGTTCCGCTGATGATGGTGGTGTTTTGGACCTACTTCTGCGTGCCGATGTTGCTGGGTCACGACATCAACGGTTTTGCGACCATGGCCTGTACGCTGGTGATTTATGAGAGCGCCTATATTGCCGAGATTGTGCGCGGGGGGATTCAGGCCCTGCCGTCGGGGCAGTACGAGGCCTCGCGTGCGCTGGGCATGAGTTATCTCAAGACCTTCCGGCTGATAATCTTGCCGCAGGCGCTTTATAACATGCTGCCGAGCCTGATCAGTCAGCTAGTTTCCATCATTAAAGACAGCACACTGGGTTACGTGATTAACGTGCAGGAGCTGACTTTTGCCGCCAATCAGGTCAGCAACCAGCTGTTGACCCAGCCTTTTCAGGTGTTCGCGATTGTGGCGCTTAGCTATTACGCGGTCTGTTTTAGTCTGACCTGGTTGGCAAACCGACTCGAAAAACGCATCGCCCGGCAACGTACTCGTCATCAAATGGCGCAGGCGGTTGCTCCCTCGGCAGCGTTAACCCCTGAAATTACGCAATAAGGAGCAGAGATGACCCCGCTTATTATGTTTAACCAGGTCAATAAATGGTATGGCGAATACCAGGCTCTGACTGATTTGAGTGCGGAAATCCGCAGTGGCGAAGTGGTGGTGGTCTGCGGCCCTTCCGGTTCAGGGAAATCCACCCTGATTCGAACGGTTAACCGGCTGGAGCCGATTCAGGACGGACAGATTCTGTTTGAAGGTCTGGATATCAACGGCAGCAGCACGCGGTTGAACCATCTGCGTACCCGCATCGGTTTCGTGTTCCAGAATTTCAACCTGTTCCCGCATATTTCGGTGCTGGAAAACGTGATGATTTCACCCATCAAGGTGCTCGGCGTGCGTCGCTATCAGGCACGCAAAGAGGCGATGGCGCTGCTCGAACGCGTCGGGCTGGCGCATAAGGCCGATGCCTATCCTTTACAGCTCTCCGGTGGCCAGCAGCAGCGAGTTGCTATCGCACGTGCGCTGGCGATGAAACCCCCGGTGATGCTGTTTGACGAACCGACCAGCGCGCTCGACCCTGAAATGGTCGGCGAAGTGCTGAGCGTGATGCGGGGGCTGGCGCAGGAAGGAATGACGATGATGTGTGTGACGCATGAGATGAATTTCGCACGTGAAGTGGCTGATACTATTTGGTTTATGGACGAGGGCAAGATCCTTGAAAAAGCGCCGCCGGAGCGATTCTTTACTCAGCCGGGACACGCGCGTGCACAGCGATTCTTGAGCGATTTACGCCAGCACTGATCCTTATCAGAGCATTTCAATCCATTTTTAGGCGGTATTTTTATTTAAAATTCGTGACGCTGTCACTTAATATTGAACATTATCGGGGTAGGTTACTTATGAAACTCAAAAGTCTTTCTTTGGCTCTATTGATAAGCCCGCTGGCGCTAAGCACCTTGACGGCACAGGCTGATATGCTGAGCGATATTCAGGCGCGCGGTCAGCTTAACTGCGGCGTGTATTCCGACGTACCGCCGTTTTCATCCCCGGACCCGCAGACGCGTCAGTTGGTGGGGATGGATGTCGACCTTTGTGGCGCACTCGCCAAACAGATGGGCCTGAAGTTGAATCTGATGCCGACCTCGGTCGAGGCGCGTATTCCGGTGTTAACTACCGGTCGCGTTGATGTGCTGATTGCTAACCTGGCCTATACCAAGACCCGCGCCTCGCAGATTCAGTTCAGCGACCCTTACTATGTTGCTAAAGAGATGCTGGTGGTCAAGGCGCCGAATGCCGGACAGCCGAAAAGCTTCTTTAAAGATAAACGCATCAGTGCGACCAAGGGAACCACCTCCGAGCAGTCAATTTATCTGGCGGGCGCCAAGGCGATCACCTTCCAGGATACTGCGTCGGCTTATCTTGCGCTACAGCAGAACAAGTCGGTCGGTTTTGTGACTAACACCATGACGGCGGTGAAGATGATCGATCAGGCGAAAAAGGGCGGCGTCGACTTGGCGATGACCTCGTTCCCGATGGCGCTTGAGCCCATCGGCGTGGGGATGAAGCAGGGCGAGCCAGCGCTGCTGGCCAAGGTCAATGAAAGCCTCAAAGCGATGGACGACCAGGGGGTGATCGACAAGATTTGGGATAAATGGATGGGTCCTAACACCTCTTACAAGATGGTACGCGAAGACAAGGTGCAGCCGTTGAGCGCGTTGAAGTTCCAACCCTTAGAGTAGGGGCTTTTGATTGCAAATGTTTTTTTTGGGTCAAGGGTGGGAGGCTGGCTGCTGGCCTGCCCAGCTTTTAAGGTTAACGTCAATGCGGTCCCTTCACTTTGCTCGAAAGCCAAATACGTCTTTCTCCCGTCGTTAAACCGAGCGTGGATTTGACCTCAAGGTTGCCGGTTTTTGTTTAAGAGGACTGTTGGCGGAATCGGGACTGTGACGGGTGAAGCGTGACGAGACGCGTTTGTCTCGTCACCGAGGCAGGGAATCGCGAAGCGGCGCGGCCTACGCCACGTGCGAAGCACCTGCCTTTGACCTAAAAGACCTAAACCCAGATCTTGACCTTAAAAGCAGGTCGAGGGCAGACGCCCCCAGTTCCGTACTTGTCAGATAGTATCGGCCCCATCCCCTCTATATCTTTATATCATTAAAACAAGCGCGGATTTAGCGGAATAATCTCCAGTTAACCCTCTGATTTTCTGCGCTTGTTTTTCCTAAAAAAATCATCGAAGACGGAAAGAGAAAATGAAGGCGACTTACATCGTTATGACAGCCGTTTTAGCGGCAGTGACTTTGTTATCAGGTTGTGGAGTGCATAATGTGCAGTTACAGCAGGACAGAGAGCGTTGCTCGCAGTATGGCTTCCAGTCGGGAACGAATTCTTTTGCTAAATGCATGCAGGACACCGCCATAGAACGCGATCGTATCTCAATGGTAGGGAGTCTGTTCTCTAAGATTAAACAATAAATATTTAAGATGGGGAGAAAGCAATTTTCTCCCCATCTTAAATTAGCAAGATTTTGAACTTACGCCGTCACTGCACGGTTTCCAGTGGGTCCAGACGGTTTTTTGACAGTGGTAACTCGGCGTACTGCTCTTTAGCCCCATCCATTCTAACTCCGGTTTTTCCTTCTCCGGCTCGCTCACGGCAACAGGCTGTATACTGGGTTGCTCATGCGCGGCTTCCAGCTCAATCTTCGGACACATACCATAGCTCGGCCAATGATCCAGACGACGATAAACCGCAGGTGTTGTTTTAAACTGCTTTTTAAACGTGCGGGTAAACGTCTGCTGAGAATCAAACTGATACTTATCGGCAATGCGTAATACAGAGTTTTGCGTCAGACGCAGTTCGGTCGCGGCCATCGTCAGACGACGTTGTCGTGTATAAGTCCCGAGTGTCTGGCCGGTAAAACTTTTAAACAGGCGTTGCAGGTGCCATTTTGAGTAGCCCGATTTCGCGGCAATGGTGTCTAATGTTAAGGACTGATCCAAGTTATGTTCAATCCAATCCAACAGTTCACTGACAATACTTTCGTGATACATATTTTGATTCCCCCGTTAAGGTAGCCATTTAGCCACTCCGAACGCTGGACTACAATGCGCAATTCAGCCATATTATTTATCAAATCGGCCAAATCTTAACGGAGTTTTAATAAACGATGCCAATTATTCAATGCCATCCCGGCGATTGTAATCGTGTTGCTATCGACGATATTGAGAGGCCGGTGATTGCGGTAGGTGCTTCGCGCACCAACGGTTCATGGGAAAAAGCCATGCATTGCCACCGTAAGGCACAGCTGATTTATACGCTCGAAGGTATCATCAGCTGTGAGCTGGAGCAGGGTGTTTGGGTCGTGCCTCCGCAGTGTGCGGTATGGATCCCGAGCGGATTAATGCACTCTGCACGCGGAACGGGCGTGAATCAGTGCTATAGCCTGTTTGTTGAACCCGACGCCAATCTTTCGTTACCGACCTCCTGCTGTACCTTGTCGGTGACGCCGCTACTGCGAGAACTCCTGCTGCACGCCGCGCACTTCCCGCTGCTTTACGATGAGCAGGGACCCGAAGGTAAGATAATCAACGTGTTGCTTGATCAGCTAACGGTGGCCGAAGTGGAAGACCTTTATCTGCCGCTGCCGCGAGACAATCGTCTGCGACAACTGACCGACGGCATGTTGCAAGACCCCGCCGACAAATCGACGTTGGCCGAATGGGCTGGGCGTATCGGCATGAGCGAGCGTAGTTTGAGCCGCACTTTTGTTAACCAGGTTGGCGTCAGCGTTCACCGTTGGCGTAAACAGCTGCATGTTATCCTCGCACTACAGAAACTCTCAGGCGGGGCGAGCGTGCAAACCGTCGCACTCGACTTAGGCTACGAAAGTGCCAGCAGTTTTGTGACCATGTTCCGCAAGGCGCAGGGGAAACCGCCAGCGCGCTATCTTTCCGACTGCGCCAACAGCCCCGATTTACCTATTCGTGGTTTCTCGCTGTCTGAAAATATGGCGTGATGTTTCCAAAATATTGTTAATTGTAATGACTGCACAAGGAAGAAATCGCCGATGTCTTTAGGGAATATCGTTTTGATCCCAGGTTATATGACCGATGACCGCCTGTGGGATGACGTCGTTGAACCTTTAAAAGCGCAGGGGGCGGCGCTGACTTTTGCCCAGCTAGACAGCGGCCAAACGATGGATGAGATGGCCGAACGCATCATCGAAACCTGTCCGCAAAATTTTGTTCTGTTGGGCTTTTCGATGGGCGGTTACATTGCGCGCAAGATACAGCAACGCATTCCTGAACGTGTCACGGCGTTGATTCTGGTTGCTACCTCAAGTCGAGCGGACTCGGCGTTGCAGCAGCGCACAAAGGCCAGCGCTGCCGACGCGGTCACGGCACATTCCTACAACGGATTAAGTCATCTCTCGCTGGGCTATTCGCTCCACGTTGACCGCAGCAAGGACCCTGAGCTTTTGCAGCGCCTGAAGGGGATGGGGCAGCGCCTTGGCTATGAGGTCTTTGTTCGTCAGTCGCGCCTGGACCGCAGCAGTGATACCGACAGGCTTTCGCAAATCCACTGCCCAACGCTGGTTATCGCGGCGCGAAATGACCGTATGCGCAGTCTGGAAGAGTCAACCGAGCTGCAAACCCATATCCCCGGGGCAGAGCTTCGCGTGATCGAAAACTGTGGTCATATGATCCCCCTTGAGCAACCCGCAGCGCTTTGCGACGAAATTATTCATTGGCTGAATTTAATGCCATGAACCGATAGGTAGCAGTTATATTAGTTACAACATACTTAAAGGAGTTTTAATGAACCTGACCTCCAGCTCTGACGTCGCAGGCGCTGTGCAGGTCAGTTTGGTAATGCACAAATTGTGATAACTTAAGACCAATATGTTATTAACTTAATGATTATTATAAAAATAGTTGACGCATTGTCTCAGATTTTGTTCTATATCGAGCAAAACTGAGGGAATAAAAATGTCTCAATGCACAACGCTGAGTTCTGAGCGACAAATGTCCTCCCTGCAACGCTGGTCCGCCGTCTTGTCATTAGCGTGCGGAACTTTTGTGTTAATCAATTCTGAATTCTTACCGATTGGGCTATTGTCGCCGATCGCCAAAGCGCTCAACGTTAGCGAAGGGCAGGCGGGATGGACCGTAATGCTGCCTGGACTCATCGCCGCCTTTGCCGCACCGCTGTTGATGCTATTTTCACGGCGATTAAATCGTCGCACTTTACTGCTGATCCTTTCCGTTTCAGTGATACTGTCGAACGCCATTGCGATGTTCGCTACCGATTTATCTACGCTTTTATTGGGGCGAATTATTCTTGGATTTGCTGCCGGTGGCTTCTGGTCTTTTTCTATCCCTGCGGGTAAAAGATTAGTTTCAGAGGCGCAAAGTGCGCGAGCGATTTCGCTGATTAGTGCCGGAGTGGCGTTAGGGACCGTCGCTGGGGTTCCCGCGAGTGCCTATATGGGTGAGCTTTACGGCTGGCGGATGGCCTTTACGCTGAATACCCTATTGGCCGTGGCGATATTTATTTACCAGTGGATAGCCTTGCCTTTATTGCCTGCGGGGAATTCGATAGGCCTGAGCGCTATGCTGTCTGCCGCAAAAATGAAGGGCGTTCGGCGAGGATTGATTATTGGAATTTTCATGGCCTCGGCGCAGTATTCAGCCTATACCTACCTTGAGCCGTGGCTGCGTTTCCAAATGCATTTTTCCTCGTCGTCCATCTCTCTATTACTGATGGGATACGGTATCGCCGGATTTATCGGCACGTTTCTCACGGAATTCACCGTGCGCAAATTTGGCGTCCGCTATGCCTTTTTAACCAATATTCTGTTCATTGGGGTTTGTGTATTAATCGCCTCTCAGCTGAGCAGCAATCAGGTATTAGCGTCAGTACTTATCGTTATTTGGGGACTGGCGTTTGGTGCACTGCCTATTTGTCTGAATATCTGGATCTATCAGGCCGCCCCTGAATTATTCGAAGGTGGTTCTGCGCTGCTGGTATGCGTATTTCAGCTGGCTCTGGCCTGCGGGGCATTCTTCGGCGGCTTTTTGGCGGATACTCAGGGAACCTACGCCGCTTTTATTCTTGGCGGCGTATTGGCCTTGATAGCGGGCCTGAGCATCTTTCTTTCCCATCCTAAGAGCACAACGAATTATTAAGGAGCATATCATTGGCTCGGTTGCTGCCAGCGAACGCCCCCGGATTTATTTAGCCTGATTCATTGAAATGAATCAGGCAAGCGGCATGCTTTTCTCTGTTACCTGAAGAAACGCTCAGAAGACTCTGTGATCAGGTCAATTAACCGATGTTGACGCACTGCATCTTCAAATGTTGTCACTTCGCTAGTTTCAGATAATTTATCCCTGGCATAGGCTGAATACAGATAAGCAACGTCCTGTGAACTGGCATCAAGATGAGATACAGGTAAATAGGTATATTCAGCTGGGACAGGGAGGTCGACAAACTGTTCGACACCATTGCGCATTCCCTGGATTAAGTTGTCATCTTCATTCTGGAATCCACGTGCATTCGTGATGCGTAAAACACCTTCTGTACCGGTGATGTCAATCTGAAGTCCTGTACGTAGTGTCTGTCCGCCTTCAAGCTGAACAGAAAATAATGCATCATTTGCCAGAGAGCCTATGATCATGACCTCGTTAGGGCCGGTATAGGGGATCTTCTCACCTGTTTCGGCAATCGTTGTGATCGGGAACTGGTTTTTAATGACAGCCGAAAGCTGTTGAGGGAAGCCCACACCCTTGAAAAGCATATCGTGGAAATGACCACCATAGATGGATAACAGTTCAGTAAAGTTCCCTACGTCTACTGCCCATTTTGCAAACTCCGGCATGACTTCGCCAAAGGCGTCAACGCCCACGGACATTCGCACTGCGCGGATTTTACCCACATAACCCTGTTTAATCAGATCATGCCAGTATCGGGAACTGGGTGAGAAACGGCGCTGTAACCCAACAATATGTTTGACACCTTTGTCACTTGCCATCGCCAGAATTTCTTCTGACTCAGTCGTGGTGGTGGAAAGGGGCCACTCACTGTAGACATCCTTTCCTGCTTCAATCACTGCCTTTGCCAGTCGTCCATGTTCAGGTGTCGGAGCCAGAACAACAATCAGGTCTATGTCGGGGTTAGCCAGTAACGCCTCGGGGCTACCGTAAGCCTGGCTGATATTGAACTGTGCAGCATATTTTTCCACTTTCTCTTTGTTACGACCAGCGAGTGCCACAATCTCAAAATCACTCAACGACTGGAGTGCAGGAATGTGACCATATCTGGCCCAGCCACCGGTACCAATAATACCTACGCGGATTTTACTGTTGTTCATACTGCCTTCTTTTATCAGATTATTTGAATATCAGGCAGGCTATAAGAATCAGCCCCCTGGGATAGAGGCAATAATATGATGATATTCCTCCGGGATTAATCGGGATGAATGGCATAACATTAGTGACATTTATGTCACTAATGATTCGGTGCTTGAAATGATGGAAAAAATGAATGGTCTTGAAGTGTTTGTACATGTAGCGCAGACAAGGAGTTTCATCGCGACAGGGCGAGTAAAAGGCATTTCATCGTCAGCAGTCAGCAAGAGCATTTCCAGGCTGGAAGAACGTCTGGGTGTACGACTTTTCCAGCGAAGTACACGTTCGGTTAGCCTGACGTCAGAAGGTGAGGTCTTTCTGGAACGATGTCATCGTATTTTTGGTGAAATCCAGGCCGCAGAGGATGAACTGTCAGCGATGACAGAACAGCCACGCGGAAGGCTCCGCGTCGGTCTGCCGCTGGCGGGAGGGCTGATGTTACCCATGATTTCACAATTCATGGAACGTTACCCCCAGATAGAACTGGACCTTGATTTTTCCGACAGATTGTCTGATGTCATCGAGGATGGAATGGACGTTGTCATTCGTGGCGGTGAGTTGAGTGATTCAAGACTAATATCCCGTCGACTCGGATCATTTCAATTGTGTATCGTTGGCTCACCAGATTACTTCAAGCATCAAGGAACGCCTACCAGCCCAGAAGACTTATTCGGTCATTCCTGCCTGCACTATCGCTATCCCAATTCAGGGAAAATTGCTCAGTGGCCGCTTCAATACGCTGTAACCCGAGGCGGTATTCAGGCTGTTCCTTTAACACTGACTTGCAGCAGCCTTGAAGTCCTGCTGTATAGGGTGAAAAAAGGTCGTGGTATTGCCTGTTTGCCTGATTACTCGGTAAAAGACGCGCTCGCCACAGGTGAGGTGGAGCCAATCCTGAATAATGATATGACGCATACAACCACTTTTCATATGCTCTGGCCCAGCACGCGGCAGATGACACCGAAGGTCCGTGTTTTTGTGGATTACATGGAAGAAGTATTTAGCGACTACTTGGTTAAGAACCAAAAGTAAGTCGCAGAGAGTTTCACACCTTCGGCCCCTACAGGGCAATAAAGAGCCTTAGCGTAGGATAGATTCCGTTTTCCAAGCGGACCCCTAGCTTAACTCGCCACGCTGCTTTAGCCAGTCACGGAATTCGTGTGGCCACAATTGGGTCGGTGAGCCCGGTTTCCCCATCCCGAAACCGTGGCCACCGCTGGCGAGTGGGTGCAGTTCACAGGGAACGTGCGCCTTTTCGCAGGCCTGCTGCATGATAACGGTGTTCATTGGGTTAGAGACGGGGTCATCCTTGGCCTGAACCAGGAACATCGGCGGGGTCTGTGGGTTAACGTAGGTCTGCACCGACCACTTCGCTGCCTCCTGCTCATCGGCGTCTCTGCCAATCAGAATATGCGCCGTTGAGGTATGGTCATACGGCGCTTCGAGGGTGATTATCGGATAAATAAGTGCGCTGATGTCGGGCCTGGCGCTGTGATTATCAGTCGCGTCCTGGGGCGGATAAGACTGAAAATCGGCGCGAACCGAGGCGAGCCCAAGCAGGTGCCCGCCAGCCGAAAAGCCAAGCACGCCAATCTGATTCTTTTTAAGACCCTTTTTTTCCGCGTTGGCACGAATCAGGCGCAACGCACGCTGTGCATCCTGCAAGGGGGCCAGTGGCCCCACGTTCCAGCCTTCATGAGGCAGACGATAGGTTAAAACAAAGGCGGTAATACCTCTTTCGCTGAGCCACTGAGCCGCCGGGTGTGCCTCCGTTTCCATTTCGATACGTTTATAACCTCCGCCAGCGGCAACAAGCATTGCAGCGCCGTTAGGGTTTTTCGGCCTATAAACCGTCAGATATGGCTGGCTGATATTGCTGATGGCCCCGCGCTTGTCGCGTTTCATCGGCCCGGAAGGACCTCCGCCGCCCGGTGGCGTTTGCGGCCAAAGCAGCAGAGTCTCTGTATCGGTAATGGTTAGCGTGTTATGCGGCCGTTCCTTGGCATTAACACATCCTGCAAGCAAAGCCGCGCTGGCTCCGAGAATAAAATTACGACGGTTCATTCAATCACCTGCAATCAATAAATGTCGAGATATCCATGAAGTTACTGATGAACTCCTGATTTACCCTGATAGAGTTATCAACGAAAAGTGATGAAATCATGAGTTTATCTTAAAGTTGTTCAGTGGTTTTTCCGCCAGCGGAAACATACGGCAGCATAGTGAAAAGGAAGGGGAAAAGTCAGCTCACTCTAACTCAAAAAATGTTGCATAAGTAATGCATTTTAAATCCTTTAGGCCGCCGGTTTGGCAGTGATAATCTTGAGTTATATTCACCAGGGGGTCAGTTATGTCTCATTCAAAGATTTCTTCAATTCCGATTATTGACCTGTCAAAACTCGACGGTTCAGACGCTACCCGTGCCGAATTCCTCAAAGAGCTGCGCGTTGCTGCCCGTGATGTCGGCTTCTTTTATTTAATTAATCACGGCGTTGATCCGACGCTGTTGTCGCAGGTTCAGGGGACTTCACGAGACTTTTTCGCGCTGCCACAGGCCGAAAAAGACCGTGTGGCAATGGTCAATTCCCGACACTTTCGCGGCTACAATCGTGCAGCCTCAGAGCGCACGCGAGGGCAACCCGACTGGCGCGAGCAGTTTGACCTTGGCGCAGAGCGTCAGCCGATTCCGCAGACAGAGCATTCACCGGCGTGGTCTCGGCTTCAGGGGCCAAATCAGTGGCCAGAAGCCTTGCCTGAGTTAAAACCGCTGCTGCTGAACTGGCAAAAAGCCATGACCGCGATGTCGCTAAAAATTCTGCGCGCCTTTGCCGAGTCTCTTTCGCTGCCCGTGGACTCTTTTGACCCGCTGTACGGCGATAAACCTAATGAGCACATCAAGCTCATTCGCTATCCAGGCCGTGGAGAAAATGAGAGTAATCAGGGCGTTGGCGCGCACAAAGATTCTGGCTTCCTGAGTTTCCTGTTGCAGGATCAGCAAAAGGGACTCCAGGTTGAGGTTGAAGAGGGGCGTTGGGTTGATGCACTGCCGATTGAAGGTTCCTTTGTCGTTAACATCGGCGAACTGCTTGAGCTGGCAACCAACGGTTATCTTCGTGCCACGGTGCACCGTGTGGTTGCACCGCCCGCCGGCAAGGAAAGGCTGTCCCTGGCGTTCTTCCTCGGTGCGAAGCTCGACGCCGTGGTGCCCGTATTTCAGTTGCCGTCAGAGCTTGCAGCCCAAGCTAATGGCCCGGAAAGCGACCCGCAGAATCCCCTGTTGCGAGACGTTGGCTGGAACTACCTGAAAGGGCGTTTACGCTCGCATCCTGACGTAGCAGAACGCTATTATTCCGAACTGTTGGTTTCTTAAAATTTTAAACCAAGAGCAAGCCAGTTTAACGATGAATGAATAGATAAAAATTGGCTTAGCAATTCTCTTTTAATTGTTTAGCTCGCGAGATTCAATATGATTGGATAGCCCTTGAAGATAATCAATCAAAAAGGGCTATTTTTATGTCGACAGGTAAAATTTCATTTTTGGCATCTTTGCTATTAATGGCGGTAAGTTCTTCAGGGCATGCGGCTGACAGTGCAAATAAAACGATTACTCTTGGATTTAATCCCGGACCTTATGAGGAACAGTTTGCCAAAGGTGTAGGACCCTTTCTCGAGGCCAAAGGTTATAAACTGGTTTATAAAGACTTTAGCGATGGTATTCAGGTCAATAATGCCGTAGCCACTGGCGCCATTGACGGCAATATTATGCAGCATCCTATCTATCTCCAATCCGTTAATGATCGACTTGGTATTGATAATGTTGGTATTGTCCAGGTGCCCACTCCGCCGATGGGGCTGTATTCCAACAAGCATAAGGCCGGTGAAAAACCTCAGCCCGGTGAGACTATTTCAGTACCTAATCAGGCCTCTAATGAATATCGTGCCGCGCTGCTGCTCCAGGATCTCGGCTGGATAAAGATTTCGGCAAAATCTGACCCTGCCACCTTCTCGCAAAAAGACATCACCGAAAATCCTTACAAACTGGTATTCAAAGAGATGGATAACGCGCAGCAGGTTCGGGCCTTACCGGACGTAGACTATGGCGCTATTCAGGGCAATTTCGCCGTCTCGAGTGGGATGAAGCTTAATAGCGCGCTCAAGCTCGAAAATCCGGTAAAAGGCTTTATTAACGTGGTCACGGTGGCGGGTAAAAATAAAGATGCCCAGTTTGCTCAGGATATTGTCGCAGGCTATCACTCTGCCGAGTTCAAAGAATATATTCTCTCCAACCCTCAGTATCAGGGTTACCTGTTGCCTGACTACTTAAAATAATAATCTTTTTTACTCGTCTGCCTGGCTGACGAGTTTTTTGCTTGCTTTGTATTGGGGAGAGGAAATGATTGAGCTGCATGACGTTGATAAGGTATTTCAGCGTAAAGGTATTACGACACGCGCACTGAACAATATTAATTTACGCGTCGAGAGGGGGGATATTTTCGGCATTATCGGTTATAGCGGTGCGGGAAAAAGCACGCTGGTACGGCTTATTAACGCGCTGGAAACCCCCAGCGCGGGCGAGGTGGTCATCAACGGGCAGGCGATCGGCGATTTTAACTCGAAGCAACTCAGGGAAATGAAGAAAGATATCGGCATGATTTTTCAAGGCTTCAATCTGCTGGAGTCTAAAACTGTTTGGAAGAATGTCGCGATACCTCTGATTTTAGCCGGAAAGAGCAAGGCCTTTATTGCCGAAAGGGTGAAAGAGCTTCTTCAGTTGGTGGGACTGGGAGACCGTGCAGGCAGCTATCCGGGCGAACTTTCCGGCGGACAAAAACAGCGCGTGGGTATCGCACGCGCACTGGCGACTAACCCCTCAATACTGCTCTGTGACGAAGCAACCTCGGCCCTGGACCCACAGACCACCGGACAGATTCTGATGTTACTCAAGCGTATTAGCCATGAATTTAACGTCACGCTAGTGCTTATCACTCACGAGATGTCGGTTATCCAAAAAATCTGCAACAAAGTCGCGGTGATGGAACAGGGGCGGATTGTCGAACAGGGGAACGTCATTGACGTATTTGGGCATCCCCAGCACCCGACCACGCTGAATTTTGTGCGTACGCTGGTTCGCGACAGTTTGCCGGAAAGCATTGAGCCGCATTCACCTGCGAATAACCGGGTGCGGCGTTTCCGGCTGGAATTTGTTGCCGAGACGGCTGGCCAGCCGGTTATTTATCAGATGAGCAAGGCCTTCGACCTCGAATTTAATATCCTGTTTGCCAGTATGTCAGAAATTCAGGATACGGTTCTGGGCTTTATGATTATTCAGTTAAGCGGTGAGGCTGAAGTATTGCGCGCAGGGATTGCCTATTTACAGCAGTGCGGCGTGCGGGTAGAGGAGGTGCAATAATGTTCGATACGGCTATTACTCTGGACCAGTTTCTTGGCGCGATGCATGACACTCTGCTGATGGTCAGCGTTTCTTTGCTCATTGGCTCCTTGCTCGGGGTGCCACTCGGTATTTTACTGGTCATCACTCGCCCAGGCGGACTGGTTAACCATCCTTTTTTCTATAGGATTATTAATCCCGTTATTAATATTGTGCGCTCGCTGCCGTTTATTATTCTGATGATTTCAATCATTCCGTTTACACGTTTTGTCGTACATACCACGATTGGCACTCCCGGGGCGATTGTGCCACTTATTATCTATATCGCGCCTTATATTGCGCGACTGGTTGAAAGTTCGTTATTGGAAATTAATCCGGGAATTATCGAGGCTGCCAAATCGATGGGCGCCACGCCGTTACAGGCAATCTGGCATTTCCTGTTGCCTGAGGCACTGGCGTCTCTGGTTCTTGCCTTAACGACGGCGACCATCGGCCTGATTGGCGCAACCGCCATGGCCGGAACCGTGGGCGGCGGCGGAATAGGGGATCTGGCCATTACCTATGGTTATCAGCGCTTTGACACCTTTGCAACCGTCTCGACGGCCATTGTCTTAATCATTGTTGTACAGGGTCTGCAATCGTTGGGCAATATCCTCTCTCGCCGCCTGCGTCGTGAGTAATAAGAGAGGGGCATTTAATATTAAGTAAGCTTTGAACATAATTTAGTCTGCTTCTATTTTATTAATGCCACCGGCTGTGCCTGTCATCTCTTGAATAGATTGTTGCTGAGGGCCGCGGGTGGCCCTCAGCAACGACAAATGCAGCTTTCCAGATAAGTAATGCCAAAAGGATTATTTCATTTCTTCGGCGAATATTGGTTTACTGAATTCAGTCGAGGGGAATACTCCCCAAAGAATACAGCAATAAGGAGTGAATGATGGCCAAAAATTTAAACGCCAATTCCCTATGGCAAAGAATTAAGCGTCGATGTTCTGCGACTTTCCTGACTCAGACTACGGCAGACAGTTCTCGATTGGTTGAATCACTCCTTGTGACAGGATCTTTATATGGCATTGAACTCGGAAATATTGACCCTTCCTGGTATCGCCAGAAATAGTCAATATCAGCGGCTACTGCGCCGAAGCTATTGGAATGAGCTGTGCTAAGTTAACAACGGTAATGATGATTTTCTCCTGAAGTGAAGCAGTAAATGTTGAGATCTCCCCGGTCTTGTCGAATGTGATTTTCTATCCCAGTTGTGGAGCCTATGACTTTTAAGTCATAGGTTTTTTTATTTTTCGGTTTCTCTTAACTGACTACTCTTGCTCAAAATTGTCGTAAACACGGCCAACCAGACTGAGCAACTGTTGATGCTCCTCCTCGCTAAAGCCGCGAATACCGAGCTTATTTAGCCGTTGCCCCTGCTGTTGCATCGTTTTTCTGATTTCCAGACCGCTTTCTGTCAACGTCAAACGCATAATGCGGCGGTCGAGTGGGTCACTGTCGCTGGTGAGTAGACCTTTGTCGCGCAGACCTTTAATCAGTCGCGCCAGCTGTGCTTTGTCACGCTCCATAAAACGCGATAAATCCCCCGGCGCAGCGCCTGGATTTCTGCCTACGTAGCTCAGAACTTTCGCTTCCATATGGGTAACGTCGTGGTTGCCATCGCGCAGCATTTCAAACTGTTTAGCGCGGTAGCGGTGCATGATCATATGCATGACCCACAGTACGTCTTCGTTATGCGATTCACCCATGAGTTGACAATGTCTCCTATTCTCATTTAGATTGTTGATATTATCAACTAAGTGGAACAATCTTACCATGACCGAAAATACATCAACCAGCCGAGTGCAGCTTATTCGCCATGAAATCAAACGACGCACCCTTGACGTGGTTAGCGTAGAGCAAATCAGCCCAAGCTTTAAGCGCATCACCTTTAGCGGTGATTCGCTGTCTGATTTTATCAGTGCATCGTTTGATGACCACGTAAAATTTATTGTTAATCCCGAAGCAGCCGAGCCTGCGATGCGTGATTACACGCCGCGTTTTTACGATAATGAAAAAAAAGAGTTAGTCATTGAGTTCGCGATGCATGGGGAAGGGCCAGCCAATGAGTGGGCTGAAAATGTGAAACCCGGTGACCAGGCGATGATTGCGGGCCCTCGCGGTTCACGCGTGATTCCGATGGACTACGACTGGCAGCTGATGTTTGGTGATGAAACCGCTTTCCCGGCCATCTCGCGCCGTCTGGAAGAGCTACCGGCGGGTACCCGTGTGACCGTGGTTGCGCTGGCAAACGATGTGCGTGACCGCCGTGAATTTAGCCAGCAGGCCAATCCAGAGATTATTTGGGTTGAAAGCTCCGAGCAACTGGTTGAGTGGGCCAAAAACCATCAGCTCGCCGCTGGCGAAGGCTTTGTGTGGTGTGCGGCTGAGGCGTCAATCATCAAGTCCCTGCGTAACATCTTCGTGGAGCAGAAAGGGCATGATGTTAACGCTATTCGTACCTCGGCCTACTGGAAGATGAGAACGGCTGCCTTCCACGAGGAGCTGTCTTAAATGGCAATTTGTTTTTAAATTGCATTTTTTAGGTCAAGGGCACGTGCTTTGCACGCTAAGCGCTGGCCCAGACCAGCCAAAGGGGCTTACAGGCGAAGCCCCGTTGGATTCCCCCCGCCTTGTTATCGGTTCATGAGTCGTGCCAGCCGGTGAGTCTGTTTTAGTGATATCGAATGTGCCGTGGTCCCGCGCCGCTTCGCGGTTCTCTTGCCCGGTTACGGCGCGGAAAGTTAAATGCCCCTTGAAGCTTTCAAACCGGAAAAGCGCCTCGGAGTTAATTGACCTCGACCTTAAAAGCTGGGCAGGGCAGCCGCCCATAAACATTCTCTTCAAAGAAATGTTGCAATAAAAAGCCCACCCCCTATTGAGCCGACGAAGAAACCTACCGGCCAGTTGGTTTCATAGGAAAGGGCAATCGCCAGCCACACGGTGATAAGCGATACCGCTATCGACAGCAGGACGGCAGGAATCGGTCTTGAGGTGATCCGGTGTGCTACGGCGGCAGGGGCAACCATCAGGCTGAACACCAACAGCGCACCCACGACCGGCAGGGCCATCGCTGTGGCTAACGCCAGTAGGCACAGAAACCATAACTCCATCTTCTTCACCGAAATACCCTGAACCTCTGCTAACTCCGCCGAGACTGAGTTTAACAGCAGCGGATAAAATACCCGCATCGTTATGCCAATCACCAACAGGCTTATCAGCGCAACAGGAACGAGTTCTGCGCGGCTGACTCCTAGCACCTCGCCAAAAAGTAGTGCATAAACCTGCTGCGAATATTGACTGCTCAGGCTTAAAAATACCGTACCGAGGCTTAGCAGCATCACCAGCGTGAGTGCCGTCGCCACCTCATGACGGCCATTTTTTGCCAACTGATTAATGCCCATGACACCCAGACCGGCGAAGGTTATCAGGCCGATAAAACTGTTAATACCTAACAGGCCAGCCAGCGCGGCACCGGGGAATGTGCCCAGCGGCAGCGCGTGGGCCGCGAAAGATGCGCCGCGCAGAACGACAAAGAACCCGACCAGACCGGCGACTATCGCGACCAGCGTCACCACTATCCAGGGATTGATCATAAAGCTGGAGAACATGTTAATGACCTTTCAGGCGAATAAGATGGGTTGAAGCCAGATAGGCGATAAAGATGAGTGCCACAATAAAGAA
This sequence comes from Rouxiella badensis, assembly GCF_002093665.1. Classification (GTDB taxonomy): domain Bacteria; phylum Pseudomonadota; class Gammaproteobacteria; order Enterobacterales; family Enterobacteriaceae; genus Rouxiella; species Rouxiella badensis. The sequence continues at coordinate 11,933 of NZ_MRWE01000005.1, read as the reverse complement.
GCTGACTGGCCAGCCGTGGCCGGGGGTCCAGTAAAAGCTGTCGTAGGCCAGTACAATCCCGCCCCATGTCGCCACTAGCCCTAATATTGTGGCCATAAGCATCGCCATAAGCGGCCTCCTGGTAATACGCAGCGCCGTTGCTGCCGGGCCAATCAGCAGTGCGGTAGAGAGGACCGCGCCGACGGTCATCGCCGACAGGGTAACCGCCAGCGACAGCAGCATTAGATAGAAAGTCGACACCCATCGGGTCCTGATGCCCATCACCTGCGCCAGCTCTTTATCCAGCGAACTGAGCAATAAAGGACGATAGATAACGATGATAACCGCCACTGCACCAGCGCCGAGCCACAGCGCAAGGGGAATAATCGTTGGGGAAATGGCAAACATCGACCCGAACATTACGGTCACGGCCGCGCCCGTGGTGCTGCGTGTCGTGACATCGAAGTACAGCAGCAGTGCCGCCAGCCCCAGCCCTGCGCCCAACACAATGCCGGTCATCAGGTCACGTTCGCGGGCGCGGCGAATATCGATAATTTCCATGGTCAATGACGCCAGCAGCGCCATACCCAAGAGGCCTATCAGAGGATTAATACCGAGCAGGAAGGAGAGCGCACCTCCTGCGCTGCTGACGTCTGCCAGCGCGTGACCCGCGAAAGACTGGCCGCGTATTACCGTGAATACGCCGACCACACCAGAAACGATGGCGGTTCCGCTGCCCACGATCAACGCGGTTTGAACCGGGTTGCTGCTAAAGAATCCGGGCTCTACTATGAAATTTATCAGGGAATTCATAAAAAAATCATGCTTTCATCAGGTTTTCAGGGGGCGAAGTCAGGGCACAGACGTCACTCGATGCATTGGCAGCAATCACCAAAACCCGATTCATGACGCGTAATACCTCGATGGGGTAACCATAAAGCCGACTCAGCACGTCACTTTGCACGACCTCATCTGTTTTGCCGCTGGCGGCGCGCCCGTTAGCCAGATAAACGATGCTGTCCATCGACGACAGCAGCGGGTTCATGTCGTGTGCGGAGAGCAGAATACTGACCTGATGGACAATACAGAGGTGGCGCAGAAGCGCCACGATTTCTGATACGCTGCGAATATCGAGATTCGCCAAAGGCTCGTCAAGCAGCAGCAGGCGAGGTCGGCGGATGAGGGCGTGAGCGATTAACACGCGCTGCTGCTGGCCACCCGAGAGATTGCCGATACGCTCATCGGCAAAACTTTCTGCGCCAACCTCTCGAAGCATGGCGTCAACCTGCTGCCTCACGGCGCGCGAGTTGAGGGCAAAACCCAGCTGCTTACCGGTCAGCCCCAGCGTGACGAGATCCCGCGCGCGCAGCGGTATTTCGGCATCGAGCATGATTTTCTGTGGCACATAGCCCACCGAGTGTAGACCTGCCTTGCCCATTTTTCCGTCTATTCGCACTTCACCTGCGTCGAGCGACTGAAAACCGAGCAGGGCGCGCAGTAGCGTGGTTTTGCCGCTGCCGTTGGAGCCAATCAGTCCACAAAACTCCCCAGGCTTAAGGCCAAAGCTCACTCCGTCGAGCACCGTTTTTCCCGCATAGGAAACGCTGAGATGGTTTGCGCTCAGCACGCCGCCGTCATCCACGTTCATCTTAGTGCCTGGCCAGCAGGCTTTCGGTGGAGGTCTGGTCTGTTAACGCCTTAATCAGCGCGTTGGTCTCAGCCAGCATCCAGCTTTGATAATGGTAGCCCGGGGTTGGCATGGTTTCATACACGCCGACCACGGGGATATGGTGCGTTTTTGCCTGGCTGAGGAAGGTCTCTGTCAGTGGGTCCGTTACCTGCTGGTTGTATACGAAGACTTTGAGCCTGCCGTCAGCAAAAAGCGCATTTTGCGCGGTGACGTCTTGAGGCGCAGGATCGGTGCCGTTCATGATAGCGGCCTCAAGATTGAACGGTGTCGCAATCTTCAGCCCTGCGGCCTGAAGCAGATAGTCGCCAACAGGTTCTGTGACCGCCACTTCACTGTTGGAATACGCGCTTTTCAGCTTGTCCAGTGCGGCATGCCAGGGCGCTAAAGAGGCGATAAACTTACCGGCATTTGCATTGAAATAGGCTTTTTGATCCGGCATAGCCGCGCTGAGGTCGGCGGCAATCTGTTTCGCTACTGCGGGCATGACCTCAGGCTTGTACCACAGGTGCGGGTTTGAGGTCTTGTCCGGCAGATTCATCAGCTGTTGCACGTTGATGACCTTGCGTGAGGCGTTGGGCGCTGCGGCAAGAAACTTGTCGGTCCATGCGTCATAACCCAGGCCGTTCATGACCACCAGGTCGGCATGCGCTATCTCGGCGGCTATTTTCGGACTGGCTTCGAAGGTATGAGGGTCAGTGTTGGGGTCCGTTTCAATGGCCTCAACCTCAACAAACTTGCCTCCGATTTGCGAAATCACGTCGGCATACTGATTTTCAACGCCAATAGCGTGTAGAACGGGCGTGATGGCCGCCGCAGCTTGACCAGCGCTGAGAGCACCCAATACCGTCGCTTGCGCCACGACCCCGGCTAATACCAGTAACTTACCTTTCATCCTGTCCCCTTAAGTTGATAATAATCACATCAAATTGATATGTTATAACATAACCTATATGGGCGTCGGATTGACTACAAGATACCAGACGTAACCAGTTGTTTGAGAATGTGTCTTTCAGGGCGAGCAGTCAGTTCATTGCCTCAAGCAGCGTCACCATCGCTTTCTGGTTGGCCGACGCGCTGCCTTTACGCCACATCAGCCAAATCTTGATTTTTCCCATCTCGTTGCCGAGCGGATAGATTTTTACACCGCTTTTGCCTGGCATGCTGTCGAGCATGCTGGCAGGAATTAACGCCAGTCCGGCGCCGGCAGTCACGCAGGCGACGATGCCGTGATAAGACTCCATTTCGTGAATCTTTCCCGGCACTGCCTGATCGTTGGCAAACCAGTTCTCAAACAGCCGACGATAAGAACAATTGGCGCGAAACGCGTAGATGGTTGAGCCGGAGATATCTTTCGCTCGGTTGACGGCCGGGTGGTTCAATGCGGCAATCAGCACCATTTCTTCATCAAAAACCGGTACTCCTTCCAGTTCAGGATGTTTTGGCGGGCCGTCAACGAAGGCCGCACTGTACTGACCGGACAAAATTCCGTCGATCATGTCGCCCGACGGGCCGGTCGACAGATCCAGCTCCACGTCAGGATAAGCCTGATGATAACGGGCGAGCACCGGAGGAATGCGCACGGCGGCACAGCTCTCAATCGAACCCAGGGTAAATATGCCGTTTGGCCGCTGGCCCGACACACTCTGCTTTGCCTCTTCCGCCAGAGCCAGAATGCGTTTTGTATAACTCAGAAAGGTTTTACCGGGGTCAGAAATGTGCAGCCGAAGCTTCTCGCGATGAAAAAGCGGTGTGCCTAACTCTTCTTCTAGCTGTTTGATTCGGGTCGAAATATTTGAAGGAACGCGGTGTAGCCGTTCTGCGGCAGCGGTCACGCTGCCTTCCTCGGCGACGGCGGCAAAAACTTCAAGCTGTGTCAGGTCCATGGCTTCTCTCCAGTCTGATTTCGAACTAAGTTCTTTCTCTAAACGAGACGATTACTTTCATTATTATTCATTTTTCAAAAACCTTTAACAAGTCTAGGATTGACGGCAGATAGCGTTAATCCTGACTATAAAGGTGACCACAGATGACTAATACAACGACAGCGCCCGCTGGCGCATTCTCCCGTAATCCAACTAACGGTGACGTTTTCAAACATTATCCTTTCGCGACCGCAGAGGAAGTAGATTCTGCACTGCAGGGCACTCAAGATGCCTTCAACGACTGGAAGAATACTGACATGCCAGCGCGTATTGCGCTGTTGCAGAACATCGCACGTGAGCTTCGTGCCAGTGCGGGTCCGTTGGCTGAAATGATGACGCTAGAGATGGGTAAGCCTGTCACGCAGGCGCTTGCCGAGGTCGAGAAGAGCGCTAACCTTTGTGAATGGTATGCTCAGAATGGTCCGGCGATGCTCGCACCAGAACCGACGCTGGTTGAAAATGACAAGGCGTGGGTCAACTACCTGCCGCTGGGTCCGGTACTGTCTGTGATGCCGTGGAATTTCCCGGTATGGCAGGTGCTGCGTGGTGCCGTGCCGATTATTTTGGCGGGCAACAGTTATTTGTTGAAGCCCGCACCAAACGTCATGGGTTGTGCCTATCTTCTGCGTGACATTGTCACTAAAGCCGGTGCACCAAAAGGCCTGTTTGACGTCTATAACGCTGACAACGCGGCCGTCGCCGAAAGCATTAAAGATCCGCGTATTGCGGCGATTACTCTCACCGGTAGCGTGCGTGCCGGAGCGGCTATTGCCTCAATGGCCGGTGCTGCGCTAAAAAAATGTGTGATGGAATTAGGCGGTTCCGACGCCTTTATCGTGCTGGCCGATGCCGACATCGATGCAGCGGTCAAGGGGGCTATCGCCGGACGCTTTATGAATAACGGTCAAATCTGCATCTCGGCCAAGCGTATTATCGTTGAAGAATCGATTATTGAAGAGTTCACCGAGAAGTTCCTCGCGGCCGTTAAGGCGTTGAAAATCGGCGATCCGCGCGACGAGTCAACCTACCTTGGCCCCATGGCGCGCTTTGATCTGCGTGATGAGCTGCACGGTCAGGTTCAGGCGACGCTTGCCGAGGGCGCGACGTTATTGCTGGGTGGTGAGCCTATCGAAGGTGCGGGTAATTACTATGCGCCGACGGTGTTGGGCAACGTGAAACCGGGCATGACCAGCTTTGTTCAGGAACTGTTTGGTCCGGTTGCGTCTCTTATCACGGCGAAAGATGCCGCCGACGCGGTGCGGATAGCCAATGATTCCGAGTTCGGCCTGGGTGGAAGCCTGTGGAGCCGAGACCTCGACGCGGCAAAAGCGTTGGCGAAACAAATCTACACCGGTGGGATGTTCATTAACTCTCCGAGCTTCTCAGACCCCCGTGTTCCCATCGGTGGGGTGAAGAAGAGCGGTTTCGGGCGCGAGCTGTCGCACTTCGGGATCCGGGAGTTCACCAACCCACAAACCTTATGGGTTGAAGGTCTTTAATAGCAAATTTTTTTAAGGGCAGTAGGCACCGGGGAGTTTTTTTTGGCAGCGGCCCTTAACCTGCTTTTAAGGACAATTAACTCCGAGGCGCTTTTCCGATTTGAAAGCTTCAAGGGGCCTTGGCCTGGGAAGGCCCCTTGGCGGGTCTGGGCCAGCGCCCAGCGTGCGAAGCGCGTGCCCTTGACCTAAAAGACCTAAAGATCTAGATCTAAAAAATGCAATTTAAAGAAATTGTCATTTAAGCCCACCCCCTAATGATTCCCACAGTGTAATGCGGTTCTCGAAGTCGGTTTGCTGTAGGGCGACCAGGTTCAGCTGGGATGACCACAGCGTGCGCTGGTCGGTCAGCACTGTCAGATAGTCACCGGTACCCACCTCATAGCTACGGCGGGCGAGATCGTAGCTGCGCTGCGCCGCTGCGACCGCCTGCACCTGCGCGTCCATCTGCTCATTCAACGTGCTGCGGCGTGCAAGGGCGTTTGCCACGTCTTCAAAGGCGGTTTGAATCGCTTTCTCATAAGCGGCAATCAGGCCCTTTTTCTCGGCCTCAGCGTAGTGCAATTGCGCCAGATTGCTGCCGCCGGTAAACAGCGGCAGCGTAATGCTTGGCGCAAATGACCAGACGTTGGCACCGTGGCTAAACAGGTTCGACAGCGAACTGCTGCCGACGCCCGCGCTGCCGGTGAGCGAAATGGTCGGGAAGAAGTTGGCCCGCGCCGCGCCGATGTCCGCATTCTCACTCTTCAGATTGTGCTCGGCCTCAATCACGTCAGGGCGACGCAGCAGCACGTCAGACGACACGCCCGCCGGAACAATGGCAATCGCCTGCGGCGAGAGGCTCTCAATCGTACCCGGCAGCAGGTTGGCAGGCACGGTATCGCCGACCAGCAGGTTAAGGGCGTTGATGTCCTGCGCGACCTGCGTTTTATCGCTGGCAACGGTTGCCCGCGCCTGTTGATAGGTGCTCATCGCCGAGCTGACATCGCCCGCTGCCGCCGTGCCTTCATTCAGCTGCAACTGCGTGATACGCAGGGTATCGGCGGCGCTTGCCATGGTCTGCTGCGCCAGCGCCAGATTGCTATTATCCGCCGCCAGCGTTATCCAGGCGGTGGTGGTCTCGGACACCAAGGTGATGCGGGTATTTTGCGCCGTCGCTTCGCTGGCAAGCCAGGTCTCTTTGGCGGCGCGGGCCAGACTGCGGTTACGGCCAAACAGGTCAAGCTCAAAGCTGCTGACTGCGCCATCCGCCTCAGCAGAACTGCTGATCGCACCCGATGAGGAGCGGGCACGCGTCTGCGTTAGCTCGGCGTCTACCGTCGGGAACAGCGACGCTCGCTCTTCGCCGTACAGTGCGCGGGCCGCCTCGATATCGGCAATCGACTCCTGAAGATCACGGTTGCTAACCACGGCACGTTGCACAACCTGATTCAGGCGTGGGTCAGCGAGCACGTGCTGCCAGTCGGTCAACACCGCCTTGGCATCGGCATTCGCGCCCTGGCTTGGCCAGGTTTTTGGCACCGGTGCTGCGGGTCTCTGATAGTCCGGGTCAAGCGAGATACAGCCCGCCAGCAGCATCGACAGGCTGACAACGCTCAGGCGGAAGAAATTCTTATGATGAAACATCGATTACTCCTCGTTCACGTTACGGCGAGTGAAGAAGTGTTTCACCAGCACAAAGAAAAGTGGCACAAAGAAAATCGCCAGCAGCGTCGCTGTCAATGTCCCGCCGATAATGCCGGTCCCGATAGCGATGCGGCTGTTGGCCCCTGCGCCCGTCGACAGCGCCAGCGGCAGAACACCGGCGATAAAGGCGATAGAGGTCATCAGGATCGGGCGAAGTCGCGTTTTCGCCGCTGAGATTGCCGCCGCAGAAAGGGTCATTCCCTCCTTCACGGCCGCTTCGGCAAACTCGACGATCAGGATGGCGTTTTTCGACGACAACCCGATGGTGGTCAACAGCGCCACCTGGAAGTAAATGTCATTATTTAATCCACGCAGCGAGGCGGCGATGGACGCACCGAGCACGCCGAGTGGGATAACCAGAATGACCGAGAAGGGGACCGACCAGCTTTCATACAGTGCCGCCAGACACAGGAAGACCACCATGATTGAGATAGCATACAGCGTGCCGGTTTGACCGCTGGCTAACTGCTCTTGCAGGGACAACCCACTCCAGGCAAAGGTGGAGCCCGGCGGTAGCTTGGACGCCAGTTCAGCCATCTTGTCCATTGCTGCACCAGAGCTGTAACCGTCGGTGTTTTCACCATCGATTTCGAAGGACGTCACCCCGTTATAGCGTGCCAGCGACTGAGGTCCGTACATCCAGTGCGTGGTAGCAAAGGCAGAGAACGGCGTCATGGTGGTGTCACCGCTGCTGTTGGTGCCGCGCACAAACCACTTGTTCAGGTCACTTGGCTGTGAGCGGAACTGGCTATCGCCCTGGATATAAACCTCTTTGACGCGACCGCGATCGATAAAGTCATCGACGTATTGTCCCCCCCAGGCGTCACTCAGCGTCGTGGTCACGTCACTCAAAGACAGACCCAAGGCAACCGCCTTATTATTATCGATATCAACCTTGAGCTGCGGCATTTCTGGCAGATCGGCCGCACGAACAGACTGTAGCTCTGGGCTTTTATTGGCCTCATCGATCAGTTGGTTACGTAATTTCAGCAGTTGATCGTGGGAAGTGCCGCCCACAGACATCAGCTCAAAGGTGAAGCCGTTACTCTGGCCCATGCCGGATACCGCAGGTGGGGTCATGGCAATCACTTTGGCATCGGTGATTTTCGCCAGATTCTTGTTGGCGCGCTCAACGATAGCCTGCGCCGTATTGGCCGAACCCGAGCGTTTATCCCAGTCTTTAAGGGCGATAAAGGCCATCCCGACGTTATCACCGTTACCGTTGAAGTTGAAACCGGTAATGGAGAACACGACGTCGGTGTTCGCTTTCTCCTGTTTCAGGAAATAATCGGTAACCTCTTTAGTCACCTCATTGGTGCGATTCACCGAGGCGCCTGCGGGTAAGGTGTACTGCACCATGACCTGTCCCTGATCCTCATTCGGCAGGAAGCTGGTTGGCAGGTGCATCATCAGTAAACCCATGACCACGGCCAGCAGCGCATAGCCAATCATCATCACCGCAGGTCGGCGCATCCCCTTTAACACACCGTGTTTATAGCGATGTTCAGTGTTGGAATAAATACGGTTGAAGCCGCCAAAGAAGCCTTTGGTGTGCGGCTTACTGTGGCGCAGCAGGGTTCCACAAAGAGCCGGGGTCAAGGTCAGTGCAACGATGACCGAGAGTGCCATCGCAGAGATCAAGGTCACCGAGAACTGACGATAAATCACCCCGGTCGAACCGCCAAAGAAGGCCATCGGCAGGAATACCGCGGAGAGTACAACCGCAATCGCCACCAGCGCGCCGGAAATCTCACCCATTGATTTCTCAGTTGCGGCGCGGGGTTTGAGTCCCTCCTCGGTCATTATTCGCTCGACGTTTTCGACCACCACGATGGCATCATCCACCAGAAGCCCGATTGCGAGCACCATCGCAAACAGCGTCAGGGTATTAATGGTGTAACCCAGTGCAGACAGCACCCCGAAGGTCCCCAGCAGTACCACCGGCACCGCCAGTGCAGGGATGAGCGTCGCCCGAACGTTTTGCAGGAAAAGATACATCACCGCGATAACCAGCACGATAGCGATAAGCAGGGTTTCAACCACGTCCTGAATCGAAAGCTTGATAAACTCTGTGGTGTCTTTCGGGTAGGCCACTTCATAACCCGCAGGCATGCTGCTGCGGTATTTCTCAATGGTGGCTTTCACCGCGTTGGCGGTATCCAGTGCGTTCGATCCTGCTGCAAGCTGAACCGCAAGGCCGGCCGCCGGATGGCCATTCAGACTCGAGGTCGTAAGATAGTCCTGGCTACCCATTTCAACGCGCGCAACGTCACCAATGCGTACGACTGAACCGTCGGCCTCACTTTTGACGATGATATTACGGAACTGTTCAGGCGTTTGCAGACGGGATTCGGCCTGCACGGTTGCCGTAATCTGCTGTGATGAAGAGGTCGGGGATGAGCCGATGCTACCCGCTGACAGCTGAATATTCTGCGAAGAGATTGCCGTTTCGACGTCGGAAGGCATCAGGTCGTAGGCCGCAAGTTTGGTCGGATTGAGCCAGATACGGATGGCATACTGGTTACCGAAGACGTTCAGACTGCCTACGCCTGAGACGCGAGCCAGAGGATCCTGCATGTTACTGACCAGCCAGTCGGCAATGTCACGACTTGAGGACTTGTCGGTCTTGTCATACAAGGTCGCAATCATCAGGAAGTCCGACTGCGACTTGGTCACCGTTAAACCGGCCTCCTGCACTTCGGTCGGCAGGCGGGATTCTGCCTGCTGCAGTTTATCCTGCACCTGAACCTGCGCGGTGTCGGGGTTAGTCCCCAGTTTAAAGCTGACGGTAATCTGCACCGTACCGGCCGAACTGCTGGTCGAGGTAAAGTAGAGCAGGTTATCCAGACCGGTAAGCTGCTGTTCTATAACCTGAGTCACGCTGTTTTCAATAGTCTGGGCAGAGGCACCGGTATAGGTCGCCTTGATCCTGACCGAGGGCGGCGCCACTTCAGGATACTGCGCCACCGCCATCGATTTAATGGCAATAATACCCGCCATCATAATCAGCAGGGCGATAACCCAGGCAAAAACCGGGCGGCGTACAAAGAAGCTGGAAAACATCACGACGCTCCTTGTGTCGCCGCCGGCGTTGTGGCACCGAGCTGGGTTTCAACCGGTTTAACGACTTGACCCGCGTTAACCTTGGATGTCCCTTCGACTATTACGCGATCGCCCGCCTGCAACCCACTGGAAATTAAATAATCATCGCCCGACGTGGTGCTGGTTATCACTTTGCGCACCACAACTTTGTTATTGGCATCCACCACCATTGCGGTGGCATTGCCTTTCGGGTCACGAATGATGGCTTGTTGGGGTGCCAGAATCGCATTTTCAATCACGCCTTCATCGACGCTTGCGTGAACAAACATCCCCGGCAGAAGAACGTGCTGGGGGTTAGGGAACACGGCGCGGAGAGTCACGGAGCCGGTAGCCTCGTCAACGGAAACTTCTGTCAACTCAAGTTTGCCTTTCTGTGGATAAACCGAACCGTCTTCCAGCGTCAGAGTGACGTCAAGGGTGTCACTATTTTTGGCGAGCGCGCGTTTGCGCAGCTCAAGCAGGTCTACGCTGGAGCGGGTGAGGTCAACGTACATGCTGTCGAGTGCGGTAATGGTGGTCAGTGCGGTAGTCTGATTGGCGGTGACCAACGCACCTGGCGTCACGGTCGAGATGCCAATACGCCCTGAGATAGGGGCCGTCACGCGGGTCCAGTCAAGGTTTATCTTGTCTGCTTCAAGCGCAGCGATTTTTTCGGCCACGCTGGCCTTGTCTTCGCCACAGGTGGCGGTGGCGTCGTCGGCGTCCTGCTGCGAAACACCTTGCTCTTTAACCAGAATGGCGTAGCGGCGGGCCTTTTGGCAGTCGGCGATAACCAGTGCCTTGGCGCTTTGCAGGGCAGCAGCGGCCTGATCGTAAGCCGCTTTATAAGTCGACGGATCAATTTGATAAAGCGCCTGCCCGGCCTTTACCTCGTCGCCCTCTTTAAACAGACGACGCTGAATAATACCGCCAACCTGCGGCAACACGGTTGACGTCAGCGTGGCGGTGGTGCGGCCGGTGAGATCGCTGGAATAAGTGAAAGGTTGAGACTTTAACGTGACCACGCCGACCTGCGTTGGAGCCGGCTTCTCCTTGGTGGTGTTATCATGACAACCGCTTAATCCGATTATCGTCAAAATACATAAAATGCGTAATTGCATAGAAGGAGTCCAATGAATAGAGTGATATTGTTTTCGGCTCACAGGTATTTCTGCGACAGCGTATTAATCCATAAAGGATGCCGTGCACGAGTTATCCCGCACGAGCGGGTTTTCAGAATGGGTGCGAATTCTGAATATAAACTCCAAACAACAATAAAGGGGTTATAAATACCCCTAATGACGATTAAGCTTCATTAATCTTTTTAGTGGCCTCCTGAATCGTTCTTGATATTTTCTCGACCTCGTCCTGGGTGATGTTTTCATTACGCATTTTAATTTTCACACTTGTTTTAAGGTTTTCGATTGCGTAATAAATCTCTGGATTCTTTACAGGATGTTTCGATAATTCCAATGCTTTAAGTCTTTCCAATGCATCGACCACTGTCTGTTTATGCTGCTCAAGATAGTGCTCACCGCTGCGGGTGATTGTGTACTTTTTTTTGGAACCATCAACGGCTTGCGCCACCGCGTAGCCAAGCTCTTCTAGCAGGGTCAGGTTCGGGTAAATCACACCGGGACTTGGACTGTAAGCTCCCATCGAATAGTGCGCTATCGACTTTATGATTTCATAACCATGCGTTGTATTAAGTCTTACAAAATAAAGAATCAGTAACAGCAGTTCTTCATTTTTAAACGTTTTACCCCGACGTTCCGGCATTTTTTTGTTTGGGGCATGAATAGCGCTGGTTTTTCTCATCGGTAACACTGTCTCATTTGAAAAATAACTCTCAGGAACGAAAGGGAGATTAATCTGAAGATATATCTCGGACTCTCAGCGGTCAAGATATATCTTGGTTGATCTTTGCGTGCTTAATTGATTGATAATGAATGATAAATATCAATTGTGGAATTACTGTGAGGCCTGTTTTTGACCTTGGGCCAGAATGGGGGTAAATATGCTTAACGCTATGTTTTATCTTTGTTTATTTATTTCATCTTTCAAGGTGAAATTCAGACT
>NZ_MRWE01000056.1 GCF_002093665.1 Rouxiella badensis | reverse complement strand
CCATTAAATATCACAAGGCCTTTAATGAATTTATATTAAAACGCTCAATTCCCTCTATACTCAAGGATGAAAAAGGCGTTTATTAGCGCTACATCATGTTTTGTTTCTCTCAATCTCACCGAACACAATGTCTGCCAGCGTTTTTATGGCGTCTTCGGCACGCGTATTCCATTCGAACGAGCTGTTCAGCCGCAAGGAGTGGCGGTAACGATCGTCGACGGCAAACATGGTTCCCGGCGCAACGCTTATACCTCGAGCTAGCGCCTGCTGATAAACCCTTGTCGCATCGACCTTGTCCCCCAAATAAACCCAAAGGAAGTAGCCCCCGCTGGGCTGACTCACGCGCACCTGGGGCGGGAAAGCCTTGAGTATTTTGTTACGCATCGCGTTTTGGCGGAGTTCGAGTTGGCGACGCAGGCGACGTAAATGCGCGTCATATGCGCCTTGGTGAAGAAAATCGGCCAGCCCGAGCTGCACCGGCACACTCGCCGACAGTGTACTCATAAGCTGCAGGCGCTGTATGCGCGAGGCATACGCACCCGCCGCGACCCATCCCACGCGAAAGCCCGGCGCCAGACACTTTGAGAAAGAAGAACAATGGAGGATCTGCTGACGGTAGGAAGACACCTTCAGCGGCATCGGGCGTTCGCCGTTGAAATAGAGTTCACCATAGACGTCATCTTCGATGATAGCGACATGATGGGCCTCAAGAATCTCCACCAGCCGCTGTTTCTTCTCTGCTGACATTGAGCAACCAAGAGGATTTTGAAAATTCGACATCAGCCAGCATGCCTTGATGGGGTAGGTTGCCAGCGCCTGCTCGAGAGCCTGCAAATCCATGCCCTGCTGCACATCCATCGGGATTGCGACGGCCTTGAGCTTACGCCGCTCAATGGCTTGCAACACGCCATAAAATGCCGGTGATTCTATCGCCACCCAGTCACCGGGCTGCGTCACCACCTGAAGGCTGAGTCCCAGCGACTCCAAAGCACCAGAGGTGATAACAATTTCGTCCGGCGTCACTTCTATTCCCTGCTGGGCGTAACGCTGTGCAATGTTGCGCCGTAACTCCTCGTTGCCCGGCGGAAGATTGGCGATGGCGCTATGCGGCGACATGCGTCTGACGGCGCTGGCCAAAGAACGAGCCAGCCGCGGCTGAGGAAACAACGTCGGGTCCGGGAACGCCGAGCCAAAGGGGACGATGTCAGGATCCTGTCCAGCTTTAAGAATATTGAAAATAGCATCATTGACGTCAATGTCCTCGGCAGCATGCAGATTACTTTGCGCATGATGCACTACGGGAACGTGCTGGCGCGGCGCAACGTAATACCCCGATTGGGGACGTGAAACAATCACCCCCTGACTTTCAAGTAATTGATAAGCCTGTAACACCGTCATCAGGCTAAGCCCTGACTGTTTGCAACTCTCACGTAACGAAGGCAGTTTTTCACCAGGTAGCCAAACCTGCGCGTCAATTTGGCGACGTAGTGTTTGCGCAAGCTGCTGATAACGCATCACGGTCATAGTTTTATCACTTACTTTTTGAGTTGGATGATTGAAAACCTTACGAATTCTAAACACATTCTCCACGATTGCAGAGTTTGTGACACGCCTGCTTTCAGACATTTACAGTACCTAGCACTACTATTCATTTCGCGCGTTAGACTGTATTTCGTCAAGACAGCACGGTGAACCCCCTGCTGAACGTACGCAACAAAACTAGCTGGTACAGAATCTGGCTAAAACAGAACAATGAGGAATTGAATTATGCGCAAACTTACCGCAATGGTTGTGGCTTCAACTCTGGCTCTGAGCTCGGCTTCTTTCGCCTTCGCCGCAGAAACCACCCCGGCGACGGGCGCACCGGCTCAAACTCAGGGCGCTATGGAACACCATAAAGGACCGCGTCACTATAATCCATTTGCCGGTCTTAACCTGACCGAGCAGCAGCGCACACAAATGAAAGCGCTGTGGAAAGAATCTGGACCGCGCCACGATCGCGGTGACATGAAAAAACAGATGGATACTCTGCACGGCCTGGTGGCATCCGATACCTTTGATCAGGCTAAAGTGAAGGCCGAAATCGACAAAATTAGCCAGGAGCAGTCTGCCCGTATGTTGGAGCGCGCTACCATGGAGAACAAGATGTATAATCTGCTGACTCCAGCGCAGAAAAAACAGTTTAACGAAAACTATCAGAAACGTGCAGAAAAAATGGCTGAGCATCATCGTGAGCACAAAGCCGATGCCGACAAACCTGCGGCCTGATAACTACGCATTAATTTAGCGTTGTAAGACCTGATGAACCGGCCCCTGAGGCCGGTTTTTTTATTGCCAAAACTGTGCGCCAAAGCGCTGTAATAATCGCCCTCACCCTACTTGTTCACATAAAGCGTTTACTGCATCACACTTCTGATTTTATGTTTAATTTATCAGCTGTGAAACTGCATTTTTTGCGCTGTAATCTTCAATGTCTGCAATAAGTTACCTATGACAGAACCGGGTATTCTTCTTTCTGCGCCCGCCTGTTTAAACGAAGAATAGCGGCCATACATTAAGGTCGCACATTGAAGGAGTTGTTGATCATGACAAACGTCAAGTCCGGAATTCTCTGGCTGATGGTGGCGTTGGTGGGAGCCTTTTCTTTTGGCATGCTGGCGCTAAGTCGCGGCGAACACGTTAACGCCGTCTGGCTTGTCGTCGCCGCTATCGCCTGCTACAGCATTGCCTATCGCTTCTACAGCCTTTTTATCGCTAAAAAGGTTTTTGGTCTGGATGACCGCCGTATCACCCCGGCACTCAGGAAAAATGACGGCCTCGATTACGTACCAACCAACAAGTGGGTGCTGTTCGGCCACCATTTTGCTGCTATTGCCGGTGCAGGCCCGCTGGTAGGGCCGATACTGGCCGCGCAGATGGGCTTTTTGCCAGGCACCATCTGGATCCTGGTCGGCGTTATGCTAGCCGGTGCGGTGCAGGACTTCCTCATTCTGTTTATTTCCACCCGCCGCGATGGCCGCTCTCTCGGCGAGATGGCCAAGCAGGAGCTGGGTGAATTCGCCGGTGTGGTCACCATGCTCGGCGCGTTAGGCGTGATGATCATTATCCTGTCAGCGCTCGCCCTAGTGGTGGTCAAAGCACTGGCTGACAGCCCGTGGGGGCTGTTCACCATCGCAGCAACTATTCCTATCGCACTGTTTATGGGCGTTTACATGCGTTTCCTGCGCCCCGGAAAAATTGCCGAAGTCTCTATCATTGGTTTTGTGCTGATGATGCTGGCGATTATTTATGGTGGAAATGTCGCTCAAGACCCTTACTGGGGGCCTTTCTTTACCCTTCACGGCACGACACTCACCTGGGTGCTGGTGATTTATGGCTTTATTGCTTCAGTTCTGCCGGTCTGGCTGTTACTGGCCCCCCGCGATTATTTATCAACTTTCCTGAAAATCGGGGTTATTCTCGGACTGGCGGTGGGCATTATTTTCGCGATGCCGGAAATGAAAATGCCAGCGGTCACCCGGTTCATTGACGGTAGCGGCCCGGTATTCTCCGGTGGCCTGTTCCCGTTCCTGTTTATTACTATTGCCTGCGGCTCGATTTCAGGTTTCCACGCGCTGGTCGCAAGCGGTACAACGCCGAAACTCATTGAAAAAGAAAGCCATATTCGCTTTATCGGCTACGGCGCGATGCTAATGGAGTCCTTCGTTGCCATCATGGCGCTTATTTGTGCGTCGGTTATCGACCCTGGCGTGTATTTTGCCATGAACTCCCCCGCCGCCCTCATTGGCACGACGGTCGAGAGTGCCTCCCAGGTTATCAACGGCTGGGGATTTGTCGTCACCCCGGAAATGCTGACCGTTATTGCTCGCGACGTGGGTGAACAGTCTATCCTCTCGCGTGCCGGAGGCGCACCGACCTTCGCGGTAGGCATGGCCCATATCATCAGCGACGTATTCAACAGCCGCGTAATGATGGCCTTCTGGTATCACTTTGCGATTCTTTTCGAAGCCTTGTTCATTTTAACCGCGGTGGATGCGGGTACCCGCGCCTGCAGATTCATGGTGCAGGACCTGGTCGGCGTAGCGGTGCCTTCCCTTGCCAATAACCGCTCCTGGATTGGCACAATCGCAGGCACCACGGTTTCCGTGGCAGGTTGGGGATTCTTTGTCTATCAAGGCGTAGTTGATCCGCTGGGAGGGATTAACACTCTGTGGCCGCTGTTTGGGATTGGTAACCAGATGCTGGCATCGATGGCGCTTATCCTCGGCACCGTTGTGTTATTCAAAATGAAGAAACAACGCTATGCCTGGGTCACTATTCTGCCAACGGTATGGCTGTTTATCACCTCTATGACGGCAGGATGGCAGAAAATCTTCCACCAGAGTCCGTCGATTGGCTTCCTCGCACAGGCGAACAAATTCTCTGCCGGCATCGATAACAACATCATTATCAAACCGGCAAAAACTATCGCCGATATGCACACTATCGTACTCAATAACCAGATTAACGCCGCACTCTGTGGGTTCTTTATGCTGGTTGCCGTCACTATGCTGGTTTCTGCCTTCTTCGTGATACGCAGGGCCCTGAAATCGCCACAGCCGACGGTGCACGAAACCAGCCCGCTTGCTAGTCGGGAGGCTCGTCATGTCTGAATATGGTTTACCTTATCGCGCTCAGCCAAGAGCCTTGCTGACGATTACTCGCTGTCAGCCCATGGTGGCACGTCCTCCTCGCCCTGAAAACTTGCGCCAGTGGGTTAAATTTATTGGTAAGGGGATAGCGCAAAGTTTTCGTCTGATGGTTGGCGTACAGGACTATCCTAATTACGTGCGCCATATGCAGGTCCATCACCCTGAGAAAACACCGATGACGGAAAAAGAGTTTCATCGCTACTGTCTCAACGCGCGCTTTCCGAGTGAGGCAGGCAAGCTGGGTAAATGTCCTTGTTAAGGATTTAAGAAATAATCTAAGTCTGAGTAATTTGTGATTTAAGGAATGATAATACGCCTGAGCCTTTTTACAGGCGTATTATTGCCTTACTCTTGTCCGTAATTTGATGAAGCCCCCATGAAAACTGACTCTCCCGTAATTCGACCTGCCACCGCAGACGACGCAGAACAGGTTATCGAGCTCATTAGCTTTGCCGATGAAAATGCGCTGCTTTACCTCACCGGAAAAAGCGATTTACAGGAGGCGAAAGCGGTTTATCGGCGAGGATTTTGCCGCGAGGACGTTTACTACAGTTATCTGTTCACCCAGGCTTGCTTCATCGAGGGACATCTCGCGGGCTGTATTCTCGCTTTCCCCGGCTATCTGGAACCCACTTTTATCGCGGAGACAGAATCAACACTTCCTCTGGTAAGAGAAGCTGAAGACGACGAGCTGTATATCGATTCTCTGTCGGTTTACCCTGCTTTTCGCGGGCAAGGACTCTCAAGGTATCTGATTGACGCAACCAAAACGCAGGCTCTGCGCTATCAGCTCAGCAAACTTTCTCTTTTAGCCGATGACACCAAGCCGCATCTTGAAAAAATGTACGCTCGCTACGGTTTCATAACGGAAAAAGAAATCACGCTGAACGGCGTAGTACATAAGAAAATGGCCCTTTGCGTCAGAGGATAAATAATCAATTTATTAATCCTCTAAAGATTAAAAGCGGAACTCAATGAATTCCCCCTCATCGACCTAAGCCAGTGAAAGGGGGAGTGAAGGAAGATTAGGCGCTGGCCGTTTTAAAGATAACGAGGTTTTATTTGATGCGAGCCATCTGTTCTTCGATAACTTTTCCCTTAACGGCTCGATTTTTGATTCTGCGTGACCACATCGCGGTTAACACGGGTACTAATACGGAAGTGACGATCACCGAGGTGGCCACCAGCGCCGTTGCGGCCGGTGCTGCCTCTTTAAACTGAGGGACCATTTCGGCTATTAGCACTGGCGTGGCTACGGCCGCCCCCGCCGAGCTAGACGCGGCGATACCTGCGGTTCCATCCCCGCCTCCGATAAATTTATCGGCCAGCATCAGCGGAATGCCGGTGATAATAATGACTGACATCCCCAGTAGCACGCCAAGCAGGCCGGTTTGCGCGATCACGCTCAGATTGATAGTGTTACCCAGTGCGAAGGCAAAGAACGGGATCAGCGTCTGCACCGCCTTGCCAAAAAACTCCCTCAGTTCAGAGTCCAGATTTCCCAGAGCAAAACCTATCAGGAACGGCAGGACTGCACCGACAAATACGTGAGGTTCGAAGGAGGCAATACCTGCCGTTCCCAGAATCACCATCGTCATCAGCGGGCCAGACTCCAGCGACATCAATACAAATGCGCCCGCCTCCTCTTTGGTTCCGTATTGCTGCATGATAGAGGCATAAAGTCCGCCGTTGGTCATGTCCATCGAGGCCACCAGCGCCAGCGTTGATAGCCCGGCGAAAAAGCCGATTTCCACGCCATGTTCCGGGATAAATTTTGAGGCAACGGCCGCAACAATCCAGGCTATCGCGATTTTGGTGACCACCAGCGTGCCGGATTTACGCAATACCGTCCCAGTGGCACTGAGTTTGATTGAAGCACCCATACAAAAAAACCAGACCGCTAAAATGGGCACTGTGCCGGTCATCAGTCCATTGGAGAATGACCCCAAATATTTGCCTGAATCCGGCGCTAGCGTATGGCAGATTGCGCCAATGAACAGCGGCACCAGCATCATTCCGCCAGGGATTTTTTCGATTGCACGTTTAATTCGCATGTTATTCCCACCGGGTCAGTTATGCAGTCATTGCGGTTAACGAGCTGGCGCTACGGCTGGAAAGCGACAGTAAACTCGCCGATGGGTGCTAAATTAGCCATTTATTGAACAAATAAAAGTGATCGCAACCATAAAAATGAAACAGTGTTTCTATTTTTAAGATCAGTTGTTTCTATTTCGTGAGGCCAACAAAAAAAACCCACATCGGGGAGGATGCGGGCGCGAGTCTCTTGGAAGTGCAAAGGCGGTGATTTTATTGCCCGTAGTAGGCATTCTTACCGTGTTTGCGCAGATAGTGTTTGTCGAGCAGCGATGCCTGCATCACCTCCAGCCGCGGCGTCAGCTGTTGCGAGAAGATCCCCATATAAGCGACTTCCTCGAGCACCACCGCATTATGTACCGCATTATCGGCGTCTTTTCCCCAGGCAAAGGGGCCGTGCGAATGAACCAACACGGCGGGCACGTCTTTTGACGACAGGCCGCGCTCGGCAAAGGTTTCAACAATAACCTCGCCGGTCTGCCATTCATATTTGTCGGCAATCTCATCGTCGGTCATCTTGCGTGTACAGGGGACTGCGCCATAGAAATAGTCGGCGTGCGTCGTGCCCCAGGCTGGAATATCCAGCCCAGCCTGCGCCCAGATAGTCGCGTGACGTGAGTGGGTATGCACAATGCCGCCTATCTCGTTAAATCGCATATAGAGAACACGGTGAGTATCGGTGTCAGACGACGGTTTTTTACTGCCTTCAACGACTCTGCCACTTTCAACCTCAACCACCACCATGTCATCCAGCGTCATATGCTCATACTCCACACCGGAAGGTTTAATCACCATCAGCCCCTGCTGTCTGTCAATTGCACTGACGTTGCCCCAGGTAAAGGTCACCAGATGATGTCTGGGCAGCGCAAGATTGGCTTCGAGAACCTGTTCTTTCAATTGTTTAAGCATCGGAATGTCCTTTATCTGCCCTTTTACTTATTCTCGGAGCAGGAGGCTTTTAGGGGTATGGTGAAAATAGCTAAAGAGTGCGTGCTGTTCTGCTGCGATGAAAAAACTGACTGCCGTACGGCGTTTTCAAAAGGTGACGCTTTGTGCTGTTAAAAAGAATGAAATTTTAATTAAGACTATTTACCTGTTTTCCCAATGCGGTTATGAGTAATTTACGCTAATCCCGCGGAGATGATTTTTTTTAACTATACTTATTAACGAAATGCTAGTGATATCCTTTCTTAGGAGAACGACAATGTTCTTAAATAAACGTATTGCCACTATTGGTATGGTACTTGCTGTTGTAATGTCTGTGAGCGCATGTGGAAACATGTCACACCGTGGTCGTAATACTGCCATTGGTGCCGGTGTCGGTGCTCTGGGTGGCGCCGTACTGACCAACGGTAGTGCTCTGGGTACGATTGGTGGCGCGGCAGTAGGTGGTGTTGTAGGTCATCAGGTTAACCGATAAGTAAAGGCCTTAAAACTAAGCGAAATAAACCACGGTAAGTTAAAGTAAATTAATTACGGTTTATTTAAACTTAATGGCTTAAATATTCAGTTATTAAATCTCTGAGGAATCGGCGACTGTTTTAAAAAAGTTTTAAAGAAACAAAACGGTTGTTTTCTGAAAAGACGTAAGAATTTTATTTATGACCAATCTGCTGCCTTCAAAAGCAGCAGATTGCTATTTAAAGAGAGTTCAGGCTTTACCCACCTGCGAGTTTGACCTTAAAGTTTTTTGCCTCTAACAGCTGCTTTAGCAAATCCCTTTTGTCTCCCTGAATCTCAATCACGCCGTCTTTGACTGCCCCACCGCAGCCACACTTCTTTTTCAACTCGGCCGCAAGCTTGTCTAATGCGGCATCATCGAGGTCAACGCCGGTAATCAGAGAGACGCCTTTGCCTTTACGCCCGCTGGTCTGGCGTTGAATGCGAACTACGCCATCGCCCTTCGGTCTTTCGATTTTGGCCTTCGGCTCGTCAATCCTGCCGCTCTCAGTGGAATAAACCAGCCGGCTGTTATCGTCATTTTTCATTAACCCTGTCCTTTTATGCCAGAGAGGTGCGAATATCACGCAGCGTCTGTGCCGGGTCGGCAGACTGCGTAATCGGACGGCCAATGACCATGTAATCTACCCCTGCCAGCTGTGCATCGCGCGGCGTCATCACGCGGCGCTGATCGTCGGCGGCGCTACCCGCGGGACGAATTCCCGGAGTCACCAGCTTAAATGCCTGACCCAGCTGCGATTTGAAGGCCACCGCTTCCTGTGCAGAACACACAACGCCATCAAGGCCACAGTCACGAGTCAGTGTAGCCAGTCGCAGCGCATAGTCCGCCGGGCTAAGGTTGATACCCAAATCGGCTAAATCGCTGGCTTCCATGCTGGTGAGCACGGTAACAGCTATCAGCAAAGGTGCGTCCTGACCAAATGGCTGTAGCGCATTTTTCGCAGCAGCCATCATACGTGCACCACCGCTGGCGTGAACGTTAACCATCCACACGCCGAGATCGGCCGCAGCCGCGATAGCGTGCGCCACGGTGTTAGGAATGTCGTGGAATTTCAGATCGAGAAAGACGTCAAAGTCGCGGGCATGCAGATCTTTCACCAGCTGCGGTCCAAACAGCGTAAACATCTCTTTGCCGATTTTCAGGCGACAGTCGCGAGGGTCAATACGGTCAACAAAATCTAACGCCGCTGACTTATTTGCGTAATCAAGGGCGACTACAATTGGTGATGATTTCAAGTCGTTGTTATTAGGGTTATTTTCGGACTTCATTTCTTCAACCTCTTGTAAGTTTTGAACAAAAATAGTGTACGACAAAATTGTGACGCCCGCATTCTACATGGCATGACCGATAAATCCCAGCCAATCGTTTTCACGACAAATGAACGATGCTTTTGTTACATTTTTATGAATTTTTTGTGAACGTGTGGACAGCCTGCCTCAGCTGACATACTTTGGTGTTTTATATTTAGGAAAGCTTAAATATGAGTGAGATATCAACGTTAACCATTAAAATCCCTTTGGCGCTGAAAGAGCAAATCCGTGAAGCGGCGTTACAGGGTGAACATTCTCTCAGTGCCGAAGTCTGTGCACGACTCGAAGAAAGTTTTATTGCAGCAGAAGACAAGAAAAGCAGGAAGGTCGCGAAAGTAGAAGAACCAGAGATTGATAATCAGCACTTGGGTGAAAATACCGAACCGGCACTCACCCAAAAAGAACTCAAAAAACTGCGCCAACTGATCAACAAAGCCCCGACTAAAACTCACAGCAAAAAGAAATAACGCCCTTCTTTTTTATTGTCCGTCGAGACCACGAATCGGTTTCACCGTCGCCCAGGCTCGGCATGACGGGCAATGCCAATACAGCGAATGTGCCGTAAAACCACACTTATGGCAGCGATAACGCGGCTTGGTGCGGATCTGTTCACCGACCATGTCACGCAGCAGCACCAGGCTCTCTTTCGCACGCCCCTCCTCGGCATCCGCCAGGTGATAATCCATCAAATGGTGGAATACGCGCATGGTCGGGTGACGCTGAAGCTGGCGGTTGATGTAGAGCTGCGCCACCTCACGCCCTTCTTCCTGTTGCAGGATTTCAGCCAGCATCAGTTCAGCCGTGGCACCGGTATTTTCATCCACACAGCGTTTCAGAAACTCGGCCCACTCCAGACGATTGTCTAAATGCTGATAGCACTCTTGCAGCATGGGCAGCGTTTCACTGACCACTTCTTTATCTTGTTCGAGCACGCGCTTGAGGGCCTCGGCGGCTTTGCCGTATTCCGCCTGCGCCAGCAGAATTCTGCCCTGCATGATGGATACTCGGGCACAGAGCTTATCGGCAGAGGCGGCTTTTTTCAGCAGTCCGCTGGCCTTGTCGAGGTCATCGCTGGACATGGCCTGCAACGCCAGCTCGCAGTAGAAATGCGCGATCTCCTGACGTTTGTTGGTTTTTCCAAGCTTAATGAGCTTCTCGGCAACCTCGATAGCACTTTGCCAGTCGCTGGTTGCCTGATGAATAATCAGCAGCTGTTGCAGGGCAAAGAGCTGGAAGTCTTCCTCTTTCACCAGCTGATTGAACATGTCTTCGGCGCGGTCATAGAAACCCGCGGCCATATAGTCACGCCCAAGCTGCTGCACGGCGAGCAGACGCTGTTCGAAGGTCAGCGACGCGCTCTCCATCAGCGACTGGTGGATACGGATGGCCCGATCGACCTCGCCGCGCGAACGGAAGAGGTTCCCCAGCGTCAGATGCGCCTCAACGGTGTTGCTGTCCTCTTTCAACATATCGAGAAACAGGTCTACCGCTTTATCTTGCTGATTGGAGAGTAAAAAGTTTACGCCTGCCACATACTCGCGAGATAAACGGTTGGCATTCTGCTGTTTGTCCTGTTGTGAGCTTCTGCGCCCCATGTACCAGCCGTAAGCGGCGGCGACGGGCAATAACAGAAACAGCAGTTCTAACATAAAAGGTTATTCCTTACTGACCGGGTGCTGCGGCACGGCAGGTTCCGTCGTGACCGGTGCAATTTGCTGCTCTAGACGTTTAATTTTACGCTGTGCACGGCTGAGAGATAGACGTATGCGCAAATAAAATAGACCGCAGATTATCCATCCCAACACAAAGCCGGTCGCAAACAGCACGGCTAACAGCGTTGATACGCGATAATCGCCCTGCGCCAGTAAATAATTAAAAGTCACTACCTGATCGTTGTGGGCACCCAGAGTGATAGAAATCACGACGATGACCAGCACGAACAAAAAAATCAGCAAATATTTCACATTCATTCCTGTAATGCCGGAGAGTCCGGATAAATTATGCCAAAAACTGACGTCCTGACCTAATAAGTTAGCATTTCCTTCCGCAGCTGGGAAACTTTGAGGCCGGATAATGCCGGCATTGCAGAAAGTTCATACAGTCAGGCGATTATGCAACCCGTTATGTGTAACCCTACGGTCACAATACGTTTTCCCGACCGTTTATTTTGTCACCACAATAAATATATGGGGCTAGCGAGCAAAAATTAAAGGTCAGCGCGATTATTCAGGTTCACGCTCGGTTATCTCCTGCTGCTCCTGCGGTGGTGGCGCGAAGGATCCGCACACTTTTTGTGCTATCCAGCAGGCCAGGGTAATGAGTACCCAGCTGATACCCACCGACGCCATCAGGTCTCTCGGCCAGTGCATGCCCAGCAGCAGGCGGCTGCCCATCACTAACGCGGCCCACACCATCAGCACCGCAACGGTCTTATAATGACGACGTGGCCACAGCAGACCCACACCAAGCAGCGCCCAACTGGCGGCAAACATCGTATGTCCCGAGGGGAACGAGAAGCCGGTGTCCGCCTGCCAACTTTTGGCCAGCCAGCGCGGGATTTGCGCGTTATTTTCTAATTCCTGCTTTACCTGCTGGCCGCGGGCTTTGCTTTTCTGCTGGTAGAAGGCAGTCACGTCCATGTCCTGTGTTTTACCCAGCCACTGCACGTAAGGGCGCGGTTCCTGCACTTGCTGCTTAACGTAGGTCTTGATCCCCTGCCCGATAAGCACCGCCGCGCTCAGCAGCACAATCAAAACAATCGCCGGCTTAATGCGGTAGCGTAAACACCACAGAAACCAAACGCAGAGCAAAATGTTGGTCAATGTGCCCCACGGCGCACTAACCGTCTCTGTTATCCCGTAAAAGGGGCGTAAGATGAGGTCACTCATACCTGGGGCCCACTGCCAACCGCTCATCCACACTAGTACGGGCATCAGTAATAGAAGCAGAGCTGCACCGGTGGTCCTTATAGCGATTTGAAACATTGTATGGCCCTAATATCTAAAGATTCATGAAAATGAAATGTATAATGCGCATTCTACGCAGCGGCCTGCAACGCAGTCCAGCCGGGAATGATATACTTGTGAGTAAGGCTATGTTCGGGGCGCGGCTGATTTTTTCTGGTCAACCCGTTCATCTCTACGTAGGATGCGCCACAAGAATTAAGAATATTTGCAGGTTTTGGAGAGTAACATGCAGCTGAAACGGGTGGCAGAAGCCAAACTGCCAACACCTTGGGGCGATTTCCTGATGGTGGGTTTTGAAGAATTGGCAACCGGACACGATCACCTGGCGCTGGTTTTCGGGGACATTAACGGCGATACGCCGGTGCTCGCACGAGTGCATTCCGAATGTCTGACGGGCGATGCCCTGTTCAGCCTGCGCTGTGACTGCGGCTTCCAACTCGAGGCAGCGTTGAATCACATCGCCGAAGAGGGGCGCGGTATTCTGATGTATCACCGCCAGGAAGGGCGCAACATCGGCCTGCTGAATAAAATTCGCGCCTATGCCCTGCAGGATAAAGGCTACGACACCGTCGAAGCCAACCACCAGCTCGGCTTTGCAGCAGATGAACGCGACTTCACCCTGTGCGCAGATATGTTCAAGCTGCTCGGAGTTGATGCCGTTCGCCTGTTGACCAACAACCCGAAAAAGGTCGAAATTCTGACCGAGGCCGGGATCAACATCGTCGAACGTGTGCCGTTAATCGTCGGTCGCAACCCGAAGAACGAACACTATCTGGCGACCAAGGCCGCGAAAATGGGCCATCTTTTGGACAAGTAATGTTTACTGTGTCCAACAAAAAAGCACCGAAGATTCGGTGCTTTTTTTATGCCTGAATGACCGCTATCAGAGCATTTTACGGATAACATAATGCAGGATGCCGCCGTTCTCGAAGTAGGTTAACTCGTTGCCGGTATCGATACGGCTGCGTGCGTTAATCACCTCTTTTTTACCGTCGGCGTAGGTAATATGCACCGGCACGTCCTGACCCGGCTTGAGCGACTGCATACCGCTTACGCTAATGGTTTCATCGCCCTTGAGGTTCAGCGTTTTGCGCGTCACGCCCTGTGGGAACTCCAGCGGCAGGATCCCCATCCCTATCAGGTTTGAACGGTGAATACGTTCGAAGGATTCAGCAATCACCACGCGTACGCCGAGCAGTCTTGGCCCTTTCGCTGCCCAGTCACGGCTGGAGCCGGAACCATACTCTTTGCCCGCGATCACCGCCAGCGGCACGCCCTCTTTTTCATAACGCATCGCCGCATCGTAAATCGCCAGTTGGTCACCGGAAGGAATGTGTCGCGTCACGCCGCCTTCGACACCGGGCACCATTTCGTTACGAATACGAATATTGGCGAACGTACCGCGCATCATGACTTCATGGTTACCACGGCGCGAACCGTAGGAGTTGAAGTCACCGGGTTTAACGCCATGCTCGCTGAGGTAGCGGCCTGCCGGACTCTCGAGTTTGATGTTACCGGCCGGAGAAATGTGGTCGGTGGTCACCGAGTCAGCCAGAATCGCCAGAATACGGGCATCCTTGATGTCCTGAACGGGATCAGGTTCAGCCTTCATGGTGCTGAAGAACGGCGGATGACGAATGTAGGTCGAATCTTCCTGCCAGGCATAGGTCGGCGTGCCTTCGACCTGGATGTTCTGCCAGTCCTTGTCACCATTAAACACTTCGGCATACTCTTTATGGAACATCTCCGTCGTAACCTGCTCAACGGCCTTGGCAATTTCATTCGATGATGGCCAGATGTCACGCAGATAAACCGGATTGCCGTGGCTGTCTTCACCCAGCGAATCATGGGTCAAGTCGACCGACATATTGCCCGCCAGCGCATAGGCCACCACCAGCGGGGGTGACGCAAGCCAGTTGGTTTTAATGAGCGGATGAATACGACCCTCGAAGTTACGGTTGCCCGAAAGCACGGCACCGACGGTCAAATCAGCCTGCTTTATTGCAGCTTCGATAGGGTCTGGCAGCGGACCCGAGTTACCGATACAGGTGGTACACCCGTAACCCACCAGATTAAAGCCCAGTTTTTCCAGCTCAGGCATCAGGCCTGCGGCTTTAAGATAATCGGTCACCACTTTAGAACCCGGTGCCAATGACGTTTTCACCCAAGGTTTACTTTTCAGCCCTTTGGCGACGGCGTTCTTGGCCAGCAGGCCCGCGGCCATCAACACGCTCGGGTTGGAGGTGTTGGTGCAGGAGGTGATAGCCGCTATCACGACGGCACCGGTCTTCAGCTGTAGCGACTGGTTTTTATAGCTAAAATCCACGCTGTCGCGGTGCTGGGTTTTGCTGTTGCTAAATTCGAGTTCAGTCGCGGCCTTAAACGCCTGCGGCACATTCGGCAGCGCGACGCGGTCCTGAGGACGCTTTGGCCCTGCCAGACTGGACTCGACCTGCGCCATATCGAGATGGAGCGTGCTGGTAAAAATAGGCTCATCGCCTTTTTCGCGCCACAACCCCTGCGCCTTGCTGTACGCCTGTACCAGCGCAATCTGTTCGTCGCTGCGTCCGCTGAGTTTCATGTAGCTCAACGTAACTTCATCCACCGGGAAGAAGCCGCAGGTAGCACCAAATTCTGGGGACATATTGGCGATGGTCGCACGATCGGCCAGCGGCAGATCCGCCAGACCGTCACCGTAAAATTCGACGAACTTACCGACCACGCCGTGTTTACGCAGCATCTGCGTCACGGTCAATACCAGATCGGTCGCCGTGATGCCCTCACCCAGCTTGCCGGTCAGTTTAAATCCGACGACGTCAGGGATAAGCATCGATACCGGTTGTCCGAGCATCGCCGCTTCGGCCTCAATCCCCCCACAGCCCCAACCCAAAACGCCGAGGCCGTTTATCATGGTGGTATGGGAGTCGGTGCCGACCAGCGTATCAGGATAGGCCACTTCACGGCCGTCCTGCTGTTCATGCCATACGGTCTGGCCGAGATATTCGAGGTTAACCTGGTGGCAAATCCCGGTACCCGGCGGCACGACGCGGAAACGGTTAAAGGCTTTTTGGCCCCAGCGCAGGAAGATATAGCGCTCGTGATTACGCTCCATTTCCAGTTTGACGTTCTCGCCGAAGGCGGCACGGTCGCCGAACTCATCCACGGTAACGGAGTGGTCAATCACCAGATCAACCGGAGACAGAGGATTAACCTGATTGACGTTGCCGCCCAGGCGCTCAACGGCCTCGCGCATAGCGGCCAGGTCAACAACGGCGGGGACCCCAGTGAAGTCCTGCATCAGGACACGGGCCGGGCGATAGGCAATTTCCCTGTCGGCGTGGCCCGTTTTTTGCCAGTCGACAATCGCCTGCAGATCGTCTTCGGTGACGGTATCGCCGTCAACGTTACGCAGCAGATTTTCGAGCAAAACTTTCATAGACTTAGGCAATCGGTCGATATTGCCTAGTGTGGCGGCGGCTTTGGGTAAGCTGTAAAAGTGATATTCCTTATCGAGGTTTGCCAGCTTATCCTGACTATTCTTGCGAAGATCGGACGACATAGCTTCTCCTTTTAACGCGCTTTTTTTGTTTATGGCATAAACATTCTAGTTCAGCTGACGAGAAAGACCCGTCAGACAGTAAGTGCTCTAATAAAGATAACACAAATTATCATTAACATTTTGATAACAACACGAAAGGCTAATTTCCGAAGTGGCAACCTGCTGTGCCAAAGCCCCCGCCCGTTCCCCCTATCAAACTGAATAAGTCCATCAAATCCCTCGCCTTGTTATCCCTTTCCACGCTTAAGAGAGTCGTGCCATGGCGTAGACCTTGAGACACCAACCAGACGGATGATGAGATGTTTGAACTTGGCGTATAGACATTGGGTGATTTGCGGCGGTGAGAAAGGCGTTAGGACAGGCTTAAAACGACCCAGGCCACACTCTCGGCGGCCTGGGTTAAGGAAGCAGGATTACTTGTGCGGCAGTTTGATGTCTTTAAACAGCGCTTCAATATCCTCGTTCGAGCGCAGTGCGATGGCACTGTCGACCACGTCACGCGTGAGGTGCGGCGCGAAACGCTGAATAAAATCGTACATGTAGCTGCGCAGGAAGGTGCTGCGACGAAAGCCGATTTTGGTGGTGCTATGGGTGAAGATATCGCTGGCATCGACGGTCACCAGGTCTGGATCCTGTACCGGATCGACCGCCATGCTGGCGATAACGCCGACCCCTAGCCCTAAACGCACGTAAGTCTTGATAACGTCGGCGTCGGTCGCGGTAAAGACGATGCGAGGGGTTAATCCGGCACGGTTGAACGCCGTATCCAGCTCTGAACGTCCGGTAAATCCGAAGGTATAAGTCACGATAGGATAGGACGCCAGCTCTTCAATGCTGACTTTTTCTTTGCCCGCCAATGGGTGATCCGGTTGAACTACTACCGCACGGTTCCAGTGATAGCAAGGCAGCATGATCAGGTCATCGTAAAGGTGCAGCGCTTCGGTTGCGATGGCAAAATCAGCATTCCCCTTCGATACCGCCTCGGCTATTTGCGTGGGTGACCCTTGATGCATGTGCAAAGAAACTCGCGGATAGCGTTCAATAAAGCCCTTGATAACGTTAGGCAAGGCGTAGCGCGCCTGAGTATGCGTCGTGGCAACATAAAGCGACCCCTTATCAGGATAGGTATGCTCTCCAGCTACGGCTTTAATCGCATCAACTTTCGACAGCACTTCGCGGGCGATACGGATAATTTCCTGCCCCGCAGGCGTAACCTGAGTGAGATGTTTACCGCTGCGGGCAAAAATCTGGATCCCGAGTTCATCTTCCAGCATGCGCACTTGCTTGCTGATGCCTGGCTGTGAGGTGTAGAGGCCTTCTGCCGTCGAAGAGACGTTCAGATTGTGATTAACAACTTCTACGATGTAACGCAGTTGCTGCAATTTCATATCTTATACCATCCTAGTGTTAAACCCTGCCCGAAAGCTCCCGTGGTCATTGCTGACGAACGTATTACTGGTCAAAATTTTGCGCGCCAGCCCGCCGACAGCAAGAAAGGGGTGTTCTGTTGTGTGTAAGCCAACTCATTCTAATAA
>NZ_MRWE01000055.1 GCF_002093665.1 Rouxiella badensis | reverse complement strand
GAACATTTATGAGCTTTTATTAAGAGTTATTTTTATTTATCGAGAAGTGGGTAAATAGCCCTTTGACTTCGATCAATGGAATCTAATTTCGTCCATATTTAATGATAAATAACAAGTTTTTTGGTGTATTTTGCTGGCGAGAATAATAATTATCCAGGAAGGATATTAGATATGCCTAAATATATTAATGTAAATAACATACCAGGCTATAAGCCAGTTAAAAATGTTGAGAAAGATTTTCCTAATAAAACAAGTTTCGCTAATCATGTTAATAATGTAGGAAATAATTCTAATTCATCACCAGAAAGTAACATTTTATGCACCGACCCTTTTATCGGGATAAATATGGAAGAAGTGTATCACCCCTGTCAGGAATTGATTGAACAAAAGGCTCCCGCGGTAAAATGCAACTTTCCCGCGGTGAAAGTTTTCATGGCATTGGGGACGATTGTTTTAATCGGAGGCTCGTTGGCCTATGCTTCAGGAGCGCCAGGAGCGCCAGGAGCGCCAGGAGCGCCAGGAGCGGAGGGAGCTGCCAGTTTAAAACCTGAATTGCTACCAGAGGCTAAGAGCCTGCGGGGGGCGAGGAGTCCGCGGGGGAGAATTGATGCTCCTGAAAACCAAGATTCGAGTAAGAATCTTTTAGACCTGGGAGTCCACCGTGGATTTTCTGGAAAGATGGAGGCTAAACAACGCCTAGCCATGAAAATGATTGATGAATACGATAAATCACCTCACCGGGGTGAACCTCTTCCTGTTGGCAGGCTGCTTTTTACCCAAAAAGACAATAAGCGATCAATTGTCATCAGTCATATAATTAAAGACATCGCCGCGTCTTACAACAGTTTCGAGGCCAATATTTCGCATGATAATAAATTTTTAGAAAAAACCACGGGCTCACAGAGAGAGTTATTAACAAAGCGCATTAGTCTATATAAAAAAGCTCAGCAAGAGATTGACATACTGCAAGCCACTATTCTTAAGATAACCTCAAATATGAACTTCAGCGTTTACAAAAAGTCCAAAGATTTAATTACATTAATCGATATTTTCTGCAAAAAACATAAAGTGAGGCATGAGAATGTCACTGAGTTTGTAAAAATCCCACAGAATATGCTGAACCTGTGTCAGGTGTTGGAAGCTCAGCTTAAACGTCTGGAAAAGTTTTCGAGCTGATGAAGTGGCACTTACTCATAAAGGCCACTAGCCCTTTTGTGAGTAAGTGCTTACATTTTACACAGGGCCTATTTGCCGATACAGAAGCTCGAGAAGATACGGCCAAGCAGATCATCGGAACTAAACTCTCCCGTTATCTCGCTCAGCGACTGCTGGGAAAGACGGAGCTCTTCCGCCAGCAGTTCTCCTGCCCAGGCACCCAAAAGCTGGTCTTTACCCTGTAAAAGGTGCTGTGCGGCCTGCTCCAGCGCCTGCAGGTGGCGACGGCGGGCAAGGAAGCCGCCTTCCATATTTTGGTTAAAGCCCATGCTCTCTTTCAAATGGTCACGGAGCAGGTCGATACCTTCACCGGTACGCGCCGACAGGCGAATAAGTGAGTGACCATTCACTTCTTTCTTACCCATTGTCTCGCCTGTTACATCGGCTTTATTTCGTACCACCACGATCGGCAGAGAAGCGGGCAGACGCGCCATAAAGTCTGGCCAGATCTCGGCCGGCTCGGTGGCATCGGTGGTGGTGCCGTCAACCATAAACAGCACGGTATCCGCCTGTTCAATCTCGTTCCACGCACGTTCGATACCAATTCGCTCCACTTCGTCACTGGCGTCGCGCAGACCGGCGGTGTCGATAATGTGCAGCGGCATGCCGTCGATGTGGATATGTTCCCGCAGCACGTCACGGGTAGTCCCGGCAATATCGGTGACGATTGCGGCTTCGCGACCGGCTAATGCATTGAGAAGGCTTGATTTACCGGCGTTTGGACGACCGGCAATTACCACTTTCATTCCCTCGCGCAGCAGGCTGCCCTGACGCGCTTCGGTACGCACGGCGTTTAGGTCACCGATCACCGCATTGAGCTGAGCTTCAATTTTGCCATCAGACAGGAAGTCGATTTCCTCATCCGGGAAGTCAATCGCCGCTTCGACATAGATTCGCAGGTTAGTGAGTGCTTCCACCAAGTGATGGATCTTCGACGAAAATGCCCCCTGCAAAGAGTTGACGGCAGACCGTGCCGCCTGTTCGGAGCTGGCATCAATCAGGTCGGCAATGGCCTCCGCCTGTGCCAAATCCAGCTTGTCGTTAAGGAACGCGCGCTCGGAGAACTCACCGGGGCGGGCGATACGCACGTCAGGCAGCGCCAGAATGCGTTTGATCAACAGGTCGAGGATAACCGGCCCGCCGTGGCCCTGAAGTTCCAGTACGTCCTCTCCAGTGAAGGAGTTAGGGCCAGGGAACCACAGCGCAATGCCTTGGTCCAGCGTACTGCCGTCTGCATCGCGAAAGGGCAGATAGTCGGCATAGCGTGGCTTAGGCAGCTTGCCCAGGATTTCATGGGCTATCAGGCTGGCCGCACGGCCGGAAATGCGCACAATACCGACGCCACCGCGGCCTGGCGGCGTAGCTTGAGCAACGATAGTGTCTGACGTATTCATAGCGTTCTCTGAGTTCTGGCTAAAATTTAGTTAAAAAAGAAGGCGGTCAATTGACCGCCTTCTCTATTATGCACCGATGTTATCTATCGATCAGGCTTTCTTCTTGTCGCGGCTGTGTAAACCACGTTTTTCCAGGCCGCGATAAATCAGCTGCTGCTGGAGGATGGTGACCAGGTTACTGACGATGTAGTACACCACCAGGCCTGACGGGAACCACAGGAAGAACACCGTGAAGATAACCGGCATAAAGGTCATGATCTTCTGCTGCATCGGGTCGGTTACGGTGGTCGGCGACATCTTCTGAATGAAGAACATCGTGATACCCATCATAACCGGCAGGATGAAGTACGGGTCTTGCGCCGACAGGTCATGGATCCACAGGACAAACGGCGCGTGGCGCAGTTCGATGGAACCAGACAGCATGTAATACAGTGCCAAGAAGATAGGCATCTGGATTACCAGCGGCAGACAGCCACCCAGTGGGTTAACTTTTTCCGACTTGTACAGCGCCATCATTTCCTGACTCATGCGCTGTTTGTCATCACCGATACGCTCACGCATCGCGGCCAGTTTCGGCTGCAGCATACGCATTTTCGCCATCGACGTATATTGCGCACGGGTCAGTGGGTACATGATACCGCGCACGATAAAGGTGATGATGATAATCGAGAAGCCCCAGTTACCGATGAAGCTGTGGATAAACTTCAGCAGCTTGAACAGCGGCTGAGAGATAAACCACAGCCAGCCGTAGTCAACGGTCAGGTCCAGGTGTGGCGCGATAGCGGCCATCTGGTCCTGAAGTTCAGGGCCAACCCACAGGATTGAACCCACCTGCTGCTGAGCGCCAGGCTGAACGACGAAAGGTGCGCCTTTAAAGCCGATTGAAGAGATACCGTTGCTGTTGTTGGTGTAGAAGGTGTTGGTATCTTTCGCTGAAGGGATCCATGCGGTGGCAAAGTACTGCTGCAACATGGCCACCCATCCGCCCTGAGTGGTGACATCCAGAGGTTCGCTCTTGTCGAACGCATATTTCTGGTATTTGTCATCGCTGGAGGAGTAAGCCGCGCCACGGAAGGTGTGCAGAGCAAAGCTGTGGTTGCCGGTATCGCGAGATTTAGGCAGGTCGGTGGTTTGCTTCAGCTGACCGAACAGGGTCAAATCCAGCGGAGCTTTAGTAGTGTTGTTAACGTTATAAGCCACGTTAACGGCGTAAGAGCCGCGTTTGATAACGAAAGTCTTGGTATAAACTGCGCCGTTTGGAGCCGTGTAGGTCATCGGGATACGCAGTTCGGTCTGGCCTTCACCCAAGGTGAAGCTGTCCTGGCTTGTGGTGTACAGAGGACGTTCACCGTTAGCTGGATTATCCGGACCATTTTTGCCGGTCAGACCGCTTTGAGCCTGATAGACGAAAGAGGGAGTTGTTTCGAGCAGCTGGAACGGAGCGGTAGATTTCAGCGCTACTGGGTATTGCGTCAACAGAGCCTGCTCGATATCGCCACCACGAGTGTTGATGGTCAAAGAGAGGACGTCAGTGTTAACAGTGATCAGTTTGCCCTGTCCGCTTCCAGGAACAGCCTGGTTGGCAGCATCACCGGTGGCTGTGTTCGCAGTCTGTTGCGTGGTCTGGTTGGCTGGTTGCGGAGCGTGGTCCGTTTGCCATGCCTGCCAGATCATGAAAGACACGAACAGCAGAGCGATGAGGAAAAGATTGCGTTGCGAATCCATCGTTAGTGTTCTCTGTTATTGTCGGTTTTTGGCGGTACGGGGTCATCACCACCTGGGTTTAAAGGATGGCATTTTAATACGCGCTTCAGCGTCAACCAACTGCCTTTTACCATGCCAAAGCGACCAATTGCCTCAATACCGTATTGAGAGCAGGTTGGCCGAAAACGACAATGAGGCCCAAGCATTGGGCTGATTACCAGTTGATACCCGCGTATCAAGGCAATCAGGATGCGGGAGCCTGTCGGCAGTGTCGACGCCATAATTTCTCCAACGCTTCCGTTAACGCACGGTTATCGAGATCGGCAACCCCCTTCTTCACCAGCACGACAAAATCCATAGACGGCAGCACATGCTGATTTAACCGGAAGCTTTCGCGTGTTAGGCGTTTGATCCGATTACGTTCGTGAGCGCGTTTGACATGTTTTTTTGCGACGGTGAGACCGATGCGGGGATGCCCCAGCTCGTTCAGGCGGCCAAGGATGGTGATTTGAGGCGTGCCGGCCCGTTGTGGCTGCTGGAAGACGAAAGTGAAATGACGGGGAGTTAACAAACGTAACTCCCTGGGAAAAGCTAGCTTAACCACTAAACAGGTTAGCTTTTATTACTTAGAAGCAGACAGACGGGTACGGCCTTTCGCGCGACGGCGAGCCAGAACCTGACGACCATTCTTGGTAGCCATACGAGCACGGAAACCGTGGCTACGGTTGCGCTTCAGTACGGACGGTTGGAAAGTGCGTTTCATGGCGATTTCTACCTAAACTTAAAATTAAAACTGATCAGTAAACGCGTGGGCTCTCGGTGCAGAAGCAGCCGATGCCTTTGTCGCAACATATAAAGAAGCGGGATTGTAATAATTGTACAGTCCTGAGTCAATTTACATTGCTAGAAAGCGCGCCTAAATGTTTACCAAATATTCCCGTGGTCACCGATGACCATCAGGAGCACAGGTATCACACGTAGGGCTGAGGATTATACGGACTCTTGCCTAAATCGCAAGGATCGCCGCTTGATCCTTGAACATTCTTATTGTGATCTCGGTTGAAAACCTGTGAATGATGCTCAGTGAAATCTTATTTTTCTGTGCAAAGCGTGAGTCACCCTCCTAATATTCTAGTGATCGGCTAAGCTTACCCACTTGACGAACCACGCCTGTGGATAAAAAGGATCTTTTGTGTGAGGAAGGGGAGGATCTCTGACGCAGTTTGCGTTATGATCCGCCATTCCGATCGCTGATCCATCCCGGACGGCCGATCGGCTTGTAGATTTTTTAAACGAAACTTATTAGCCGACAAAAAACCGTAAAAAACGGTTCACACGTCGCTTTTGGTCACTGACAGGGTGGCCTGAAGACATCTCCTCAACATTTTTCTCACACTACGGTGCAACCCCGTGGCGTAGCTGTAAATGTCAGAGCGAGGCGTGTGTCTAAAATCATGATTTAAAAAATATCCTGATCCTTTTTCTTTTTTGGTCTTGTTCGAGTGGAGTCCGCCGTGTCACTTTCGCTTTGGCAGCAGTGTCTTGCCAGATTGCAGGATGAGTTACCTGCCACAGAATTCAGTATGTGGATACGCCCTTTGCAGGCGGAATTGAGTGACAACACCTTGGCGCTGTATGCGCCAAACCGGTTTGTCCTCGATTGGGTGCGTGACAAATACTTAAACAACATTAACGGTCTGTTGAACGATTTTTGTGGCACGGATGCGCCTTTGTTACGTTTTGAGGTGGGCAGCAAGCCACTTGTTCAGCGCGTTAACGAAACCGTTGCCGCCGCCGTCAGTTCTCCGGTCGCGGCCAGAACTGCCCCGCGCGCGGCTCCTACGCGCCCTAGCTGGGACAGTTCACCTGCTCAGCCCGAGCTGTCTTATCGCTCTAACGTCAATCCAAAGCATACTTTCGATAACTTCGTCGAAGGTAAATCTAACCAACTGGCCCGTGCTGCGGCTCGTCAGGTGGCAGATAATCCGGGTGGCGCTTATAACCCATTGTTTTTATACGGCGGAACCGGTCTCGGTAAAACGCACTTGCTGCACGCTGTGGGCAACGGCATTATGGCGCGCAAAGCCAATGCCAAAGTGGTTTACATGCATTCCGAGCGTTTCGTGCAGGATATGGTGAAAGCCCTGCAAAACAATGCCATTGAAGAATTTAAGCGTTATTACCGCTCGGTCGATGCGTTACTTATCGATGACATTCAATTTTTTGCCAACAAAGAGCGTTCTCAGGAAGAGTTTTTCCATACCTTTAACGCCCTGCTCGAAGGCAATCAGCAGATCATTTTGACCTCGGACCGTTATCCTAAAGAGATTAACGGCGTCGAAGACCGTCTGAAATCCCGCTTTGGCTGGGGTTTGACCGTCGCGATTGAGCCGCCAGAGCTCGAAACGCGTGTGGCGATTTTAATGAAAAAGGCCGACGAGAATGACATCCGTCTGCCCGGCGAGGTGGCGTTCTTTATCGCCAAGCGTCTGCGTTCCAACGTGCGTGAGCTCGAGGGCGCGCTGAACCGCGTTATCGCCAACGCCAACTTTACCGGCCGCGCCATCACCATCGACTTCGTGCGTGAGGCGCTGCGTGACCTGCTTGCTCTGCAAGAGAAGCTGGTCACCATTGATAATATTCAGAAAACGGTCGCCGAGTATTATAAGATTAAGGTCGCTGACCTGCTCTCCAAACGGCGTTCCCGTTCGGTTGCCCGACCGCGTCAGATGGCGATGGCGCTGGCAAAAGAGCTCACCAACCACAGCCTGCCAGAAATCGGCGATGCGTTCGGTGGTCGTGACCATACCACGGTGTTGCACGCCTGCCGTAAAATCGAGCAGCTGCGTGAAGAAAGCCATGACATCAAAGAAGATTTCTCTAACTTAATCAGGACACTCTCCTCCTAGCGCTATGAAATTTATTGTTGAACGTGAGCATTTGCTGAAACCACTGCAACAGGTCAGTAGCCCACTGGGTGGACGACCAACGCTGCCAATTCTGGGTAACCTGTTGTTGCAGGTTACGGAAGGCGCGTTATTGCTAACGGGGACAGATCTTGAAATGGAGATGGTCGCCAAAGTTGCGCTGTCTCAGCCTCATGACGTGGGTGCAACGACTGTCCCTGCGCGTAAATTCTTTGATATCTGCCGTGGCTTGCCAGAAGGCGCAGAGATAGCCGTGACCCTCGAAAGCGACCGTATGCTGGTTCGCTCCGGGCGCAGCCGCTTCTCGCTGTCTACGCTGCCGGCGAGCGACTTCCCGAACCTTGACGACTGGCAGAGCGAGGTAGAATTTACCCTGCCGCAGGCGACGTTAAAACGCCTGATCGAAGCGACCCAGTTCTCGATGGCGCATCAGGACGTTCGCTATTACCTGAACGGAATGCTTTTTGAGACCGAAGGTGAAGAGCTGCGTACCGTCGCGACCGACGGACACCGTTTGGCGGTGTGCTCAATGCCTATCGGCCAGTCTTTGCCGTCGCACTCGGTTATTGTCCCGCGCAAAGGCGTGATGGAATTGGTCCGCCTGCTCGACGGCGGCGATACCCTGCTGCAACTGCAAATCGGTAGCAATAATATCCGCGCGCACGTCGGTGATTTCATCTTCACCTCCAAGCTGGTTGATGGACGTTTCCCTGATTATCGTCGCGTGTTGCCTAAGAATCCTGACAAAACGCTGCAAGCCGGCTGTGACCTGCTCAAGCAGGCGTTTGCCCGTGCGGCCATTCTTTCCAACGAAAAATTCCGCGGTGTGCGTCTGTATCTCAGCCAGAATCAGCTGAAGATCACCGCGAATAACCCAGAGCAGGAAGAGGCAGAGGAAATTCTCGACGTCGCTTACGACGGCACGGAAATGGAAATTGGCTTCAACGTCAGCTACGTGCTTGATGTTCTTAACGCCCTGAAATGTGAAGAGGTTCGCCTGTTACTGACCGACTCTGTTTCCAGCGTGCAGATTGAAGACGGTGCCAGTAAGGCCGCAGCCTATGTCGTCATGCCGATGAGACTTTAAGCGGGCTAGCTTAATGGCTATTTTGAAGTCGGGCAGTGCTCAGTTTTTTATGGCTAAGTCGGTCACGTACTTGTGTACGCTCCGGTTGCTGTGCGCTAGCCGTCTCCAAACTCGCTGCGACGCTAACGCCCTTGTGCGGTTGATGATGAAGAAAACTTTTTAATGGCATTAACGCGATTACTGATTAAAGATTTCCGCAACATCGAGGCGGCGGACTTAGCGCCTTCGCCCGGATTTAACTTCCTCGTGGGTCCCAACGGTAGCGGTAAAACAAGCGTGCTCGAGGCGGTGTATACGCTTGGGCATGGCCGCGCCTTTCGCAGTTTGCAGGCGGGAAGGGTAATTCGTCACGAGCAGCCAGAATTTGTTCTGCATGGGCGCATTGACGAAGGCGGTGAGCGCGAGCTGAGCGTCGGATTGAGCAAAAGCCGTCAGGGCGACAGCAAGGTCAGAATCGACGGCAGCGACGGTCATAAGGTTTCTGAGCTGGCGCAAATGCTGCCGATGCAGCTGATCACGCCTGAAGGTTTTACATTACTGAACGGTGGTCCAAAATACCGCCGTGCATTTTTGGACTGGGGTTGTTTTCATCACGATCCCGGTTTTTTTATCGCCTGGAGCAACCTGCGTCGGTTACTCAAGCAGCGCAACGCCGCGCTGCGTCAGGTGAGTCGCTATGCGCAGATTCGCGCGTGGGATCAGGAGCTTATCCCACTGGCTGAGCGCATCAGCGAATGGCGGGCAGAGTACAGCCGGGCAATCGCCGCTGATATCAGCGCAACCTGTGCACAGTTTTTGCCCGAGTTTGCCCTGACCTTCTCTTTCCAGCGCGGCTGGGATAAGGAAAGCGATTATGGCGAACTGCTGGAGCGCCAGTTCGAGCGCGACAGAGCCTTGACTTACACAGCATCGGGTCCGCACAAAGCCGATTTTCGCATCCGTGCCGACGGCACGCCGGTGGAGGATTTACTCTCCCGTGGGCAGTTGAAACTGCTGATGTGTGCACTCCGATTAGCGCAGGGTGAGTTTCTCACCCGACAGAGCGGGCGGCGTTGCCTGTATCTTCTTGACGATTTTGCCTCCGAGCTGGATACCGGTAAACGCCGGTTATTGGCCGATCGCCTCAAAGCCACCCAGGCCCAGGTTTTTGTCAGCGCAGTTAGCGCTGAACAAGTAACCGATATGGTGGGTGAAAAGGGCAAGATGTTCCGCGTGGAACAAGGTAAAATAGCCGTTCTATCACAGGACTAAAAATGAGCGAGAAACGTTGATGTCGAATTCTTATGACTCCTCAAGTATCAAGGTATTAAAAGGGCTGGACGCGGTGCGTAAGCGCCCCGGCATGTATATCGGCGATACCGATGACGGCACTGGTCTGCACCACATGGTATTCGAGGTTGTGGACAACGCTATCGACGAAGCCCTCGCTGGCCACTGTAAAGAGATTCTGGTTACGATTCATGCGGATAACTCCGTCTCCGTTCAGGATGATGGTCGTGGCATTCCAACCGGCATTCACGAAGAAGAAGGCATCTCTGCCGCAGAAGTCATCATGACTGTTCTTCACGCCGGCGGTAAATTTGACGATAACTCATACAAAGTGTCCGGCGGCCTGCACGGCGTGGGTGTATCTGTTGTTAACGCCCTGTCTGAAAAGCTGGAGTTGGTTATCCGTCGTGAAGGTAAAGTTCACGAACAAACCTACGTCCACGGCGAGCCTCAGAATCCACTGAAAGTCGTTGGCGAGACCGAGCTAACCGGAACAACCGTACGCTTCTGGCCGAGCTTCCAGACCTTCACAAACCATACCGAATTCGAGTACGACATCCTGGCCAAGCGCCTGCGCGAGCTGTCGTTCCTGAACTCCGGCGTGGCTATCCGCCTGCACGACAAGCGTGATGACAAACAGGATCACTTCCACTACGAGGGCGGCATTAAGGCGTTCGTGGAATACCTGAATAAAAACAAGAATCCAATCCACCCGACCGTGTTCTATTTCTCTACCATGAAAGACGACATCGGCGTGGAAATTGCTCTGCAATGGAACGACGGTTTCCAGGAAAACATTTACTGCTTTACCAACAATATTCCACAGCGTGACGGCGGGACTCACCTCGCCGGTTTCCGTGCGGCGATGACCCGTACCCTGAACGCGTACATGGATAAAGAAGGCTACAGCAAGAAATCCAAAATCAGTGCCACCGGTGACGACGCCCGTGAAGGCCTGATCGCCGTTGTTTCTGTAAAAGTGCCGGATCCTAAGTTCTCTTCTCAGACCAAAGACAAGCTGGTGTCGTCAGAAGTGAAATCAGCGGTTGAAACCCTGATGAACGAAAAGCTGGTTGATTATCTGATGGAAAACCCGGGCGACGCGAAAATCGTTGTCGGCAAAATCATCGATGCGGCTCGTGCGCGTGAAGCGGCACGTAAAGCCCGTGAAATGACGCGTCGTAAGGGCGCGTTGGATTTGGCCGGTCTGCCGGGCAAATTGGCTGACTGTCAGGAACGCGATCCGGCTCACTCCGAACTGTACCTGGTGGAAGGGGACTCAGCGGGCGGATCTGCGAAGCAGGGCCGTAACCGCAAGAATCAGGCCATTTTGCCGCTGAAAGGTAAAATCCTTAACGTCGAGAAAGCGCGTTTCGATAAAATGCTCTCTTCTCAGGAAGTCGCCACGCTGATTACGGCGTTGGGCTGCGGCATTGGCCGTGACGAATACAACCCGGACAAACTGCGCTATCACAGCATCATCATCATGACCGATGCCGACGTCGATGGTTCACACATCCGAACTCTGCTGCTGACTTTCTTCTATCGTCAGATGCCTGAAATCGTTGAGCGCGGCCACATCTTTATCGCTCAGCCGCCGCTGTACAAGGTGAAAAAAGGTAAGCAGGAACAGTACATTAAAGATGACGAAGCGATGGATCAGTATCAAATCGCCATCGCAATGGACGGCGCAACGCTGCACACTAACGCCAGCGCACCTGCCTTGGCCGGTGAGCCGCTGGAGAAGCTGGTTGCCGAGCATTACGCGGTACAGAAAATGATTGGTCGTATGGAGCGTCGCTACCCGCGTGCGCTGTTGAACAATCTGGTTTATCAGCCAACGCTGGAAGAAACTTCTCTGACCGATCGTGAAAAAGTGCAGCAGTGGATGGAAGAACTGGTCGTGTTGCTTAACGAAAAAGAGTCTCACGGCAGCAGCTACAGCGCTATCGTGCGTGAAAATCGTGAGCGTCAGATCTACGAACCGGTTCTGCGTATCCGTACTCACGGCGTTGATACTGATTATGACCTCGATTTTGATTTCATCCACGGTGGTGAATACCGTAAGCTTTGTGCTCTGGGTCAGCAACTTCGCGGCCTGATCGAAGAAGATGCCTACATCGAGCGCGGCGAACGCCGTCAGCCGATTTCCACCTTCGAGCAAGCGCTGGAATGGCTGGTGAAAGAGTCCCGTCGCGGTCTGTCCGTACAGCGTTATAAAGGTCTGGGCGAAATGAACCCAGAACAGCTGTGGGAAACGACCATGGATCCTGATCAGCGTCGCATGCTGCGCGTGACCATCAAAGATGCTATCGCTGCCGATCAGCTGTTCACCACGCTGATGGGAGACGCCGTTGAACCACGCCGCGCTTTCATCGAAGAAAACGCCCTGAAAGCAGCGAATATCGATATCTAATCGCTGAGTACAGCTGATAGTCTCTCTAAATCCGAAGTGGGAAACCATTTCGGATTTTTTTTGCCCGAGTTTCAGGATGTTCGAAACCATACAGGCGAGAAAACCCGCATAAAGTATTATGTTAAATGGAAAGGGAGCCGTCTATTTATGCCCAGGATTGTAGGGACGCAGTTACAGCAGATTCGAATTGAGAGTAAAGAAGTCAAAGGCAGGGATTTTTATACCTTTGCCGGAAAGTCGGAAAAGATCCTGATTCAAAACACCCAAAACGTGCCGATGCGGCCGTCGAGTT
This sequence comes from Rouxiella badensis, assembly GCF_002093665.1. Classification (GTDB taxonomy): domain Bacteria; phylum Pseudomonadota; class Gammaproteobacteria; order Enterobacterales; family Enterobacteriaceae; genus Rouxiella; species Rouxiella badensis. The sequence goes on along the minus strand of NZ_MRWE01000055.1, from coordinate 5,483 downwards.
TTAGAGCTGAAAAGCGGACTCGCGGTAAAGGTCCGGTTTTACTTGCGGCGCTAAGCCTCGGCGCTTTGGCTTACCTACCGCGAGCGAGCGCCGGGCCAGGCAATCAAGCGCTTATGGCTGAGAGCAAAACGCCTAAGGTAAAATACCCCACGAATTTCTCCCTCAAGCCCGCGTCTCACAGCACTCTTTTATTGCACCCACCGATAAAAAAAATTTCTCTGCGGCCTCCCACATCAAAACCTTATCCCGTTGTTTCTAATAATTATTATACGGAAAAGTCTACACCATTGCAGAGAATGAAAAACGCCACCCGGCCTTCAATTGCGCTTTCATCGCCGTTGTTAAAAATCGATCGACTGTCGCCCCCTCCAGGGGAATCGACCAGGCCGCCTAATGCTAAACGTCGGGAGCAAGCGCATTCCCGCAGGCTGCAACTGGACCGAGACGCCAAAGCGCAGCGCAACCGTGGCGATGAACAATATTGGACTCCCATTGTTGCCGAGCCTCCGGCCGAGGTTGCGACGCCATTACCTTCCTCTACTAACGCTACACGACCGCTATCGAATGCACTGCCGGGCCAATGGCAGAGGCCGTTGCAGGATATTTTAACTTTCCTGCATGATTCTCCTCCACTTGGCTATGATTCACTGCCGGAGAATCGTCTGTTGTCTGCCAGAATACTTTTTCGTCACGAAGAGCAAGGTCAGTGGGCCGATGAGCCGTTATTGAACTATGTTAATGAGAAGCTTGATCCCGACGACGATGCCTATTACTTTCCGCTGGCCAGAAAAATAATCCGCCATGAATCCCTTCTGTATTATGTTAAATACGAAGTGCTCAACTGGGATCTTAATCCCACCGCGCGCGATTTCGAGTCGCGCTTTTTAGAGGCTCACCTCAGCCGAGGGAAGGTTTTCACCCCTGAGCAGGTCATCAAATTCTATAACAACCAGTTTATGCCGCGGCACAGTCGTCCTGCAGAGCCTTTCAAGAGCAGGGAAAAGCTCTGCAGCCTTGAAAAATATTATTCGCAGTTCAATGACTATCTTAAAAATCATGCGGTTGATGATTCAGTACGTGCGGTTGAGCAGACTGTTGCCTTTCAGCTAATCAGTCCTTTGGATCTTGAGCGGCCATTTACGCCGCTGTTTTCGCTCAGAACCGGGGCCTACCGCAGCGAGCTTTTGCCGCAGACGGCACAAAGGGTAGAAACGCTGAAACTTGGGGCTTTTATTTTCATTCTTCAAGGTGACTCGGGGAAACGTTACGCCGCCAGCATGTGGGGCTCGGTATTGCTGGTGGCGGATCTGAGCGAGGTACTGACCGATACTCAGGTCGAGGCCATCGCCGGGCTTCAAAACGGAGGACGGGTTCCCCCGGAAAACCTTAAGGCACAATCCTTGCTCACGGCATTATGGCCGGACTACGCCGATATCGTGCCGGACGCACAGCAGATCATTGTCAGGTTTGATCGTGAGATTAAGCTCGGCATGGAGAAACCTACGCTGGGCGAAGCGTTGATACATATTCAGCATACGCAGGTGAAACGCTTTGTTGACGCCTGGCGAACGGAACACCTTGATCGCAGCCTTTTAGAGAAAATACTCTCTTTTGTGCCATTTTTTGACGTCATTCAACGCAAGATTAATGACGCTGAATATCGTCCTACACTAAAAGAGTTGGCCTTCGATTTGTTCGATCTCGGTCTGGCGCTGCTGTCGCTCGGTATTCCAATGATTAAATTAGGCGCGTCCGGGATTAAAGCCGGATTGATGGCAATGAGAGCCGGGCGTACAGCGGGCCTGGCGGGCCAGATGCTGCAAAGGGCGATTCTGGTGGCAATAAAACCGGCGTTAAAAAAGCTGGTTAAGGCCAGCGGCAAAGAGATTGCCAGTTTTATGGTGCCGCCTTTCGATTTAATGCGCCTGCTGCACAGGCCGTTACGTAAAGGCGTTCGCAAACTCTATAAAACCTCCAAAACACGGAGGTTGCGGCGTTGCCCGCGTGCCATAGGGGGCGCCTGTGTCCCGAGAACTGAAAATATTTATGGCTTTGATAATGCAGAATGGGAAAGGTTAGTGACTGAACTGATCATGCATCCGTCTGCCTGGCGGGGCAACACCCTTAGCCGCGGCTATCGCCATGATTACGTCAGGCGTTTTATGACGCTCTCGACCGACCAGAAAGAGGCGCTGCGCGGCTGGTCATTTGTGCCAAAACAGAAAGAGTACCGAAACTACCCGCGCAAAAGAAGTTGGCCTTCGGGCAAAAGCAACCTGAATTTTTCGCTCAATCTGGCGCTGCTTAGCGGACATCCGAGTGCGCAGATGATGCGTACGTCACAGCATCTAAAAAGCGCCCTTAACGCCCTGCCGAAAATGCCCGAAAGACAAAGTCTGGTGCGGGTGGTGGATATCACTGAGGAAAACATCAGCCAGTTCCGCGCCGGAGAAATCGTGACCAACTACCCGGCATTTATGTCGGCCTCTTCGAAGGGCAAGCTGGTGAATATTGCCTTGTCACAGGGGTGGATGTTTGACCCCAGTTGGCGGCTCAAGCATAACGCCGCGATTGCCATTTATTATATTGATGCCGATAGCAGTAAGCCCCTTATCAACCGGCTCACCACGCAAGTTAATATGGAAGGGGAATATATCTTCGATCAGAAAAGCTTTTTCCGCATAGAGGCAATCACCCGGCTTTTTATGACTAGCCCAACCCGTAGCTATAAGCAGGCCTATTTTATCAAGCTGCAGGAGGTTCCTTACGACAGCGCCTATTGGATTAAGAATATCTTTACCGGTGACGTTATCCGCTTTTAGCCTTTTTCTGCCTCGCTTTGAGATGCTGAAACGCGCTAGCATGGAAAAAATGACATTAACTCTGAGGACGCTATGGCAATTGAATTGATCGCAATAGATATGGACGGAACGTTGCTCAATCCGCAGCATGAAATAACGCCCGCGGTAAAACAAGCCCTGACCGCGGCAATTAATAAAGGCGTGCAGGTTGTCCTGGCGACCGGAAGACCGCTTATCGGCATTCAGCGTTATCTTCAGGAGCTGAGTCTGCAAAAAGACGGATTTTATTGCATCTCCAACAATGGTGCGTTGGTTCATCATGCAAAAGATGGCAGTATTTTCGCCGAAACAACGCTTAAATTCGATGATTTTGTCTATTTTGAAAAAATGGCGCGTGAGCTGAATGTTGGCTTCCACGCTCTGTCACACAGCGACCTATACAGCACTAACCCCGATATCAGCCCTTATTCCGTGCATGAATCCTCAATAACCGGCATTCCACTGCGCTATCGCAGCGTGGATCAAATCGACCGCTCGCTGACCTTCCCGAAAGTGATGATGATTGACCATCCAGAGCGTTTGGATAAGGCCATCGCCGAGATCCCTGAAGAGGCGAAATCACGCTACACCATCATGAAAAGCTCGCCTTATTATCTCGAGATCCTCGACAAGTCAGTGAATAAAGGTCAGGGCGTCAAGGTGTTAGCCGAGAAGCTGGGTATTCCTCGCGAAAATGTGATGACGCTGGGTGACCAGGAAAATGACATCGCGATGCTGAAATACGCCGGATTGGGCGTGGCGATGGGCAATGCGCTGGACAGCGTCAAGGCGGTCAGTCAGTTTGTCACCAAAACCAACAGCGAAGACGGCGTGGCTTTCGCGGTTGAGAAGTTTGTACTGAACGATTAAGGAAAATAACGTGGCGGGCGAAAAGCAGTTAACCTTTGATACGCGCGGTCATCAGCTGACCAACATTAATGTCTGGACCGCCGACAGTCGCTGGCTGGCCTACGATGTGCGTCCCAAAGGCAGCGATTTCAGTGGATTAACCATTGAGCGGGTCAATATTTCCAGCGGTGAAATCGAGACGCTCTACTGTGCCTCTCAGGGCGCACACGTAGGGGTGGTTACCGTCAGTCCCGATGCTCGGCCACGTTATGTTTTTATTCACGGACCTGAAAATCCCGATGCGAGCTGGAAATACGATTTCCACCATCGTCGCGGAACTCTCCTCGACGCCGAAAAATCGGCGCTACCGGTCACTCTGGACGCCTTCGATATTACCGAACCCTACACGCCCGGCGCGCTGCGGGGCGGCTCTCACGTTCACGTTTTCAGCCCTGACGGCAGTCGCCTGAGTTTTACCTATAACGATCACGTGATGCACGAGTGGGATCCGGCGCAGGACCTGCGTAACGTCGGCGTGGCGCTTGCCAATCATCCGGTGCGGGCGTCGAAGATGCATCCACGCGAGTACGATGGCAGCCATTTTTGCGTGCTGGTCAGTCAGACCACGCCGCAGCCGCAGCCGGGCAGTGACCAGATCAATCGCGCCTATGAAGAGGGATGGATAGGTACGCGGGGCTATGTCAATGCCAACGGCCAGCGTCAACGCTGGGCACTGGCTTTTATCGGCGACACGCTGTCCGCCAAGGGAGAAAAACTTCCGGAAGTGTTCGTGGTAGATTTGCCCGACAACGACGAGGCCTATCGCGTAGCGGGTGAACATCCTTTGCAGGGCACGGCGACCCGCCTGCCCGCGCCGCCGTCAGGGGTGATGCAGAGAAGATTAACTTTCACCGCCGACAGGCCTTATCCGGGCGTGGTGTCTCAGCCTCGGCACTGGCTGCGCGCATCGCCGGACGGTTCCACCCTCGCTTTCCTGATGAAAGACTGTCGGGGCATCGTGCAGGTATGGGGCGTTTCGCCTGTGGGCGGGGAGCCATGGCAAATCAGCCACGCGGCCTCAGATATTCAGTCGGCATTTAGCTGGCACCCACAGGGCAAGGCGCTGGCGTTAGTGTGTGATAATTCGGTGGTACTGCTGGACGTAGCCAGCGGCGAAATGCATGCTCTGACGGAACGTACCGAGGTGCCGCCAAGTGGTGATGCCGTTGTGTTCTCACCCGATGGAAAATGGGTGGCGTTCATGCGTGAAATATCAGGTTTTAATCAGATATTCATCACGCCGGTCTGAGAATAGAACGCCGCAAGCTAAGCCGATGATCAGTTTGCGGCGGTCGTGACTGGGGGAACGTGATCGATATCGACGCCGTGACTGATAGCCAGGTTGTGCGCTTCGCTGGCCTTGATGCTATCGAGAGTACCGGTATTGTCGCGATTGTAATAGTCCATAGGCAGCAGCAACGTATCCATCACTGCGCTAAAGGGTAAATCCAATACCAGTAAAGGGGTCATTGCCCAGCTGGTATCGTTGCTTTTCATCATTCTTACGTCTGCTTTAGAGCCGGGATAGTAGCCTTGATACTCGCCCGTATGACTCATCACGCTTGAACATCCGCTTGCCATAAAGACGCATCCTGTCGCTACAGGCAATAATAGTTTCTTCATCTTTAAACTCATCTCTAACTGTCGGGCTGAGAATGCTCCGTAATAGACCTACAAGAACAGGTTCAGAAAGTGCGTTTAAAATTAGGACGTATAAAATTATAGTACTTATTC
>NZ_MRWE01000054.1:14849-19276 GCF_002093665.1 Rouxiella badensis | reverse complement strand
ATTACCGTTAGGGTGAAAATGCATTTATCATCCACTTCAGAGGTTACAATGAAAATTCTAGAATCCTGTGATATTGAAATGGTGTCAAGTGGTTCAATTAATGGTTTAATTACAAAATAATATATTGCCATTGAGAGTTTCGTGGTAAATCCGCCAGAAAACCTACAGCAAGTCGTTAGTGACGTGGGGAAAGTTACATATATCATTCAAAATAATTAAATAATAGTTTACAAACCCACAATCATGAAAATAACAATTTCATGACTGTATACCCCAATATTAACCTTGAAGATAGAGCCACATCATGCCGTCACTGTTCCGCCGGGAAGTTAGCGAACATCAGCAAGCTCAATGGCTGGGTAAGGCATTATTAATTAAGGGCTGGCCGCTGTGGCTAACTTTATTATCAACGATGGCGTTTATTATCATCCTATTGTGCTTTCTAATCTTCGCTAATTATACAAGACGCATTAGTGTGAATGCCGAAATCATCACCCAGCCACATACTATTAATCTCTTTTCTCCCGAACAAGGCGTTATTTCAAAGCTGTTTGTTGAAAATGGGCAAAGAGTGACTGCCGGTATGCCGCTTTATCAAATCGACCTCAGCCGTATTACTCAGCAGGGCAATGCCAGCACCTCAACGCTGGCGGCTATTTATAAACAGCGCCAGCAGCTTAACGATATTATTACCCAGCAGCAAAACAACAAACGCGAAACGCTCAGTAATCTGCAGCAACAGTTAGAACAGTATCAACAGGCGCAGATTGGCCTTAATCAAATGGTTGCCTCGTCTAAAGATGGGCTGAACGCCATGGGAAAAAGTCTGGACTCATACAACACCTCGCTGCGCAAAGGGCTGATAACCACCGATCAGCTGAATAATCAGCGCTATCTCTATTACCAGCAGCAGAGTGCCTATCAGAACCTTACCGCGCAGATTATCCAACAATCTCTGCAAATCAGCGGCCTGCAAAGCGCCAAGGTCACTAAAGCCGCAGAATTTGATAATCAAATTTCGCAGTCGCTCTATCAGCAGCAAGGCCTGGATCGCGAGTTGGCAGGGGCTAATGTCAAAAATATGCTGCTGATAACGGCCCCTTCACCAGGCATTATTTCGTCACTTAGCGTCACGCCGGGTCAGATGGTCAATTCCGGGGACAGCCTGGTGCAGCTGATACCGGGCAGTCACCCCGTATTTTACCTGGTGGCCTGGCTACCCGACGAGAGTCGCCCGTTCGTGACCCTTGGAGAAAGCTTGAATGTAAGCTATGCCGCATTTCCCGCCGAAAAGTATGGCCAGTTTCCAGCAAAAATTTTCTCATTAGCCGACGCCCCCAGCACCGCACAAGAGATGAAGGACTATCTCAGCGCCCCAAGAGGCAGTAACGGCGCGGTAACCGGCAGCTATTTTAAGGCAATTATTGCGCTGGATCCGGCCGCACTGAGCTGGCACGGCCAACCCTTGGTGATTGCCAGCGGCATGCAGGCGCAGCTATCGCTGTTTCTCGAAAAACGTCCGCTTTATCAGTGGATGCTTTCACCCTATTACAGCCTGAAAAATAGCATTACGGGGCCGGTTTCCGGCGGGAACAGTCAATGAATAAACAACAGTTGAATGAGTTAGTTCAGAAGTTACATTTTGGTTTTGGCCGTAAAGTGCCGCAAATTATTCAGACCGAAGCCGCTGAATGCGGTTTGGCCTGCGTTGCAATGGTCTGCGGATTTCATCGGTTGCAGGCCGACCTGCTGACCCTGCGTCAGCAGTTTGATGTATCAACCCGCGGCGTAACGCTGAAAACACTGATGTCGATAACCAGCCAGCTGCATCTAAAATCACGCGCGCTACAGCTCGACATCGATGAACTCGGTGCACTGAAAACACCCTGCATTTTACACTGGGACATGAATCACTTTGTGGTGTTGATTGCCGTGCATCGTGGGCGAGTTATCGTGCATGATCCGGCTTTTGGAAGACGTGTACTGGGCATACATGAGGTGTCAACGCACTTTACCGGCGTGGCCCTCGAGCTTTGGCCTGATGCAGAATTCGTGCAGAAAAAAAGTCTTAACCAACTTAATCTACGACGCATGATGTCCAACATCGATGGCCTTGGGTCCACGCTGCTGAAATTGTTCTGTTTCTCGCTAATGATCGAATCGGTTAACCTGTTGCTGCCGGTGGGTATGCAACTGGTGATGGACCACGTCATTCCCGCGCAGGACGTTAATCTGCTGACCCTGATCTGCCTCGGACTGCTTTTTTTTGTACTGTTTCGCACCGGCGTCAGCATGCTCAAGTCCTGGAGCCAGCTGGTGATGAGCACACTCATCGACGTGCAGTGGAAAACGAGGCTATTTGATCACTTGCTGGCGCTACCACTATCCTATTTTGAGAAGCGTAAACTCGGAGATATTCAATCACGTTTCATCTCCCTCGACACTCTGCGTACAACGCTAACCACCAATATCGTTAACAGCCTGATGGACGGCATTATGTCGCTTGGGTTAATTATTATGATGGCGCTGTATGGCGGCTGGCTGGTGTGGGTAATTTTAGGCTTTACTACCCTTTATACTCTGTTTCGCATGGTCACCTATCCCCGCTACCGGCAAATTTCAGAGGAGCAGCTGGTGAAAACGGCTCGGGCCAGCTCGCACTTTATGGAGTCGCTTTACGGCATGGGCACGTTGAAAGCGCTAGGTCTCTCGCCAAATCGCGCCCAGCGATGGCTTAATATGAATATCGATATCGCCAACGCCAACGTGCGCAAAACGCGTTTCGATATGTTGTACAGCGGCGGCAATGCGCTGATTACCACTCTCGACCAGATTGTACTTTTGTGGCTGGGCGCTTCACAGGTGATCGACGGCCACATGACGCTGGGCATGTTTGTGGCGTTTAACACTTACCGAGGCCAGTTCTCTGATCGCGCGGCTAATTTGCTCAATATGGCACTGCAACTGCGGATGCTGTCGTTGCACTCTGAGCGTATCGCCGACATTGCGCTTAACGACGTTGAGTACTGCATGCCAGAACGCCCGCTGCTGTATACCTCTGAACCCGCCGCGCTGGAAGTTCAAAATGTGTCGTTTCAATATGACGCGCTTTCAGCCCCATTGATTAAAAATCTTAACCTTGTTATTGCCGCTGGAGAAAGTGTAGCGATAACCGGTCCATCCGGTAAGGGAAAAACTACGCTGATGAAGCTGCTCTGCGGGTTGCTGCAGCCCACCTCGGGCGAAGTACGCTTAAACGGTATGGACATCAGCAAGGTGGGCGTTAACAATTATCGCGCCTGTATTGCCTGCGTGTTGCAGGATGATACGCTGTTTGCCGGGTCCATCGCCGAGAATATCGCAGGATTTGAAGAACAGCGCGAGCCAGAGCATATTATTGACTGCGCTCAACGTTGTAATATTCACCAGGATATTCTGATGATGCCCATGGGCTATGAAACCCTGATAAGCGAGCTGGGCGGAAGTTTATCAGGTGGGCAGAAACAGCGCTTATTAATTGCGCGGGCGCTTTACCGCCGCCCAAGCATTCTATTTTTAGATGAGGCAACCAGCCATTTGGACATCGAAAATGAGGCGCGCATCAATGCCTCAATTGCCGCTCTTAATATAACCCGCATTATTATTGCTCACCGCCCTTCCACGGTAGCCTCAGCCGATCGCGTTTTTGTATTAGAGGGATAATTTCATCACTATTTCACAGGCCATATCGCCAACAATTAATACCGTTGTGCAGTGAAATACCTGCATGGGCATTTTAAGGCTCTGGGGTTGAGTTTTGCAATATAATGATCAACGCAAATGGGTCGAGTAAATTACAGATTTGATCGGCTGGAGTCATTATTAACCAGCCCGCCAACTGACTGTAGAGGAATAACATTGGCGGGTGGCAAAATATCCAATGGGTAGCGGGTTTTGACCCAGCTTAGGGTTGGAATAATATGTAGCGATATAACCACTACTCCGATGTGATGTAACTGTACGTACTGTACTTCCCTTCTATTAGATTGCAGTAATACTCACAGCGGAAGCAGCCAGCTAGATAACACTCAGCACAAAGTTTGCCTCTTTAAATGTATCATTAAGCACAGGTTGGGCAACACCCACATTAAACGCTCCATAACCCTGCTCTATATCATTCTCTAATAAATTTACATCACCAATTAAACTGCCACCAGCCACAGAGTCCAGCTCTTTATCATTCACTAACAAAATAAGTTCTTTCATGTTGCAATCCTCGAAACTTATTATTTCAGATGCGCGATTAAGGCGCGACGTAACCGTCTAGGCTGTTGCTTAAATAACGCTTGCAAGCGAGGCGTCATTTACTTTCAACTCTAAAATTGTAGTTCATTTAACTTAACAATTATTTTTTTAATCTTAAATTACGAATGCAGTAGGATTATCTA
>NZ_MRWE01000054.1:0-14839 GCF_002093665.1 Rouxiella badensis | reverse complement strand
CCAGGCGTTGATGAATATACCCTTTATCAGAAAATTGTTCTTTTGGTGTGGGGAATGTTTTTTATATTTGTAATAATTAAGTTTTATACCAAAAAATTTAATTTTTACAGACAATTCAACGCGTCGATAGAAGAATTTATAGTGATAAATCTTGTCGATTTCTCACTAAATAATTCAACCTATTTTTGTTACCGCGTCACTGATAGATTAATTGACCGGCTTTGAGCAAAAAGCGGAGCTGGCTTATTAAAATCAATGTCTACGCTTCCACTCATTTATAACATCACCCAAAGTTTTTGGCTCATCATTACGTATCCACATCATAAACTTCCGATCGAATCGAAAATATTCTCCACAATGTTCAATCATGAAACGACGAACGTTTGGGGTATTTTTTAGTATTTTTCAACGATAGTGGTACGGGTTAGTAATGAGCTATGCCAATCAATTTTCAATTTACTGACTCCTGTGATTAAGAGGTTGATTAGAAATTAGGACACTAACCGTGCATATTAAAGCCAGACATTTGAAAATCTTCATATACTTCTTCATTGGTAAAGGGTGGGAATTTGGCTTTCTGGGCTGCTGATTTTACCGCTTCGCAATATGCTTCATTTCCGTCACGGGTAGAAATGTTGGAAGCCGTGCCATCCTTAGCAAATTCTATATGTAACCTGCATTTCTTGCCCTTCCAGCTTTGTGGATCGACAACTTTGGCATTTACTGCCGCCACAATTGCACGCGCCTGGGCGCCCCATTCATCCTGATCTTCAAAGTCACCAGAACCGCAAATACCCAATGCCGAGGTTTTATGGCAGCCGGTAGGATGCAACGCCGTGCACCCCGTTGCCAGGGTAACCACAACTGCCAGCATAAAGATTTTTCTTGCCATTTCAAACGCTCCTAATCCATTAGAATACCTGAATATATCATGATATATTCAGGTATTCTAATGGCAAACAACGGCTAACGCGGTTTAGGGCGACTGTGAGAAAAATGCGGACCCAACGTTGTTGTGGGTTAATCGCTGTGAAGCAGGTCGGTGCATGAAGCGCACTGCTCAGATAATTCAATGTCAATTATCAAATGGAGTTGAGTCTTTATAATCGTGTCACATAACTATCCGTTATAAGGAAATAGGTGATGATTAAACCCGACGAGTCGGTCAATATAAATAACGAGAGTGAATCTCGACGTATGAGAACGAGCCGCGTATGCGGTTTGCATCATATTGCCACTAATGTAAAGCGTATTACCTTGTGTGGTGACGATGTTGACTCTTTCTTATTGAATTCGCGCACGCAGCTTCCCGCTGCCTGGATAAAAGTTCTTTTCCCTGATGGTCTGAATTATGCGGCTCGTGCCTATACGCTCAGCGGCCTGGATAAATTCGCAGGCACAATCGACTTTGATATGGTTTTACACGGCAGCGGACCGGCCGTAAGGTGGGCTAAAAATGCGCAAATAGGCGATGTTGTGGGATTTGCCGGACCTGGCCCAGGGGGGTTCGCTCTGAATCCTAAAAGCAAATGGCTGCTGCTGATCGTCGATGAAGCCGGAATACCGGCAATGAAGTCTATCCTGACGAGTTTGCCTTCAAACTTGCCAGTCATATTGTTTGTCGGTGTCGAAAGTTCGGTCGGAATTACCCAACTGACACATTCAAATTTGATTGCTCAGTATTCGGCTATTAGTTCACTAAAGGGTGAAAGTGCTATGCGTATGCTTGTTCAACAGGCCATCGATGAACAAGTACTTCCAGCCAGTGAAGGGCAGGCATGGATAGCTACAGAAGCGGATGATGCTCGTTATTTAAAGCAACGGCTAATAGAGGCGGAAATATTTAAACCCACGGCTATTTTTTCCAGAGGATATTGGAAAAAAGGCGTTAAAGGCTTTAATGATACCCCATAGGCTATTATTCAAGGGATAACAGCGACGTTGCTCACAGCAATATTGACTGCAAAGAAAAATAGTTTTCGATATTTATCTTTGCAGTTATCGCTCTCTACGCTTGAGGACTGCTTTCATTTTCCTGATTTTCAACCAGCACGGGACAGTCCGCCAGGTCGATAACTTCTTTGGCAATCGAGTGCTCTACCCAGCGTTTAAGAGAGGATAAATGCCGGTGTCCCATCACAATGAGATCCACATTTAACCGACTCGCTTCTTTAATAATCACCTCCGTCGGTTCTCCGCCGATAATCGCCCCGCTGACTTGTCGATTTTCTGTCTTGAGCTTGGCTATTGCCTGATTCACCATTTTTTGAGCTTGCTGGTACTCTTGATTTGCAGGCGGATAAACCAGCCCGTCGCCGGCCTCGTCATTTATGTTTTTATCAACGATTAAAAACGCCCCGTCTACCACGCATAAAATATCGATTTTAATCAGCTTCTCTGCACTGATTTTATGGGCTAATGCAATGACAGCCTGAGACTGGGGAGAGCCGTCAAGCGCCACAAGAATATGGGTGAACATTACGTTTCCTACTAGTGAAAGATAAAGATTTCATTTTCTATTACCTTTCTCGGTAAATAAATGCCTTCACACGCAGCTATTAAGTGCGTCAGGCGCACTGCTGGGTACTAATACTTATCGGTCTCTATTGCAGCAAACGAGCTTAAGCACAGCCCTAACAGCGTGTGATTAATCCTCATTGGGTTTGATGAATATCTCTACGTGACGTTAATAATGCCAGAGCAGCTGCAATAACTAATAAAATGGCGCTGAGGGTGAAAGTGCCTTGATAGCCGATATGGTCGAAGGTTAATCCCCCGAGGGTGGAGCCAAGGGCGATTGACAGTTGCACGATGGCAACCATCAGACCGCCCCCCGCTTCTGCATCTTCAGGCACCGTTTTAGCGATCCAAGTCCACCAACCTGTAGGAGCAGCAGTGGCGATCAACCCCCATAAGGCGAGTAGCGGTGCAACTATCCAAAGACTGTGGCCAAAGGCGATAAGCGCTCCGGCTATTGCAGCCATAAGAAAGGGGATGACAATCAGCGTGGGGTAAAAGGCAGATTTCAAAAATACACCGATCGCCAGGGTTCCCACGAAGCCAGCGACGCCGAGAGTCAGCAAAATGAGCGACAGCGTAGTGATATCCACCTGCGTTACCGTCTCAAGGAACGGGCGCAAATAGGTAAACAACGAAAACTGCCCCATAAAGAACAATCCGCAGGCCGTAAGGCCAACGGCCACCAGCGGATTAGAAAAAAGACGGAAAACAGTGCCGGTAGGTTTATCATTTTTATCCGTTCTCATGGGCGGCAGGCTCAGCCACTGCCAGATAAAGGCCATTACCGCGACCGGAACGAGGCAAAAGAATGCCCCTCGCCAGCCGATGACAGAACCCAGGTAACTGCCAAGCGGTGCCGCTATCACGGTGGCCAACGCATTACCCCCGTTAAAAATAGCCAGTGCACGAGGAACTCGCTGCGGTGGAACCAGGCGAATGGCCGTGGCGGCAGACAGCGACCAGAACCCACCAATCGCAATACCAATTAAAGCCCGGCCAGCCATGTAAATAAGATAACTGGGTGCTAACGCGATAACGGCACCGGAAAAGGCCATCAGCACCGTCATCCCCAACAGCAGTATTTTTCGATTGAGCGCGCCAGCTAATGTTGAAATGGAGAGACTGGTCATTACCGCAAACAGGCCAGAAATCGCAATCCCCTGCCCAACCAGTCCCCCACTGACGCCTAATTCTTTAGAGATAGGCGTCAGTAAGCTGACAGGCATAAATTCTGAAGCAACGAGCGCAAAGACGCACAGCGTCATGGCGAATACGCCGCCCCAGTAAGCCTGCTCTCTGAGAAGTGGTGTGTGATTCGCCAAACTGGGCATAGATTTCTGACTCCGAATAATACCCCGCTGTTTTTAGGCAAGCCGGGGCCGAACGCTATTCACAGGAATAGCGTCAAAAAATGGATGAAAGATGCAAACAGCAACCGCGTTTATAGGCCAGAGCCTAATAAACTGTTGTCAGGAATTTTACCCGTCGGCTACATTATTACTAGCTAATGAATACTTAATAGGTTTATAACCAATGCTTATTAATGTAGTGGAACCTGCCTGATGAAACGTAACCTCAATGACCTGCTCTATTTTGTCACGGTCGCTCGTGAAAGCAGTTTTACCCGTGCCGCTGCAAAGTTAGGGGTCACTCAACCGGCTCTCAGCCAGGCGATTTCCGCACTTGAAGAACGGATGCAAATTCGCCTGCTAACGCGTACTACGCGAAGCGTATCGCCGACATCAGCAGGAGAAAGATTGTTGCTGGCTATAGGTGATCGTATTGATGAAATTGAAGCCGAACTGGATATGCTGACCGAACTGCGCGATAAGCCCGCAGGGACGGTGCGCATCACCTGCGGGCCAGACGTTTTGCACACTATCCTGTTGCCAAAGCTGGCCCCGTTGCTGCGAGAGTACCCGGATATAAATATCGAGTTCGACGCGAACCATGGTTTCCGTGACATCGTTGCAGACCGTTTTGATGCGGGCGTTCGACTGGGTGACACTATCGATAAGGACATGATAGCGATACCCATTGGTCCCAAGCTGCGTATGGCTGCGGTCGCCTCTCCAGACTATTTTTTACGCTATCCTGTTCCCAAAACCCCTTATGAATTGACGCAGCAGCCTTGTATAAACCAGCGTTTGATTAGCTCTGGCGGGTTGTATGCCTGGGATTTTGAACGGGATGAAGGGAGTTTTAACGTGCGCGTCAACGGACAGCTCATTTTCAACACCTCCTCCCACGTGATAGATGCGGCGCTTGCCGGACTCGGCATTGCTTTTTTACCCGAAGAGGAGTTTGGAACCCTGATTGAAGAGGGTCGTCTGGTCCGCGTGCTTGAACCCTGGTGCAGGCCATTTCCTGGTTACTACCTTTATTATCCAAGCCGTAAACAGCACTCTCCCGCATTCTCATTGGTGGTGGATGCACTGCGATTATGAAGCGGACCAGGTGTGGGAGACGCCTGAGCATGGCGATTGATTACGACCTGTGTAACAATTTGAAGCAACATTCACTTTTATATGGCAAATAAATGAAACCGTTTGATGACCTTGTAAAAGAAGCCCAAGAGGCTGACGTAGAGGGTTGGGGGTTTGGCTGGCTGGCAGGAAGAGCGACGGAAGAAAGACCACTGTGGGGATACGCTAAGTTACTGGGTCAACGCCTGAGCAGCGTAAACTCTGCCTTAGACCTCGATACCGGTGGCGGTGAGGTGCTAAACGAGGCTCCAGTATTCCCCTCAAAAATGTTTGCCACGGAAGCGTGGCCGCCAAATATAAAGAAGGCCCGTGAGCTTTTGTCCGCGCGTGGCGTGCAAATCATCGACTCAGCGGGCATCAACACACTTCCTTTTGCTGATGCTTCCTTTGAGTTAATAACCTCTCGCCACCCCGTCGCGCCGAACTGGTCGGAAATTCACCGTGTTCTTCAGCCAGGAGGCCGCTATTTTGCGCAACATGTGGGCGCAGCCTCTGCCTTTGAACTCATTGAGTACTTTTTAGGCCCTTTACCCTACGAGAGAACGCTGCGTAATCCTGAAAAAGAGGCTAAAGAGGCAGAGGCGGCAGGATTAGAAATTATGGATTTGCGCTTAGCGCAGTGTCGAATGGAATTTTTCGATATTGGCGCAATAATCTGGATACTGAGAAAATGTGTATGGTGGGTTCCCGATTTTTCAGTAGAAAAATATCGTCAAAAATTATTAAAGATGGATCAACAGATGCGTGACGGTACTCCTTTTATTGCACATTCTACCCGGCACTTAATCGAAGCACGCCGATAAACCCAAAATCCCGCTTTTAGAGTACGGTCGCCCTTTATAGGCGGCCGGTTCGCGTAATAAAATTCGTCCTAATGACTCTTTGAGGATCTGCCTGTTGTTCTCCAAAAGATCCATAATTACCCCTATTTCTAAATAATTAATCCACTAATAAGTACCCCCGGCAATTAAGCGGAATTATTGGCGTATCCCTCCCTTCGGAAAAAGAATATTTACCCCCAGGAATCCCTGTTATTTGCCCCACAGTCTGGGTGCAAGAAAATTCCTAATTGTAATCAATAATCATTCTCATTATAGTTTAGTTTCTTATTTACGTTTTTTTAACACAGGGCAGGTGTTTCATATCATGAGGAAAGATACCTATAAATATTCGTTGTTGAGTTCGCTCATCGCGGGAAGTCTGGTCGTACCTTTGGCGCAAGCGGACGGAGTCAAAGCCGAAGAGAAAAACAATCATGAAGATACGATAGTGGTTACCGCCCGAGAGCAAACGCTGCAAGCGCCGGGCGTGTCAATCATCGACAGCGAAGCGATAAAAAAGCACCCTATCCAGCGCGACGTTTCAGAAATCATTCGTACCATGCCGGGAGTGAATCTCACCGGCAACTCCAGCAGTGGTCAACGCGGTAACAACCGTCAGATAGATATTCGCGGTATGGGGCCGGAGAATACCTTAATTCTGGTGGACGGTATGCCGGTGAGCAGCAAAAACTCGGTGCGCTATGGCTGGCGCGGCGACCGTGATACCCGTGGCGACAGTAACTGGGTGCCGCCTGAAATGATCGACCGCATCGAGGTCATTCGCGGTCCGGCAGCCGCGCTGTACGGCAATGGTGCGATGGGCGGCGTGGTGAATATCATCACCAAACAGGCGCAACCTGCGTGGCACGGCAACTTCAATACCTATTACAACGTGCCAGAACACAAAGAGGAAGGCGCCACCAAACGCTATAACGCCAGTCTGAGCGGTGCGCTGGCGGACCATCTGAGCCTGCGCCTCTACGGCAACTGGAGCAAGACTCAGGCCGATGGGCAAAACATCAACGCCGGGCACGCCGCAGAACGTACCGGTAAATATGCGGGCCAGGTTCCGGCCGGTCGCGAAGGGGTCATTAACAAGAATATCAATGGCGTATTACGCTGGGATTTCGCCCCGATGCAGGCGCTGGAACTGTCTGCCGGGTTCAGTCGTCAGGGAAATTTGTACGCCGGGGACACGCAGAACACCAACAGCAGTGCGCTGGTAAGAGCCAACTATGGTAAAGAAACCAACATTATCTATCGCCAGTCGCTGTCGCTGAAATACACCGGGGCCTGGGACAACGGCATCACCACCAATAACTACATCCAGTTTGAAAAAACGCGTAATACTCGTCTGAATGAAGGCCTGTCAGGCGGCCTTGAGGGGCTCTTTAGCACCACTAATCCGGGCTTCTCGACCATCACGTTGAACGATACCAATCTGCATTCGGAGGTAAATCTCCCGTTCGACCTTGCGGTCCCCCAAACCCTGACCTTCGGCGCGGAAATGAACCATCAGACCATGGCCGACCCAACCTCTAATACTGTGACCACCACCTCCACGGTAAACGGTGTCTCAAGTACCGGTCGCAGCAACTACAGCTCGGCGGATATCTACGGCATTTACACCGAGGACAATATCGACCTGACCGACTCGACCCGTTTGACTCCGGGAATACGTTTTAACCACCAGACTTACACCGGCAGCAACGTCAGCCCTTCACTGAATCTTTCGCAGGAGCTGGGTGATAATTTCACCCTGAAGATGGGGATTGCCCGCGCATGGAAAGCGCCAAACCTCTATCAGACCAACCCTAACTACCTGCTATACAGCAGCGGCAATGGCTGTTATGCCAGTTCTGTAAGCTGCTATTTGCAGGGCAACAAGGATTTGAAAGCCGAGACCAGCGTCAATAAAGAGATAGGCATTGAGTACCACCACGACGGCGTTCAGGCGGGTCTGACCTGGTACCGTAACGACTATCACAACAAGATTGAAGCGGGCTACTCACCGGAATACGGCAACGGAACGTCTGACGTCTACAAGTGGGAAAACGTGCCTAAATCTATCGTGCAGGGGCTAGAGGGAACGTTTAACTTCCCCCTCAGCGAAACCGTCACCATGAACAACAACTTCACTTACATCATTGACAATAAGAACGATACCACCGGCGATTACCTGACGATTATCCCGAAATTTACCCTTAACTCGACCCTCGACTGGCAGGCCACCAGCGATCTGGCGCTGGAAGGAACAATGACATGGTATGGCAGACAAAAACCGCAGAAATATAACTCTCAGGGCGGCGACACTACCGGCACGGAAACCTGGCAGGTGGCCCCTTACGCCGTATTTGGCATGAGCGCGCTTTACAGCATCAACAAGGACATCGACGTCACCGCTGGGATAGACAATATTCTGGATGAGCGCCACTTCCGCGAGGGCAACGCCCTGACTTCCGGCACCTCCCCGACCTACGCCTATGGCGCAGGGGCGCGAACCTACAATGAGTCGGGCCGCACCTTCTATATGGAGCTGGGCATGCACTTCTAATACCTCGTCAGTCCCCAAAGGCCCGCCTTGCCAACAGCAAGGCGGGCTTTCCTGATTTTCCCTTCAGGCAAACCCGTCACTGCCTTATTGTTATTAAGGTCGCACAGAATCTACACCTCGTTATCGCGGTGAATATATTGAGAAATTATAAATGAGCAATCTGTTATCCAGCAGGAAATATCCACGTATCGCACCGCTTCTCATCGCATTCTTTTTGACCCTCTTCTATACCGTCAACGGCTACGCTCGACCCGACATGACGCCTCTGGGGCCGAATATCGCCGACAAAGGGTCAGCTTATTATCATTTTTCAGTCAGCACCTTCGATTCTGCCGACGGCAGAAGACATTACAAGGTGTGGACCGGCGTACCCGATAAAAGCGCGCCGCCTTCCGGTTATCCGGTGCTTTATCTGCTCGACGGTAATGCGGCGATGGACAAACTTTCGGAGCCTGTTCTTAAACAGCTTTCAGCGGGCACGCCACCGATAATCGTGGCCGTCGGCTATCAGACTCCCCTGCCTTTTGAGGTGAATGCCAGAGCCTATGATTACACGCCGCCGGTGCGAGAGAGCCATCATCAGGACCTGCACGGCCGTGAGAATGGCGGCGCACAAGTCTTTCGTCACTTGCTGGAAAAAACCATTGTACCGGGCGTTGAAAAAGGTCTGAAAATAGACCCGGCTAAAAGAGGTCTCTGGGGGCATTCCTACGGTGGGGTGTTTGTTCTCGATACTTACCTGTCTTCCTCGTCACTGTTCAGCCGCTATTATTCCACCAGCCCGTCTTTGAACCGGGATTATGCCGTCCTGGTCGACAGGCTCGGGGAGATTAAGAAAGCGGATTTCTGTAATAAGTCGCTGTCTCTGTATGAAGGGGACGACACGCCGGGCAAAAATATCAAATCTGAAACCGCACCGGAAGTTCTGCTCAAGCTTCGCAACACGCTAGCAGCGCTGCATAACCAAGGCCTGCCGGTGTCCTACTGGTCAGATCCCCTGCTCAGCCACGGTCAGATGTTTAACGCCTCTCTGCCGCGTGCGCTGTTAAATATCGCAGCGGAGCAACAGAGCAACCTCAAGTCGACCTGCCCGTAATCATCGTTAACCCGACATTGCCATGCCGGCAATGTCGGGTATCAAGATTCCGTCGTCGTTACGACATCACCTCTGCTTCATTATCAACTTCGACTTCTTCAGAATCCATCACCAGGGAAGGCTCACTCCCTGCGCTATCACGCCACAGTCGCGCATACAGTCCACCTTTCGCCAACAGCGCCTCGTGCGTACCGTATTCGGCAACACGCCCCGTATCCATCACGGCTATCGCATCGCAGCGACGGGCTGTGGTGAGTCGGTGCGCCACCACCAGCGCCGTTCGGCCCTCGGTATGCGCCCCCTCGGCGAGTGAGGTCATGAGTGTCTCCTCTGAGGCGTTGTCCAGACGCGCCGTCGCCTCGTCGAGCAGCAGAACGTGCGCGTTGGCAAGCTGTGCTCGCGCCAGAGCAACGAGCTGACGCTGTCCTGCCGAGAGATCGGCCCCACCGTTGTTGACCGGTGTGCGGAACCCTCGCGGCAAGCTTCGCACCGTGTCGAAAAGCCCGGCCTGCCTTGCCGCGCGCTCAACCTCTGCGTCGCTGCTTGATGGCCGCGGATAGCGGATATTTTCCGCGATATCGCCGCTAAACAACGCAACATCCTGCTCGACCAACCCAACCTGAGCACGATAATCAGCCAGCAGGTTTTCTTCTATGGTACGTCCCCCGATGCGAATCTTGCCGTCGGTCGGTGTGTAAAGCCCGGCTATCAGCTTAACCAGCGTAGACTTCCCTGCCCCACTGCGTCCCACAACGGCAACCAGCGCGCCTTGCGGTATCGACAGGCTAAGCTTATCCAGCGCGGGTTCACGGCTGCCGGGGTAAAGGAAGGTCACGTCTTCCAGCGTCAGTGCTCCTTTTAAAGGAACGATGGCAGACGGGTCAGAGGGTCGCACCTCTTCAGCCCCTTCCGTCGCCAGCAGAGCGTCAATCTGTCTGGCGCTCGCCGAAGCCTGTTGGTAAGAATCGACAATGCCCGACAGCTGCTGTACCGGCCCATAAAATTGCCCCAGCAACAGGAAGAAGGCCGCCATCACACCGGCCGTCATCTCCCCTTCGGCAACGCGCGATGCCCCGACCAGCAGCACGGCCGCGTAAGCCGCTTCGGTACAAAAGGTCAGGAACGGGAAGTAGACGGCAAGGTATTTTTGCGCACGCACGCGGGTGGCACGGAAACGGTCAGACAGCGAACGTAAACGTGCCGCCTCTGCCCCCTGTTGCCCGTGAGACTGCACTACGCGCAGTCCCGAGACTTTCTCCTGTAGGCTGCTGTTGACTTTACCAATCTCGACACGCGCCTGTGCATAGGCCGGTGAGCTCAAACGGCGATAGACCAGCGTCGCCAAGATAACCACCGGAACGGCGCTCAGAGCCACACAGGCCAGAACCGGATCGAGCCAGAACATGGCAATCGCAATCGCCAGCATGGTGATCAAACTGGTTGCCGCACCGGCGAGGCCGTTTTGCAGGAATCGCGCCAACGCATCAACGTCGACGGTCATGCGGGTCAGTCGGGTATCGGCGTGCTGCTCGTGGTAAGGCATGCCCAGACGCAACAAGTGCCCAAAGCTGCGCAGACGAACCGTATGCTGTACGGTCTCCGCCGCGCGCGACGAAACCACGGTTTGCAATGAGTAGCAGCACCCGCTGACGGCGACTAACGCCAAGGCAAACGCGGCACAGGTGCCGATAATGGTCAGATTGCCTGCCGCGACGCCCATGTCGATGCCCCGTTGTAGCAGCACCAGTACGCCTACGCTCGCCGCCGAGTCCACGGCGGTCAGCAACGCTGCGACAATGAACATCCAGGAGACGGGAGATAACAGTGAGGCAACGCGTCGGCCCTGACCGTCCTGCGCCATCTGTACCGCCCGTTCTGGCACGCGACTCATACGCTCGCGGAACCCTTCCCCGGCCCCGGCAGCCGCGAGGATGTTGTCCTCATCAACCGACGAAGAATCAGGCTCCGGCCACAGCTGTGCATGAGAAGAGAGCGGCTTCTCGAGGAAATCACCTGCGCCGGACATCAGGGCGCGGAATGCCGGACAACGCGCCTCTAGTTCAGCCTGGGTGCCGACATCGGCAACGCGCCCTTCATCCAGCACCACAATCTTACTGGCTAACTGCAAGGTCGAACGTCGACGTGCGATGACCAGCAGCATGTGATCCTCATCGGCATAGCGTCCCAGGGCGGCGTTAATCTCGGACTCGGTACCGGCGTCCACCGCCGAGGTGGTGTCATCCAGAATTAACAGACCAGGTGCGGTCAGCAGTGCACGGGCGAGCCCGATGCGCTGGCGTTGTCCACCTGAGAGGTTGGAAGCACGCTCGGCGAGACGGGTTTTGAAACCCTTGGGCAACGCGGAAATAAAGCCCGTTGCACCCGCGGCATCGGCCGCACGACGAATGTTCTCCTCCGTCGCCTCAGGGTGACCATAGGCAATATTTTCAGACACGGTTCCGGCAAACAGGAAGGTATCTTCGAATACCACGCCTACGGCACGGCGAAGCTCCTCGAGTCGAAGACTGGCAATGTTCTGCTTTCCCTGAGAAGTATTGAGCCACAGCGTTCCACAGGTCGGATCATAGAAGCGTGCGAGCAGCATCGACAAGGTCGACTTGCCCGAACCCGACGCCCCGACGACCGCAACCGTCTCTCCTGTCTCGATAGAAAATGACACGTTGCTGAGCACGTTAGCGCCTTTGGCGTAGCTGAATCCGACATCATCCAGCGTCAACCCGACGACCTTACCTTCTACAGCCTGCGTACCGTCCTGCATCTGCGATTCGGTGTCAATCAGAGCGAAAACACGCTCTGCAGAGGCCTGGGTGCGCTGTCCGATAACCAGGAACGAGGCCAGCACGCGAGTTGGGCCGGTGAGCATAGCGAGGAAGCTGGCAAAGGCCACGAAGGTGCCGAGGTCGATGCGTCCAGCCATCACCGACCAGCCGCCAACGCACAGCAGCACTATCTGTCCCAGCACCGGCAGCGCCAGCATGGTCGCCCCCGGTATCGCCTGAGCGATGGCCGCACCAATGCGCACGCGCACCATGTGCCGCGACTGTTTGTCAAGCCATCGCATCTCACGCAGCTCCGCTACGCAGGATTTCACGATAGAGATTTGCGCCAGGACTTCACGCATGTGCTCTGTCAGGTTGGCGAGTTTGTCCGACGCCATGCCCGTCTGGGCAAACACGCGTCGACGAACACGCAGCGCGGTAGTGGCCAGACCGGCCAGCACGAGCACCACGATAAGCGTCATCGACGGTGACATCCAGAGCATCACCGCGAGACCCGCGACGTAATAGGTCAGCACGGCCAGCGGAACCGGGCACATCTGTAACAGCATATGCACCTGCTGCAAGTCGCTGTTGGTTCGTGAAATCACCTGCCCGGTGCGCAGCGCGTCCTGCCCTGCACCATCGAGTTTCTGGATGCTGTCGAACACCCTGCCCCGCAGCGTATGCTGGACCCACAGAGAGAGCTCCCCCGCGTAGCCACGGCGCACGTAGTTGCCGACAAAATCAAACAGCGCGATGAAGAGCAGTCCTCCCGCGAGCCACGGCAACTGCGCCGAGTTGCCCGCCAGGGCGTCGTTCACCGCCTGTCGGGTTAGCAAGGGCGCTAACGCGGCCAGAAGAATCGTGCTGACAGACGCCAGCACGACGATGATACTGAGTTTCTTGCGTTCCCAGCACACACTAGCAAGTCGGACTGTCCATGAGCTCGCGGGTGTTGAAGAATGAGTAGTGGGCATCAACCCTCCTGTAATCTGCAATAAAAAACCCATGACCTGAGTCATGGGATGGCTGCAATCAGCCGGCTTTCAGTTGTGCAACAAGACGTTCAGCCACCTCTGACGGCGTGGCCTGCGCCGCCATTTCTGCGGCGACCTGTGCTGATGCACTGCGAAGCCTGGTATCACTGAGGAAGGTGTTAATGAGGTCACTGCTCAAGCCGTTCTCGCCGGGGATAATCCCGCAGCCTCGGTCCACGACGGTTTTGGCATTCACGGGACGGTCTGCCCCTTCGCCAAATACGATCTGCGGGATCCCGGCGTGCAGGGCCGTCAACGTATTTCCCGCGCCGCCGTGATGGATAAATCCATCGGCGCCGTTGAGGAATACGCCCATCGGGATCCAGTCAACAAGGCGTACGTTGGGCGGCAGTTCTCGCAAATCGGCGCGCGCATTTGCCGACAGGTGCAGAATGATTTCAGCGTCGACCTCGTGGGCCGAGTCCATAACCCATGAAATCAAGTCCAGGCCATCGACCATCGGTTTGACGGTGCCGAGACTCACCAACAGACGTTTGCGGCCCGGCGTCCTGTCCCACCATTTCTCCCACACTGCCCCCCCGTTGTAGGGCACATACTGCATGGAGATAACGGGCTCACCGTCATTCTGGAGAATGCTCATACTGGGTGGCGTCACGTCTATCCACGCCAGGTCACGCGGCGGTGCCTCAACGCCGTGACGGGCGTAGGCATCGGAAAGCGAACGCGTTACGCCTTTGATATGCCAGGGAGTGTGAGCGAAACCGACGCTTTGCATAACTACGGGGATATTATATTTGGCACCAATCAAAGGCCCGACGACGCCAAGCGGCGGATAGATAATTAAGTCGGGTTTCCACTGGCCCGCGAATTCAATCAGCCGATCGGCCATTTCTTCACTAAAGAAAGAAAAGTTTCCCATTTTGGTGCCAGCGTTGCTCTGCTTGCGCAGGTCTTCACGACGCCGATAATCGGCCTCAGAATCGAATCCGGGCGCGGCATCGAACGCCACCAGACCCGCCTCGGCCGCCTTCTGGGCAAATTTCCCCGAACTTGCGATAAGAACTTCATGTCCATTAACGCGAAAACCCTGAGCCAGCGAAAGTACTGGATATAACAAACCGTATAAAGGTGGACCAACAAAAAGAATACGCATGAGAAAATCCCTCTCCTGCCTGGCGTACTAAAATAGGAAATATCACGCAGTCTCACCCCTGTGGAGGCTGCCGTATTTTCCCGCCAGGCTACTATTCAGCAAATAGACGCTGAGTCCCCGTTGAATTTTAATAGAGCCATTCTTCGGCGACTCAAACGCCGTGAACAACGTAAGCTATTTCTTTTTACCGTGCGAAAACCCTGTTGAATAATGTTTAGTTATTCCCGTCTACTAATAAAGTAGTAATGTATTTAAATCCTAAGGCAAAGATTATCGTTTCAGCGCGCAGCATAGAAGGCCGCAACAGATGTAGCTACGTCATAGAATAGCCCAGCATCACTGCCTCGGCGCTTATTGATGGGGCAATAGCACAGAGGCATCGCAGGTATAAGCTATTTAATTAGAGCCCTTGGTTTTGGACTCTGTTTATA
>NZ_MRWE01000053.1 GCF_002093665.1 Rouxiella badensis | reverse complement strand
TTCTCGTCGGTAATTTAAGAAATTCCAGTTCAAGAGAAGGCCCCTGTCTGACGACAGGGGCTTTTTTGTGCGCGTAACGTTAATTAAAAGGTCAGATAACGACGGATGAGAGGCTAGATTGACTCTCTTTTCTTAAGCCAGTCGACGATAAAATTACCAATTTCAGCAATATTGTTGAGATCCAGCACGGGCAAAGACGATTTAAGCTGCGAATCAGTGGCGATAGCGAGCACATAATCGTCTACAATCGCATCAATTTCTCTGCCACTTGTCTGTCGAAATAGCGCAATTTTATCTATTTTTTCGTGCTTAAAACCCTCAACCAAAATCAGGTCGAGGGTCGTTTGGTCGAATCGGCTAGCCAAATAGTGCAGATCGAGTTTCTCGGCATCGGGCGTTTCCGTCATTAATGCCCATCGATTGCTGCTCGCTACCATTGTCTGATCCGCGCCTGCTTTTCTCAGCTCGTAGCTGTCTTTACCAGGGGTATCAACATCGACAGAATGATGGCTATGTTTAATCAGACCCACCCTGACATTACAGGCACGTAAATAGGGAATGAGTTGCTTCAGCAAAGTCGTTTTACCTGTTCCGCTATGCGCGACAACACCTAATAACAGGGTCATTCACTTTCACCCCGTATCGCCTGCCAGCGCTGAACGTCTTCGGGAGTATTCAGATTGGCAAAACAACTGGGATCATCGAAGGTGACTTGCTGTGCTGCACACTGCTTGAAGAACAGCATGACTTTCCTCTCTCCACGCGTTAAATAGTCTCGAAGAGTGGGTATCAGACTCTTGTTGAGCAGGCACAGGGCTGGATGAGCACGTTCGGCATCCGTCGCATAAACGGCGGCAGATTGCCCTCTGGCGTTCCACAGACGCTGTACCAGATTATCGGGAAACGCCGGTACATCGCAGGGGACAAACGCCACCCATTCGGTTTCGCTTGCCACCAGCGCTGCAAGCATCCCTGAAAGGGGGCCCGCATAATCGGGAATAAGGTCTCCGATCACAGGATAGAACGCCGCATAGTGCTCCTGATTCTGATTACTGCTGATGAGCAGCGTATTAACCTGTGGCGCTAACCTTTTGGAAATATGCACAAAAAGCGGCAACCCGTTAACCTGCACCAGACCCTTATCTTGCCCCATTCTTGAAGAACGTCCACCGGCAAGAATGACGCCTGTAATCGCGCTCTCAATCATTTGCTGACTCCTGTTTTCTGTATTCACTATTCTGGAACACAGCGCGAAACTTTAAAACGTTAACTCGATATGTTGTCTTGGATCAGCTTAATCTTTTTTCTGTTAAGACATTCTGTTAAGTATCAAATAACCCTGTCAGCCTGATGGATATACCCCGTCAACGAGGCCAAAAATGAAAGATCACCGTATTAATGAACTGATCGATCTCCTGCATTCTGCCTGGAAACAAGAGGCTGATTTAAGCTTGTTACAATTATTAAGCAAGCTGGCACAGGAGGCTGGCTTTAAGGACGACCTTAAGGATCTCAGCGATGACGCATTGATTTATCAGCTTAAAATGCGTGAAACAGCCAGTACAGATGAGATTCCTGGATTAAAAAAAGATTATGAAGAGGATTTTAAAACGGCAATTTTGCGTGCCAGAGGCGTCCTCAAGGATTGATGTAAACTTATGTGAACTTCATGCGTGAGGCTAAAAATTGATGGTACTATTTCAAACTATCGTTTTGCTCTCTGGCCAATCTGAATGAAGTTATGAATAATTCTGCTTTTAATTTTCAGGCACTGTCTCCAGACCTAATCCTCGATGCGCTGGAAAGTGTTGGCTTGATTGCTGAGTCAGGATTAACCGCGCTCAATAGCTATGAGAATCGGGTATATCAATTCCTTGATGAAAACCGCCAGCGCTATGTGGTGAAGTTTTACCGTCCCGAGCGTTGGAGTGCTGCTCAAATAGAAGAGGAGCATCGCTTCTCTCACGATCTCTTTACTGCCGAAATCCCCGCCGTTGCGCCTGTTTCCCTCCAGGGAAAAACGCTGCATCAGCATCAGGGATATATGTTTACGTTGTTCCCAAGCGTGGGCGGTCGGCAGTATGAAATAGATAATCTTGATCAGCTTGAATGGGTTGGGCGTTTCCTTGGCAGGATCCATCAGGTCGGAAGCGAGAATCTATTTACCCAGCGTCCGACTATCGACGTTGCAGAATACCTTACTGAACCGCGCGAGGTTCTCTCCACTAGCGAGTTAATTCCTGCTAAACAACGTGCCGCATTTCTTACCCTTCTTGATGCCTTAATTGCGACCATAAAAGAATATTGGCATCACGACTGGCAGCCGCGTCGTTTACACGGTGATTGTCACCCTGGAAATATTCTCTGGCGTGACGGCCCTATATTTGTCGATTTAGACGATGCGCGTAATGGCCCGGCCATTCAGGATTTATGGATGCTATTGCACGGCGATCGCGCCGAGCAACTCGTTCAACTGGATATTTTGCTTGAGGCATACGGCGAATTTGCCGATTTCGACAGCCGGGAACTGGCACTTATTGAACCGCTGCGCGCGATGCGAATGGTCTATTATCTCGCCTGGGTGACCCGTCGCTGGCAGGATCCTGCATTCCCACACAGTTTCCCGTGGATGAAGGATGAAGATTTTTGGTTGGGTCAGGCTGCGGCATTTAAAGAGCAGATTAATAAATTACGGGCGCCTCCTTTACAGTTGATGCCAATGTACTGAGAAACGAAATAAGCTTTATATAATTATTTAAACGGAGATGGATGAGTTATGAAGAACCTTTTTTCTGCCAGAAAGATCATGATGGCTTTCATGGGTATGGTATTGGCGTTCAGCGCCTCTGCTGCGCAATTTTCTAATGGTACTCAGTACATTACGCTCGACAAGCCGCTGGCTAACGAGCCTCAGGTTGTCGAGTTCTTCTCATTCTATTGCCCGCACTGCTACGAGTTCGAACGCGTCTGGCATGTGTCTGACACTGTGCGTAAAAACCTGCCACAGGGCGTGAAGTACGTGAAATATCACGTTGAATTCCTTGGGCCTTTGGGCAAGCAGCTGACTCAGGCATGGGCCGTAGCGATGGCGCTGGGCGTAGAAGACAAAATCAGCCCGCTGATGTTTGACGCCGTTCAGAAATCACAGACGGTGAAAACTGAGGCCGATATCCGCGATGTCTTTATCAAGGCTGGCGTGAGCGGTCAGGACTATGACGCGGCGCTGAACAGCTTCGTGGTTAAGTCTCTGGTCGTTCAGGAAGAGAAAGCCGCAGCCGATTTCGGTCTGCAGGGCGTGCCGTCTGTTTACGTGAACGGCAAATATCAGGTTAAAAATGACGGACTTGATACCAGCTCTATGGATGCTTACGTTAAACAATTCTCTGACGTGGTCAATTTCCTGACGACTCAGAAATAAGAATTAAAACGCTTTCCACTTTGATAAACGCCAGCGCAACGCTGGCGTTTATATTTTATTTAATAAACTAACGCACATACCCCCGGCCACGCACCTGCTTTCTCATTAGCCATATTTTGTTTTATCTTTATTCAGTATCATTTAACTTTCTGGATTAATATTTATGGAAAAATTCCTAAAGGGATATTAAGTCTAATATTTATATCCACAACGATGATTAAAATAAAATGACAGCCCAATTGCCCCTTTCTCCCTTATAACTTGATGATTAACCGCCGTATATCGATCTGTTCTGCTATATGCAACTCAAATCTATGATCCTGTCGCAAAACTATGCACAAACTTATCCACAGGCTGGATCCTGGGAGAAAGCTCGCAGGATCAACATCAAATTTCCTTTCAAGGTTCGCCTTTAACCTCAGCTATGGCATGCTTAGGGGTATGACATGCGACGAATAAAGAAGAGTTATGGCCCAGATTGCTGAAAATCCCTTAATCCTGGTAGACGGATCGTCTTACCTGTACCGCGCCTATCACGCATTTCCCCCTCTGACCAACGGGGCGGGAGAGCCCACCGGTGCGATGTACGGCGTACTTAACATGCTGCGCAGCCTGTTGCTGCAATATCAGCCGAGCCACGTCGCAGTGGTGTTTGACGCCAAAGGTAAAACCTTCCGCGACGAACTGTTTGCCGAATACAAGTCTCATCGTCCGCCAATGCCTGACGATCTACGCGCGCAGATTGAGCCGCTGCATCAGATGGTTAAGTCCATGGGGCTGCCGCTGCTGGTGGTTCCGGGCGTTGAGGCTGATGATGTCATCGGTACGCTGGCGCTCGAAGCCGAGAAGGCAGGGCATGCGGTACTCATCAGCACCGGCGACAAAGACATGGCGCAGCTGGTCACGCCGGCCGTGACCCTGATTAACACCATGAACAACAGCATTCTTGGCCCTGACGAAGTGGTGACCAAATACGGCGTACCACCAGAACTTATCATCGATTATCTGGCCTTGATGGGCGACTCTTCAGATAACATCCCTGGCGTGCCGGGCGTGGGTGAGAAGACGGCGCAGGCACTTCTGCAAGGCATAGGCGGACTCGACGCGCTGTACGGCGATCTGGACAAGATTGCCACTCTCAGCTTCCGCGGTGCCAAGACCATGGGCGCCAAGCTGGCTGACAATAAAGACGTGGCTTACCTTTCCTACCAGCTGGCGACAATTAAAACGGACGTCGAGCTGGAGATAACCTGCGCGGATCTCACCGTTAGCGAACCTAACGACGCCGAGCTTAGAGAGCTGTTCGATCGCTACGAGTTCAAACGCTGGTTGGCTGATGTCGATCAGGGGGGCTGGCTAAACGGCAAGAAAGGCCCCGCGACGGCCAGTAAAAAAGGTGCCGTACCTGAGGTCGAAAGCAGCGTAAAAACTGCGGTAGAGCGTGCTCAGCTCTCTCAGGAGGGCTATGTTACCATTCTCGACCAGGCAACCCTCGACGAGTGGCTGTTACTGCTCAAAAAATCCGACGTTTTTGCCTTTGATACCGAGACCGACGGGCTCGATACCCTGACGGCCAACCTGATTGGCCTGTCGTTCGCCATCGCCCCGGGTAAGGCAGCCTATTTGCCGGTCGCCCATGATTATCTCGACTCCCCGGTGCAGCTGGACCGCAACGAGGTTCTCACACAGCTCAAGCCGCTGCTCGAAGATCCCAAGCAGGCAAAAGTAGGTCAGAATCTCAAGTTTGACCGCGGTGTGCTGCTGAAATACAACATCGACCTCAAAGGTATCGATTTTGACACCATGATCGAATCCTACGTGCTCGACAGCGTCTCTGGTCGTCACGACATGGACAGCATGGCCGACAGGCTGCTGGGCCACAAAACCGTGACCTTCGAAGAGATTGCTGGCAAAGGCAAAAATCAACTCACCTTTAACCAGATTGCGTTGGAGCAGGCTGCCCCGTACGCCGCTGAAGACGCCGACGTGACGTTGCAGTTGCACCAGGCTATGTGGCCGAAGATTGCCAAAGAGCCGGGCCTGAAGACCGTCTTTACCGATATCGATATGCCATTGGTCGCCGTACTGTCACACATTGAACGCACCGGCGTGCTTATCGACCAAAACATTTTGGCTGCACACTCCAAAGAGCTGGCAATTCGCCTCAATGAGCTGGAAAGCAAGGCGCACGAGCTGGCCGAAGAACCTTTCAACCTGTCTTCGACCAAGCAGCTACAGGCAATCCTGTATGAAAAACAAAATCTGCCTATCTTGAAGAAGACACCGGGCGGAGCGCCTTCAACCAATGAAGAGGTGCTGGCCGAGCTGGCGCTGGATTACCCACTGCCGAAGGTGATTCTCGAGTATCGCGGTCTCGCCAAGCTGAAATCGACGTATACCGACAAGCTGCCGCTGATGATAAGCCCGGTAGATGGGCGGGTGCATACGTCCTACCACCAGGCGGTGACGGCGACAGGTCGTCTGTCGTCGAGTGATCCTAACCTGCAAAACATTCCTGTGCGTAACGATGAAGGGCGCAGGATCCGTCAGGCGTTTATTGCGCCTGAGGACTACTGCATTGTTGCGGCCGACTACTCGCAAATCGAGCTGCGCATCATGGCGCACCTGTCTAAAGACCAGGGGCTGCTGACCGCCTTCTCTGAAGGCAAGGACATCCACCGTGCTACCGCGGCCGAAGTGTTTGGCACCGAACTGGACAAAGTGTCAGGCGAGCAGCGCCGCAGTGCGAAAGCTATCAACTTTGGTCTGATTTACGGCATGAGTGCGTTTGGCTTATCTCGCCAGCTCAACATCCCGCGTAAGGAGTCCCAGCGTTACATGGACCTTTACTTCGAACGTTATCCTGGCGTGCTCGAATATATGGAGCGCACGCGCCAGCAGGCATCTGAGCAGGGCTATGTCGAAACGCTGGACGGCCGTCGCCTCTATCTGCCGGACATCAAGTCCAGCAACGCCATGCGTCGCAAGGGAGCGGAACGTGCGGCTATCAATGCGCCCATGCAGGGAACGGCTGCAGACATTATCAAACGAGCGATGCTAAAAGTTTCAGCCTGGCTGGAACGACCTGATGCGCCTCGTGCGCGTATCATCATGCAGGTTCATGATGAATTAGTGTTCGAAGTGCATAAGGATGACGTCGAGAAAGCCAGTGAGACCATTCGCCAACTGATGGAAGAGAGCATGACGCTTGCCGTTCCACTTAAGGTGGATGTCGGCGTGGGCGAAAACTGGGATCAAGCTCACTAAGTGACGATAAAATAAGCTGATTTTGTAATTAAACAACATCAAGGGCATGAAATTGTATGAGGCTGATCGCATATCCCTCAACTTTTGTGTAAGTAAACTACAAAAAATACTTTTTCATCTCAAAAAAATGAGGTAAAGTCTGAGGCGTAGGGTACAGAGGTAAGATGTTCTATCTTTCAGACCTTTTACTTCACGTAATCGGATTTGGCTGAATATTTTAGCCGCCCCAGGCATTTATGTCTGGGGCGTTTTTTATTGGATTTTTGGCGGGATTTTGACCGTTTTTTGCACCCCTTTATGAAACAAAAAAGGGCGGCCTAAGCCACCCCGTTTCACCTAAACACGCTTATCGCGTCCAGCGTTTATCTCACTCGCCTGACAGCACATCCTCGAGCACTTCTGGAGGAATTTCGCTAAACCAGGTATTCAGTTTCGCCATCAGCTTATCTACACCAATTTTTTTCAGGGAAGAGAAGGCTTCAACCTGAATATCGCCCATGAAGGATTCCACTTCATTGCGTACCAGCGTGGTCTGCGCTTTGCGCGCGCCTGAAGCCAGTTTGTCGGCCTTGGTCAGCAACACCAGCACCGGCGTGCCAACGTCAACGGCCCACTGGATCATCTGCTGGTCGAGGTCTTTCAGCGGATGGCGGATGTCCATCAGCACCACCAGACCCTTCAGGCAGTTACGCATTTGCAGGTATTCACCCAGCGCGCGCTGCCATTTGCGTTTCATTTCTTCAGGAACCTGGGCATAGCCATAGCCCGGCAGGTCGACCAGACGAATGCCTTCTTCAACCTCAAACAGGTTGATCAGCTGAGTACGGCCCGGTGTCTTACTGGTTCGCGCCAGGCTTTTTTGTCCGGTCAGCGTGTTGAGCGCACTGGATTTTCCGGCGTTTGAACGACCAGCAAATGCGACTTCAATGCCCTCATCACTCGGTAGATGCCGGATATCAGGGGCACTGATGACGAAATGGGTCATATGATAGTTGTAAGTTTGGCTGGTCAAAACGTGTGTCTCCGTGAGGCTTCGGTATCTGGCTGGCGATTATAGCTGTATCAGAGGCGAGATGTGGTTCTGTTTTACATAACGCATGGTGAAAAATCATTCATAGAGATGATAGCAGATGAGATTTCTGCCATTAAGCTGTGAGAGTTTTGCCATTTCTGGTGCGAGCTAAGACGCTAGTTTTAATACCATAAACAATATTATTTATTAAATACAGTAAGATGGTGCCCGATGCGTAAATACACCTTGGGTGTCATCGCGGCGGTATCTTGAGCCTTTAGCGCGTTAGGGTAAAGTGTTTATTACGCGATGAGCGCAAGAAAGGAAACAAGGACGACCCGCGCTAAAGGATGTTTGGAACCCATCGTGCTTTACGGACAAAACTGCCAGGCTGGCGGTTCAGGCAAAGGGAAATAGGGACATATTTGCCTCACATGGACACGTATGTACAATAATTCTTCCATGAGAATAAATAAAAAGGCGACAAGGTTAACTTGTTGCCTTTTTTCTTTGTCTGCTTTCTGCTAGATTCCGCCGCAATTCTATACTAAATGAACACACCTAAGAGTAGATGCTATGAACCAGTCAGCGAAAGCACCGCGTGCCAAAGCCGCGACGTCTAAAACGAAGAAAAAAAGTCGCGTTGAGCTTGATATCGAAGCGCGCGAACGTAAGCGTGACAACAAACGTCGTGGCCACAAACCGGGCACCCGCGCCAATCCGGATGCAGAGAAAAACCAGTCGGCCAATAGCGGCAAGAAGACCGATCCGCGTATCGGCAGCAAAAAGCCTGTTCCGCTGGTGGTAGAGACGGTATTTAATAATTCACCTAAGGCTAAAAAGCCAGCCAAGCCGAAGCAGGAAGCCAAGCCAGCGCTGCCGCCAGAAGAAGAATTAACCCTTCTTGAAAACGACGCGCGTCTTGATTCACTGCTCGACCTGCTGGACGAAGGCAAAACTCTGAGCGCAGAAGACCAGAGCTACGTCGATCAGACACTCGACCGCATCGACGTGCTGATGGAACAGCTGGGTATCGAGCTGGGTGACGAAGACGACGAAGACGAAGAGCAGGGCGAAAACATGTATCGCCTGCTGAAAGGCGGTAACTGATTTAGTCAGGCCCCTGTGGGCTTGAGCATTTGAGGGTTCAGTCAGGCATTGCGACCTGACTGAACCTTTTTTTCTTAGAACATCCGCGAAATAATCGATTTTTTGCCCGCCAAATAGTGCTTTGCAACCGCGAAGACGTGTCCTAAAAAGAAAATCCCGAGCGTGATGCAGGCATAGCGATGCAGCACAAAGAAGAATTCGTTCACCGCCAGAGTATCGACCGGCCTCGGTATCGGAAACAGACCAAACAGGTTGTAGCCTTTTTGCAGCATCAGGAAGCCAGAAATCAGCGTGATAAAAATCACCAGATAAAAGAGCTCATGGGCGAAAATCATGAACTTCTTCTTCAGTACGCTGACATCGGCAGGATAGGGCACCGAAGGTCGGAAGAAGCGCCATGTAAAGCGAATGATCATCACCGGCGTAGCAAGCGTACCCAGCGTCATGTTCAGCACCGAGAAAAATTGAAAGTAGGCAGTCCCTTCCAGCGCGTGCAGCAGATAACCCATACACATGGCATAAATGATGATGATAGCAACGACCCAGTGCAGGAGACGGCTTAGGCCATCATAGCGAACGGGCAAGGTAAGACGGTTTTCCATTAGATATTGATTCCTTTGTGTTTAGTGGGTTAGAACTTCACCTGCATTGAGGCCCAGAGATTGCGCCCCGGCTCAGGCAACTGCGTTTGTGACGAGAAACCAAAATCTTTATTGCCCGCCATGTTCAAGTGCTCGGTGTACTGCTTGTTGAACAGATTATCGATGCCGCCGTTCAGTCGAACCGTCGGATTAATGACGTAGTCGACATTCCAGGAGACCACGCCGAATCCGGCGCTAGGCCCCATGTCCTGACCCGTGACGTTGCCCTGTTCTGCGGCAACGCGATGCTGTGCACTCACCACGCGCCACAGCAGGCTGCTGTTCCAGTCGTTACCCGCATAGCTCAGCGTGAAGCGGGAATCGAGTGGTGGCATCTGTGGCAGAGGCTGGTTGTCGCTAAGATTTCTACCCCATGCCCAGGCCAACGAGGCTTCAATCTTCCAGCGAGGGCTCAGCGCGTAGCTGCTGCCAATCTCTGCCCCCATAATCTGGGCGTTGACGTTGCGGGTTGCTTTCTTCGGTGCGCCATAGTCGAAGAGGATGAAGTCATTAATTTGGCCGACATAGCCAGCAAGCCAACTCTGCACCTTTTCATCGCTGTAACGCGTACCGAAATCGAGCTGAGTGGTTTTCTCGGTATGAATGTGGTCGATATCACCGGTACTGGAGAACATTTCCCAGTAGTCCGGCATGCGCTCGGTGTAGCCTAATCCCGCGTAGGACATCACCGGCAAGCCCGATGCCGTAGTTTCATAGCGGGTGAAAAAGCCGGGGAGTATATGGGTTGTTGAGGTATTGGACGTACCGAAATCTGTCGCCGTTGATCTATCCAGACGCACACCGCTGATGCGCTTTCCAGGGGAGTCGACGCCCTGAGTAAACTCTGCAAACACTCCTAGCTGGCCCAACTCGGCGTTTTTCTGCCAATGCGTCATACCGCCGCTGCGATGGGTGCTGCTTTGGCCGTCAATACCGGCTACCAGCTGGTTGTTTGAAGCCTGCCAGGTACTGGCCAACCGCGTACCGTAGGTGACCCTATCGACGCGCGACGCCATCCGCATTACCGGTGTGCGCAAGGAGTAGTTATCCATAATGTGATCGGCGTGATTGTAATAAAGCCGCCAACTCACGCTGGATAAAGCGTCGCTGATGTTGCGCTTTTCCAACAGCAGCCCAGCGCTCTTACGTAGAAACTGCGAGCCGTCCATCGCCCGTCCACCGTAGCGTGCTTCGCCGTCGCTGGTCCCCAGGCTCAATTCAGCCAACGTATCGTTGTCGGGTGTCAGGCCGAGACTCAGGTCGGTATTCCATTTATCCCAATGGCTCGGCACCTTGTTTCCGTTGCCGTCACGATAATCACCTGCACGTGATTTCCCCGCCGTCAGTTTGAGATAACCCGAGGCATTACCCAGCGTAGTGTCTATGTTCTGATCGAATCGGCCGTTGGAGCCCGTGAGCAGGTTCGCCTCGCCGGTGAAGGTCGGTTGGGAAAGAGACTGCGGACTACTTTCAAACAGCAGCGTACCTGCCGGTGCCATCGGTCCCCAAATCACCGTTTGCGGTCCTTTAATCAGCGTTAACAGATCGAAGCTGGCGGGAGAAATATAGGAGGTCGGCGCGTCCATTCGCCCGCCGCAGCCGCCATATATCGCTCCGCCGTTGGTCAGAATGGTCAGGCGAGAGCCAAACATGCCGCGCAGGACCGGGTCACCGTTGCTGCCTCCATTGCGAATTTGCGAGAAGCCAGGAATGGATTTCAGCAGGTCTGCGCCGTCGCTGGCCGGGACTGGCTGGCGTGGGGCTTTGGTTGAGGTCACAGTAGTGAGGGGGGAGTCGAGTGGAGCGCTGATGGTAATGACGTCGGACTGTTGTTCCCCATAGGCGGTCATCGACGATACGGCGGCAAATAATCCCACTGCCCATCCTGCTGATTTTCTATAATTGAATCTCAGCGGCGAATTTATTTTATTTAAATGGCTCATTATTATGACTCGTTAATTGTCTTTAATTAAAGGAAGTCATCGACAGACAGCGTCTGCCACAGCCAATCCTTTAGCTGGAGAATTATTTTTAGAATTTTTTGGGTACTGGAGCTTTCCAGACGGTATTTTTACACCCGCAAAGCATGCCGAATACAGGATGAGGCATTGAGCGACTTCTTATTTTTAATAAGAAATATCTTTCACAATGTTTAGTTGAACAGAAAAATAATCACCGTGACGATGATGGGATACGGGCCAAAGGGAAAAGACTGTCCGCGTTTAACCTTGAGTATCAGCAAAGCGCAGACGGTGGCCAGTATGCAGGAGGCTATCATGACGTCCCACAGCTGCGAATAGCCTACCCACGCACCGATCGCTGCAAACAGTTTCATATCGCCCCTCCCCATTCCCTCTCGTTTATTAAATAAATAGAAAAGTTTCGAGATACTCCACGGCGCGACAAAGCCCAATGCAGCCGCAATAGCAGCCTCTTGCCAGCTAACGCGGCCTATTCCCGCAAGGGCAACGGTTAAACCCCCTGCCAGCAGCGGGTACATCAGTCTGTTTGGCAGCAGCATGGTATCGGCGTCAATGACGGCGAGCGGCACCAGCAGGCAGAGTGCGAACAGGACTGCGGCAGTGTCAGCGGTTAAGCCATGCTGTGAGGTGACCCAGCCAAATAAGGCCGCCATAAGGATTTCAATTAAGGGATAACGAGGAGAGATTGCCGAACGGCAGTCGAGGCATTTTCCCTTGAGTAACAGCCAGCTAATCACGGGAATATTATGCCGCCAGCGAATAGGATGATGGCATGCAGGACAGAATGAGGCGGGGAAGCTCAATGAAATTTTTTCGCCATTAAGGATCTTTGGTAAGCGAAAGATCACCACATTAAGGAAACTGCCTATCACGGCACCCATTAATATTGAAAATAATATAATTAACATAACGCGTTTTTCATCGCTTATTTTTGCCTTATTTTCGCCTTGTAAATAACGCTTTTGGCTAGATGGGTGCACTATTATAAATATCTTTCAGAATCCCGGTTTGATTTTTGTCTTATATTCCTCTTATTTTCATCCTTTTTAATGAAGTAGATTTGTAATCGAAATCGTTATTGTGGATTATCTAACGCAAGCAAGAACTCTCTTTACTGGGCTGAGCGTTTTCTCAAATGTTCCAAGAACGCTCTTCTATTATCAATACCCGCTTTGCTAAAAAATAGCGAGGCGATGAATGATTATCATATTTATCTCATAAACACATCGTCTGAGGATTTTATGAAGTTAACAAATTTGAGACATAAAACACAACAGGGTTTTACATTACTCGAGCTTCTGGTTGTTTTAATGATTATTGCTCTGCTTGCAGGATTTGTTGGACCCAAACTTTTTTCACAAGTCGACCAGGCCAAACAGAAAACCGCACGCAGCCAAATGAAATCATTATCTGAATCGTTGGGGCAATACCGTCTTGATGTTGGTCAATATCCTACGGCCGGTCAAGGGCTGACTGCCCTTACCCACAAGCCGAGCGGCGTCAATAACTGGCGCGGGCCTTACCTGAGTCAGGAGGTACCGAAAGACCCATGGGGAAATCCTTACCAGTGGAATAATCCTACCCGTAACAAAAATGTGATTTATGAAGTCGATATTCTTTCAACGGGCATAAATGGAAAACCCATTAGCTACGGTTTCTAACCAACGTGGTGCCCAATAATGTGTCGAATATTGATTGTCCTGTCTTGTTTTATTTTCTTTACCTCTGCTCAAGCTCATTGTTGGCAAGAGGCGGGTGAACGTTATGGTATTGAGCCAGAA
Organism: Rouxiella badensis; assembly: GCF_002093665.1. GTDB lineage: Bacteria > Pseudomonadota > Gammaproteobacteria > Enterobacterales > Enterobacteriaceae > Rouxiella > Rouxiella badensis. The sequence goes on along the minus strand of NZ_MRWE01000053.1, from coordinate 8,776 downwards.
TTGTTACAGGCCATCGGTATTGTTGAATCTAATTTAAATCCAACGGCGAGAAATAATAATAAAGACGGCAGCTACGATATTGGCTTAATGCAAATTAATAGCCGAAATATGCCCGCGCTGAATAAATTCAATATTACCGAACAGCAGCTTGTCGATAACCCTTGTTTAAGTGTCATGAGCGGCGCGTGGATTCTGGCGGGCATGATCCGCCAGAAAGGCTACAGCTGGGAGGCCGTAGGCGGTTACAACGCCGGGCTCTCTCCAAAGCGTGCCCATTTACGCAAGCGTTATATCAAGCGCGTGTGGCCACAGTATCGGCGTCTGGTTCAACAGCGGCCGGCAAAACTTCGGTGAATGTGTAATGAAAAACTTTGATGTCACTTTATGGCTTAATGGCAAGAGCAGCGTACAGCGTATTCGCGCGTGCTCGGAAGATGAAGCCCGTATGAGCGCGGCGAACGACGGTGCGCTGGTCATCAAAATTAAATCGTCAACCCCATGGAAGGGCAGCAAAAAGCCGTTTCCTTTAGTGCTGTTTACTCAGGAACTGGTGGCGCTGCTCGAGGCCGGGCTGGTGGTGGTCGAGGCGATTGAGGCCCTGCACGATAGCTGCCGCGATGACGCACAACGTCAGGTGTTGCAGATGTTATTGCAGAAACTCTATCAGGGATGCCAGCTCTCTCAGGCTATGGCCGCGCAGGCGCATTTATTCCCCGCGCTGCTGATCAGTACCGTTGCCTCCTCCGAACAAACCGGGCAGCTGGCGACCGCACTGACGCGTTTTCAGTTTTATGAAAAAAGAATCGAAGTACTGCGTAAACGTATTCATTCAACCCTGCTTTATCCGTGCGTGGTGTTGAGCGTCGGTGGGCTGATTATGTTCTTTTTACTCGGCTTCATTATTCCGCGCTTTTCGGTGGTGTTCGCCGGTATGAAGGATCCCTCCGCCAGCGCGCAGTTTATCGTTTGGTGGGGCAAGCTGGTGACTGAGAACGGCATGCTGCTGTTGGCGGCGACGGCGGTGTCAACGGTTGCGTTAGTCGCGACCCTGCGCAGTCAGGCCCTCAAGACAGGATTGCTGCAGCTGTTGTTGCGCATACCGCAGCTGAGAATGCAGTTTGAACTCTCGGTCCTGATTCGTTTTTATCGCACGCTCGGACTGCTGCTACAGGGAGGGATGCCTGCGGTCAGCGCCCTCGAGATGACCGGTACGCTGCTGCCCGGCGACTATCGCTCCAGGCTCCAGCAGGTATTAAGCGAAGTGCGCGAAGGCAAGTCCCTCTCGCAAACGCTCGACAATTATGGGCTCACCACGCCGGTAGCGGCGCGTCTTCTGACCGTTGGCGAGCGCGGCGGTGAACTGCCTGCCATGTGTGAGCGCATTGCCGCTTTTTATGATGAAAGCCTGGAACGTGCGATCGAAACCTTCAGCAAAGTCTTTGAACCTATCCTGATGTTAATCGTCGGCGGCATGGTGGGGCTGGTGGTGTTTCTTCTCTACATGCCTATCTTCGAGATGGCCGGGAGCCTGTCATGACTCATTCTGCCAATACGGCCTTCGACGATTTCCAACACTGGTTTACGCTCGATGACGCAGAGCGCCGCGCGCGACTTGAGCTATTTCTCACCGAGCATCCTGATAAGTTGCACCCCGTGGCCGCGGCCTTTGGGCTCTATCCGCTGAACAACCATCAGCTCGGTCTGGCGACGCTGGACTTCTCGCGCCTGCCGCTGACGGAGGCTATTTCACACGGCGTTCTGCCGGTGACGCTGGACGCGTGCAGTTATCTGCTGCTCGGCGACCCCTTCTCTCTGCCGTTGCGTCAGTGGGCGCAGCGTTACACCGACAGGCTTGGGCTTTGCCAGCCGTCGTGGGTCAATGAACAGCTCGAAATACTCTCTCGCCAGCAGCGCACCACCGACCATCTCGGTCAGCAGGCGTCAGAGGAGTCCGCTGAGGATGCGCTCACCGATATCTCGCTGGTTTCGCTTGCCCGCGAACAGAGCCCGGTCATTAAACTGGTCAATGCGACACTGTTTGACGCCCTGCAAAGCCGTGCGAGCGATATTCACCTCGAGAGCGTCAATGACGGGCTGGTGGTGAAATACCGTATCGATGGCGTGCTGCATTTGATCACCCGCTGTAACGGCACTCAGCAGGCCGAGCAGGTTATCTCGCGACTTAAGGTGTTGGGTTGCATGGATATTTCTGAACGCCGCACCCCTCAGGATGGCCGTTTCAAAGCACTCATCCAGCAGCGCGCTGTAGATTTTCGCGTTTCTATTATGCCGAGTATTCACGGTGAAGACGCGGTGCTGCGCGTGTTGGATAAGTCACACGAGCAGAATCTGCGCCTGGAAACGCTCGGGTTTGACCAAAAGACGCTGGACGCTATTCGTCAACTGACCCACATGCCGTACGGCATGGTGCTGGTCACTGGCCCTACCGGCAGCGGTAAATCCACCACCCTCTACTCGGCGCTGAGCGAACTCAACAGCGGCGAGAGCAAAATAATCACCATCGAAGATCCGGTCGAATATCAGCTCGGCGGCGTACTGCAGATCCCGGTTAACGATAAAAAAGGCCTGACCTTTGCCCGTGGGCTTCGCGCCATTCTGCGTCACGACCCGGACATCATATTGGTCGGTGAAATCCGCGACAGTGAAACCGCGGGTATTGCGGTACAAGCCGCGTTGACCGGGCACGTCGTGTTGTCATCGGTGCACGCCAACAGCGTGTTTAGCGTGCTCGAGCGTTTCATGTATATGCAGGTCGAACCGGTCAGCCTGATTACCGCACTTAACGGCGTAGTCGCGCAGCGGCTGGTTCGCCAGATTTGCCCGCACTGCCGCGAAGAAAAATGGCCTGACGTGCAGCAGATAAAAGACTGGCACCTGACCCCGCAACAGCTGGAGCAAGGCATCTGGGCGCAGGGTCGCGGCTGTGAGAAATGCCGCGGCAGCGGGTATCACGGCCGTCTGGCGCTGGCAGAAGTGCTGTTTTTCAGTGATGCGATGAAAGAAGCCATGCTGGCACGTGCCTCAATCCGCCACCTGCGTGAGACCGCTCTGAGAGACGGTTTTATCCCGCTGCGAGACATTGCCATCGAGGCTGCGCTCAACGGCCATACCACCTTACAGGAAGTGAAACGTGTTATTTCCATACACTAACCTGTGGCAGGTTTTCCTTCAGCCGCGATGTTTGCAGCTGTTTCTGGCGCAGAAAAAAATCGCGCAGATAGACGTCGAGAGTGACGCCGAACTGGCGTCCAGCCTGGACGCACTGCTCGCACAGATCCCCTCGCGGCTGCCTTTTGTCGATAGCATCGAGTTTATTCTCGACAGCTCGCAGCTGCATTATTTGATTGTTCCCTGGCAGCAAGGGATGAACACACCCGTCGATCGTGACCATTATGCGATTGCCTTTCATCTGCAGCAGCAGGGACAAGCATCCGGCCCGATGCGCGTGGCCTTTACCGACTACGCATACGGTAAAAACGGCTTCGCCGCGCTGATGGATAAAGATATTTTCGAACTGCTTGGCGTAGCCGCACGACGCCGTCGTCTGCGCTTTATGGGCTGCAGAAGCCTGTTCGACGTGCTGTGGCGCAAGGCGTGTCGCAGTATGCCGGACGATGCGCTGTTTGCCTGCATGGGTCCGCAGCAAAGCAGCTTTGCGCTGCGCTATCAGCACCAATGGCACAGCGTCTTTTCGCTGCATTTGCCCACCGCCGATACCCAGACTCAGCTTGAAACAGCTAATCGCCTGACGGGATTACCGCCCCTTGCGTGCTTCGTCATCCAGCCTGACGCCGACGGGTTCGTTACCGCCTCGTTTTCCGACGCAAGCCGCGCGCAAGAGAATTTATGAATCGCCAACAATTTAGTCCACTACCGCCGCTGGCCGTGAAGGCCTGCGCCGTGATGCTGCTGCTGTTCGTCCCGCTGAGCATTTTGCTCGTGCAGGGGATGGGTGAAAAACAGCGGCATCAACAGACCCTCGATACGCATCAGGCATTGCTTGTTGAACACCGGCAGGCAGCAGAAAAAATTTACGCCAGTCAGAAGGCCTTTGACCGTCGTCTTCCGGGAAAGACCCAGGCGACGCCGGACATGCTTCCCCTGAGTCTGATCGGCAAAGCGTTACGTGAGGACGTCGCGCTGGTTTCTGTCGAGGTCGACAACGCACAAAGCCAGGCGCGTCTGGTGGTTGTCACCGATTCGCTTAACGATCTTCTGGACTTCACCGCTCGTCTGCAAAAACTGGCAGGCAAGGTTGAGCTGGAAAGCCACAGCAGCGAAACCGCCTTCAAAGGCCGATGGCAGGTCAAGGCCGCACTACGTATGGAATATCGCCATGAAGATTAATTTTTCCGGCTCGCTAGACGCGCAGTCGCTGATGAGCCGTCTGCGCTGGTACGGTGCCGTCGTCTATCGTCAGCTGGGTCCGTTGCCGGTCTTACTGGGCGTTATCTGGCTGGTGGGGGGGATATTCCTTTTCGTCGAACAGCGCCCCGTGCTGGAGAGTCAGGTGAATGATATTGAAGAGATTAATCGTGAATTGGGCGTTCCACTGCCGATGATTTCGGCTGAACAGGCCGCACTACAGGACAACCTGAGTATCACCGAATACCAGCAGGTCAAGGCGCTGTTCCGCATTCTTGGCAAGCACCATCTGACTGCACAGGAAAGTCGTTATCAATTTAATCAAGCCGGCGATGACCAGGCTGGTCAGTTAGGCCTGGATATTCCGATGAAGGGAAATTATCGCCAGTTTTACGATGCACTGAGTGAGCTGACCGCGACGATGCCGGTCAAGGTTAACGCCATCTCGCTCACACGCGCCCACCCTAACCAGGTGGACTTGCAGATTATGCTGCGGGTCACGTTATCTGGGGGAAAACAATGAAACTCCCACGCTACCTGCAGTTTGCCCTGTTAATTACCGGTGCACTGGTGTTGTACAGCCTCGTTGATGATGCGCCAGACGGCGTTGAAGAGATAGCCGTGGTGCAGCGCCCGGCCCACGTCGACAGCAACAGGTTAACGCCCGTCAGCGAACTCAAACCGCAGGACGGCTTTATCGATATTTTCCCCTCGGGGATAAAACCGGCCGATGTGCAGACGTCACGCGAGGTGCTCGCGAAGCCCAAGGACGCAGAACCGCCAAAAATCGTTACGCCGCCGTTGCCTTTCAGGCTCGTCGGCGCGTGGTGGAGCGACAATCAGCGTGCCTTGATGCTGCAACAGGCCGACCAGCAATGGATTATTTGCCGCCGTTGTCGTGCTCCAGAGCGGGTGTGGACAGGGATGAACCTGACAAAGGATTGGCAGTTAAAAAGCGTTTCGGCCCAAAGCCTGACTTTTATTTGGTTACCGCAAATGCGCGAACAGCACATGGCGCTTGGCGACATGGACGCTGAGCCTACTTTCTCAGGATTAAATAATACACATCATGCTAAATAAAAAACCTCTGGCTCTGGCCATCGCTCTCCTTTTACTGGCAGGCTGTGCCACGGACAAAAAACCGGCAAACGTCGAGAAAACGGGGGAGACGCAACAGCAGGTGCTGGTGAAATCCCTTGAGCAACTGACGCGACAACGTGCCGCCGACCCGGATAACGTCGAACTGAAGAGCCGTGAGCAAATTGATACCAGTATTCTGGTCAATCTGTATCTCAATCAGGCCGAACAGGCGCTGAAACAGAATGAGTACGCCGAGGCCTCAAGGCTTTGGCGCACCGTTCTGACCTATCAGTCGGGCAACAGCCGTGCAGCGCAGGGGTTGCGACGCATAGGTACCTATCGTGCACTCGATGCCACCTATTTGCAGGCGGTGAAACTGGCGTCACAGGACCCTGAGCGCGCGCTACAGAAAATTCAGCTGGTGCTCGAAGAAGAGCCTAACTGGCCACAGGGTAAAGCGTTGCGTGACCATCTGATGCGTAAGCTCTCATCCAGCAACGTGCCGTATGAGAAAATGGACGCCGAGCTCAAGAAGCAAATATCGTTGAATTTCCAGTCACATAATCTGATCGATATCTTCAGCACTGTCTCGAAAATGACCGGCATAAACATCATTTATGATAACGATGTCCCAAGATCGGCCACGGCCAGCATCATCGCCAGAAAAACCACGGCAGAAGACGCCATCAATCTGTTGCTGTTGACTAATCAGTTGAGAAAGAAAGTGCTTAACGGTAACACTTTGCTTATCTATCCGGCCGGACAGTCGAAGGATAAAACCTACCGTAATATAGAGGTCAAGACCTTCTTCCTGGGTTATGCCAAGGCCAAAGACGTGAACGTTGCACTACGCAATATGCTGAAGATTAAAGATATCCACGTCGACGAGCGCACCAATACGATTACCGTTCGCGCCCCGGCAGAGACAGTCGATATGGCAGAAAGGTTGCTTATCACGCTCGACAGGCCCGACGCCGAGGTCACGCTGGAGGTGCAGGTGCTAGAGGTGTCGACCAACGACGCCAAAGCGTTGGGCATCGATTACCCGGATAAAATCGGCCTTAGCGTCGGCAATTCATCAGAGTCTTCGGAGAAAAGCAAAAGTTCAGGGTCCAGCATTCCTCTCAGCGGATTTAAAGCCGGTAATCTGTATGTGAGGCTGGGTGAGAGCGGGGGTATTGCTATCAATCTCAAGGATCTGGTGAGCAAAGCGACGGTTCTGGCCAATCCACGCATACGCGTGAAAAATGGCAAGAAGGCGGAAATCCACATCGGCGAGAAAATCCCGGTGGTGAGCAGTACGCTGGGTGAATACGGCAATACGTCGAAGGTGGAGTATAACGAGATTGGCCTCAAACTGATGGTGACGCCAGATATCAGCCTCGATGGCACCATCACCATGGACGTGGATTTCGACTTAAGCAATCTGGGGAACGAGGTAAAGGCGGCAAACGGTGAAATCTACTACAAGACCACCAACCGCAAGGCCAAGACTATCCTGAGCAGCGAAAACGGCGAGACGCAGATTCTGGCTGGCCTGATTAAACAGGACAAACTCGAGAGCGATCAGGGCCTGCCGTGGTTTAGTCATATCCCACTGGTGGGCGGCCTGTTTGGCAGCCATAGCCATAGCGATACCCGCACCGAGGTTATCCTGCTTATCACGCCAAGGCTTGAGCACAATATCGATTTACCGGGCGGGCATGTCAGCACCATTCAGCTCGGCACGGAAGACCTGCCCGGTGAGCAAAACGTGATTCTGCGCGCCAATGGCAAAATAAAACTTAACGAAGAGCAGTTCCCTCAGCCCGACTATGCGCCAGCTGCGCATATGCCTGAGTCGCTGCCCGATCCGAATCAGGGAGCACGAGAGGCGAGTGGCTCATGATGGGAGGTCAGAAAGGCTTCACGCTTATCGAGATGATGGTCACATTGACCATCATGGCCACGCTGGCTGCCGCCGCATTGCCGGTCGTAAACAAATACACCCAGCGGCAAAAGGAGGAGGAGCTGCATCTCGCGCTGCGCCAAATCCGCGAGGCCCTCGACGAATATCACAAGGCGGCCCTGTCGGGGCAGGTTGCAAAGGCCACCGATGCGTCGGGTTATCCTGCCGAATTGAGACTACTTGCCTCGGGTGTGGCAGACATAACGTCGCCGAATGAAAAGATGATCTATTTTATGCGCCGCATTCCGCGAGACCCCTTTTGTGACTGCGAAGGCCGTAAAAACGAGGAGACCTGGAAGGTGCGTAGCTCGACGGCAGAACCGGACAGCTTCGACGGCGGAAAAGATGTTTACGATATCCGCTCGTCGAGTGCGTTGAGCGGCCTGAACGGGGTGCCATATGCGCAGTGGTGAGAAAGGTTTTACGCTGATTGAGCTGTTGGTGGTGATGGCCATTATTGCCGTTCTGATGTCGGTCGCAGTGCCGAGATATTTTCAGCAGACCGAAAGAGCCCGTGAGGTGGTGTTAAAGCATAATCTTAACGTGCTGCGCGGCAGTTTGGATGATTATCTGCGCGACAACGCGGCGTTTCCCGACTCATTGGATGCGCTGGTGGAGAAACAGTATTTACGTCAACTGCCTCTCGATCCCATTACTGATAAACGCAACTCTTGGGTCGCAACCGAAAATGTGGATGGGAAAATAACCGACGTGCACAGCGGATCCCCTTTGAAATCAACGGATGGAACCGAGTATGCAAAGTGGTAATGCTCAAAGTGGCTTCAGTTATTTATTATTGCTGGTGGGATTAAGCCTGATGGCGATATTAATGCTCAAGAGCCAGGACCTTATCGCGACAAATTTTCGTCAGCAGCAAGAGGCGCAGCTTCTTTTTGCTGGAAATCAAATTCGTGCAGCCATAAACAGTTATCGTGGTTCTGATAGTTTAAAACAAGAGGCGAGCTCGGTAAAAAAAGACAACTGTTTTCCAATAAGTTTTGAACAATTAGTTTTTGATAACCGAAGCTTCAAGCCTCGCTACCATTTGCGGAGAATTTATCTTGATCCTTTCACCCAAAAAATAAACTGGGTACAGGTATTCGACAGCGAAGGGCGCTGGATTGGCGTGCACTCCTCCGTGAAGGGTAATCCGCTGAAAAAAGTCGGATTTAAAGAGGAAAACAAAACATTTAAAAAAGCCAACAGTTATCAGGAGTGGGTATTTAAAGTCGATGAAGATCCTTCGGCACCGTTGCCTGCTCAATGTAAAAAATAGAACGAAGCATAATCAGGATTTATCCGATAGGGTAAGTGACCAAGCTGGCCTGTATAATGGAAAAAACTTTTAATCCTATAATTATA
>NZ_MRWE01000052.1 GCF_002093665.1 Rouxiella badensis | reverse complement strand
ACATTTTATTTCAAATCGTATATTCCGTTGGTTTTTCAGTGCGCACGTGGTAAACCGATTATTGTTGTGGGAATCGATTACGTCTAATATATTATTTTATAGAATCGATGAATTTAAGGAATAGCAGTTGAATAACAAAGACTTGATATACTTCCTTAAAGTGGCAGAGCTCAAGCATTTGGGATATGCCTCACAGAATCTTAATTTAACTCAGCCTGCCTTATCTAAATCTATTGCTCGCCTCGAAAAGCTTTGCCAAACCCGTCTGTTTAAACGTCTGGGGCGTGGATTGGAATTGACCGAAGCCGGGCGTTTGCTCTATCAACGCGGGTTAGTTTTACAAAACGGATTCGATGAAACACTGCGCCAAATCGCCGAGATGGGCGCAGGATTGTCGGGCGTGGTTCGCCTTGGAAGTGCGGGATCGGCAACTCAGTTTCTGCTGCCTGCGGTGTGCCGTGAGATGCAGCTGCTGGCACCGAACATCAAGCTCGAAATTCAGATTGGCATGAACGATGTGCTGTACGGCATGCTTGGGCGCAACGAGCTGGACTTCATTCTCGGCCCGATCGTCAAGGGCGACAAGCCGGTAATTACCGTGCCAGTGACAGAAGACCACGTGGTGGTCGCCGCCAGTAGAAATCATCCGCTCGCCGGGAAAGAGGCTACCGCTGCGCAGCTTAGTCGCTGTGGCTGGATTTTGCCTGCCAAGAGTGTGGCAATGCGCAAATGGCTCGACCGATATTTCTTCGACAATCACTGCCCGGCGCTCGACGTGCGGATCGAAATCAGCTCGCTGGCCGCCGCGCCGGAGCTTATCGCCGAAAGCGGCCTGCTCAGTTTTATCTCGGAAAACAGCCTGTCTGAGGAAGTCTTCGCCTCACGCCTGGTGAGGGTCAAAAATGACGATGTCATTATGGCGCGCAGTTTCGGTATCACCTATCTGGCTGAAAATACGCTGTCGCCTGCCGCTCAGCGAGTGATTGAGGTGATTCAAGATTATAAAAATCTCTAACTGGATTCCTTGTTTTTAGCCTGCATCAGCCGATTCATAAAGCGTCGCGGCGGTTCACCCAACAGGCGGGTGAACATGGTCGAGAAGCTGTTTGGGCTCTGATAGCCCAGTTCCAGCGCAACCTGGGTGATGTTCTGCCCGCGTGAGAGCCGGTCAACGGCGCTCACGACGCGTAAACGATCGCGCCAGCGGGTGAAGGTCATGCCGGTCTCAGCCTGAAACAGACGCGCCAGTGTGCGCGGGCTGCAACCTGAGCGTTCAGCGACCTGTTCGAGGGAATAATTATTGCCCGGATCCTGCTGAAGCAGGTGGGTTATCTGCCGTAAGCGGCGATCTTGCCCCTTGGGAATAAACAGCGCGATACCTGCACTGGCGGCACTGAGCTGGTGGACGATAAGCTGGCAGATGGCGGGAATATCGTCATTGTTGCGGCCGGGAGCCGTAAAGGTCAGCGCCTCGAGAGCCAGTTCGCGCAGCAAATCTGACACCTGCAAGGTTTGGCATTCTTGCGGCAGTGAAACGCAGTGCTGCGGGGAAATCAGCAGTTGGATCACATCTGAAAATTCGCTGTAGGATGCCGCGTGGGCCACGTCTGGCGTCACCCAGATTGCACGACCCGGCGGAGCGAGCCACCAACCGTCGCGCGTGGTAATCGATGAGGTGCCGCGCGTCACGAAGGTCAGCTGCCCCTGCGGATGGCGGTGTTCCGCAACCTGTGTTCCTGCTGAATGGGTAAAGCGTTTGGCTTCCAGCGGGGTAAAAGCAGACATGGCATAACCTCAAAGCTTATTGTCAGTTATGCGAATGTTTTTATCACTGATAGCGTCATAATGCCATTTATTCGCCGCTCACGACGTGGAGCGCCATTTAAAAAGGAAAATATTATGACTAAACCCCTGCGTATTGTTGGCATGGCCGGCAGCCTGCGTGCCGATTCCTACTGCAAGATTGTCCTGAACTCACTGGCCGATATGCTGCCTGCGGGTTCCGAGTTCGTCAGTCTGGACATTGGCGAACTGCCTCATTATAACCAGGATCTCGATTCTCCCGTGGGTCCCGCTCAGGTTCATCAGGCGCGCGACCTGATTGCCAGCGCCGATGCGGTGCTGATGGTGGTACCTGAATTCAATCACGGGATCCCCGGCGTGCTGAAAAATGCCCTCGACTGGCTGTCGCGCCCGGCCTTTACCAGCTGCATGGTCGGTAAACCGGTCATGTTCGCCACACTCTCCCCCGGCGCGCTGGGCGGGGTCAGAGCGCAGTATCAGCTGCGCGAAACGCTGGCAGCGATGCTCTGCAAACTGGATCCCCTGCCTGAAGTGGCCATCACCTTTATCGGACAGAAGGTCAGCGACGGCCAGCTCACTGATGAGGTAACTCGTACCTTTACGCAGAAGATTCTGAGCCAGTTTGTGGCACGAATCTAATCCTCAGGCTGGGAGATAACCATGCAGATTTTCTATGCGTTGCTTGCCGGACTGTCGGTCGGGCTGTTTTTTTCCTGGCTGAAACTGCCGCTGCCGGCACCGCCGACGCTGGTTGGCATCGTCGGTGCGGCAGGCGTATTTCTCGGCAGCGTGATTTTCAGGTCGGTCGCCGCCTGGCTTCACTGATCCCTTTCACACAGCGGTTCGCTGGCTGTGGCAGGGGATTTTCTCAGGCATAGCGCCGCGTAGACAATCACCGCAGAGACCAGCGTGATAGCCGCCAGCCACAGCAGCAGCTGATGAAACGCGTCGGCGTAGATCAACGTAAGCTGTGAAGCGCTGACGTTGGGTAGCGCAAGACTTGCCTGATACAAATCACCGGTTGCCAGACGCTGAATCGCCTGACTTTCCGAGGCCGAGTGGGTGACAGGAACGATTTTCTGTAGCCCATGACCGACAAACCCCGCCAACATCGCTCCGACGATGGCCAGGGCAATGCCTTCACCCGCGACGCGCGTGGTGCTGAATATTCCCGTCGCCATACCGGCGCGTTCTTTAGGCACTACGCTTATCGACAGGCCGTCCATCAGTCCCCACGGCAGGCCTATCCCGACGCCGATAACGACCATCGGCACCAACGCCCCCAGCATATTCTGATGAAGAATGGCCTGACTCAGCCAGCCAAGCCCGACGGCGGAAATCAGCAAGCCAAGGGTGCAGACCAGCCCGGCAGAAATCCAGTGGGTCAGCAATGGCGCAAACATAGGCACAAATAGCATCGGCAGCGACAGCGCCATCATCATCAATCCGGCCTGTTGTTCAGTCATTCCGGCAACGCCGATAAACTGCATTGGCAGCAGCACCAGCAGCACCACAAAAGCAAAAGCCGTGGCCAGTGGCAGCGCTTGCACGCCAATGAAGCGGGCATAGCGGAACAGCGACAGGTCAAGCATCGGGTGTTTGACGCGTTTTTCGACCCCTACAAAAAGCACCAGCAGCACGACGGTCGCCGCCAACAGGCTCAGCACCAGCGCGCTGTCTGCGCCCTGAGCCGGAATAGCCATCAGCGCCCAAGTCAGCAACGCCAGCATAGCGGTAAAAAGCACCGTACCGGGCCAGTCGATGCCCGCTGCATCAGGGTTTTTTGATTCGCGCAGGCGAGAGACGCCAATCGACAGCGACAGCAAAGCGATAACCATTGAGGAGAGAAACACCGCCCGCCAGCCGAAGTGCGCGATGAGCAGGCCCGCCAGAAAAGGGCCAAACGCTAATCCAATGCCAAAGCTGGAACCGAGCATGCTGAATGCCCGCATTTGTGCACGGCCCTCAAACTCCTGCGCCAAAGACGCCGAACCGCCCGCCAGCGCTGCGGCGGCGGCAACGCCCTGTAAGGCGCGCATCACATCAATCCACAGCAGGCTCGAACTGAAGCCAATCAGCCCGGAGAGCAGGGCAAACAACGAAACGCCGGAGATGAACACCTTTTTGCGCCCGACCTCGTCGGCAAGCGATCCGGCGGCCATTAGGAAACAGCCGAAGCTGAGCATAAAGGCGTTAGTTATCCAGCTCAACGCCTGCGCGCTGCCGCCGAGTTCGCGGCTGATAACCGGCGTGGCTATCGAGCCGCTGACAAAGCTCAACGGCAGAATAATACCCGCCAGACAAACGGCGACCAGCACCGGCATTTTGCTTGCTGGCGCGGCGGCAATAGAAGGATTACTCATGGGCTTCTCCAGAAAAGGTGATATTGCCTGATGATAAAATGTCTTAAATTTGACGGAAATGGGCTTGTTGTCCGATGATTAAGGACAAAAGCGCTCTAATAAAGGGTCGGAAGTGAGTATGGATAATATCAACGGCATGTTGGCCTTCGTGCGAGCGGCGCAGTGCCACAGCTTTACCGCCGCCGGTGAGCGGCTGGGAATTTCCGCCTCGGCGGTAGGAAAGAGCGTAGCACGGCTTGAGTCGCGGCTTAACGTCCGACTGTTTAACCGCAGCACGCGGCGCATCAGTCTGACCGACGAAGGCCTGCTGTTTTTTGAGCGCTGTCAGGCCATTGTGTCGCAAATGGAAGAGGCCGAATTCGAACTGTCGCGCCTGTCGGCCCAGCCGCGCGGTAAGCTGCGCGTCGGCCTGCCGGCGATTGGCTATCGCATGCTGTTGCCTTACCTGTCTGAGTTTATGCAACGCTATCCCGAGATTGAGCTGGAGCTAGACTTCAGCGATCGCATGGTGGACATCATCGCCGAAGGGTTGGACATCGCCATACGCAGCGGTGAGCTGACCGACTCCGAGATGATGTCACGCACTCTCGGGCCGTTTCGCTTTGTCATTATCGGCAGCCCTGATTACTTTGCGCGTCATCCGCTTCCCCAAACGCCCGCTGATTTGCAACAGCACCACTGTTTACGCTATCGCTTTCCTAAAAATGGGCAGTTGCAGAATTGGGACTTCAATAACGACTTTTCGGAAAGCATTCCCAGCTCTCTTTCTTTTAACAATCTTGAAGGTTTACTGCAGGCCTCGCTACGAGGGATTGGGTTGACTTATGCACCCCAGTTTATTGTGAAGGAGTATCTGGCGTCGGGTGCGCTAGTGTCGGTATTGGGGGACTATCTGGACGAAGCCGGAAAGTTTTCCATGGTTTGGCCGAGCAGCCGTCATCTGTTGCCCAAGATTAGAGTGTTTATCGATTTTCTAACCGAAAAACGGGTGTTGAGCGAAATATAAACCGATCCTGCTTTTTTGCGCAGGATCGGGGAGTCAGGCGCCGATTAATCGTAAAGATCGGGTACGATCATGGTGTCAGGCAGAAGAGTGCGCTTGTAGTCGTCACTGTAGTTGCGTTTCGGCAGCGTGATGGTTGGTGCTTCCATCTCTTCGTAAGGCACCTGTGCCAGCAGGTGGCTAATGCAGTTGAGACGCGCTTTCTTCTTGTCGACGCCCTGAACAATCCACCACGGCGCCTCTTCGATGTGGGTGCGTTTGAGCATCACTTCTTTCGCTGCGGTATAATTCTCCCAACGGCGGCGGCTTTCAAGGTCCATCGGGCTGAGTTTCCACTGCTTCAGCGGATCGTGAATGCGGCTTAAGAAGCGCAGTTCCTGCTCTTCATCGGTGATGGAGAACCAGTATTTGACTATCTGGATCCCGCTGCGGGTGAGCATTTTTTCAAACTCAGGCACGCTGCGGAAAAATTCTTCATATTCCTGATCGCTACAAAATCCCATGACTTTTTCAACACCGGCGCGGTTGTACCAGCTGCGGTCAAACAGCACCATCTCGCCCGCTGCCGGGAGATGGGCGATATAGCGTTGAAAATACCACTGTGTGCGTTCCCGGTCGTTAGGAGCGGGGAGGGCGGCAACCCGACAGGTGCGCGGATTAAGTCGCTGAGTTATGCGTTTGATTACGCCGCCTTTCCCTGCGGCATCGCGTCCTTCGAAGATAATGACCATACGGTGACCGGTTCGCATCACCCAGTCCTGCATTTTTACCAGCTCGCCCTGCAAACGCAGCAGCTCACGGAAATACTGCTTACGCCAGGCTTTCTGGTCGTCGCATTCCGGCTCCCCGTCACCCAGGCGTCGGTCGTCCAGTTCCATTTCCAGCTCTTCGTCGTAGCTGTCATAAAATTCTTGTAATAAGCGTTGGTTAAAGGTGAATTCACCGGGTGAACCATTCTCGTGCATAGCCATAACGCTTTCCCTCAAAGTCATGCCGAATGCCAATTAATCCCCTAAGATTATTCGTACCAAATGTGGCATTTTTATGACGGAAAGATGACGGTTAAATTTCTGTTTTATATTGGTATTTTTATTTATTTTCGCGGCATAAAGGGGTTGATTTTATCCTGGCAAATGGCGTAATTAAGCGATGTTCCCGGTTAATACAGATAAACCATGCTGGAAGAAAAATCGCATAAAGTAGACTTTACCGATGAGGTTACGGGATTAATCCATGGCTTTGTCTTTAAGGAACATCAGACGCCAAGGCGGATAACGTCGGGACAGATCCAGGCCGAATATCAGCAGCAAAAAGATACCCCGGGCTTCCTCTGGCTGCACATCAATCTTAATCATGCGGCCTCCGAAAAATGGCTTAGAAAGCAGTTTGATATCGAGGAGTTTTTCTTCGAGGAGATCCGCAACGGTTCACACAGCACGCGCATCGAGAGTCAGCATAACGTGTTGTTTGCGGTACTTAATGACGCCAACTTTAAGGAGGACGGCTCTGGCGAAGAGACGGCGACGCTGTGGCTTTATTGCTGCACCGGTCTGGTGATTACTGCACGTCATAAACCTCTGCGACTGATTGAACGTTTGTTTCACAAGCTTGAAACTCTGGCACCGACCTCGCCAACTTCGCTGCTGGTGCATTTGCTGGAAGAGCAGGAGGACGTGCTGGAGCATATCGTGCGTCAGGCAAACCAGTATGTCGATCAGATTGAGGAGCGTCTACTCAGCGGACTGGTTAAGAAGAACCGCACAAGGCTCGGGCGTATGCGACGCCAACTGCTGCGTTTTCAGCGCCTACTGGCACCGGAACCGGCGGCGTTATTTCGTCTGATGAACCGCCCACCGCGTTGGCTCAGCGCCGAAGTAGTCAGGGATCTGCGCCAGTTTGCTGAAGAATTTACCGTAGTGTTAAATGACCTGGTAGGGTTGACGGAGCGTATTCGCCTGCTTCAGGAGGAGATTTCTTCGAGTCAGATGGAGCAGAACAACCGCTCGCTGTATGTGCTGACCGTGATCACCGTGCTCGCACTGCCTATCAATATCGTCGCGGGGTTCTTTGGTATGAACGTCGGCGGTATTCCGCTGGCCTCCAACCCGCACGGTTTTGTGCTGCTGGTGCTGGTTGTTGCGCTATTTACGGTGATTGCTGGCTGGTTCGCGCTGCGTAAACGGGATGATGATTGAGACACTACAGCGCGATGCTTTCCATCATCACGATCATTTTCTGAATCACAATCTGCGCCGCGCGAGAAAGCTGACGACGAGGCGCGACGCAAAGCGCCAGCGTCAGCGGCTTGACGCTGTGTCCCTGAAGCGGCACGAAGGCCAGGCGTTTTTCCTGTAAATCGGGAAACACGTCGAGCAGGCTGAGTACGCCAACGCCGGCACCTTTGCGGATCAATTCACGCATCATTCTCACATCATTACAGACAATCGATGGCGTCTCATGCAGCTGATAGCGGTTGTAAAGCAGTTTGGCGCGGGCGTTGATCATCAGCGGTTCGGCCGGGATGATTTGCCGATACTCGGTGATATCGCTGAATGACAGCATTTTTCTATGCGCTAACGGATGACCCACCGGCATGGCAATGCCAATCGGCAGTTCGGCGAAGGCGCGCACCTCGAGACCGGTGTGCTCGACAGGGTCGAGCAGCAGGCCGAAGTCAACCTCCGAAGAGCTAACGTGCTCGCTGATATTGCGGCTTTCCTCAATGCGAATATTAAAGGTCAGATACGGAAATTCTTTACCTACATCGGCAATCAGCTGCGCGACCATGCCCTCACTGAGCGCGGCGATAATAGAAATACTGACGTGTCCTCGGCGTAATCCCTGCATTTCATCAAATCTTTCGCGGGTGCGAATAAACTCTTTGCGCCAGCGTTTAATATCATCAAAGAGCATCTCACCGGCTGACGTCAATTTCAGACCGGTCGGCAAGCGCTCAAATAACGGCGTTTCCATGGTCTGTTCGGCGAGCAGAATCTGCCGGTTAATTGCCGATGCCGAGACGTGCAGCGTCTCGGCGGCTTTACGCAAACTTCCGGTACGGGCGACTTCAACAAAGTATTGTGAAAAGCGAGAAAATGGCGACATATGAGGGTGTACTAATTTTTGCAGTGAATTAGTGAGATATCTATTATGGACTGCATCACCCGTTTTTCCTAGATTGTACGGTGCTTCTTTGTAAAACAGTCACATCAGACGTTTTTTATACAAGTCGGGTGGTAAGTAAACAAGTAAGCTATAAATTAACAGGCAGTGATGACAGGGTTCGTCAAAACACGCAGTACTTTCCGTGTGTCTTATTAAGGGCCGGACGAATCTATGGCATCTGGACTCCTGGCTCGCGGACGTGTTTTGAAAAACAAAACTTATAACAAGCGTGTATTCATACAACGCGACCGAGAGAAATCTAATGTTAGAGAAAATATTTAAACTCAAAGCTCATCGCACTAACGTGCGCACTGAGATATTGGCAGGCTTGACTACATTTCTGGCCATGGCATATATCCTGTTCGTAAACCCTTCTATTCTTGGCGCTACCGGCATGGACAAAGGATCGGTATTTGTTGCTACCTGTCTTGCTGCCGCAATCGGTTCCGCGCTGATGGGATTCATTGCAAACTATCCTATTGCGCTGGCGCCAGGCATGGGCCTGAACGCCTTCTTCACCTACACCGTCGTGCTGCATATGGGCTATAACTGGCATATCGCATTGGGTGCAGTATTCCTCTCGGCCTGTATTTTCTTCGCGTTATCTATTTTCAAAATCCGCGAGTGGATCATTCGCAGCATTCCTATGCCGCTGCGTTCGGCGATTGCCGCCGGTATCGGCTTGTTCCTGGCGCTCATTGCGCTTGAAGGCTCTGGTATTGTGATTGGCAATCAGGCCACGCTGGTGGGGCTGGGTGATTTGACCAAGCCTGCACCGCTGTTTGCGATGCTTGGCTTTATCATCATTGTGGTGCTGGAAGCGCGTCGCGTTACCGGCGCCGTGTTAATCGGTATTCTGGCGGTGACCATTCTGGCTATCGCCCTGGGCTATACCCCGTTCGGTGGCGTGATGTCTATGCCGCCTTCCATCGCACCAACCTTCCTGCAGCTGGACATCAAAGGTGCTTTCAACGTTGGCTTGATTAGCGTGGTGTTCGCCTTCCTGTTCGTCGACGTGTTCGACAATTCCGGTACGCTGATTGGTGTCACCAAGCGTGCGGGTCTGGCAGACGAAGAGGGCAACATTCCTAAGATGGGTCGCGCGCTGTTTGCCGACAGCTGCGCCGCGCTGTTTGGCTCACTGTTGGGCACCTCGACCACCACCAGCTACATTGAATCGGCGGCGGGCGTTGAAGCCGGTGGCCGTACCGGTTTGACCGCTATCGTAGTGGCTATCTTGTTCCTGCTGAGCCTGTTCTTTGCGCCACTGGCGGGCAGCGTGCCTGCATTTGCAACCGCGCCTGCGCTGTTGTTCATCGCGGTACTGATGACCTCGGGCCTGGCCGAGATCGACTGGAAAGACATCACCGTTGCCGCACCGGTTACCGTAACTGCCCTGACGATGCCACTGACCTACTCGATTGCTAACGGTATCGCGTTCGGCTTTATCACCTGGACACTGGTGAAACTGCTGAGCGGCCGTGCGCGTGAACTGAATGCCGCACTGGTTATTCTGTCGCTTCTGTTTGTTATCAAGCTGGGATGGTTGAGCGCTTAAATGACAATTTATTGTTAAATTGCATTTTTAGCGCGAGAACAAGGCGGGGCAATCCAAACGGCTCCCGCCTTGAAAGTCCCACTGGCAGGTCTGGGCCGCTGCCCTGCACATAAGGCGCGTGCCCTTGACCCAATAGACCCTAAAAGCGGCTAAAGGGCCGCCGTGCTCGCAATTTGTGATTAAAACTCCTCGCTTTTAGGCCTTTCTGTGCTGACCAAACTTCAAAAATACTCCAGCTTTTGTTATATTATTGACCACTTCGTCTGTGAGTTTTTTATCAGTCGAAAGAGTTTATTTTTGATACCGCTTTCCCAGGATAACGACATGTTAGATTTTCGCTTTCCGACAGCAATGCAGATGGTCTTTAGTGTGGCACTGGCTGAAAAGTCAGGACAGCGCTGTACCAGTGCGACTCTGGCAGCGAGCCTGGAAGCTAATCCCAGCTTTATACGCAAGCTGATGGTGCCCCTGACGCATCAAGGGATCATCGTTTCAACGCTTGGCAGGACCGGTTCTATCCGCCTTGGCCGCGTGGCAGAATCCATTACGCTGCGTGATATTTATACCAGCGTCATCGAAGACAAACGCCTGTGGGCGGCCCGACCAGAAGGGTCGGCCAAGTGTCTGGTGAGCGCCAACGCCTGCGGCTATTTTAAGTCCGTGGTCTATGAAGCTGAAGAGGCCTCGATGGCCGTACTGGCGAAATACACTGTCGCCGACGCGCTAAACGAGTTCGAACGCAACGGCAGCTACAGCTGTGGCGGCGAAGAGCTGGCCGCTAAATAGCGCTTCAGGCTCAACCTGTTTGCCGCTCAACATCCTCTCCTGATTAAAACAAAGGGGACTCGTCGCCAGGCGAGTCCCCTTGTTGTTTCTACAGCTTAAGCGTTTGCATTAGCTCAGGGTTACTGCCTCGGCTTCAGGCTGCGCCTTTCTGCTGACCAACTTCCTCAGAGCGACGTAGAATACCGGCGTCAGGAAAAGACCGAACAGCGTCACGCCGAGCATGCCCGAGAATACGGTAATCCCGGTCACACCGCGCACCTCCGCCCCGGCACCGTGGCCGAGAATCAGCGGGATAGTCCCTGCAATAAACGCAATCGAGGTCATCACAATCGGACGTAAACGCAGTCGACAGGCTTCGAGTGCGGCCTCAATTATGCCCTTGCCCTGAATTTCCAGCTCGCGGGCAAACTCGACGATCAGAATGGCGTTCTTACAGGCTAGCCCCATCAGCACCACCAGTCCAACCTGGACGAAGACGTTGTTGTCCCCGCCGGTCAGCCAGACGCCGAACAGCGCTGACAGCATGGTCATGGGGACGATGAGGATCACTGCCAGCGGCAGCGTCCAGCTTTCATACAGCGCGGCCAGCACCAGGAATGCCAGCAGCACAGACATCGGGAAGACGATGAGTGCCGCATTGCCCTGCGTAGACTGCTGGTAGCTCAGGTCTGTCCATTCGATATTCATGCCGTTAGGCAGCAGATTCTTCGCCATTGATGCGACCTCGGTCATCGCCTGTGAAGACGACAGCACGCGCGGATCGGCGTCGCCAATCAGGTCCGCCGCTGGATAACCGTTGTAGCGGATCACCGGATCCGGCCCATAGGTAGTCGTAATGTTGACCATGCTGCCAATCGGCACCATTTCACCCTTGTCGTTGCGAGTGCGCAGATTGGCAATGTCTTCCACACTTTCCCTAAATGGCCCGTCAGCCTGCGCGATGACCTGCCAGGTGCGACCAAAACGGTTGAAGTCATTGATGTATGACGACCCCAGATAGGTCTGTAGCGTGCTGAACAGCTCGTTGAGCGACACACCCTGTGCCTTGGCTTTGTCGCGGTCAATCTTCGCTTCCAGCTGCGGCACGTTGGCCTGATAAGCCGAAATCGGGAAGCTCATACCCGGCGTCTGCATGATGGCGCCCGACAGTGTGTTTACCGCCGACTGGAGCGCACCGTATCCCAGCCCCGCACGGTCCTGAATATAAAGAGAATAACCCGACCCCTGGCCTAGTCCGAGGATCGGCGGTGGCATTATCGAGAACGCAAAGCCTTCCTGAATCTGAGAGAGCTTGGCGTTGATCTCGGCGTTAATCTGCGCCGCCGTGCGGCTGCGTTCGCTCAGCGGTTTCAACGCGAAGAACACCGTGCCGGTATTCGGCGTATTGGTAAACTGCAGTGCGTTAAGTCCCGGGAAGGCAACCGCGTCAATCACGCCGTCGGTTTGCAGGCCCAGAGCGCTGATTTTACGAACTACTGCGTCGGTACGTGACAGCGACGAACCTTCGGGCATTTTGACCCCGGCAATCAGGTACAGCTTGTCCTGCGTAGGGATGAATCCGCCCGGCACGGTTTTAAACATTAATCCGGCGGCGCACAGCAGCAGAACGTAGACCACAAACACGGCACCGCGACGGCTCAGCGTTTTGGACACTGCGCTTTGATAACGATGCGAACTGGCGTTAAAGAAGCGGTTAAACGGACGGAAGAGCCAGCCAAAAAGACGGTCGATAATCCGCGTTGGTACGTCCTTCGGTGCGCCGTGAGACTTCAGCAGTATCGCCGCCAATGCCGGTGACAGCGTCAGGGAGTTAATCGCTGAAATCACAGTGGAGATGGCAATAGTCACCGCAAACTGTTTGTAAAACTGACCGGTTACGCCGGATAAAAACGCCATCGGCACAAATACGGCGCAGAGCACCAGCGCAATCGCGACGATAGGACCCGACACCTCGCGCATTGCCTGATGCGCCGCCTCGCGCGGGGCCAGTCCTTCCTCGATATTTCGCTCGACGTTTTCCACCACCACAATGGCGTCATCGACCACTATCCCGATTGCAAGCACCAGCCCGAACAGGCTGAGCGTATTCAGTGAAAAACCCAGCAAATACAGAATGCTAAAGGTACCGATCACTGAAATTGGCACCGCGAGCAGCGGGATAATCGACGCGCGCCAGGTTTGCAGGAACAGGATGACAACCAGCACCACCAATACCACCGCCTCGAGCAGGGTATGCACTACGGCGCTGATGGAGTCACGCACGAATACCGTCGGGTCATACGGCGCGCGCCAGGTCAGCCCATCAGGAAAGCGGGTCGCCAGTTCGGCCATTTTGGCCCGTACGGCGTTCGACAAATCGATCGCGTTAGCACCCGGTGCCTGGAAAATACCGATCCCCACGGCGTCCTTATTGTTGAGCTGAGAGCGAAGGGCGTAGCTGCCCGAACCCATCTCGATACGAGCGACGTCTCGCAGCCGCACGATGGAGCCGTCCTCACTAGTTTTCAGAATGATATTGCCGAACTCGGTTTCGTCCTTCAGACGGCCTTGGGCATTGATCGACAGCAGATAGTCGCTGTCTTTCGGCATCGGCTCTGCGCCCAACTGACCGGCAGAAACCTGCACGTTTTGTTCACGTATTGCGGTGACGACGTCCGAGGCGGTCAGGCCACGTGCGGCCACTTTATTGGGATCGAGCCAGACGCGCATCGCATATTCACCCGCGCCAAAAATCTGCACCTGACCGACGCCGGGCAAACGTGCCAGTTCGTCTTTGACTTTCAGCGTGGCGTAGTTACGCAGGTACAGTGAATCGTATTTTCCGGAGGGTGAATATAGATGCACCACGAGCGTCATGGTGGGCGACTGCTTCTGGGTCGTCACGCCTTGGCGCTGTACGTCCTCTGGCAGCCGTGCCGCAGCCTGCGCAACGCGGTTTTGCACCTGAACCTGCGCCTGATCGGGATCGGTTCCAGGGCGGAAGGTCACGGTGGTGACCAGGACACCGTCGGAGCCCGCGACCGACTTCATGTACATCATATTTTCGACGCCGTTGATTGCCTCTTCCAGAGGCGTAGCGACGGTTTCAGCGATTTCTTTCGGGTTCGCGCCGGGATATTGGGCGCGAACCTGCACGCTTGGCGGCACGACGTCTGGGTATTCGCTCACCGGCAGCAGCGGTATGGCTATCGCCCCGGTGACCAAAATCAGAATCGACAGGACGGCGGCAAAGATTGGCCGGTCGATAAAAAAGCGGGAAAAGTCCATGAGACGGCGTCCTGTTATTGTGCTTGTTCAGAGGCAATTGGCGTTAAGTTTCTCGCCATATCCACGTTTTTCGCGTTGACCGACATGCCCGGCATAAAGACCTTCTGCACGCCGTCGACTACCACCCGATCGCCTGCTTTCAGACCCTGCTGCACGATGCGCAGTCCGCCGGACATTGCGCCCATCTGAATGTCGCGACGTTCTGCTTTGCCGCTCCCGTCGACCACGTAAACATATTTGCGGTCCTGATCGGTCAACACCGCCTTGTCATCGATTAACAGAGCGCTAAACATAGGACTGCCGGGCATTTGCACGCGCGCGAACAGGCCGGGCGTGAAGCTGCGGTCGCCGTTATCGAGCAAGGCGCGCATGCGGATGGTACCGGTGCTGGCGGTAAGCTGGTTATCGGTGAAATCGAGCATCCCCTGATGCGGATACCCCTCCTCACCGACCAGTCCAACGTGTACCGGCAGCGGTGCGTTGTTGTGCTTTGCGTCGCGAGCCATGGCCTGATAACGCAGGAATGTGCCTTCATCGACGTCGAAATAGACGTAAACTTTATCGAGTGAGACTAAGGTGGTTAGCACGCTGGCGCTGTCACCGGCGGTCACCAGATTGCCGGCGGTTATCATTGCGCGGCTGGCCTTGCCGTCGATCGGGGCGGTTACGCGGGTGAAATCGAGATTGAGCTGAGCCATATCCAGCTGGGCCTGTGCGGCCAACACGTCAGACTGGGCCTGAGCGGCGGCGGCGCGACGCTGTTCCCAAAGTTCTTTGGATACCGCCTCGGAACCTACCAGTTTTTCAGTGCGAGCCGATTCGCTACGAGCGAGATTGGCCTGATTTTTGGCATGCACCAGTTGGGCCAGAGCCTGCTCCTGTGCTGCACGATAGGTACGGTCATCGATGGTAAACAGCACCTGGCCTTTTTTTACTTCCTGGCCTTCGACATAGTTTACTTTGTCGATGTAGCCTGAGACACGAGGGCGAAGTTGAACGCTTTGCACCGCCTCAACCCGGCCGGTGAACTCGTCCCACTGTTTGATTGGTTTTACCACTACGGCGGCCACGCTGACGGCCGGTGCAGGCGGAGCTGAGCTCTGCGCTACGCTGTTGTCACACCCTGAAAGTAAAGCAACCATCAACGCTATCCCTGAAAGGGGGAGAGCAAGATGCGTACCAGAGCGACGCTCGCTTGGTATCACGAAAGGATTTTGCAGGCTAATCATTGTTTTAATGTCCGGTATCTATTGCGATGAACACGCGCTATCAGGCAGTCCTCCCCGGTCCTGTCCACCGGCGATGAGTCCTTTGACTGATATTTTTATGCGGATTTGCACCTGTCATAGGCACAATAAGGTATCAATTACTGATACACTATTTCATGGCGATTGTAGGGAGTGGCCTAATAAAGTGCAAGAATTATTGTTGCACTTTATGTGCTATTCTTTATGGCGATTTGTTTTGATGTGTAACTATCCGCAATCGAAAAATTAAATGCAATAGTAAAACTTGCATTTTATTCAAAACTGCGTCAGCCTTAGCACAGGCTCTCTTGCGAGGGCAAAAAAAACACAGCGGGAGAGCGGACATGAAAACCGAAGATTTTATTCACGATCTGATCGACTGGATCGATAACAACCTCGAAGAACGCCTGGATATTAAAACCGTGGCCAAACGTGCAGGTTATTCACGCTGGCATTTGCAGCGCATGTTTAAAGAGCATACCGGGCTGCCGATGGGCGAGTATATTCGTGCCCAGAAGATGAAAAAGTCGGCGGATATGCTAGCCAGCAGCGGTGAAACCATCGTCAGTGTTGCAATTTCACTGGGGTTCGACTCACAGCAGTCTTTCACCCGCAGCTTCAAGCGTCAGTTCGGCCAAACGCCGGGGGATTGGCGTCGAGCCGAAAATGGCCAGCCTGCGGCACATGCTTGCCACTGATGCATTTTGGGCGGCAA
Source organism: Rouxiella badensis (assembly GCF_002093665.1). Taxonomy (GTDB): domain Bacteria; phylum Pseudomonadota; class Gammaproteobacteria; order Enterobacterales; family Enterobacteriaceae; genus Rouxiella; species Rouxiella badensis. The sequence goes on along the minus strand of NZ_MRWE01000052.1, from coordinate 7,078 downwards.
ACTGCCGCCGCATTACTCGGCTGCGCGATGCAACTCTCGGCTTAAGGCCATTAGCTGCGCATTTAGCGGCAACAACTTTTTCTGAATCGCATTGTATTTATCCAGCTGAGCCTGGTTGGCAAACTGCAAGGTGTTACCAGAAATAGTGACAGTTTTACCCTGACTTTTAATGAAATCGGCCTTAACAACAATGTTTTTCAAGACTTCTGGCAGCAGCGTGAATATCTGTTCTGCGGCCGCAGAGGGCTGTGAAACAACTTTGTTATAGGCCTGGTCATAGGTTTTTTTCAGATCTTCAGGCTGTTTCAGCCCCTCTCTCTGCGCGTCGGTCTGAACCTGCAGCAATTTTGTTTCTTCAAGCCACCTTGGACTTTTATCTGCCATTTTCTGCAGCTCGTCTCGTTGCTGAAGTAACGCATTGACTGACGTTAGCGCATTCATACTGCTAAATACCGGTACCAGCGAAGAGTTAAGCTCTGTTTCCATTTTCTGATGAAAATCCCTCATCACCGCGTAGTCTTTGATGTACTTACCGAAGGCCGTTTTCTGGTCCTGCGTCAGTGCAGGAAGATTCGTTCCCTGTGCGGTAATAATCTGCGCCTGTAAAAAGTCGATAAAGGCTTTACGCTGTGCAGGCTCCTTATCTCCGCAGCCTGCAATCGCTGTTACCAGCACCAACAGCAGGCTGGTTATCACTAGCCTCCACGGCTTCTTTCCCTGCTTAACGGGTAGTTTGAACTTAGTTAATGCAAATACGCCCATGACTTACCTTCTCCTCTTCTGCAGTTCCCTCATTATTTACCTTAGCTCAAGGGGGCAATTTATGTCCTTTCATCGACAGAGTGACCCTAGGCGTTGTTTTTTCTAAATGCATTGAGGTTTTCTGCCGAGCGTTTTCAACGTGAAATAGACGCTTTCATCAAGGAGAAATGGCAGGTATTTAACAGCAATAAGAAAGTGGTGTATTGAGACGTTAGGCTGGGAAGATTTCCGGCATCGTGAATGGAAAAGCGATGCCGGAGAAGAGGGCGTTAATGCAGTTCACTCAGCAGCTGTGCGCGAGTCCACGGTGGATGGCCGGTAATATAGGCCGCGAGCTGTTCAATCATGTTCTGAGTGGTGGCCTTATGGCCGGTGCTCAGCAAAATAATGGGCAAGATCAACATAATGGCCAGCTGTGGCAGCGTAAAATGTTTCACCGTCTGATGGCGATGAGCATAGAGGAACAGGCTGCTGGCAGAGAGTCCCAAAATCAAGCCGGTAATCACTTCGCTTGGCGAGTGCGCCTGCAACACCACTCGACTTATTCCAATCATAACGGGCAGGAGATAGCCGATGACTATCATCGTGCGGTGGATGCCGCGGCGATAGCCACCGCTCAGGAGCCACATTAATACCGGCCAGAAGGTGGCTGACATTGTGGTATGCCCGCTAAAACCTGTAAAATCATAGGTTGCGCTGCCAATTCCCCAGCCGAGAAAAAGCAGTTTTGAAACACTGACGATGAAGCCGGTGAGGCCAAAAGTAAATAACCAGGCCCAGGGAGTGAGTCTGCCCGTTACTTTCCATGCCATAAATAAGGCGATAATTATCCCGCTCGGCAGCAATAGCATACTGTCGCCAAAATAAGTCAGGCTATTCCAAGACAATAGGATTCCCCTTAATTAAATCTAACTTTATGTTTAAAAAAGATTTGTAATAAGAGGAAGTGTATCAGTAGGGGGACACTGAGTGAAAGCAAAATGACCTTCACTCAGCATCAGATAAATCATATTTTACCGCAGTTTATTCTCACTCTAAGAGGCGGTTGATTTATAGCCACATTTTTCGCGTGCTTTACAGGGCGTCGGCAATCGCCTGACCTAACTCACGCGTATTTCCCTTACCGCCGAGGTCGCCCGTCAGTGGGGCTTCGTCTGCGCCTCTGCTCAATACTTTTTCAATCGCCTGTAATACTTCTGCGCCTGCCTTTTCATAGCCGAGATGTTCCAACATCATGGCACCACACCATATTTGACCAATCGGATTAGCGATCCCCTTGCCCGCAATATCTGGGGCAGAGCCGTGAACCGGCTCGAAAAGGCTTGGGAACAGCCCCTCGGGATTAATATTGGCAGAGGGAGCAATGCCGATAGTGCCTGTGCAAGCGGGACCCAGGTCCGAAAGAATATCGCCAAACAGGTTGCTGGCGACCACTACGTCGAACCAGTCAGGGTGAAGTACGAAGTTCGCGGTGAGAATATCAATGTGATACTTATCGACATCAACCTCAGGATAATTTTTACCCATCTCTACGACACGCTGATCCCAGTAGGGCATGGTAATCGCAATACCGTTAGATTTTGTCGCCGAGGTAAGATGTTTTTTCGGTCTTTTTTGCGCCAGTTCGAAGGCATATTTCAAAATACGGTCGACGCCTGTTCGCGTCATTACCGTCTCCTGAATAACCACCTCACGCTCTGTATTGGGGAACATTATCCCGCCCACGCTAGAGTATTCACCCTCGGTATTTTCCCGCACGACATAAAAATCGATATCACCCGGCTTTCTTCCTGCAAGCGGTGCTTTTACGCCTGGCATCAGGCGTACCGGGCGCAGGTTAACGTACTGATCGAACTCACGTCGGAACTGCAATAATGAGCCCCACAGTGAAATGTGATCTGGCACCACATCGGGCCAACCGACTGCCCCGAAATAGATAGCGTCAAACCCCTTCAGCGTTTCATACCAGTCATCTGGCAGCATTTTTCCGTGCTCGAGATAGTAGTCGGCACTGGCAAAATCGAACCCCTGCCATTCCAGGTTAATACCATGTTTTGCCGCCGCTTTCTCTATCACCTTGATGCCCTCAGGCATCACTTCTTTACCGATGCCGTCACCGGGGATAACGGCGATTTTGTGTGTTCTTTCAGACATGCTGTAGGCCTTCTGCTGTTTTAATTTATTTATTGAGATAGGTTGCTGGAGATGTTTTATCGGACTGATTGAGTGTAAATGCTTCACTGGTGCTCAACAATTTGCTAAATATTTAAGGCATTCTTAACTTAAAGTGAATAATGATGTCCTCTACCGACGATCTGCGGTTTTTCACCCTGGTGGCGCGCCTCGGCAGTCTGACGGCGGTCGCACGTGAAATGGGATTGACCCTGCCTGCGGTCAGTAAACGTTTAACGCTCCTTGAACAACGGCTGGGTGTGCAGCTGGTGCTGCGCACGACACGACGTCTGGCTCTTACGCTAGAGGGAGAGCGTTACGTTGAGGGCGCTCGGCCGATCATCACGCAGATTGCCGAGCTTGAGAGCGCAGTTTCCAACAGCCAGGCGCTGTTAACCGGCCGTTTGAATCTCAATGCCTCGTTTGGGTTTGGCCGCCGTTTCATTGCGCCGCTCATCTCTTCTTTTCATCGGCTTCACCCCAATCTGGATATCGATTTACAGCTCACCAGCCAGCCGCTCAATTTTCTTGATAACAGCGTCGATATCGACCTGCGCGTCGGTGAACCGCCCGACTCACGGCTGGTCGCGATTAAATTAATGAGCAACTCTCGCGTGGTGTGCGCGGCGCCTGCTTATCTGAAGAAGTATGGGGCACCGAATACCGTTACCTGCCTGGCGCACCACAACTGCATCGTTCTGCGACAGTACGAAAGCGATTATTCGCTGTGGCGTTTTACTAAAGACGGCAAGGAGTATGTGCAGAAGGTGAATGGGGATTTGTCCAGCAACGACGGTGAGACAGTCGTACACTACGCCAGGGATGGACAGGGTATTATTTTGCGCTCGCGGTGGGATATAAAGAAAGACCTGGAGCAGGGGGATCTTATTCCATTACTGACCGACTATCAGGCACCGGCTGCCGATATTTATGCCGTTTATACTTACAGGAAACATCTTCCAGCTCGGATTAGCGCGTTTATCCATTATCTGAAGCAGCATTTAAGCTAACCAGATTGTTTATTAGGCGGCAGGTAAAAGCATCGAATCCGACATGCCTGATCACCTGGCATGCCCTGAGCAGGGTGAGGCGATATTGATTAACTCATTGAAAATATCCCGTCTTTAATGAGTTTATGAATGCAAAACAACCGTTTCAATGTTTTTTGCTCTAAAAAGCAACGTTCAGGCGTGTTATCCTGACAATCCGTTAAAAAGCCGTTGACGCCGAGCGGCCATTACGGTTTAATGCGCCGCGTTGCCCGGATAGCTCAGTCGGTAGAGCAGGGGATTGAAAATCCCCGTGTCCTTGGTTCGATTCCGAGTCCGGGCACCAACCATTCAGAAACGGACGCCTTTTGGCGTCCGTTTTACTTTATAAAGTCAACATGTTATCCCGTTCTTCATGTTCACTACTGTTCATTAAAATTCACTGGCAGCCACTAACTTTTGTTGGTAAAAAAGTTGGTAAACTCAGTTCGATGAGTTTACCAACATTTACCTCACCGGAGGCCCGCCATGCGCTTAACTGATATTGCAGTCAAAAACGCCAAGCCTTCCGCAAAACCGACCAAAATTTCTGATGGCAAAGGGCTGTATCTGCTCGTTCATCCTAACGGTTCCAAATACTGGCAAGCTGCTTACCGCTATGACGGTAAGCAAAAAGTCTTCTCTATTGGCACTTACCCTACCGTATCACTTGTAGAAGCTCGTACAAGCCTCTTAGAGATGAAATCTCTGTTAGCCAGTGGCATCGACCCACCTCAACAGAAAAAAGCTGTGAAGGCAGAAGAGCGTGGAGATTTTAAGTTTGAAGCTGTAGCGCGAGATTGGCACAAAAAAATGTCTGTCAGTGAGCGGTGGATACCTCAACACAGCGAACGGATTCTAAACAGTCTCATCAATCATCTTTTCCCGGCTCTTGCTTCAAAAGATATTACGAAACTAACCACTCGTGATCTGCTTCTTCCTCTGCGTAAAATTGAGGCCAAAGGTCAACATGAAACAGCTTCACGCCTGAAGCAGCGTATTACAGCTATCATGCGTTATGCTGTTCAGGAAGATATGATCAGTCAAAATCCGGCAAATGAGCTTGGTGGCACATTAATTACGCCTAAGCGGACTCATTATCCCGCTCTTGAACTTGAGCAAATACCCGATCTATTAAGCCGCATAAATGCTTATAAAGGCCGCAGACTCACTGTATTAGCTTTAAAGCTAACTATGCTTGTATTCATTCGTTCAAGTGAACTACGCTTCGCCCGTTGGGCTGAAATAGATTTTGAAAATAAACTTTGGATCATTCCGCCAAATCGTGAAGAAATCAAAGATGTAAAATTTTCTGAGCGTGGTTCTAAAATGCGTATACCGCATTATGTGCCGTTAAGTCATCAAGCTATTGATATTCTAAAAGAACTGAAAGAAATCAGTTATGGTATGTCTGATGGACAGGGATTAATTTTTATTGGTTGCCATGATTACCGTAAACCAATGAGTGAAAATACCGTTAATAAAGCCTTACAGCTTATGGGTTATGACACCCAAAAAGATATTTGCGGTCATGGCTTCCGCACAATGGCTTGTAGTTCTCTTGTTGAGTCAGGTATATGGACTGAAGATGCTATAGAAAGACAAATGAGCCATAAAGAACAAAATAATCTTCGTGCTGCTTATACTCATAAAGCAAAACATATTACACAGCGTCGTTTAATGATTCAATGGTGGGCTGATTATCTCGATGCTAATATAGAAAAACATATTATGCCGTTTGATTTTGCCAGATCAATGCTCTGATTATAGAAATTACATAAGAGCAGAAACTCTGCTCTTATGATTGATATCAAATAGCGAATATTTCATTCCACCCATTTTTAGTCTTTATGGGTCTTAAATATGAGCCAACAAATTCCTTTATTTCGGACAGAAGAAGTTCAATTTGGAGTAAAGATAATAAAGCTATAGTGCTTTTAATAAACTCTGATATATCCACAAAATTAAATGATTTATTTTTATAAGTTAGAACACCTTCTTGATATCCGTCCAAAGTATTTATATCATCAGGTAGCCGACATATGAATATAATTGGTTTTTCCAGAGAGTCTGTATCAGCTAGGGACTGAATACTATCGTCCAATCTTTTGTAATCTATTTTTTTAACAGTTATTTCGTAGAGATTTAATATTACACCTTCATTTTCGAGCCATATATCAGCAGGTTTTTTCGATGTGGTATTAGTTCCAAAAACACTTTCATCTCCGCCAATAACATTAATTGATGATTGGTTATACAGGGAAGATAATATTCTCGAAATAACAAACTGCGGTATTGTTCCAGACTCAGGATAATTAAGGGTGAAGTTAATTAACTTTGAAGCAACAATCTGATTTGAAAGAAAAATTTCATTAATCGTGTGAATGACTACTGAACCACACTCCCGCGAATAAGATAACAAACGGAAAAAGAAATAATTGACAGTTTTTTGCCGAATAGCATCATCATCTTCACTGCTAATAATTCTTAATAAATCAACTGCAGCCATCGCAGTTTTCTGAGGTCTTCTCCCCTTAGCCCAATTTTCGTCTAAAACATTATTATTTTTTGCTACATTTAATGGATCTGATTTCCCACAGGGTATTTTCATTTCCTGAAATGCGTAAAATATTCCATTTTCAAAGATCGATCGTGGATTACATTTGTAGAAATCATTCAAATAATCATAGTTATCATCAAGAAACTTGCCTGTTAAAGCAGTAGCAACAATCCCTCTGAAACCCATAGCTTTAACATAAATTAAATCCTGAGTGATAGATTTAATCCTTTGGAAATCAGGTAAATCTTCAAAATCACTTTCGTTTAGTTGAGCTACGGTTGATAGTTGATCTAAAATAAACTGTTTAGCTTTATCATTTCTTGTTTGAACATTCATTTTTTATCCATAACGAAAAAATTGATTATTATTTCACGGAGTTTTTTATTTTCAGATATTCTATAAACTTCCAACATTTTCTTTAATTCTAAAACGTCTAAGCGGCGCTCTTTATGCTCTACTTTGGATATATCAGCCTGAGTAAGATTAAGCGCAGTCGCTACCTCCAATTGAGATAGACCAAGGCGCTTACGCTCTTCAGCAAGTCTGTCTATTAACT
>NZ_MRWE01000051.1 GCF_002093665.1 Rouxiella badensis | reverse complement strand
CATGGTTGTTACCCTGATCCACCCAATCGCGATGGATGACGGTCTGCGTTTCGCAATCCGTGAAGGCGGCCGTACTGTAGGCGCTGGTGTTGTTGCTAAAGTTATCGCTTAATCGCTGATAAATTTAGGAATATAAAAGAGGGTGCTTAGGCACCCTTTTTTTTTGCCCGTTTTCAGCAGAAGTGACAATGTAAATTTCTACAAACAGAATTGAAATAAAAACGATTCTCATTTACAGTTATGTGAATTGATTGAATATTGAGTTCCCGTATGTACGTGTGTTTGTGTAACGCAGTCACTGATAAAGTGATCCGCAAAGTCGTTCAACAGCATCAGCCACAAACGATGAAAGAGCTTCGCCAACTTTGCCCGATTGGGACTGACTGTGGTAAATGCATCAGACAAGCCAGGGAGATCTTGGTAGAGGAGCAAGATAACGCCACTTACATCATCGAGGTCGCCTGATAATTAGTAGGGGTATTTCTTTCACTCTTTGCTAAGTGGTTCTACACTCTTAGAACCTATAGCGGAGGGGATTCCTATGAAAGGCGATACCAAAATGATTTCGCACCTCAACAAGTTGCTTGGAAACGAGCTTGTTGCCATCAATCAGTATTTTCTTCACGCCAGAATGTTCAAGAACTGGGGTTTAATGCGACTTAACGGCATTGAATACCATGAATCCATCGATGAAATGAAACACGCCGATATCTACATCGAGCGTATCCTGTTCCTTGAGGGCATTCCCAATCTGCAAGATCTCGGCAAGCTTAATATCGGTGAAGACGTTGAGGAGATGCTCAAGTCTGATCTGGTGCTTGAACTCGACGGTGCCAAAGATTTACGTGAGGCCATTGCCTATGCCGATTCCATTCATGACTATGTAAGCCGCGACCTGATGATTACTATTTTGGCCGATGAAGAGCACCACATAGACTGGATAGAAACCGAGGTTGACCTGATAGGACGCGTGGGTATTCAAAATTACATTCAGACCCAGATTAAAGAAGAATCAGCAAAAGCGTCCCACTAGTCTCTCTTTACTTAATCGTTACGCAGACCATGCATAAGGGATCAGCCAGGCTGCATACTCGCTGGCTGATATAAAACTCCCCTTAGCCTTTCTCAACAGCACCTCCTCAAGCCGAAAAATCCCAGTGCCAACATCGCTATTCTCACTGTCGGCGCAGATATCGCCCCCAAGGGAAAATACTCCAACCCAATTCAGCTACTTCAGGCCGCCATTTGTAAAACTCCCGTAGCTGCGGTCATAGATGCCGTTTATCAACCTGTGTCACTCTCGCGAGAAGGGCAGGGTGTACGAAATAAACGCACTTTATTGTCAGGAGGGGTTGCTATGTTTGGTGAGTTACGTATAATGCGCGGGCTTACCTAATCTTGGTAAGCCTAATTCGATATGAATTAGTTGTCAGACAAAATAACCGTCTGGCAAACAATACTCCCGATATGGGGGTTATGTGAAGAACGATTACACTCTCCCATCAATCGAAATGGGACCGAGGAGTAATCATTTTACGTTTAAAATAATTGGAGCTCTGGTCTCATGCAGAACCAAAGAATCCGTATCCGCCTGAAAGCGTTTGATCATCGTTTGATCGATCAATCAACTGCGGAAATCGTTGAGACCGCGAAGCGCACTGGTGCGCAAGTTCGTGGTCCAATCCCGCTGCCGACCCGCAAAGAGCGCTTTACCATTCTGATTTCTCCGCACGTCAATAAAGATGCGCGCGATCAGTATGAGATTCGCACTCACAAGCGTCTGGTTGACATCGTTGAGCCAACCGAGAAAACCGTTGATGCTCTGATGCGTCTGGATCTGGCTGCTGGTGTAGACGTGCAGATCAGCCTGGGTTAATCAGGGTCATTGAGCGATTGAGAGGTTGAAACAATGATTGGTTTAGTCGGTAAGAAAGTGGGTATGACTCGCATCTTCACAGAAGATGGTGTTTCTATCCCTGTAACCGTTATCGAAATTGAAGCAAACCGCGTTACTCAGATCAAAGATCTGGAAAACGACGGTTACCGCGCTGTCCAAGTTACTACTGGTAGCAAAAAAGCTAACCGTGTAACCAAACCAGAAGCGGGTCACTTCGCTAAAGCTGGCGTAGAAGCTGGCCGTGGTCTGTGGGAGTTCCGCCTTGCAGAAGGTGAAGAGTTCACTGCAGGTCAAGACATTAGCGTTGAAATTTTCGCAGACGTTAAGAAAGTAGACGTTACTGGTACATCTAAAGGTAAAGGTTTCGCGGGTACTGTTAAACGCTGGAACTTCCGTACTCAAGATGCTACTCACGGTAACTCCTTGTCACACCGCGTTCCGGGTTCTATCGGTCAGAACCAGACTCCGGGCAAAGTGTTCAAAGGCAAGAAAATGGCAGGCCAACTGGGTAACGAGCGTGTAACCGTTCAAAGCCTGGACGTAGTACGTGTTGACGCTGAGCGCAACCTGCTGCTGGTCAAGGGTGCTGTTCCGGGTGCTACCGGTGGCAACCTGATCGTTAAACCTGCTGTTAAGGCTTAACGTCGAGGAGATAGGAATGGAATTAGTAGTGAAAGACGCGCAGAGCGCGCTGACTGTTTCCGAAACTACCTTCGGGCGTGATTTCAATGAAGCGCTGGTACACCAGGTTGTTGTTGCGTATGCAGCAGGTGCCCGTCAAGGTACTCGCGCTCAGAAGACCCGTGCTGAAGTAACTGGTTCTGGAAAGAAACCATGGCGCCAGAAAGGTACCGGCCGTGCGCGTTCAGGTTCTGTTAAGAGCCCGATCTGGCGTTCAGGTGGTGTGACCTTCGCTGCGAAGCCACAGGACCACAGTCAAAAAGTAAACAAAAAGATGTACCGCGGCGCGCTGAAAAGCATCCTGTCCGAACTGGTACGTCAAGATCGTTTGATCGTTGTCGAGAAGTTCTCTGTAGAAGCGCCTAAAACTAAGCTGCTGGCACAGAAACTGAAAGACATGGCTCTGGAAGACGTGCTGATTGTAACCGGCGAAGTCGACGAGAATCTGTTCCTGGCCGCACGTAACCTGTACAAGGTTGACGTTCGCGATGTAGCAGGTATCGATCCAGTAAGCCTGATCGCCTTCGACAAAGTGGTTATGACTGCTGACGCAGTTAAGCAAGTTGAGGAGATGCTGGCATGATTCGTGAAGAACGTCTGCTGAAAGTGCTGCGCGCGCCGCACGTTTCTGAAAAAGCATCCGCTGCGATGGAAAAGAACAACACCATCGTACTCAAAGTTGCCCTCGACGCGACCAAAGCAGAAATCAAAGCTGCGGTTAAGAAACTGTTTGAAGTCGAAGTCGAAGACGTTAACACCTTGCTGGTTAAAGGCAAGTCTAAACGTCACGGTCAGCGTGTTGGTCGTCGTAGCGACTGGAAAAAAGCTTACGTGACCCTGAAAGAAGGCCAGAATCTGGACTTCATCAGCGGCGCAGAGTAAGTCGGAGGAGTAAGAACAATGGCAATTGTTAAATGTAAACCTACATCTCCGGGTCGTCGCCACGTTGTTAAAGTGGTTAACCCTGAGCTGCACAAGGGTAAACCTTTTGCTCCGCTGCTTGAGAAATTGAGCAAAAGCGGTGGCCGTAACAACAATGGCCGTATCACCACCCGTCATATCGGTGGTGGCCACAAGCAACACTATCGTCTGGTTGACTTCAAACGCAACAAAGACGGTGTCGCTGCAGTGGTTGAGCGTCTGGAGTACGATCCGAACCGTTCCGCGAACATCGCGCTGGTTCTGTACAAAGACGGCGAACGCCGTTACATCCTGGCGCCGAAAGGCCTGAAAGTGGGTGACCAGATCCAATCTGGCGTTGATGCTGCAATCAAAGTGGGTAACACCCTTCCGATGCGCAACATCCCAGTAGGTTCAACGGTTCACAACGTAGAAATGAAACCAGGTAAAGGCGGCCAGCTGGCTCGTTCTGCTGGTGCCTACGTTCAGATCGTTGCTCGTGATGGTTCCTACGTAACTCTGCGTCTGCGCTCTGGCGAAATGCGTAAAGTTCAGATCGACTGCCGCGCCACCATGGGTGAAGTTGGTAACTCTGAACATATGCTTCGCGTTCTGGGTAAAGCAGGTGCTGCACGTTGGCGTGGTATTCGTCCTACCGTTCGCGGTACTGCGATGAACCCAGTCGATCACCCACACGGTGGTGGTGAAGGTCGTAACTTTGGTAAACACCCAGTAACACCATGGGGCGTTCAGACCAAAGGTAAGAAGACCCGTAGCAACAAGCGTACTGACAAGTTCATCGTACGTCGCCGTAGCAAAAAATAATTAGAGGATAAGCCATGCCACGTTCTCTCAAGAAAGGTCCTTTTATTGACCTGCACTTGCTGAAGAAGGTAGAGAAAGCGGTGGAAAGCGGTGACAAGAAGCCTTTGCGCACTTGGTCCCGTCGTTCAACGATCTTTCCTAACATGATCGGTTTGACCATCGCTGTCCATAATGGTCGTCAGCACGTACCAGTGTTTGTTTCCGATGAAATGGTCGGTCACAAGCTGGGTGAATTCGCGCCGACTCGTACTTATCGCGGCCATGCGGCTGATAAAAAAGCTAAAAAGCGCTAAGGTAGGAGGAAGAGATGGAAACTATCGCTAAACATCGCCACGCTCGTTCTTCTGCTCAGAAGGTTCGCCTTGTTGCAGACCTGATCCGCGGTAAGAAAGTGTCGCAAGCTCTGGAAACTCTGGCCTACACCAACAAGAAAGCTGCTGGTCTGGTTAAGAAGGTACTGGAGTCTGCCATTGCTAACGCAGAACACAACGATGGCGCTGACATCGATGATCTGAAAGTCACGAAAATTTTCGTAGACGAAGGCCCAAGCATGAAGCGCATTATGCCGCGTGCTAAAGGTCGTGCAGATCGCATTCTGAAGCGCACCAGCCACATTACTGTGGTTGTGTCCGATCGCTGAGACTCTGGAGACTAGCAATGGGTCAGAAAGTACATCCTAATGGTATTCGCCTAGGTATTGTCAAACCTTGGAATTCTACCTGGTACGCGAATACCAAAGAATTCGCTGACAACCTGGACAGCGACTTTAAAGTTCGTCAGTTCTTGACTAAAGAACTGTCGAAAGCTTCCGTTTCTCGCATCGTTATCGAGCGTCCAGCGAAGAGCATCCGTGTGACTATTCACACCGCTCGTCCTGGCATCGTTATCGGCAAGAAAGGTGAAGATGTCGAAAAACTGCGTAAGGTCGTAGCGGATATCGCTGGCGTTCCTGCACAGATTAACATCGCCGAAATCCGTAAACCGGAACTCGACGCTAAATTGGTTGCTGACAGCATCACTTCACAGCTGGAACGTCGCGTTATGTTCCGTCGTGCAATGAAGCGTGCTGTACAGAACGCAATGCGTCTTGGCGCTAAAGGTATCAAAGTTGAAGTAAGCGGCCGTCTTGGCGGTGCTGAAATCGCGCGTACCGAATGGTACCGTGAAGGTCGTGTTCCACTGCATACTCTGCGTGCGGATATCGATTACAACACATCTGAAGCGCACACCACTTATGGTGTAATCGGCGTTAAGGTATGGATCTTCAAAGGTGAGATCCTGGGTGGTATGGCTGCAGTTGAACAACCGGAACCGGCTGCTCAACCTAAAAAGCAGCAGCGTAAAGGCCGCAAGTAAGGAGAGTCGCTGATGTTACAACCAAAGCGTACAAAATTCCGTAAGGTGCACAAGGGCCGCAACCGTGGTCTTGCGCAAGGTACGGATGTGAGCTTCGGCACTTACGGTCTGAAAGCTGTTGGCCGTGGTCGCCTGACTGCTCGTCAAATTGAAGCAGCACGTCGTGCGATGACCCGTGCAGTTAAGCGTCAAGGTAAGATTTGGATCCGTGTATTCCCGGACAAACCAATCACCGAGAAGCCACTTGAAGTTCGTATGGGTAAAGGTAAGGGTAACGTGGAGTATTGGGTTGCCCTGATCCAGCCTGGTAAAGTCCTGTACGAAATGGACGGTGTGCCTGAAGAGCTGGCGCGTGAAGCATTCCAGCTTGCAGCAGCGAAACTGCCTATTAAAACCACCTTTGTAACTAAGACGGTGATGTAATGAAAGCAAAAGAGCTGCGTGAAAAGAGCGTGGAAGAGCTGAACACTGAGCTTCTGAACCTGTTGCGTGAGCAGTTCAACCTGCGCATGCAAACGGCCAGCGGCCAGCTGCAGCAAACACACACGTTGAAGCAAGTGCGTCGTGACGTAGCACGTGTGAAGACTTTACTGACTGAGAAGGCGGGCGCGTAATGAGTGACAAGATCCGTACTCTGCAAGGTCGTGTGATCAGTGACAAGATGGAAAAATCTATCGTTGTTGCGATTGAGCGTTTCGTGAAACACCCAATCTACGGTAAATTCATCAAGCGTACGACTAAGCTGCACGTACATGACGAGAACAACGAATGCGGTATCGGCGACGTCGTTGAAATTAGCGAATGCCGTCCGCTGTCTAAGACTAAGTCTTGGACACTGGTTCGCGTTGTAGAGAAAGCAATTCTGTAATAGAATCGCAAACTCGAAAATGAATAAGCGGCTCATGGAGACCTGGGCCGTTTATTTTTTCTACCCATAATGAGCAACCGGTGTTATAATGCCGCGCCCTCATTTGTGGGGATTTCTTAATGGCCTATATTCCTAGGTCTTAAAGTTGTAGTTGACATTAGCGGAGCACTAACATGATCCAAGAACAGACTATGCTGACCGTGGCCGACAACTCCGGTGCACGTCGCGTAATGTGTATCAAGGTTCTGGGTGGCTCGCACCGTCGCTACGCAGGCGTTGGCGATATCATCAAAATTACCATCAAGGAAGCAATTCCTCGCGGTAAGGTGAAGAAAGGCGACGTGCTGAAGGCGGTAGTGGTGCGCACCAAGAAGGGTGTTCGTCGCCCGGACGGTTCTGTCATTCGCTTCGATGGCAATGCATGCGTTATTTTAAATAATAACAGCGAGCAGCCAATCGGCACGCGTATTTTTGGGCCGGTAACTCGTGAACTGCGTAATGAGAAGTTCATGAAAATTATCTCTCTGGCACCAGAAGTACTCTAAGGAGCGAACCATGGCAGCGAAAATCCGTCGTGATGACGAAGTTATCCTGCTTACCGGTAAAGATAAAGGTAAGCGTGGTAAAGTAAAAAATGTCCTGTCTTCTGGAAAGGTCATTGTTGAAGGTATCAACCTGGTTAAGAAACATCAGAAGCCTGTACCGGCCCTGAACCAACCAGGTGGCATCGTTGAAAAAGAAGCTGCTATTCAGGTTTCTAACGTTGCAATCTTCAACGCGGCAACCGGTAAGGCTGACCGTGTAGGCTTTAGATTCGAAGACGGTAAAAAAGTCCGTTTCTTCAAGTCTAACAGCGTAACTATCAAGTAATTTGGAGTAGTACGATGGCGAAACTGCATGATTACTACAAAGACGATGTCGTAAAGAAACTCATGTCTGAGTTTAATTACAATTCTGTCATGCAAGTCCCTCGGGTCGAGAAGATCACCCTGAACATGGGTGTTGGTGAAGCGATCGCTGACAAGAAACTGCTGGATAACGCAGCAGCTGACTTGGCAGCTATCTCCGGTCAAAAGCCGTTCATCACCAAAGCACGCAAATCAGTTGCAGGCTTCAAAATCCGTCAGGGCTATCCGATCGGCTGTAAAGTAACCCTGCGTGGCGAACGCATGTGGGAATTCTTTGAGCGTCTGATCTCTATTGCTGTACCGCGTATCCGTGACTTCCGTGGCTTGTCCGCTAAGTCATTCGATGGCCGTGGTAACTACAGCATGGGCGTGCGTGAACAGATCATCTTCCCGGAAATCGACTATGACAAAGTCGATCGCGTTCGTGGTTTGGATATTACCATCACCACTACTGCGAAATCCGATGATGAAGGCCGCGCTCTGCTGGCTGCCTTTAACTTCCCGTTCCGCAAGTAAGGTAGGGTTACTAATGGCTAAGCAATCCATGAAAGCACGCGAAGTCAAACGCGTGAAACTGGCTGACAAGTTCTTCGCTAAACGCGCTGAACTGAAAGCGACTATCTCTAACGTGAACGCTTCCGACGAAGATCGTTGGGATGCCGTTCTGAAGCTGCAGACTCTGCCGCGTGATTCCAGCCCGTCTCGTCAGCGTAACCGCTGCCGTCAAACTGGTCGTCCGCACGCTTTCTTGCGGAAGTTCGGGTTGAGCCGTATTAAGGTCCGTGAAGCCGCTATGCGCGGTGAAATTCCGGGTCTTAAAAAGGCTAGCTGGTAATTGTCACCAATTGAATCACGGGAGTAATGACAGATGAGCATGCAAGATCCGATCGCGGATATGCTGACCCGTATCCGTAACGGTCAGGCCGCGAACAAAGTTGCGGTCACCATGCCTTCCTCTAAGCTGAAAGTGGCAATTGCCAACGTGCTTAAAGAAGAAGGCTATATTGAAGAATTTAAAATCGAAGGCGACGCCAAACCTGAACTGGAATTAGTACTGAAGTACTTCCAGGGCAAGGCTGTGGTAGAGAGCATTCAACGTATCAGCCGTCCTGGTCTGCGCATCTACAAGAAAAAAGATGAGCTGCCAAAGGTAATGGCCGGTTTGGGTATCGCTGTTATTTCTACCTCTAAAGGTGTTATGACTGATCGTGCAGCTCGCCAGGCTGGTCTTGGTGGCGAGATTATCTGCTACGTAGCTTAATCGGGAGGAAAGCATGTCTCGTGTTGCAAAAGCACCCGTCGTCATTCCTGCCGGCGTAGAGGTAAAACTCAACGGTCAGGTTATTACGATTAAGGGTAAAAACGGCGAGCTGTCACGTACTATCCATGACGCCGTTGAAGTTAAACAGGAAGAAAACGCACTGACCTTCGCTCCGCGCGACGGTTTTGCAAACGCATGGGCCCAAGCGGGTACCACTCGTGCACTGTTGAACGCAATGGTTGTAGGTGTTACCGACGGCTTCACTAAAAAGCTTCAACTGGTTGGTGTTGGTTATCGTGCTGCCATTAAAGGCAACGCGGTGAGTTTGGCCCTGGGCTTCTCTCACCCGGTCGAGCACCAGCTGCCGGCAGGCATTACTGCAGAATGTCCAACTCAAACTGAAATCGTGCTGAAAGGCGCTGATAAGCAGGTGATTGGTCAGGTTGCTGCAGACTTACGTGCCTACCGTCGTCCTGAGCCTTATAAAGGCAAAGGTGTCCGTTACGCCGACGAAGTCGTGCGTACCAAAGAGGCTAAGAAGAAGTAAGGTAACACTATGGATAAGAAATCTGCTCGTATCCGTCGTGCGACCCGCGCACGCCGCAAGCTCAAAGAACTGGGTGCGACACGTCTGGTGGTACATCGTACCCCGCGTCATATTTACGCACAGGTGATTGCACCTAACGGTTCTGAAGTAATTGCATCTGCTTCTACAGTAGAAAAAGCTATTACTGAGCAATTGAAGTATACCGGTAACAAAGATGCTGCGACTGCTGTAGGTAAAGCTATTGCTGAACGCGCATTGGAAAAAGGGATTTCGAAAGTTTCCTTTGACCGTTCTGGTTTCCAATATCATGGTCGAGTCCAGGCACTGGCAGATGCTGCCCGTGAAGCTGGCCTTCAGTTCTAAGGTAGAGGTGTAAGATGTCACACATCGAAAAACAAGCTGGCGAACTGCAGGAAAAGCTGATCGCGGTAAACCGCGTATCCAAAACCGTAAAAGGTGGCCGTATTTTCAGCTTTACCGCACTGACAGTAGTTGGTGATGGTAACGGTCGCGTTGGTTTTGGCTACGGCAAAGCACGCGAAGTTCCGGCAGCGATCCAGAAAGCGATGGAGAAAGCCCGTCGCAACATGTTGAATGTCGCGCTGAACAGCGGCACCCTGCAGCACCCTGTTAAAGGTGCTCACACGGGTTCTCGCGTGTTCATGCAGCCGGCTTCCGAAGGTACCGGTATTATCGCCGGTGGTGCAATGCGCGCCGTCCTGGAAGTCGCAGGGGTACACAACGTATTAGCCAAAGCTTATGGTTCTACTAACCCGATTAACGTGGTTCGTGCAACTATCGCAGCTCTGGAAGATATGAAGTCCCCCGAAATGGTCGCTGCCAAGCGTGGTAAGTCCGTCGAAGAAATTCTAGGGAAATAACCATGGCAAAGACTATTAAAGTAACTCAAACAAAAAGCAGCATCGGTCGTTTGCCGAAACACAAGCAAACTCTGACTGGTTTAGGTCTGCGTCGTATTGGTCACACCGTAGAGCGCGAGGATACTCCTGCTGTACGCGGTATGATCAATCTTGTTTCCTACATGGTTAAGGTTGAGGAGTAAGAGATGCGTTTAAATACTCTGTCTCCGGCTGATGGTGCCAAGCAAGCGCCTAGGCGTGTAGGTCGTGGTATTGGTTCTGGCCTGGGTAAAACCGGCGGCCGTGGTCACAAAGGTCAGAACTCACGTTCTGGCGGTGGCGTACGTCGCGGGTTTGAAGGTGGTCAGATGCCTTTATATCGTCGTTTGCCGAAATTCGGCTTCACCTCTCGCAAAGCTATGATCACGGCAGAAGTTCGTCTGTCTGAACTGGCTCTGATCGAAGGCGACGTTATCGACCTGAACACGCTGAAAGCCGCTAACGTAGTTGGTATCCAGATCGAATTCGTGAAAGTAATCCTTTCAGGCGAAGTCGCTCGTCCGGTTACCGTACGTGGTCTGCGTGTCACCAAAGGCGCTCGTGCTGCTATCGAAGCTGCTGGCGGTAAAATAGAGGAATAAGTAGCAGATGGCAAAGCAACCGGGATTAGATTTTCAAAGTGCTAAAGGTGGACTTGGCGAGCTGAAGCGCAGACTTTTGTTTGTTATCGGTGCGCTAATCGTTTTCCGTATCGGCTCTTTTATTCCGATCCCTGGTATTGATGCCGCTGTACTTGCTAAATTGCTCGAGCAGCAAAGAGGCACCATCATTGAAATGTTTAACATGTTCTCTGGTGGTGCTCTCAGCCGTGCTTCGATCTTTGCTCTGGGGATCATGCCGTATATTTCGGCATCGATTATTATCCAGCTGTTAACGGTGGTTCATCCAGCGCTGGCAGAAATTAAGAAAGAAGGGGAGGCTGGCCGTCGTAAGATTAGCCAGTACACCCGCTACGGTACGCTGGTTTTGGCCGTATTCCAGTCGATCGGTATTGCTACCGGTTTACCGAATATGCCTGGTATGCAAGGTCTGGTATTAAACCCAGGCCTTTCATTCTACTTTACTGCAGTCGTGAGCCTGGTTACCGGGACAATGTTCCTGATGTGGCTAGGTGAGCAGATTACTGAGCGTGGTATCGGTAACGGTATTTCGATTATAATCTTTGCTGGTATCGTAGCGGGTCTCCCGCCAGCCGTTGGTCATACTATCGAACAAGCTAGACAAGGCGACCTGCACTTCCTCCTGTTGCTGTTGGTTGCAGTCTTAGTGTTTGCAGTGACGTTCTTTGTTGTGTTTATGGAACGTGGTCAACGTCGTATCGTCGTTAACTATGCCAAACGTCAACAAGGTCGTCGTGTTTATGCAGCACAGAGCACACACTTACCGTTGAAAGTAAACATGGCGGGCGTAATACCTGCTATCTTTGCTTCCAGCATCATTCTGTTCCCGGCCACGATAGCATCATGGTTCGGTGGCGGAACCGGTTGGAACTGGCTGACAACAATTTCGCTGTATTTGCAGCCTGGGCAACCGCTTTATGTGTTACTCTATGCTACTGCAATCATCTTCTTCTGTTTCTTTTATACTGCGTTGGTTTTCAACCCGCGTGAGACAGCAGATAACCTGAAGAAGTCCGGTGCATTTGTACCAGGAATTCGTCCGGGAGAGCAAACGGCGAAGTATATTGATAAAGTAATGACCCGCCTGACCTTGGTTGGTGCGTTGTATATTACTTTCATCTGCCTTATCCCGGAGTTCATGCGTGATGCAATGAAAGTTCCATTCTACTTTGGCGGTACATCACTGCTCATCGTAGTGGTCGTCATCATGGACTTTATGGCTCAAGTGCAAACTCTGATGATGTCAAGTCAGTATGAGTCTGCGCTGAAGAAAGCAAACCTGAAAGGCTATAATCGCTAATCTGGTGAGTTTGCGAAGTAACGGAGAGTAAAAATGAAAGTTCGTGCTTCCGTCAAGAAATTATGTCGTAACTGCAAAGTTGTTAAGCGTAACGGTGTCGTTCGCGTAATCTGCAGCGCCGAGCCGAAGCATAAACAGCGTCAAGGCTGATTATCTCGCATATTTTTCTTGCAAAGTTGGGTTGAGCTGGCTAGATTAGCCAGCCAATCTTTTGTATGTAAGCTGCATCACTATTTGAGTATCCTGAAAACGGGCTTTTCAGAATGGTGTTGCCGTATATAAATAGTAGGAGTGCATAGTGGCCCGTATAGCAGGCATTAACATTCCTGATCAGAAACATACCGTAATCGCGTTAACCTCGATCTACGGCATCGGTAAAACCCGTTCACAGGCTATCTGTGCTGCGTCTGGTATTGCCGAAAATGTTAAGATCAGAGAGCTGTCTGAAGAGCAAATCGAATTGCTGCGTGACGAAGTCGCCAAGTTCGTTGTTGAAGGTGATCTGCGTCGTGAAGTCACCCTGAGCATCAAGCGTCTTATGGACCTTGGAACTTATCGTGGTTTACGCCATCGTCGTGGTCTTCCAGTACGCGGTCAGCGTACCAAGACTAACGCACGTACCCGTAAGGGTCCGCGTAAACCGATCAAGAAATAATCGGGGTGATTGAATAAATGGCAAAGGCACCTGTTCGTACACGCAAGCGTGTAAGAAAACAAGTCTCTGACGGCGTGGCTCATATCCATGCGTCTTTCAACAACACCATTGTGACTATTACCGATCGTCAGGGTAATGCTTTGGGTTGGGCAACAGCTGGTGGTTCCGGTTTCCGTGGTTCCCGTAAATCAACTCCGTTCGCAGCTCAGGTTGCAGCAGAGCGCTGTGCAGATGCAGTGAAAGAGTACGGTATCAAGAATCTGGAAGTTATGGTTAAAGGACCTGGTCCTGGTCGTGAGTCTACTATCCGCGCGTTAAACGCGGCTGGTTTCCGCATCACTAATATTACTGATGTGACTCCTATCCCTCATAACGGTTGTCGTCCGCCGAAAAAGCGTCGCGTATAACGCTGCTTTTAGGATTGTTGGAGAGAGAAAATGGCAAGATATTTGGGTCCTAAGCTCAAGCTTAGCCGTCGTGAGGGCACAGATTTATTCCTTAAATCTGGTGTTCGCGCGATCGATACCAAGTGTAAGATTGATCAAGCTCCTGGTCAGCACGGTGCGCGTAAACCGCGTCTGTCTGACTATGGCGTGCAGTTACGTGAAAAGCAAAAAGTTCGCCGTACCTACGGTGTTCTGGAGCGTCAGTTCCGTAACTACTACCAAGAAGCAGCCCGCCTGAAGGGCAACACCGGTGAAAACCTGTTGCAACTTCTGGAAGGTCGTCTGGATAACGTTGTTTACCGTATGGGCTTCGGCGCTACGCGTGCAGAGTCACGTCAGCTGGTTAGCCATAAAGCTGTTATGGTAAACGGTCGCGTTGTCAACATCGCTTCTTATCAGGTATCTCCGAATGACGTTGTCAGCATCCGTGAGAAAGCTAAAAAGCAATCTCGCGTGAAGGCCGCTTTGGAGTTGGCTGAACAGCGTGAAAAGCCGACTTGGCTTGAAGTTGATGCTGCTAAGATGGAAGGTCAGTTCAAACGTAATCCTGAACGTACCGATCTGTCAGCTGACATTAACGAACACCTGATCGTCGAGCTTTACTCCAAGTAAAGCTTAGTACCAAAGAGAGGACACAATGCAGGGTTCTGTGACAGAGTTTCTAAAACCGCGCCTGGTAGATATCGAGCAAGTCAGTTCGACGCACGCCAAGGTGACCCTTGAGCCATTAGAGCGTGGCTTTGGCCATACTTTAGGCAACGCACTGCGCCGTATTCTGCTTTCATCCATGCCGGGTTGCGCGGTGACCGAGGTTGAGATTGATGGTGTACTGCATGAGTACAGCACCAAAGAAGGCGTACAGGAAGATATCCTGGAAATCCTGCTCAACCTGAAAGGGCTGGCGGTGAGAGTTCAAGGGAAAGATGAAGTTATTCTTACCCTGAATAAGTCTGGCATTGGCCCTGTGACTGCAGCCGACATTACCCATGATGGTGATGTCGAAATCGTCAAGCCGCAACACGTTATCTGCCACCTGACTGATGAAAACGCTGCTATCAGCATGCGTATCAAAGTTCAGCGCGGCCGTGGTTATGTGCCGGCGTCTGCCCGAATTCATTCGGAAGAAGATGAGCGCCCAATTGGTCGTCTGTTAGTAGATGCATGCTACAGCCCTGTAGAGCGTATTGCCTACAATGTTGAAGCAGCGCGTGTAGAACAGCGTACTGATTTGGACAAGCTGGTTATCGAAATGGAAACCAACGGTACGATCGATCCTGAAGAGGCGATCCGTCGTGCGGCAACCATTCTTGCTGAACAACTTGAAGCTTTTGTTGATTTACGTGATGTACGTCAACCAGAAGTCAAAGAAGAGAAGCCGGAGTTCGATCCAATCCTGCTGCGCCCTGTTGACGATCTGGAATTGACTGTCCGCTCTGCTAACTGCCTCAAAGCAGAAGCAATCCACTACATCGGTGATCTGGTACAGCGTACCGAAGTTGAGCTTCTTAAGACGCCTAACTTAGGTAAAAAATCTCTTACTGAGATTAAAGACGTACTTGCTTCCCGTGGTTTGTCTCTGGGCATGCGCCTGGAAAACTGGCCACCGGCAAGTATTGCTGACGAGTAACCGGATCACAGGTTAAGGTTTTACTGAGAAGGATAAGGTCATGCGCCATCGTAAGAGTGGTCGTCAACTGAACCGTAACAGCAGCCACCGACAGGCTATGTTCCGTAACATGGCCGGCTCTTTGGTTCGTCATGAAATAATCAAGACGACCCTGCCGAAAGCGAAAGAGCTGCGTCGCGTTGTTGAGCCGCTGATTACTCTTGCCAAGACCGACAACGTTGCAAATCGTCGTCTGGCATTCGCCCGTACTCGTGATAACGAGATCGTGGCAAAACTGTTTAATGAACTGGGCCCGCGTTTCGCGAGCCGTGCCGGTGGTTACACTCGTATTCTGAAGTGTGGTTTCCGTGCAGGCGACAATGCGCCGATGGCATACATCGAGCTCGTTGATCGTGCAGAGTCAAAAGCAGAAGTAGCAACTGCTGAATAATCTGTAGATGCATGAAAAGACCGGGCCTAAGTGCCCGGTTTTTTTACGCCTGAATTTTGATACACCGCAATGCAACCGATCCGGTCACCGCTATTTCCCTCTTTACGTCCATCGCGCTATGCTAGTTCCCGTACCCGTCAAAGTTTGAAGGAGACCCTATGTTTCTCAGTGACCAATGGGCAGAAAGACAGATCCTTGATGCACAAAGCAGAGGTGAGTTCGACAACCTTCCCGGTGCCGGCGCTCCTTTGGTGCTGGATGACGACAGTGGTGTTCCCAGGGAGCTGCGCGTTGCTTATCGTATCCTCAAAAATGCGGGATATGTCCCCGCAGCGATTCAGGACCGAAAAGAGGCATTGGACCTCCAGACGTTGTTGGAGCAGGTTGCCGAGGGGTCTGACGATCATGTTCAGGCTGAAAAGCGTTTAAAGGTTCTCAGGCTACGGCTACAGCAGGCAGGGATGAATACTGACTTCCTGGACGACAGGCTTTACCGTGAAAAGCTACAGAATCACCTGAATGGAGCATAATATGTATAAGATTGGTGAATTAGCCAAGCTTGCTGACGTGACGCCCGATACCATTCGCTATTATGAAAAACAGGGCATGATGTCGCTCGGTGAACGTAGCGAAGCGGGTTATCGTCTTTACACCGAAAACTGTCTTCAGAGGCTGCGCTTCATTCGCTATGCGAAAACGATCGGCTTCACGTTGGAGACGATCGGTGAGTTATTGTCGATCCGTATCGATCCGGCGCATCATACCTGCCAGGAATCCAAATCGATCGTTGATAGCCGTCTCGCCGAGGTTGAACATAAGCTGACTGAACTAATCCGCATGCGTGATTCACTGCAGCGTCTCAGTGCAGCCTGTTGTGGCGGCGAACACTCGAGTCGCAGTTGTTCTATCATTGAGGCGCTCGAAAATGGAGCCAGTGGGGATATTGCAAAACGGTAAAATTGGGCATAAATTTGTCATCGCAGCCACGGTGCTGCAGTTCAATCACACAAAGAGGTCAACATGAGCGATTATCAACATAAGAAAGGTGTTATTCAAGACAACGCCGTTCAGGCATTGCTGCACGATCCGCTGTTCCGTCAACGAGTAGAAAAGAATCTGAAAGGAAAAGGCAGCTATAGTCGGAAAGATAAAAAAGGTAAGGCAGCAAGCTGGGAGGGCAGTCTTAACGGTTTTACGGCAATGGCCGCATAAAATCGTTAAAACTGCTCTTCCCGTTCAAGCAATAAAAAAGCCATCGACATGCGATGGCTTTTTAGTTTTTATTCGTTATTTAAAGCTTAGGCGTCTGCTGGTCTTTCAGCAAATCACGAATTTCGGTAAGTAATACGACGTCGTCAGCAGGTTTGGCCGGCGCTGCTTCTTCTTTCTTACGCATTTTGTTCATGAGTGAAATGGCAATAAAGATAGCTAATGCAACAATCAGGAAGTCAAAAATGTTCTGAATAAAGATACCGTAATGCATTACGACGGCGGGCGTCGTTCCTACAGCATCGCGGAGTACCCACTGGAAGGATTTGAAATCAACCCCACCAATCAGCAGACCCAGCGGAGGCATAATGATGTCGGCAACCAAAGATGAAACAATTTTGCCAAATGCTGCACCGATGATTACACCGACTGCCAAGTCTACAACGTTGCCGCGCATGGCAAATTCACGAAACTCTTTCAAAAAACTCATAAACTAACTCCTTGGCAAATCCATATTTATGTCAGTCAAAGTAAAGACTATTTGGAGCCAATCCGCTACCAAAGTTAACGATAAATGCTTATTTAGTTGATAAATTTCACTTAAGTAAACTGTTTACAGGAAGAATGGACTCGGCTGGAACAGTCTTTCCACATCACGAACGAATTTTTTATCGGTGATGAACATCACCACATGATCACCCTGCTGAATGCGGGTTGTTCCATTAGCGATGATAACCTCATTGCCGCGAACCACGGCACCGATGGTGGTACCCGGTGGCAGTTTAATCTGTTCAACCGTGCGGCCTACCACTTTAGACGTGCTCTCATCACCGTGAGCAATCGCCTCAATGGCTTCAGCCACACCGCGGCGCAGGGATGAAACGCTGACAATATCGGCTTTGCGTACGTGGCCCAGCAGGGCGGAAATCGTGGCCTGCTGCGGTGAAATAGCAATATCGATAACGCTGCCCTGAACCAGATCAACGTAGGCGCTGCGCTGAATCAGCACCATTGCCTTCTTGGCCCCCATGCGTTTTGCCAACATCGCCGACATGATGTTTGCCTCGTCATCGTTGGTGATGGCGATGAAAACGTCCACCTGCTCAACGTGCTCTTCAGCCAACAGTTCCTGGTCAGAAGCATCGCCGTAGAACACGATGGTATCCTGTAGCAGCTCCGCCAGCTCGGCCGCGCGCTGTTGATCGCGCTCGATAAGTTTCACGCTGTAATTCTTCTCGAGGCGACGTGCAAGACCTGCACCGACGTTACCGCCGCCGACAATCATGATGCGTTTATAGGGTTTTTCGAGGCGCTGAAGCTCGCTCATTACTGCACGGATATGCTGCGAAGCGGCAACGAAAAATACTTCATCACCGGCCTCGATAATGGTCGACCCTTGAGGACGAATCGGACGGTCCTGACGAAATATCGCCGCAACGCGTGTATCGATATGCGGCATATGTTCGCGCATCGCCGACAGCGCGCTGCCAACCAGCGGTCCACCATAATAGGCTTTTACTGCTGCGATACTGACCTTGCCTTCGGCAAAGTTAACCACCTGTAGCGCACCCGGATATTCGATAAGCTTGTAGATGTAGTCAATGACTAGCTGTTCTGGCGAAATCAGGTGATCAATGGGCACCGCTTCAGGCTGGAAAAGCTTCTCTGACTCGCGAATGTATTCGGGAGAGCGTATGCGCGCAATACGATTAGGCGTGTTAAACAACGAATAGGCTATCTGGCAGGCCACCATATTGGTTTCATCCGAATTGGTGACCGCGATCAGCATATCGGCATCTTCTGCACCCGCTTCACGCAGCACCCGCGGATGGGATCCGTGCCCCTGAACGACGCGCAGATCGAACTTGTCCTGCAGCTGGCGCAGACGCGTTGTATTGGTATCAACGATAGTGATGTCGTTGTTTTCACCCACCAGATTTTCCGCGAGCGTACCGCCAACCTGGCCAGCACCGAGAATTATTATTTTCATAGCACTCTCTGTATTGCCTTAAATGTCGTCAAGGGCCGTCGAAAAGACGTTAGCCTTTAATCAGCTTAGCGTAATAGAAGCCATCGCCACTCTGCGCATCAGGAAGATTCTGCCGCCCCGGTTGATTGAGACTGCCGGTTTCTACCAGTTGCGCATCGGGGTGCAGTTTAAGGAACGCGGAAATCTGCTCGCTATTTTCATCCGGCAGGATGGAGCAGGTGGCATAAACCAGCACGCCACCTGACTTTAGGCATGGCCAGATAGCTTCAAGAATTTCTGCCTGCAGGCGAGCCAGTTCGGCGATATCGCTGTCGCGACGGAGCCATTTGATATCCGGATGACGGCGAATGACGCCGGTCGCGGAGCAGGGCGCATCGAGCAGAATTTTGTCAAAGGTTTTTCCGGTCGCCCAGACGTGTGGCTCACGCCCGTCACCTTGCTTAACTTCGGCATGCAGGCCGAGGCGTTGCAGGTTTTCATGTACACGAAGGAGACGCTTTTCATCGACGTCGACCGCGAGAACGTGCGCTTTGGGGGCAGCTTCAAGGATATGCGTGGTTTTTCCGCCCGGTGCGCAGCAAAGATCGAGGATTGACTCACCGTCTTTAGGAGAGAGCAGGCTAACGCTTCCTTGTGCCGACGCATCCTGCACGGTAACCCAGCCTTGTTCGAAGCCCGGCAGCGCAGTGACGGCGCACGGCGTTTCCAGACGCAGCGCGTCGGGATATTCAGGATGGGGATGCGCTTCGATGCCGGCTTCGATCAGCAGGGCAAGATAAGCCTCGCGGGTATGATGCTGACGGTTTACGCGCAGCCACATTGGCGGACGCTGATTGTTGGCATCAACAATATGCTGCCACTGGTCAGGGTAGGCATTTTTAATACGCTTCAATAACCAGCTTGGATGCAGATAACGGTTGTCAGTATTCTCGACGCGCTGCATCAGATCAACCTGCTGACGCTGGAACTGACGAAGCACGCCATTTATCAGGCCTTTGAGCTGAGGACGCTTCAGCGCCACGGCGCCTTCAACGGTCTCTGCCAACACGGCATGTGCAGGAATGCGGGTATGCAGCATCTGGTATAGACCGACCATCAGCAGGTAGTGCAGCGTACGCTGTTTCCCAGTCAAGGGTTTTGCCATCAGCTGTTGCAGGCACCATTCGAGCTGAGGCAATACGCGCAATGTGCCAAAACACAGTTCTTGCAACAGCGCTCTGTCTTTATCTGCGATGCTTTTTTGCAAACCCGGCAGCACGGTCGACAGCGACTGGCCCTGATCCAAAACCTGGCTTATGGCTTTTGCAGCAATGCTGCGGAGGTTATATGCGTTTTTCATAGTTAAAAAAGCTGACCTCAGTCAGCATACCGACCGTAGCCAGCATAAATAAAGAGAAGAAGAGTACAGAACCCGGCATCCAGATGGTAAAGATGATGCCGGGTGGCGTTGTTAGTTTAAAATCGTGCCTGGCGTGAACCATTCACTGCGTGAATTCAGCAGATCCTGAGCAGACATCGGTTTTTTACCCGCAGGCTGGAGCTGGGTAATGTTCAGCACGCCCTGCGCAGTGGCAATCTGAATACCTTTTTTGTCAGCCGCCAGGACAGTGCCCGGCTTAGCTGCGCTGTTATTGCTATCGATAACCTGCGCTTGCCAGACTTTTACCGGCTGCTCTTCGATAACAAAATAGCTCACCGGCCACGGATTAAAGGCGCGGACACAGCGTTCGAGCTGCTCTGCACCGAGGGACCAATCCAGACGGGCCTCTTCTTTGCTCAGCTTTTCGGCGTAGGTCACTAATGACTCGTCCTGAACTTCAGGCTTGGACGTACCCTGTTCGAGCTGCGTCAGGGTATGCAGCATGCCCTGTGGGCCGAGGTCTGCCAGTTTGCCATACAGCGAGGCGCTAGTATCTTCTGCCTCAATTGGGCAGTGAATCTTGTAGAGCATGTCGCCGGTATCAAGCCCGACGTCCATCTGCATGATAGTGACACCCGTTTCGGCATCACCGGCCCACAGCGAACGCTGGATAGGTGCCGCGCCGCGCCAACGAGGCAGCAGAGAACCGTGCACGTTGATACAGCCAAGCTTCGGCATCGCCAGTACGGCCTTAGGCAGAATTAACCCATAGGCAACGACTACCATCACATCGGCCTGCAGAGAGGCGACACACTGCTGGCTCTCTTCAGGGCGCAGTGATTTAGGCTGAAATACCGGGAGGTCGTGCTGCAAGGCCAGTGTCTTAACCGGGCTTGGCGTTAGCTTGTTTCCCCGTCCTGCCGGGCGGTCGGGCTGAGTGAAAACGCCAACGATTTGGTGCTCAGAAGTTAAAAGCGCGTCAAGATGACGCGCTGCAAAATCAGGTGTACCGGCGAAAATTATCCGCAAAGTCCGTGTCCTGTAATGAGTAGCCAGTAGCGCATGGCCAGAAATCTGACCTGCAATGACACAACGCAGCGCGCAGCGATTAGCCGCGAGCGTTGAGTTTTGCCAGTTTTTCCATCTTCTGACGGATACGCTGACGCTTCAGAGGCGATAAATAATCAACGAACAGTTTACCAACCAGGTGGTCCATCTCGTGCTGGATACAGATAGCCAGCAGTTCATCGGCTTCAAGCTCAAAGCTCTTGCCGTTGCGGTCGAGCGCACGGATCTTAACGTTGGCCGCACGAGGGACCAGACCGCGCTGATCGGGAATAGACAGGCAGCCTTCTTCGATACCCGTTTCACCGCTTTGCTCAAGCAGTTCAGGGTTGATTAGCACAAGCTGTTGGCTCTTATCATCAGTCACATCAATAACGATGATGCGCTGGTGGATGTTAACCTGAGTCGCGGCCAGCCCGATGCCTTCTTCGGCATACATGGTTTCAAACATATCATCCACGATCTGCTGAATTTCGGCGTTAACTTCTTTGACTGGTTTAGCAACAATGCGCAGCCTGTCGTCTGGGAAATGCAATATTTGTAATACGGACATAAATCTCTGGATCTTTATTCAAAGGATTGACGATATATAATCTCTATTCTAGACATTTCCGGCTCTGATTGACAGCATCGTCTATCAATTGAGCAAAGCGCCAGCACGGCGTTTAACGGGAAATAATCAACATGGCACAGCGGGAAGTGTGGCTCAGGTTGTCTGAGGTAAAAGGGCTAGGTGTCATGAGGTTATGTCAACTGGCCGACTGTTTGGCAGAAACTCCCCGGCACACGCCTGCCTTGCTTCGTTCGCTGGGGCTGACCGAGGCTCAGATAAGCGCTTTTTTCCATCCTCGT
The DNA here is from genome assembly GCF_002093665.1 of Rouxiella badensis. Lineage (GTDB taxonomy): Bacteria > Pseudomonadota > Gammaproteobacteria > Enterobacterales > Enterobacteriaceae > Rouxiella > Rouxiella badensis. The sequence goes on along the minus strand of NZ_MRWE01000051.1, from coordinate 4,357 downwards.
TCGTTAGATATTAGCGCTTCCCTGCGATGGGCCGAGCGGGAAGGCCATCATCTCGTTGCGCTTAATAGCCCCGCTTATCCCTCTTTGCTTAAACAGATTGCCTCACCGCCAAGGCTGCTTTACGTCAAAGGCCCGCCAGAGTTGCTCGCTTCACCGCAGCTGGCGATGGTCGGCAGCCGTAACTGCAGTCATTACGGCGAACATTGGGCGCAATACTTTGCTGCACGACTGGTTAACAGCGGTTTCACCCTTACCAGCGGGCTGGCGATGGGTATTGACGGAAATGGGTATTGACGGAATCTGTCATCGCGCAACGCTTGAAGCACAGGGGAAAACGGTCGCGGTGCTTGGAAACGGGTTGCAGCATGTTCATCCCCGTTGCCACATCCCGCTGGCGGAACGCATTCTGGAAAACGGGGGCGTGCTGGTTTCTGAATTTTCCCTTGAGACACCGCCACTGCCGCATAACTTCCCGCGGCGTAATCGCATTATCAGCGGCCTGAGCGTCGGCGTGCTGATTGTCGAAGCCTCTTTGCGCAGTGGTTCACTGATTACTGCACGCTGTGCGCTTGAGCAGGGAAGGGAAGTGTTTGCACTGCCGGGCTCAGTGGATAATCCCAATAGTGAGGGCGCACATTGGCTTATCAAGCAGGGGGCATATCTGGTGACAGACCCACTCGATATTGCCGAGCATATTGGTAGCGGTCTGACCTGGCTTAGCGTCGAGAATTCGTCATTTTTTGGCAATCCGAGCCTTATAAGAGAAAAAATTGCCCCTGACGCAAATATTTGTGCGGAAGATACCGAAGTTGAATTGCCATTTGTCGATGTGTTGGCTAACGTAGGATATGAGGTGACACCTGTTGACGTCGTCGCCGAACGTGCCGGCCAACCTGTGCCAGTCGTTGCAGGACAACTGCTCGAACTGGAGTTAGCAGGATGGATCGCAGCTGTATCCGGCGGCTATGTCCGAATTAGGAGGGCAGGCCATGTTCGACGTACTAATGTACTTATTTGAAACTTACATTCACAACGAAGCGGAGATGAGTGTCGACCAAGATAGGCTAACAGATGATTTAACCGAAGCTGGATTTCACCGAACCGATATCCACAACGCGTTAAATTGGCTTGAAAAACTTGCTGATCTGCAAGAGGGCGGTACACCATCGCATATGCTGGATGCAGACCCTTTTGCTCTGAGAGTTTATACCGATGAAGAAATGAGTCGATTAGACGTCAGCTGCCGGGGATTCCTGCTATTTCTGGAACAGATTAAGGTGTTGAATGTCGATACCAGGGAGATGGTCGTCGATCGTGTTATGGCTCTGGATACCGACGAGTTCGATCTTGAAGATCTGAAATGGGTCGTGTTGATGGTTCTCTTCAATATTCCAGGATATGAAAGTGCTTATCAGCAAATGGAAGAGCTGCTATTTGATGTTAATGAAGGTTATCTGCATTAGAGCGTTCTGATTCAGGTAACGGGTAAAACACAGAGTATGACGAAAGCAACGCTTTTTGCTGGGAAGCAAAATGAAATCTGTCCGGAATGCGGGGCCGATTTGGTGATCCGTAGTGGTCGCCACGGCCCTTTTCTCGGCTGCTCCAATTATCCTGAATGCCAGCATATTCGCCCGCTAAAAGCTCAGGCCGATGGACACATCGTTAAAATCCTTGATGGTCAACACTGCCCTAAATGTCAGGCGACTCTGGTACTACGACAGGGACGATTCGGCATGTTTATTGGCTGCTCCGAATATCCGGAATGTGACCATATAGAAGTTATCGATAAACCTGAAGAGACTACCGTGCCTTGCCCGCAGTGCTTTCAGGGGCATTTGTTGCAGCGTAAATCGCGGTTCGGCAAAGCGTTTCACGCCTGCAACCGTTATCCCGACTGCCAGTTTGTTATTAATAACAAGCCGGTCGCGGGGAGCTGTGAGTTCTGCCAGTATCCATTATTAATGGAAAAGAAAACGGCGCAGGGCATTAAACTCTTTTGTGCCAGTAAGCTTTGCGGCAAAGCCGTAGTGACAATAGATTGAAAACGATATGAATAAAGAAAATGAACTCAATTTGCCTGTCATCTTGCAGGCATTAAAAAACCAGCAGGTTATCGCCTATCCTACCGAAGCCGTATTTGGCCTGGGGTGCGATCCTGATAGTGAATACGCCGTCGAGGCACTTTTGGCTCTTAAACAGAGGCCGAGAGAAAAGGGCCTGATCCTCATTGCCGACAGCTACGAGCAACTCTTACCTTATATCGATGACTCTCAGCTGAGCGCCGAAAGACGCGAGCAGATCTTTGCCACCTGGCCAGGCCCGGTGACTTGGGTCATGCCTGCCAAGCCTGATACACCGCAATGGCTCACCGGACGCTTCAGCTCGCTTGCCGTCCGCGTTAGCGATCATCCTTTAGTAAAACAACTGTGTCGCCAGTATGGTAAACCTCTGGTTTCAACCAGTGCGAATCTCAGCGCTCAGCCCCCTTGCCGCACGGCAGATGCCGTTAAGCAGCAGTTTGGGCCAGACTTCCCGGTATTGGAGGGGCTCGTCGGTGGGCGCGAAAATCCGTCTGAAATCAAAGACGCTGCCACCGGCGAACTTATACGTCAAGGTTAAGGAAAGCTGTCATGTCATCTTTTGCTGTATTCGGTAATCCAATCAGTCATAGCAAATCACCGCGCATTCACGCTCTCTTTGCGGAGCAGACAGGGATAGCACACCAGTACGGTACCGTCCTGGCGCCGCATGAAGAGTTTGAAGAAACGCTGCGCGGCTTTTTTGCCAATGGCGCAAAAGGTGCGAACATTACTGTTCCATTTAAGGAACGCGCGTTTGCCGAGTCGGATGAGCTATCGGACCGCGCTGCACTAAGTGGTGCAGTCAACACACTGAAGAAGCTTGATGATGGCAGACTGCTTGGCGATAACACCGACGGCATCGGCATGATTAGCGATCTTCAGCGTCTGGGGATGCTCAAGTCAGGCGACCGCGTTCTGCTGGTAGGCGCAGGCGGCGCGGCGCGCGGCGTTATTCTCCCGTTGCTGGACTTCGGTTGCCGCGTTGTTGTGACTAACCGCACCTTCGAGCGTGCTCAGCACCTGCATACAATTTTCGAAGCCAAAGGCGATATCAATGCCATTGCGCTGGCAGACCTAGGCGGCGAATCGTTTGATTTGGTTATCAACGCGACCGCATCCGGGATTAAAGGCGAGGTGCCTGCCGTGCCTTCATCAGTCATCACACCGCAAACCCGCATTTACGATATGTTCTATCAGGCTGGCCCAACGCCGTTCATTGCCTGGGCAAAACAGCACGGTGCGGAGCAAACGGCCGATGGTTTAGGGATGCTGGTGGGGCAAGCCGCACATGCTTTCAATTTATGGCATGGTGTGATGCCGGAAATTGAACCTGTATTAGCGCAGTTGAAGCAGGATTTGGCAGGATAATTCATCAGGGGATCGTTTGCCGATCCCCTGGGTAATAAGAAGGGGGCTACTTGTCTTCTCCAGACAGGTATTCATCCTTCCATTTAACGTAGTTGTTTGATGAGTAGGTAAGCCCCGCGATTTCTGCCGCCGTTAGCTCGCGAATCTGTTTAACCGGGCTGCCCAGATAAAGATAGCCGCTCTCCAGTCTTTTCCCCGGCGGTACCAGACTGCCAGCACCAATCATCACGTCATCTTCTATTACTGCGCCATCGAGAACAATCGATCCCATCCCGACCAGCACCCTGTTACCTACCGTGCAGCCGTGCAGCATTGCCTTATGTCCTACCGTCACATCTTCCCCAATAATAAGAGGGAAGCCCTCGGCATTGTGAGTCGACTGATGCGTCACATGCAGTACGCTGCCGTCCTGGATATTGCTACGACAGCCAATCACTACGTTATTCACGTCCCCTCGAATAGCAACCAACGGCCAAATGCTGACGTCATCTGCCAGATCCACATCACCAATCACCACGCTGGTGGGATCAACCATCACTCTTTCGCCCAGTTTTGGGCGCATTCCTTTATATGAACGTAAAAAGTCAGACATCTTTATCCCTCTTATGAGAACGATCGCTTCTGGCAATATAGTCTTTGGATCAATGAATACAAAGTTTTGCCCCACAGGATCGTTGATAAAACCGCCTCATTGCACAAGAACTCCACGAAAGGAGCGAAAAACAGGCAGTCGGAATTAAAAGATCAAAAAACACTTGTGGAATAAATCGGGATCCCTATAATGCCGCTCCATCGACAGGGAACAACGCAGCAGCAACGCGGTGTGAACAAGTCGGAAAGAATTAAAAATGATGATGACCGCGAAAATAAACGGTTGACATCAAATGAGGAAAGCGTAATATACG
>NZ_MRWE01000050.1 GCF_002093665.1 Rouxiella badensis | reverse complement strand
CATGGTTGTTACCCTGATCCACCCAATCGCGATGGATGACGGTCTGCGTTTCGCAATCCGTGAAGGCGGCCGTACCGTGGGTGCTGGTGTTGTTGCTAAAGTTATCGCTTAATCGCTGATAGTTTTTTGTCACTTTACGTTGACGCAACACACACTAAAAGGGCATCATTCGATGCCCTTTTTTCTACGCTATAGCGCCAGAACCTATCTCATCAGCGATTTTTCAGTCATAATCATTGGTGAGATAGGCTCTAGAGATAGCGTAAACACCGAGCGTACGTTCTCGCCTACATTCGGTTTGGTTTGCCTCGCAATGCGAGGCAAAGTTGTTTGTTCTGATTCATTGTGACGGGTTGGTTTATGAGTGCGAATACCGAGGCTCAAGGGAGCGGGCGCGGCCTGGAAGCGGTTAAGTGGATTGTCGTAGCCGTTTTACTGGTCGTAGCTATTGTCGGTAACTATTATTACCGTGCATACAGCCTGCCGTTACGTGCGTTGGCAGTTGTCGTTATCATCGCTATTGCTGGTGCAGTTGCGCTGATGACCATTAAAGGCAAAGCAACTGTCGCGTTTGCGCGCGAAGCACGTACTGAAGTACGTAAAGTAATTTGGCCTACACGCCAGGAAACATTGCATACCACTCTGATCGTGGCAGCTGTAACTGCGGTAATGTCACTGATTCTTTGGGGCCTGGATGGTATTCTGGTCCGTCTGGTATCCTTCATTACTGGCTTGAGGTTCTAAAATGTCTGAAGCACCTAAAAAACGTTGGTACGTCGTTCAGGCGTTTTCTGGATTTGAAGGCCGCGTGGCTCAGTCGCTGCGTGAGCACATCAAATTGCACGACATGGAAGAGTTGTTCGGCGAAGTGATGGTTCCAACCGAGGAAGTCGTTGAAATCCGCGGTGGGCAGCGTCGCAAAAGCGAGCGCAAATTCTTCCCGGGTTATGTGCTGGTTCAGATGGTGATGAACGACGCCAGCTGGCACCTCGTTCGCAGCGTTCCGCGCGTGATGGGTTTCATCGGCGGGACCTCGGACCGACCAGCACCGATTAGCGATAAAGAAGTTGACGCTATCATGAATCGCCTGCAGCAAGTGGGTGACAAGCCTCGTCCGAAAACGATGTTCGAGCCGGGCGAGCTGGTACGTGTCAACGATGGTCCGTTTGCAGACTTCAACGGCGTTGTCGAGGAAGTGGACTACGAAAAAAGCCGCCTGAAAGTTTCCGTTTCCATCTTTGGCCGTGCTACACCGGTTGAACTGGACTTCGGACAGGTCGAGAAGGGCTAATCTCCTTCAATCCTGCTCTTGAGCAGAGATTATAAAATAACCTGTTTCAGGTGTTGTATGAGGCGCGAAATTAAACTATAATTTCGCGCCTTTTGTTTTTATGCTCGGCAAAAATGTTGAACGGCAGTCCTTGAGAGTGACGACGACATTGGCGTTAGCCTAAAAACTGATACGTAATGTATCGAGAGCGAAAGCTATCAAAAATCACGGGGAGCCTCTTCAAACAGGCGCTAATACCCAACTGAGGAAATTAACATGGCAAAGAAAGTACAAGCCTACGTCAAGCTGCAGGTTGCAGCTGGCTCTGCTAACCCAAGTCCACCGGTTGGTCCGGCACTGGGTCAGCAAGGTGTTAACATCATGGAATTCTGTAAGGCTTTCAACGCCAAGACTGAAAGTCTTGAGAAAGGTCTGCCGATCCCTGTTGTTATTACCGTTTACTCTGACCGTTCTTTCACCTTCGTTACCAAGACCCCTCCAGCAGCAGTTCTGCTGAAGAAAGCGGCTGGTATCAAGTCTGGTTCCGGCAAGCCGAACAAAGACAAAGTGGGTAAAGTAACGAGTGCTCAGGTTCGTGAAATCGCAGAAACCAAAGCTGCGGACATGACTGGTTCTGACGTGGAAGCAATGGTTCGCTCCATCGAAGGTACTGCTCGTTCCATGGGCCTGGTAGTAGAGGGATAAGAAATGGCTAAGCTGACCAAGCGCATGCGCGTGATCCGTGACAAAGTTGAGTCTACCAAACAGTACGACATCAACGAAGCTGTTGCCCTGCTCAAAGAGCTGGCTACTGCTAAATTCGTAGAAAGCGTAGACGTTGCTGTTAACCTCGGCATCGATGCACGTAAATCTGACCAAAACGTTCGCGGCGCAACCGTTCTGCCACACGGCACCGGTCGTTCTGTACGCGTTGCCGTATTTACCCAGGGCGCAAACGCTGAAGCTGCTAAAGCTGCCGGCGCTGAACTGGTAGGTATGGAAGATCTGGCTGACCAGATCAAGAAAGGCGAAATGAACTTCGACGTTGTTATCGCATCTCCAGATGCAATGCGCGTTGTAGGTCAATTGGGCCAGGTTCTTGGTCCACGCGGCCTGATGCCAAACCCGAAAGTTGGTACTGTAACTCCTAACGTTGCTGAAGCGGTTAAGAACGCTAAAGCAGGTCAGGTTCGTTACCGTAACGACAAAAACGGCATCATTCACACCACCATCGGTAAAGTTGACTTCGACGCTGATAAGCTGAAAGAAAACTTGGAAGCACTGCTGGTTGCGTTGAAGAAAGCCAAGCCTTCTCAGGCTAAAGGCGTTTTCATCAAGAAAGTAAGCCTGTCCACTACCATGGGCGCTGGCGTTGCTGTTGATCAGAGTGGCCTTTCAGCAACTGTTGCCTAACTTTTAAAGTTAGAGTAAGCACAGTTTGCTTTTATCGCTTTACGTGGGCGATAGATTTGTCTAAAATCTATCCCCCGTTCGTTTTATAAAAAGCGATAGTGTTTCGGTAACACGAAACCAAGAATTTTTCGGTTGGAGCCTGGCCTATCCAGGCCTCCGTCCAAGACCGCAGGAGTCTCGTCAGAGACTTAATATTTCCTGCGTAGACGGTGACAGAGCCTGAATAAAAATTTTTCTTTTTAAGAATAGTTTTGCTGGATTCTCTGCTCACCGTGTTTGAACGCTTATCTCCGATCCCGGGGATAAGTGATGTGAGTTCCGGGGATTTTCCCCGGCTAAATCCAGGAGCTAAAGCTAATGGCATTAAATCTTCAAGACAAACAAGCGATTGTTGCTGAAGTCAACGAAGTAGCCAAAGGCGCGCTGTCTGCGGTTGTTGCGGATTCCCGTGGCGTTACTGTAGATAAAATGACTGAACTGCGTAAAGCAGGTCGTGAAGCTGGCGTTTACATGCGTGTTGTTCGTAACACCCTGATGCGCCGCGTCGTTGAAGGTACTCCATTCGAGTGCCTGAAAGACACGTTTGTTGGTCCAACCTTGATCGCGTTTTCTCATGAACACCCAGGCGCTGCTGCCCGTCTGTTCAAAGATTTCGCTAAAGCGAACGCTAAGTTCGAGGTTAAAGCTGCGGCCTTTGAAGGTGAGTTCATTCCAGCTGATCAAATCGATCGTCTGGCAACTCTGCCTACTTACGATGAAGCAATCGCACGCCTGATGGCAACCATGAAAGAAGCCTCTGCAGGCAAATTGGTTCGCACTCTGGCTGCTCTGCGCGATCAGAAAGAAGCTACTGCTGCTTAATCAGCAACTTTATTTCTTTTCACGTTACGCTTACGTATAAACTATTTCTGTTTTCTAGGAACAAATCGACATGTCTATCACTAAAGACCAAATCATTGAAGGCGTTGCAGCTCTGTCTGTAATGGAAATCGTAGAACTGATCGCTGCGATGGAAGAAAAATTCGGCGTTTCTGCTGCTGCTGCTGTTGCTGGCCCTGCTGCCGCTGCTGAAGCTGTAGAAGAAAAAACTGAATTCGACGTTGTACTGAAAGGTATCGGCGCGAACAAAGTTGCTGTAATCAAAGCTGTACGTGGCGCAACTGGTCTGGGCCTGAAAGAAGCTAAAGACCTGGTTGAATCTGCACCAGCAGCTCTGAAAGAAGGCATCAGCAAAGACGACGCTGAAGCACTGAAAAAAGCTCTGGAAGAAGCTGGCGCTGAAGTTGAAGTTAAATAAGCCACTGCTTTCTGAGTGCAGTCTGTTTTAATTAACAGACTGATGGCTGGTGACTTTTTAGTCACCAGCCTTTTTGCGCTATAGAGTGTCAGTGGTGTTTCACACTGTTTGACCACTGAACTACTCCAATATTTATTTCTATCTACCTACTTAATATATTGCCGCCGCTTGCTCTGGCTCATCCAGGGATAATGCGCAACGAAATGATTTAAGAGCGATAGAAACGAGTATTGCGGAAAGTAATTCAACTTTCCGATCGACAGAAATGGTGTTGCATGAACTGTCCATCCGGACAGACAAGATTGGGTCACTGATCAGCGAGCTGAGGAACCCTATGGTTTACTCCTATACCGAAAAGAAACGCATCCGTAAGGATTTTGGGAAACGTCCACAAGTTCTGGATATTCCTTATCTCCTTTCTATCCAGCTTGACTCGTTCCAGAAGTTCATCGAGCAAGACTCGGAAGGCCAGTACGGTCTGGAAGCAGCATTCCGTTCCGTATTTCCTATCAAGAGCTACAGCGGAAACTCTGAGCTGCAATACGTTAGCTACCGTCTTGGTGAGCCGGTATTCGACGTTAAAGAATGCCAGATCCGCGGTGTAACGTATTCCGCGCCACTGCGCGTGAAACTGCGTCTGGTCATCTACGAGCGCGAAGCACCGGAAGGTACGGTCAAAGACATCAAAGAACAAGAAGTCTATATGGGCGAAATTCCGCTCATGACCGAAAATGGTACCTTCGTGATTAACGGTACTGAGAGGGTTATCGTATCTCAGCTTCACCGTAGTCCAGGCGTATTCTTCGACAGCGATAAGGGTAAGACCCACTCATCGGGTAAAGTGCTGTATAACGCACGTATCATCCCTTACCGCGGTTCATGGTTGGATTTCGAGTTTGACCCGAAAGACAACCTGTTTGTACGTATTGACCGTCGCCGCAAACTGCCAGCGACCATCATTCTGCGTGCACTGAACTACACCACAGAACAGATCCTTGACCTGTTCTTTGACAAGGTTATCTACCAGATCCGCGACAACAAGTTGCAGATGGAGCTGGTACCTGAGCGCCTGCGCGGTGAAACAGCTTCTTTCGATATCGAAGCTGACGGCAAAGTCTATGTTGAAAAAGGTCGCCGCATCACTGCACGTCATATTCGTCAGCTTGAAAAAGACGACATTCAGCGCATCGAAGTTCCTGTTGAGTACATCGCAGGGAAAGTGGTCGCTAAAGACTACATCGATACCAATACCGGTGAGCTGATTGTCCCTGCGAACATGGAATTGTCTCTGGACCTGCTGGCGAAGCTTAGCCAGGCCGGACACAAGACCATCGAAACGCTGTTCACCAATGATCTGGACCACGGTGCTTATATCTCCGAGACCGTGCGCGTCGACCCAACCAGCGATCGCTTGAGCGCTCTGGTTGAGATCTACCGCATGATGCGTCCTGGTGAGCCGCCAACGCGCGAAGCTGCTGAAAGCCTGTTTGAGAACCTGTTCTTCTCTGAAGATCGTTACGACCTGTCTGCTGTAGGTCGTATGAAGTTCAACCGTTCTCTGCTGCGTGATGAAATCGAAGGTTCAGGCATCCTGAGCAAAGACGACATCATTCAGGTCATGAAAAAACTGATCGATATCCGTAACGGTATTGGCGAAGTGGACGACATCGACCACTTGGGCAACCGTCGTATTCGTTCAGTCGGCGAGATGGCTGAAAACCAGTTCCGCGTAGGTCTGGTTCGCGTTGAGCGTGCGGTTAAAGAGCGTCTGTCTCTGGGCGACCTCGACACCCTGATGCCTCAGGACATGATCAACGCCAAGCCAATTTCGGCGGCGGTGAAAGAGTTCTTCGGCTCAAGCCAGCTTTCACAATTTATGGACCAGAACAACCCGTTGTCCGAGATAACGCACAAGCGTCGTATCTCTGCATTGGGCCCGGGCGGTTTGACCCGTGAACGTGCTGGCTTTGAAGTTCGAGACGTACACCCGACTCACTACGGTCGCGTATGTCCAATCGAAACGCCAGAAGGTCCAAACATTGGTCTGATCAACTCCTTGTCTGTTTATGCACAGACCAACGAGTATGGTTTCCTCGAAACGCCTTACCGCCGCGTGCGTGATGGCATCGTTACCGATGAAATTAACTATCTGTCTGCTATTGAAGAAGGCAACTTCGTTATCGCCCAGGCGAACTCCAACCTGGACGAAGAAGGCCGCTTCATTGAAGACCTGGTTACCTGTCGTAGCAAAGGCGAATCAAGCCTGTTTAGCCGCGACCAGGTTGACTATATGGACGTATCTACCCAGCAGGTTGTATCCGTTGGTGCTTCACTGATTCCATTCCTGGAACACGATGACGCCAACCGTGCATTGATGGGTGCGAACATGCAACGTCAGGCTGTACCAACTCTGCGTGCTGACAAGCCGTTGGTGGGTACCGGTATGGAACGTGCTGTAGCGGTTGACTCCGGCGTTACTGCCGTTGCTAAACGTGGCGGTATTGTTCAGTACGTGGATGCATCCCGTATCGTAATCCGTGTTAACGAAGACGAGATGTACCCGGGCGAAGCAGGTATCGACATTTATAACCTGACCAAATACACCCGTTCTAACCAGAACACCTGCATCAACCAGATGCCGTGTGTGAATCTGGGTGAGCCAATCGAGCGCGGCGACGTGCTGGCAGATGGCCCATCAACAGACCTGGGCGAGCTGGCGCTGGGCCAAAACATGCGCGTCGCGTTCATGCCTTGGAACGGTTACAACTTCGAAGACTCCATCTTGGTGTCAGAGCGTGTTGTTCAGGAAGACCGATTCACTACCATCCACATCCAGGAACTGGCGTGTGTGTCTCGTGACACCAAGCTGGGGCCGGAAGAGATTACTGCCGACATCCCTAACGTGGGTGAAGCGGCACTGTCCAAGCTGGATGAGTCAGGTATCGTTTATATCGGTGCTGAAGTGACCGGTGGTGACATTCTGGTGGGTAAAGTGACGCCTAAAGGCGAAACTCAGCTGACTCCAGAAGAGAAACTGCTGCGCGCTATCTTCGGTGAGAAAGCGTCTGACGTTAAAGACTCTTCTCTGCGTGTACCAAACGGCGTGTCAGGCACGATTATCGACGTTCAGGTCTTTACCCGCGATGGCGTGGAAAAAGACAAACGTGCGTTGGAAATCGAAGACATGCAGCTGAAGCAGGCTAAGAAAGACCTGACTGAAGAGCTGCAGATCCTGGAAGCAGGCCTGTTTGCACGTATCCACTCAGCGCTGGTTGCTGGCGGTATTGAAGCTGAAAAGCTTGCTAAACTGCCACGCGATCGCTGGTTGGAACTGTCGCTGACCGACGAAGAGAAACAAAATCAGCTGGAACAGCTGGCCGAGCAGTACGACGAGCTGAAGTCAGAGTTTGAGAAAAAACTCGAAGCTAAGCGTCGTAAGATAACCCAGGGCGATGATCTGGCACCAGGCGTGCTGAAAATCGTTAAAGTGTATCTGGCCGTTAAACGTCAGATTCAACCGGGTGACAAGATGGCTGGTCGTCACGGTAACAAAGGTGTTATCTCCAAGATCAACCCGATCGAAGATATGCCTTACGATGAAAACGGCACGCCGGTAGACATCGTACTGAACCCGCTGGGCGTACCATCTCGTATGAACATCGGTCAGATTCTGGAAACCCACTTGGGTATGGCCGCGAAGGGCATTGGTGAAAAAATCAATGCTATGCTGAAGAAACACGAAGAAGTTTCTAAGCTGCGCGAGTTCATCCAGAAAGCGTACGATCTGGGCGATGACGTTCGTCAGAAAGTCGATCTGAACACCTTCACCGATGACGAAGTATTGCGTCTGGCTGAAAACCTGAAAAAAGGTATGCCAATCGCGACGCCAGTCTTCGACGGTGCGAAAGAGACTGAAATCAAGCAGCTGCTTGAGATGGGCGGTATTCCGACCTCAGGTCAGATTACACTGTTTGACGGCCGTACCGGCGAGCAATTCGAGCGCCAGGTTACCGTCGGCTACATGTACATGCTGAAACTGAACCACCTTGTTGATGACAAGATGCACGCGCGTTCTACCGGTTCTTACAGCCTCGTTACTCAGCAGCCGCTGGGTGGTAAGGCGCAGTTCGGTGGTCAGCGCTTCGGTGAGATGGAAGTGTGGGCACTTGAAGCATATGGTGCCGCGTATACCCTGCAGGAAATGCTGACCGTGAAGTCCGATGACGTTAACGGCCGTACCAAGATGTATAAAAACATCGTGGATGGCGATCATCGTATGGAACCGGGCATGCCGGAATCCTTCAACGTATTGTTGAAAGAGATCCGCTCGCTGGGTATCAACATCGAGCTGGAAGACGAGTAAGTTTGCACGAACTATTTCGAGTTGCAGGAAGGCGGAAAACGCGCCTGCAACTTGGAATATCGCAGGAACACTCGCAATCACCGTGGTCACAGGGGTACCTGCCTGTTTACCAATAGTCAGGTGCCTAACAGGTCTAACCCGACGGGAGCCAATCCGTGAAAGACTTACTAAAGTTTCTGAAAGCGCAAACTAAGACCGAAGAGTTTGATGCGATCAAAATTGCTCTGGCATCGCCAGACATGATCCGTTCTTGGTCTTTTGGTGAAGTTAAGAAGCCAGAAACCATTAACTACCGTACGTTCAAACCAGAACGTGACGGCCTTTTCTGTGCCCGTATTTTCGGACCAGTAAAAGATTACGAATGCCTGTGCGGTAAGTACAAGCGTTTAAAACATCGCGGCGTGATCTGCGAGAAGTGTGGCGTTGAAGTGACCCAGACCAAAGTACGCCGTGAGCGTATGGGCCACATCGAGCTGGCTTCGCCAACTGCGCACATCTGGTTCCTGAAATCTTTGCCATCGCGCATCGGTTTGCTGCTGGATATGCCTCTGCGTGACATCGAACGTGTACTGTACTTCGAATCCTATGTGGTTATCGAAGGCGGTATGACCAACCTGGAACGCCGTCAGATCCTGACTGAAGAGCAGTATCTCGACGCGCTGGAAGAGTTTGGTGACGAATTCGACGCGAAGATGGGTGCCGAGGCGATTCAGGCCCTGTTGAAAAACATGGACCTGGAGCAAGAGTGCGAGCAGCTGCGTGAAGAGCTGAACGAAACCAACTCTGAAACCAAGCGTAAGAAGCTGACCAAGCGTATCAAGCTGCTGGAAGCGTTCGTACAGTCTGGCAACAAGCCAGAGTGGATGATCCTGACCGTGCTGCCGGTACTGCCGCCAGACTTGCGTCCATTGGTTCCGTTGGACGGTGGTCGTTTCGCAACGTCGGATCTGAACGATCTGTATCGTCGCGTGATCAACCGTAACAACCGTTTGAAACGCCTGCTTGACCTGGCTGCGCCAGACATCATCGTACGTAACGAAAAACGTATGCTGCAAGAAGCGGTAGATGCTTTGCTGGATAATGGCCGTCGCGGTCGTGCAATTACCGGCTCTAACAAGCGTCCGCTGAAATCTCTGGCAGACATGATTAAAGGTAAACAGGGTCGTTTCCGTCAGAACTTGCTGGGTAAACGTGTCGACTATTCAGGTCGTTCCGTTATCACCGTAGGTCCATACCTGCGTCTGCACCAGTGTGGTCTGCCGAAGAAAATGGCTCTTGAGCTGTTCAAACCGTTCATCTACGGCAAGCTTGAACTGCGTGGTCTCGCTACCACCATTAAAGCCGCCAAGAAAATGGTTGAGCGCGAAGAAGCTGTCGTTTGGGATATCCTGGACGAAGTTATCCGCGAACACCCGGTACTGCTGAACCGTGCACCAACCCTGCACCGTTTGGGTATCCAGGCGTTTGAACCTGTTCTGATCGAAGGTAAGGCAATCCAGCTTCACCCGCTGGTTTGTGCGGCGTATAACGCCGACTTCGATGGTGACCAGATGGCAGTACACGTTCCGCTGACGCTTGAAGCTCAGCTGGAAGCGCGTGCCCTGATGATGTCTACCAACAACATCCTGTCACCAGCGAACGGCGAGCCAATCATCGTTCCTTCACAGGACGTTGTATTGGGTCTGTACTACATGACCCGTGACTGTGTTAACGCCAAAGGCGAAGGCATGGTACTGACGGGTCCGAAGGAAGCTGAGCGTGTTTACCGCGCGGGTCTTGCCTCTCTGCACGCACGCGTAAAAGTGCGCATCACAGAAGAGATCAAGAACACCGAAGGCGAAGTCACTCACCGTACTTCAATTATCGATACGACTATCGGCCGCGCCATCCTGTGGATGATCGTACCAACAGGTCTGCCGTACTCTATCGTTAACCAGCCTTTGGGCAAAAAAGCTATCTCCAAAATGCTGAACACCTGTTACCGCATTTTGGGCCTGAAGCCGACCGTTATTTTTGCTGACCAGACCATGTACACCGGTTTTGCCTATGCAGCACGCTCTGGTGTGTCTGTAGGTATCGATGACATGGTAATCCCTGCTAAGAAAGCAGAGATCATCGATGAAGCAGAAACCGAAGTTGCAGAGATTCAAGAGCAGTTCCAGTCTGGTCTGGTAACCGCTGGCGAACGCTACAACAAGGTTATCGATATCTGGGCCGCAGCAAACGAACGTGTTGCGAAGGCAATGATGGAAAACCTGTCTGTCGAAGACGTTGTCAACCGTGACGGCGTGACCGAGCAGCAGGTTTCCTTCAACAGTATCTTTATGATGGCCGACTCTGGTGCGCGTGGTTCACCTGCACAGATTCGTCAGCTTGCCGGTATGCGTGGTCTGATGGCCAAGCCAGACGGTTCCATCATTGAAACGCCAATCACCGCGAACTTCCGTGAAGGTCTGAACGTACTCCAGTACTTCATCTCGACCCACGGTGCTCGTAAAGGCTTGGCGGATACCGCACTGAAAACGGCAAACTCCGGTTATCTGACCCGTCGTCTGGTTGACGTGGCACAGGACCTGGTTGTTACCGAAGACGACTGTGGTACCCACGAAGGTATCATGATGACTCCGGTCATCGAAGGCGGCGACGTTAAAGAGCCACTGCGTGAGCGTGTACTGGGTCGTGTAACGGCTGAAGACATCCTCAAGCCGGGTACTGCGGACATTCTTGTTCCGCGTAACACCCTGCTTCACGAGAAGACGTGTGATCTGTTAGAAGAGAACTCTGTCGACAGCGTGAAAGTGCGTTCTGTTGTAAGTTGTGAAACCGACTTTGGTGTGTGTGCAAACTGCTACGGTCGCGACCTGGCACGTGGTCACATCATCAACAAAGGTGAAGCGATCGGCGTTATTGCAGCACAGTCAATCGGTGAGCCAGGTACACAGCTGACGATGCGTACGTTCCACATCGGTGGTGCGGCATCTCGTGCGGCAGCAGAGTCCAGCATTCAGGTTAAAAACACCGGTACGATTAAGCTGAGCAACCACAAGCACGTTACTAATGCTAACGGCAAACTGGTTATCACTTCTCGTAACACCGAGCTGAAATTGATCGACGAATTCGGTCGTACCAAAGAAAGCTATAAAGTGCCTTACGGCTCCGTAATGGGTAAAGGTGACGGTCAGGCAGTTAACGGCGGCGAAACCGTGGCTAACTGGGATCCGCACACCATGCCAGTCATCAGTGAAGTGAGTGGTTTCATTCGCTTTACCGATATGGTTGATACCCTGACCATTACCCGTCAGACAGACGACCTTACCGGTTTGTCTTCTCTGGTGGTTCTGGACTCGGCAGAGCGTAGCACCGGTGGTAAAGACCTGCGTCCAGCGCTGAAAATCGTTGATGCCAAAGGCAACGACGTATTGATTCCAGGTACTGATATGCCTGCTCAATACTTCCTGCCAGGTAAAGCGATTGTACAGCTGGAAGATGGTACTCAGATTCACTCAGGTGACACCTTGGCGCGTATTCCTCAGGAATCCAGCGGTACCAAGGACATCACCGGTGGTTTGCCACGCGTTGCTGACTTGTTCGAAGCGCGTCGTCCGAAAGAGCCTGCAATCCTTGCTGAAATCAGCGGGATCATCTCCTTCGGTAAAGAGACCAAAGGCAAACGTCGTCTGGTAATTTCTCCGTTGGATGGCAGCGATGCTTACGAA
The DNA here is from genome assembly GCF_002093665.1 of Rouxiella badensis. Classification (GTDB taxonomy): domain Bacteria; phylum Pseudomonadota; class Gammaproteobacteria; order Enterobacterales; family Enterobacteriaceae; genus Rouxiella; species Rouxiella badensis. The sequence continues at coordinate 15,218 of NZ_MRWE01000050.1, read as the reverse complement.
GAAATGATCCCTAAATGGCGTCAGCTGAACGTGTTCGAGGGTGAAGTTGTGGAACGTGGTGACGTCGTATCCGACGGCCCAGAGTCTCCGCACGACATTCTGCGTCTGCGTGGTGTTCATGCGGTTACCCGTTACATCACCAACGAAGTGCAGGAAGTTTACCGTCTGCAAGGCGTTAAGATTAACGATAAACACATCGAAGTTATCGTTCGTCAGATGCTGCGTAAAGGCACCATCGTTAGCGCGGGCGGCACCGACTTCCTGGAAGGCGAGCAGGCAGAAATGTCTCGCGTTAAAATCGCTAACCGTCAGCTGGAAGCTGAAGGCAAAATCGCGGCAACTTACAGCCGTGACCTGCTGGGTATCACCAAGGCATCCTTGGCGACCGAGTCCTTCATCTCCGCGGCATCGTTCCAGGAAACGACGCGCGTTCTTACCGAAGCTGCTGTTGCAGGTAAACGTGATGAACTGCGCGGCCTGAAAGAGAACGTCATCGTGGGCCGTCTGATCCCAGCCGGTACCGGTTACGCTTATCACCAGGAACGTGCACGCCGTAAAGCTCTGGGCGAAGTGCCAGTTGTACCGCAAGTTAGCGCGGACGAAGCAACGGCAAACCTGGCCGAGCTGCTGAACGCTGGTTTTGGTAGCAGCGAAGATTAATTCTTCCGGGTGACCAAAATAAAAACCGCTCTTTATTGAGCGGTTTTTTTTTGCCCTTCATTTATCCTTCATCTTTCAAACCGCAGATGCGTTACCTGCGCTCACTCGCCCGAATCACTGACCTGTGTCAGCTCATCGGGACTCGGCTCGCTTGCCGCCTGCCTGCAATTTGAATTCTATTGGATAAAGCATTACCTAATATCTGCTGATTAAAGACTTCTTCCTAGATGCTGATCCCAGTCCTTCCATACCGGCTGTAAACCTGCCTGCGTGAGCGCCTCGGCGACGCGTGCTGGTGGTCGATTGTCGTGCGGCTCGAACTGTTCCAGCTCGGGTTTATCATCTTCGGCATAACCGCCGGGCTGGGTTTTAGAACCCGCGCTGACGGTGGTGATCGCTACCGGAATAACGTGGTCGCGGAAATAGGGGGATTCACGAGTCGACAGTGAAAGCTCGACGTCAGGCGCAAACAGCCTGAAGGCACAAATCAGCTGCACCAACTGCCGCTCATCCAGTATTGACGCTGGCTCAATGCCACCGGCACAGGGGCGTAAACGCGGAAACGCCACCGAATAGCGGCTCTGCCAATACGTCTGCTGCAAATAGAACAGGTGTTCGGCCACCATGTAGCTGTCGGTCCGCCAGTTGTTCGAGAGCCCAAACAGCGCCCCCAGGCCAATCTTGTCGATTCCCGCACGCCCGAGCCGGTCAGGCGTCTCCAGCCGCCAGAAGAAATCCTGCTTCTGTCCACGCAGGTGATGCAACGCGTAGGTGGGGGCATGATAGGTTTCCTGATACACCAGTACGCCGTCGAGACCCAACGTTTTCAGCTCGGCGTATTCGTCCTGCTCCAGCGGCTGCACCTCAATCATCAGCGAACTAAAATGACCACGGATGGCCGGAAAATGGCGGCGAAAATAGGGCATCCCGACCTTGGTTTTGTGCTCACCGGTGACCAGCAGCAAATGCTTGAAGCCAAGCGCATTCAGCGCCTCGCACTCTTTCTCTATCTCAATCTCGTCCAGCGTTTTGCGCTTGATCTTGTTGCTCATCGAGAAACCACAGTAGGTGCATTCGTTCGCGCAGAGGTTGGAGAGATAGAGCGGGGCAAAAAAGCTCACCGTATTGCCGAAGCGCTGACGCGTTAACTGCTGTGCCTTCTGCGCCATAGGCTCGAGGTAGTTAATGGCTGCCGGGGAGATAAGCGCCATAAAATCTTCACGGCTGACGCGCGGGGCGTTGAGGGCGCGCTCAACGTCGGCCGCTGTTTTGCTGTTAATGCGTAGAGAGATGTCGTCCCAGTCTAGCGTTTGCCAATGCTGCTGAAAGCCCGTGCCTTGATAGTCTTTCATGGTCCGACGTTCTCCAGAAACTGCGTCAGCGGGCTGGAAGGATTAGCGCGCGCCGATTTACCGCCCAGACCGCTCTCCTTTGCTAACTGCCCCGCCTCGACGGCGAGCCTGAACGCCGTCGCCATCGCCACCGGGTTGCCAGCAACCGCAATGGCGGTATTGACCAGCACGGCATCGGCACCCAGTTCAAGCGCCTCGGCCGCCTGGCTTGGCGCACCGATACCGGCATCCACTACTACCGGCACCTTGGTCTGTTCAATAATAATGCGCAGGAACTCACGCGTTTGCAGCCCCTGATTGGAACCAATCGGTGCGCCAAGAGGCATCACCGCCGCACAGCCGACCTCTTCGAGGCGTTTACACAGCACCGGGTCGGCGCTGCAATACGGCAGTACCACGAAGCCCTGTTTGACCAGTATTTCGGCGGCCTTAAGGGTTTCTACCGCATCGGGCAGCAAATATTTGAGGTCGGGGTGGATCTCGAGTTTAATCCAGCATGTCCCCAACGCCTCGCGGGCCAACTGGGCGGCAAATACCGCCTCTTCGGCCGTTTTCGCGCCCGAAGTATTGGGCAACAGGTGCAGGCCTAGCTCTTGAAGCGGGCGTAAAATATCGTCGCCGCCGCGCTTGAGGTCAACGCGTTTCATGGCCATCGTCACCAACTGCGTGCCGGAGGCAACAATCGCCTGCTGCATAACCGACGCGCTGGAGAATTTACCCGTTCCAGTAAACAGTCGGGAAGTGAAAGTCGTATTAGCAATTTTTAGCATGGCTCATCCTCCGGCAATGGCTTGAAATACAACGACGTTGTCGCCGTCTTTCAGAACGAGTTCCGCCCACTGCGGGCGTGGAACGATGACCTGATTAACGGCAAGTGCACTGCCAGAAAGGGGGTGTTCAAGGAAAGACAGCAGGGCATCGACGGTAAGCGGGGCATCAAAGCGATAATCTTCGTCATTAACGATGACTTTCATCGCGTGCCTCCGCATACCGGGCAGTCCGCCGAGCGGGCAAGCTGGAGCGTACGCCAGCTTTGCTGCTTGCCGTCGAATAAGCGCAGTTTTCCGGTTAACGAGCTGGTGGCGCCGGCCAACATCTTGATAGCTTCCAGTGCCTGCAATGTCCCTATTACGCCGACCACCGGCCCCAGTACGCCCGCAGTGCGGCAGTTGCGGGTCGGTGTTTCTAAATCAGGATACAGGCAGCGATAGCAGCCGTGGGAATAGGGCGCTTCGATGACCAGCAGTTGGCCGCTAAAGCCTACCGCGCTGCCGCTGATCAGCGGTTTACCTGCTTCGATGCAGGCCTGGTTAACCGCATGGCGGGTCTCCATGTTGTCGCTACAGTCCAGCACCAGGTCCGCGCGTGCGATAATCGCCTGCAAATTGCCAGCATCCAGCCGCTCGGTCAGTATTTCGGTGTGACACAGCGGGTTGAGTTTGCCCAACTCCCGCTGGGCAATTTTCGCTTTGTGGCCGTCAGTATCCGCAGTGCGATAAAGAATTTGTCGCTGGAGATTGGAGACGTGCAGCGTATCGTCATCCGCCAGAAACAGAGTGCCGACGCCAGCGGCAGCCAGATACAGCGCCGCCGGTGAACCCAGGCCACCGAGGCCGACAATCAGCACCGTCGAGGCACGGATTTTTTCCTGCCCCTCCATGCCAATATCTTCCAGCAGCAGCTGTCGGCTGTAGCGCATGAATTCATTATCGTTGAGCATGGTTGTCGTCCCGATAAGGGCAGAGTTTGATTAATTCCGCCGTCGCCGCGCGCCAGTCCGGCGCTTGGGTGATAGCGCTGACCACCGCCACGCTGCCGACGCCGCACTCCATCACCGGCTGTACGCGGTCCAGACTAATTCCACCAATAGCGACTGTCGGAAACTTACCGTCCAACTGCTTGATATGACGCGTCAATTCCTGCAAACCCTGCGGCGCAGACGGCATGTCTTTGGTCTGCGTCGGAAACACGTGGCCGAGGGCGATATATGACGGACGGACGCTCGCGGCGCGCGCCAGCTCGGTGTCATCGTGTGTCGATACGCCCAGGCGCAGGCCGGCACGGTGAATAGCCAGCAGGTCGGTGGTATCCAAATCCTCTTGACCGAGGTGAATACCGTAGGCCTGATGCTTAACCGCCAGACGCCAGTAGTCGTTAATAAACAACCGGGCGTTGTGCTCGCGACCCAGCCTGATGGCCTCGATAATCGCCGGCTCAACCTCGTCGTCGGGCAGGTCTTTTATCCGCAGCTGTAATGTTTTGACGCCCGCCTCTAGCAGGCGGCGTATCCACTCGACGCTGTCTACCACCGGATAAAGCCCGAGGTAATAAGGCACCTCAGGGAACGGGGTGGATGGGATATTCATTTACCGACTCCTTCTTCAATGTTGTCTGCCGGATGGTACAGTTCGCCACCGCGCTCGCGGAAGGCTTCCGACATCTGTGTCATGCCTGACTCGACGATATCAATCGGGATAGCTTTGGCTTCCAGCGCAGCGGCGTAGTCGCGAACTTCCTGAGTGATTTTCATCGAGCAGAATTTTGGACCACACATCGAGCAGAAATGGGCGACCTTACCCGACTCCTGTGGCAGCGTTTCGTCGTGATAGGCGCGGGCCGTTGCGGGATCGAGCGCCAGATTGAACTGATCTTCCCAGCGGAATTCGAAGCGTGCCTTCGACATCGCGTTATCGCGGATCTGCGCGCCCGGATGGCCTTTGGCCAGATCGGCAGCGTGTGCGGCGATTTTGTAGGTAATCAAGCCCTGTTTAACGTCCTCTTTGTTCGGCAGGCCAAGGTGTTCTTTCGGCGTGACGTAGCACAGCATTGCGCAACCAAACCAGCCGATCATCGCGGCGCCAATGCCTGAGGTGAAGTGATCATAACCCGGTGCAATATCGGTGGTGAGCGGGCCGAGAGTATAGAACGGTGCCTCGTGGCACTTTTCCAGCTCTTCGGTCATGTTGCGGCGGATCATCTGCATCGGTACGTGGCCCGGACCTTCGATCATCACCTGCACGTCATACTCCCAGGCAATCTTGGTAAGCTCGCCCAGCGTTTGCAGCTCAGCAAACTGCGCTTCGTCATTGGCGTCCTGAATCGACCCCGGACGCAGGCCATCACCCAGCGACAGCGAGACATCGTAGGCAGCGCAGATTTCACAAATTTCACGGAAGTGCAGATAAAGGAAACTCTCTTTATGGTGCGACAGACACCATTTCGCCATGATGGAGCCACCGCGTGACACGATACCGGTCAGGCGTTTAGCGGTCATTGGCACATAGCGCAGCAGCACGCCAGCGTGAATAGTAAAGTAATCAACACCCTGTTCTGCCTGTTCCAGCAAGGTATCGCGGAACATCTCCCAGTTTAGATCTTCGGCGACGCCGTTAACCTTCTCCAGCGCCTGATAGATTGGCACGGTGCCAATAGGAACCGGGCTGTTACGCATAATCCATTCACGGGTTTCGTGGATGTAGCGGCCGGTTGACAGGTCCATCACCGTATCCGCACCCCAACGGGTCGACCACACCAGTTTCTCGACTTCTTCTTCGATAGACGAGGTGACCGCCGAGTTCCCGATGTTGGCGTTGACCTTGACCAGGAAATTACGGCCAATGATCATCGGCTCTGATTCAGGATGGTTGATGTTGGCGGGGATAATCGCGCGACCGGCCGCAACTTCGGCACGGACAAACTCTGGCGTGATGTTTTCCGGCAGGTGGGCGCCAAAGCTTTCTCCCGGATGCTGTTGCAGCAGCACTTCACCGCGAATACGCTCACGCCCCATGTTTTCACGCAGGGCGATGTATTCCATTTCCGGGGTGATAATGCCCTGACGTGCGTAGTGCAGCTGAGTGACCGTTTTCCCCGCTTTCGCTTTGCGCGGGCGCGGGAGATGCTCGAAACGCAGATGATCCAGGCCTTCGTCGGCCATGCGTTGCTGGGTAAAACCGGAGCTTACCTGCGGCAGCTCTTCGGTATCCTGACGCGCCTCAATCCAGCTGGCGCGGATCTTGTCCAGGCCGCGATGCACATCGATGTTGGATTGAGGATCGCCGTAAGGTCCGGCAGTGTCATAAACCGGGATCGCTTCATTGTCTTCAAACTTTGGAGCGTCTTTGGTACCGCCGATCATCGTCGGGCTGAGCTGGATCTCACGCATTGGCACCTGAATATCGGCGCGGCTACCCTGCAGATAAATACGTTTTGAATTTGGGAAGGCAACGCCTTGCAGGCTGTCGATAAAAGCCTGGGCTTCGGCACGCTGCTGGCGACGATTACTGGTTTTTTTTACCGGTTCATTCTGAAGTTCTGGGGTGTTCGACATAGCAAATTCCTCGTTTATCGCGAAAGGGAAAATTGCTTGTCAGGAGGTTTACAGCGGAAGTAAGGCGTTGTATTTGATTCTTGCGGCGTGGTAATTCCTGAATCAGGAAGCAGCGCAAAGTCCAAACGCAATAAATTACTCTTGTTCCCTTCGCGGGTACTAACCCGATCAGGTTCCGCGGATCCCGAATTAACGGTCTCAGCCTGGCAAATCTCAGTATAGAGAGGTCTGCGCTAGGCACTCCGACAAGAATTGGCCTGCACTTTCAGGCCGTTTAAGAAACCTCAATATACGAGGCTGATTATAAAACACAACCCTTTGCAGGGTTTTTAGGCAAAACTGTTAAGCCGGTCGAACAATCGCTGCATCGTTTGCAACAGTTGGCAAAGCCGCGATTTTATTGTCGAAGGCTAGCGTAATAAGTTGATCTTCAAGATCAAAACGGGCGTCCAACGCTTCGCCGATATCCGATAACGCGTAGTTAAATTCGAAAACGTTATCATCGTTGAAATCGGTTTCAGTATAACTGTCATGGAATGCCATGATAGCCTCGGTATTGGCCTCTAGGGCAGGATAGATTTTTGCCGCTGCCACAAAAAGAGTCTCTTGGGTGCCATCGGCTTCTTCAACTATCCTGTGATAAAGATGGAAATGTCCTGCTGAAAGATAGTCCACCAGATTCTGGCAGAAGTTGTCGAATGCTTTCTCATTCAGCGGCGTGTGTTTCTCTTTATTAGGTTTTAGGCCCACGAGAGTGCAGTAAGAAACCAAAAGTTCTTTGCGTGCGTGCAGCCATTGATCGATTAACTCATTGCTGCCACCAACGCGTTGGGTCAATCTTTCCAGACGATTTAGCATGGTTGACTCCGTGAGTAAGGTAAAAAAATGTCCAAAGGTTAAAGATTACTTATATGTAACTTTGCTTCCCAGATTGTCAGTGTCCTCGAGGTTATGCAACAACAATATGGAAATCCAAATCACAGAACAGCAGCGTGGCTGGTGGGTAGTCAGCCTTGAAGGTAAATTGTGGCTTCCAGAAGGATCCTTACCTAACGGATCCGCAAAGGATTTTTCCTTTACAGGAGATATTGGGCGACAGATCGGAGAATGGCAGGGCGAGCCGGTCTGGTTGATCCGCAAGTCGATGAAAGACGGCATGCAGTCGGCGCGGCAGCTATTGGATAGCGATCGCGGACTGTTCCAACTGGTAGGCCGTGGCGTTCAGCTGTCGGAGTTCTATCGGTCCCACAAGTTTTGCGGCTACTGCGGCCATGAAATGCACGTCAGTAAAACTGAATGGGCCGCGCTGTGTGGTCACTGCAAAGAGCGCTATTACCCGCAGATAGCCCCGTGCATGATAGTGGCTATTCGCCGTGGCAACGAGATCCTGCTTGCCCAGCACGTGCGTCATCGCGGCGGTGTACACACCGTGTTGGCCGGTTTTGCCGAAGTCGGCGAGACGCTTGAAGAGACCGTGGCGCGTGAAGTGATGGAAGAGAGCAATATTCGCGTCAAAAACATTCGCTACGTGAGCTCGCAGCCGTGGCCGTTCCCAAATTCTTTAATGATGGCATTTATGGCCGATTACGACAGCGGTGAAATACGTCATGATCCCAAAGAGCTGCTCAATGCGGGTTGGTATCGCCATGATGCCCTGCCGCTGTTGCCTGCAGTCGGGACTATCGCACGTCGCCTGATTGAAGATACTGTGGTTCTGTGCCGCGCAGAGGAAGAATCTTAGGCCCGACGTGCTACAATGTCCGCCTTATTTTTAGGCACCTGGCTCTTATTACGTAGAGTCGGTTGCCCACCCGGGTTCGCTGTACCCAAGAAGATCAGCAGAATATTTAAGGATCTTGCCAAGAATGAACGAGTTAAAAAACGATCGCTACCTGCGCGCACTGTTACGCCAGCCAGTAGATATCACGCCGGTGTGGATGATGCGTCAGGCTGGCCGCTATTTGCCAGAATATAAAGCGACACGTGCACAGGCGGGTGACTTCATGTCGCTGTGTAAAAATGCCGAACTGGCCTGTGAGGTCACTCTGCAGCCTTTGCGCCGCTATCCGCTGGATGCGGCGATCCTGTTCTCTGATATTCTGACCATTCCGGACGCTATGGGCCTTGGCCTGTATTTTGAAGCGGGTGAGGGGCCACGTTTCTCTTCTCCTCTGACCTGCCACGCCGACGTTGCCAAGCTGCCTATTCCCGATCCCGAGCAGGAGTTGGGCTACGTGATGAACGCGGTGCGCACCATTCGTAAAAACCTTAAGGGCGAAGTGCCGCTGATTGGCTTCTCTGGCAGCCCGTGGACGCTGGCAACCTATATGGTTGAAGGCGGCAGCAGCAAGGCGTTTACCAAGATCAAGAAGATGATGTATGCCGAGCCAGCTACCCTGCATCTGCTGCTTGATAAGCTGGCCGACAGCGTCATTCTGTATCTGAATGCGCAGATCAAAGCCGGTGCACAGTCTGTGATGGTGTTTGACTCCTGGGGCGGCGTGCTGACAGGTCGTGACTACATTGAGTTCTCCCTCAACTATATGCACAAGATTGTTGATGGCCTGATCCGTGAAAACGACGGTCGTCGTGTGCCGGTAACGCTATTCACCAAGGGTGGCGGTCAGTGGCTTGAAGCCATTGCGGCGACCGGCTGTGACGCGCTGGGTCTCGACTGGACCACCGACATCGGCGAAGCTCGCCGTCGCGTGGGTGATAAAGTCGCGCTGCAGGGCAACATGGACCCGTCTATGCTTTATGCGTCTCCTGCTCGCATCGAACAAGAGGTCGCAACTATCTTGTCCAGCTACGGTCACGGCAACGGCCACGTCTTTAACCTGGGCCACGGCATCCATCAGGACGTTCCGCCTGAGAATGCAGGCGCCTTCGTTGAGGCCGTCCACAGCCTGTCGCGTCAATACCACGACTAATAAGCAAGGGATCGCATGATAGATACCGGCGCAATGCGCGAAGAGCAGCTGATTAAGGCACAACACATCGTGCTCGAAGACCCTGCTTCGCCACTGTGCCCGGTTTATATTGCTGGTGCCGACATCGGGTTCGAGCAGGGCGGTGAGATTACCCGCGCCGCCGTGGCGGTGCTGCGGTATCCCTCGCTGGAGCTGGTGGAATACCAGATAGCCCGCATTCCTACGCAAATTCCCTATATCCCCGGTTTTCTTTCATTCCGTGAATGCCCGGCGCTCATCGAAGTCTGGCAGCGGCTGCAACACCGCCCGGACCTGCTGATGGTTGACGGTCAGGGCATTGCGCATCCCAGACGTTTAGGGGTCGCCAGCCATTTCGGTCTGATGATTGATGTGCCCACCATCGGCGTGGCGAAAAGCCGTCTTTGCGGGCATTTTTTGCCGTTAGCTGAAGCGGCAGGCTCGACGCAGGCCCTGTGGGACAAAGATGAGCAGCTTGGATGGGTATGGCGCAGTAAGCTTCGCTGCAATCCACTGTTCATTTCTCCGGGTAACGGTATCAGCCTGGCGTCATCGTTATATTGGGTTGAACAATGCACCCGAGGATATCGTCTTCCAGAGCCCACTCGCTGGGCAGATGCGGTGGCATCAAATCGGCCTGCTTTTCAGCGCTGGCAGCGTCTGAGCGGCATGGTTTAAGAATCAAGGCATAGGAGGCGGTCAGGTTTTCAGGTAAACTCCCGCCCAGAAAAGTTAACGAGAAAAAAACATGTTACGTAACCCGATTCATTTACGTCTAGAAAAGCTGGAAAGCTGGCAACATCTGACGTTTATGGCAAGCCTTTGCGAGCGTATGTACCCTAACTATCAGACGTTTTGCCTGCAAACCGGCTTTGGTGAGCCCCAGATTTATCGCAAAATTCTGGATCTGGTGTGGGAAACGCTTGTAATTAAAGATGCAAAGGTTAACTTTGACTCGCAGCTTGAGAAGCTGGAGGAGGCTATCCCTTCTTCAGACGATTACGATATTTACGGCGTTTATCCGGCTATTGATGCCTGTATCGCGTTAGGTGAGCTTATTCACTCGCGTTTGAGCGGTGAAACATTAGTTCACGCTATCGCAATCAGCGAAACATCCATCCGCACCGTTGCCATGCTCGAGATGACTCTGGCTGGCAAAGAAATGACCGATGAAGAGCTGAAAGTGATACCGGCTGTTGAAGAAGAATGGGACATCCAATGGGAGATTTTCCGCCTGTTGGCTGACTGTGAAGAACGTGACATCGAATTGATAAAAGGGTTACGTTCTGACCTGCGTGAAGCCGCTGTGAGTAACATTGGGATAAATTTAACGCAATAAGGCAAGAAAACGTGATTTAACGCCTTATTTGTCGTATCTCAAGGCTTCACATCCGTACCCTGTCTGGTCTACATTTGGGGTGCGTAATAAAAAGTGGCTATCGGTGCGTGTATGCAGGAGGGTGCTGTCAATCGGCATATCCGTCGCACTCGATGCTTTGCAAACGATAAACACACTGTAAAGGATAACTTATGAACAAGACTCAACTGATTGATGTAATTGCTGACAAGGCTGATCTTTCTAAAACTCAAGCTAAACTGGCTCTTGAATCTACTCTGTCTGCAATTACCGAGTCTCTGAAAGAGGGTGAAGCAGTACAATTGGTTGGTTTCGGGACTTTTAAAGTCAATCAACGTAACGAGCGCACGGGTCGTAACCCGCAGACAGGCAAAGAAATCAAAATCGCTGCTGCTACCGTTCCTGCGTTCGTTTCAGGCAAAGCTTTGAAAGAAGCTGTTAAGTAATTGCTTGCAGTGAAAAGAATAAACGAGGGGCCACGCTGGTCCCTTTCGTTTATCACCACCGGACTGATGGCCGTCACATTGGCCTTCAGTCTGGTCGGATGCAGTTCCCACCAGGATACCCCTCTTTTTAGCGCCAGTGGCTACATAGCCGATCAGGGCATTAACCGACTGTGGCGTGAGGACGACAGTGAACATCGTCCACAAACCCTCATCAACGTTTACAGTCCCTATTACGGTAAAGACACCGTGATAACCCGCTATGAATACGTCGACGGTGAGTTGCATCTGATTAAAGAAAGCCATGCCGCCGCCAAAGACCTCGGCGTGACGCTGCGTTTCGATCAGGAAGGTAACGTCAGCTTTATGCAACGACAGCTGGCCGACGCCAAAGAAAAACTCTCGGCGGACGATATCGAGCGCTACAAATATCAGGCAGACAAGGTCCTGAATTTGAGTAAGACGCTGCGCGCCGGGAACGTACAGCTAGTGCAGGGACGTTGGCGACAGGGCGTGATTACCACCTGCGCAGGTGAGCCCGTGACGCTTAGCCTGAATATTCGCTCGCAGGTCTGGCTAGCGAAGCGCGCCGCCAAGGCCGACGACAAGCTGGGACTTGCCTGGCTGACCGCCCCGGAGGGCAATGAACTGCTGCTGGTGGCAAACGAAGATTTCTGTCTCTGGGAACCGAAACAGGGCCAGTTAAACTAGCCTTCGGCGGTTTCCAGACAGTAAAAAGCCCGCATTGCGCGGGCTTTTTCTATTATAGAGCCGGGATTACTGACCCTGCTCGCGGGCAATCGCACGATAGCCGATGTCTTTACGGCAGAAGCTGCCTTCCCACTTGATGTCCTGCGCCAGCTGATACGCACGTTTCTGAGCGTCTGCCACCGTTTTTCCTAACGCCGTCACGCAGAGTACGCGGCCGCCGTTGGTCACAACGCGTTCGTCATGCAGGCGGGTACCGGCGTGGAACACTTTGCCATCCGGTGCTTCTTCCAGCGGCAAGCCAAGGATCACTTCGCCGTTGGTGTAATCGCCCGGGTAACCGCCCGCTGCCAGTACCACACCCAGAGAAGGGCGCGGGTCCCATTCGGAGGTCACTTCGTTCAGACGACCTTCCGCACCGGCCAGGCACAGCTCAACCAGGTCAGAGCGCAGGCGCAGCATAATAGGCTGAGTTTCAGGGTCGCCAAAGCGGCAGTTGAACTCGATAACCTTCGGCTGACCGTCGGCGGAGATCATCAAACCGGCATACAGGAAACCGGTGTAGACGTTGCCTTCAGACGCCATGCCACGCACGGTTGGCCAAATAACCTGGTCCATTACGCGCTGGTGGATTTCATCGGTGACGACCGGTGCGGGTGAATAGGCACCCATACCGCCGGTGTTAGGACCGGTATCTGCATCGCCAACGCGCTTGTGGTCCTGGCTGGTCGCCATCGGCACCACGTTTTCACCGTCAACCATCACGATGAAGCTCGCCTCTTCGCCATCGAGGAACTCTTCGATAACGATGCGGTGACCGGCGTCGCCAAAGGCGTTGCCTGCTAGCATGTCGTGAACCGCAGCTTCAGCTTCTTCCAGCGTCATCGCCACGATAACGCCTTTACCTGCCGCCAGACCGTCGGCTTTGATAACTATCGGCGCGCCTTTGCTGCGCAGATAGGCGAGGGCCGGTTCAATTTCGGTAAAGTTCTGGTAGTCGGCGCTTGGGATAGCATGACGTGCCAGGAAATCCTTGGTAAACGCTTTAGAACCTTCGAGCTGTGCGGCTGCCTGAGTTGGGCCAAAGATTTTCAGGCCGGCAGCGCGAAACGCGTCAACCACGCCGATAACCAGCGGGGCTTCTGGTCCGACAATCGTCAGGCCAATATCGTGGCTTTGGGCAAACGCCAGCAGACCCGCAACGTCGGTCGCGGCGATGTTGACGTTTTCCAGCAAGGGTTCAAGCGCAGTCCCGGCGTTACCTGGGGCAACGTAGATTTTGTCTGCCAGAGGTGACTGGGACGCTTTCCATGCCAGCGCGTGTTCACGTCCGCCGTTACCGATAATTAAAATATTCATTCAGAACTCCAAAATTAGTGGCGGAAGTGACGCATACCGGTGAACACCATGGCGATGCCATGTTCGTTAGCGGCTTCAATCACTTCATTATCACGCATGGAACCGCCGGGTTGGATAACGCAGGTGATGCCAACCGCAGCGGCTGCATCGATACCGTCGCGGAACGGGAAGAACGCATCAGAGGCCATGACAGAACCGGCAACTTCCAGACCTTCGTCGGCAGCTTTGATCCCGGCGATTTTGGCAGAGTAAACGCGGCTCATCTGGCCTGCGCCGATACCGATGGTCATTTTATCGCGTGCATAAACGATAGCGTTAGATTTAACAAACTTCGCCACCTTCCAGCAGAACAAGGCATCTTTCAGCTCTTGCTCGCTCGGCTGACGGGTCGTGACGACGCGTAAGTCGGCTACGTCGACCATACCGAGATCGCGGTCCTGAACCAACAGGCCACCGTTAACGCGCTTGAAGTCCAGCGCTGTTTGACGTCCTTTCCATTCGCCGCAGACCAATACGCGAACGTTTTGTTTGGTCGCAGTCAGCGCCAGCGCTTCTTCGCTCACGGAAGGGGCGATGATCACTTCAACGAACTGACGGCTGATGATGGCCTTAGCAGTCGTCGCATCCAGCTCGCGGTTGAAGGCGATGATGCCGCCGAAAGCCGAGGTCGGGTCAGTCTTGTAGGCACGCTCGTAGGCTTCGAGAACGTTGCCACCCACGGCAACGCCGCAAGGGTTCGCGTGCTTGACGATAACGCAGGCTGGTTCATCGAACTCTTTAACACATTCCAGTGCCGCATCGGTATCGGCAATGTTGTTATAAGAGAGGGCTTTGCCCTGCAGCTGTGTAGAGGTTGCTACCGATGCCTCACAAACCCCTTCTTCTATATAGAATGCGGCCTGCTGGTGGCTGTTCTCGCCGTAACGCATATCCTGCTTCTTGATGTAGCTCAGATTAAGGGTACGTGGGAACTGGCCAGAAGGAGACTCGGTGTCGCCGTGGTATGCAGGGACCATGGTACCGAAGTAGTTGGCAATCATGCCGTCGTAGGCAGCGGTGTGTTCGAAGGCTTTGATAGCCAGGTTGAAACGGGTGGCCAGCAGGAGTGAACCTTCGTTGGCATCCATCTCTTCAATAATAGAGGTGTAGTCGCTGCTCTTAACCACGATAGCAACGTCGTTGTGGTTCTTGGCCGCAGAGCGCACCATGGTCGGGCCGCCGATATCGATGTTTTCAACGGCGTCTTCCAGTGAGCAGTCCGGACGAGACACGGTAGCTGCAAACGGATACAGGTTAACGACAACCATATCGATCGGCGCGATAGCGTGCTGACCCATGATCTCGTCATCTTTACCGCGACGACCCAGGATGCCACCGTGCACTTTCGGGTGCAGAGTTTTAACACGTCCATCCATCATTTCCGGGAAGCCGGTGTAGTCAGAGACTTCTGTCACTGGCAAACCCGCGTCGGCCAGCAGGCGGGCTGTGCCACCAGTGGAAAGCAAATCCACTCCACGTTGAGAGAGGGCTTGGGCGAATTCTACGATACCGGCTTTGTCAGAAACACTGAGCAGTGCGCGGCGGATTGGACGACGTTGTTGCATGGTGGTTTATCCCTTGGCTTTGGAGTCGCAATAGAGAGCGTTACGTGAATTCAATGCTTGTTTCCCTCTATATATAGAAGAAAAACGCAGGATTGGATTCAGATAAGGTTCCACAGAAGCTGTAAGCATCATTATTGCAGATAGTGTCGGTTAATTCAGACGCGCGATATTGTAGCGAAAACGATTGCGCGATGCGCGTCAATTTTGAGTTTCGATGAACATTGTGGATAACTTTGTGTGTAAATCGGTATAAACCCCGCTTTTGCTGTGTATTGCAGCGAACAGTATTTTTTATTGAAATTAGGGGTTGCGGCTCCTCAGAAACTCCCTATAATGCCGCTCCATCGACAGGGAACAACGCAGCAGCAACGCGGTGTGAACAAGTCGGAAAGAATTAAAAATGATGATGACCGCGAAAATAAACGGTTGACATCAAATGAGGAAAGCGTAATATACG
>NZ_MRWE01000049.1 GCF_002093665.1 Rouxiella badensis | reverse complement strand
ATAAATAATGTATGTAAAATTATTGTTATGAATTTGTTTAAACAATTCAATGAAGTTTGTTACATATAATCATGATTTTGTTACATTTAACGCCGTAATAATGAGCCGATAACTGTGACTCCCATCACAAATCCCCCTATGATGAATCCGGGCATGCGTTCTGCATCAACCCACACACCCATCGTGCGTTTAATTTTTTCCTATTCAATGTCATGCAAACAGGGTTTTGCTTTAGGGAACAATGTGAAAAAAAACAATAATTCAGAGGATAACTCTGAACTGAGCAGCAACGGTCGTTCACGACGAAATTTAATTTCCCGTTCCGGCACATTAATCGCCAGCTTTGCTTTAGTCTCCGGCGGATTAACCTCCACCCCGGCATTAGCGGCCAACTCAAATAACGATTCTGCCGATTTCGATGGCTTTATTCGTCTGTCGCGTTTACTCACAGGACATAATAGTCTGGATATTCAGCTGGGCGAGCGTCTTTATTCCGCACTTTGCCAGAAAAATACCCAATTCGCCGGTGAGGTAAAACAGCTCAGTGAATTCGTGAAGCAAAATAATATTCCCGATGTGGAAACGCTGGACGAAAAATTAAAACAACAGCCTTTGCATGATCCTATGATGACAATTATCAAGGCCTGGTACAGCGGGGTTATCGAGCCCGGATATCACGCTACGGTCTATGGTTATCAGCAGGCGCTAATGTATCAGATCCCCCGCGATGGCATGGTTATTCCGACCTATGCTCACAACGGCCCTGACTATTGGGTGGCGAATCCGCCTCCGGTTGATCGACTGCTGACGTTCTAAAACCCCAGGCGCTAGCCTGAGCAGGTTTGTTTGACCGGCGTTCATTCTCCGGCAGCACGAGATAACGATAAACGTCATTTTCACGTCTGAAGGTTTTTTCTCCCGGAAAAAGCCCGCGGCTTTCTATGGCCAAAATTCAGCGCGCGTATTTATAAAATGAAAAGATTATGGAGAGCAGGTCCTTGCCAACAAATTACTCACTAACCCGAAAAATGCCGTTCAGGCGAGCCTTCTATTTTGCGGGCATTGCCGCAGCGGCCCTAATGGGGTCTGCGGTGTCGCACGCCGCAGAAAGTCTGCCGTTGGCCGCGCCTTCCGACCACCAGACCGGCGCTGACCTCATCGCTCGTGGTCAATATTTGGCGATTGCCGCCGACTGCGCGGCCTGCCATACCGATCCCAGCAGTAAGAAAGTGTTTGCGGGTGGTTACGCGATTCACTCGCCGATGGGGATCATTTATTCGTCCAATATTACGCCCTCAAAAGGGTTCGGTATTGGAAACTATACGGAAAAGCAATTTTCCGATGCCGTGCGTCAGGGGATTCGCGCAGACGGGAGTCATCTTTACCCGGCGATGCCTTATCCGTCCTACGCTGGCTTGACCGATGCCGATATCCACGCGCTTTATGCCTACTTTATGCATGGCGTAAAACCGATTGATGAAAAGCCGCAGCAGACCAAGCTGAGTTTCCCATTCAACCTGCGTTTCTCCATGGCGGGATGGAATCTGCTGTTCCTGCACAACAAGCCGTTTACCCCTGTGGAGTCTGAGGATGCCACCTGGAATCGCGGAAAATACCTGGTCGATAACGTCGAGCACTGTAGCGAATGCCACACCCCGCGCAATGCGCTGATGGCGCTTCAGGGCGGAAATGCACTGTACACCGGTGCCATGCTGGGCAGCTGGCATGCGCCAAATCTGACCAGCGATGCGGTGAGTGGCCTCGGTGGCTGGAGCGATAAAGATCTGGCGCAGTACCTGCAAACTGGGCACGTCAACGGCAAGGCTCAGGCTGCCGGGCCTATGGCCGAAGCGGTGACCAACAGCCTGCAATATCTGCATGACGATGATATCAAAGCGATCATTGCTTACCTGCGCACCCTGCCTCCGGTTCGTGACCCGTCACAGACCCAAGCAGCGTCGGAATTTGGTACCGGTTCCAACTCTGACACCGCGACGCGAGGCATTCATCCGATCTCCAAGTTCCTTTCTGCCGAGGCTTCGGGACAAACCCTGTACGACGCCAGCTGTTCCAGCTGTCATCAGCCGGACGGTAAAGGCACGCATGACGGTTTCTATCCTTCGCTGGTGCACAACACTACGCTGGGCGGCGACTCACCGGACAATCTGGTATCGACCATCCTGTTTGGCGTACAGCGCACGGTCAACGGGAAATCCGTACTGATGCCAGCATTCGGCCCGTATTCGGACGTGCAGGCGCTTAGTGACAAGCAGGTCGCGACGCTAAGTAATTATCTGTTCAAGCAGTATGGCAATCCGCAGCTGTCCGTGACCGAAGAGGACGTGAAAACTATTCGTCAAGGTGGAGCGACGCCGCTCATTGCACGCGTGGCCGGTCCAGCAACCCTTGCGGGTGGTGTGATTGTCGTGATTTTGGTTGTGCTGCTCGCCGTGTGGCGTCTGCGCCGCAAACGCCGCTAAGCGCGACGTGTATCGAATGATTATCGCGCGCAGCAGGGCGCCTACAAAAATTTTAGAGGTTAAAAATGTCTAATGAATTGAGTGCAGACGTCGTCGTGATTGGTGCCGGGATTTGCGGTGGTTTCGTGGCGCAAGAATTGGCACAGGCCGGATTATCGGTACTGGTGCTAGAGGCAGGGCCGCGTTGGGAGCGTGCTCAGGTCGTTGAAAATTGGCGTAATATGCCGCCGGTGAATAAATCCGAGTCTGATTATGCGACGCCTTATCCGGCATCGCCTTGGGCGGTTCATCCACAGCTACACCCTTACAACGAGTATCCGCAGGTTGATGGTCCAGACGCCTCTGCCTACCGTCAGGGGGTGGTGCGCGGCGTTGGCGGTACCACCTGGCACTGGGCCGCCTCGACCTGGCGTTTTCTGCCGCATGACCTCCAGTTGTACAGCACCTATGGCGTAGGCCGCGACTGGGCGGTGACCTATGACGAGCTAGAGGATTATTACTACCGCGCGGAGGTGGCGATGGGGGTCAACGGGCCGAATGACACCACGCTGAAATACGTTGCGCCGCGTAAGCAGCCATTCCCGATGGAACCGATGCCTTATGGACCCGCTGACCGCCGGTTCACCGAGGTGGTCGCCAAGGCGGGTTACGAAAATACGCCGGTCCCTCAGGCGCGTAACAGCCGCCCTTACAACGGACGCCCTCAGTGCTGCGGCAACAACAACTGCATGCCGATATGCCCCATTGGCGCAATGTTTAACGGTATCCATGCCATTGTAAAAGCAGAAGAATATGGCGCTAAAATTATCTCTAATGCGGTTGTTTACAGCATGGAAACCAACACCTCCAACGAGATTGTGGCGGTTAATTTCTACGATCCGGACAAGAAGTCGACCCGTGTGACCGGCAAAACCTTCGTGCTGGCGGGCAATGGTATCGAGTCGCCCAAGCTGCTGCTGCTGGCTGCCAACGATCGTAACCCGAACGGCATTGCCAACAGCTCGGGCCATGTCGGTCGCAATATGATGGACCATCCGGGCATTTTGATGAGCTTCCAGGCGGCAGAACCTATCTGGACCGGCGGCGGTTCCGTGCAGATGAGCTCGATTACCAACTTCCGCGACGGTGATTTCCGTCGCGATCGTTCCGCTATTCAGATCGGCATGAACAACACCTCACAGAACCATAAGGCGGGGGTCAAGGCTCTACAAATGGGGCTGGTGGGTAAAAAGCTGGACGAAGAAATTCGCCGCCGTGCGGCCTGCGGTATGGATATCTATGTGAACCACGATATTTTGGCCAACCCGGATAACCGCCTGCGCCTTAGCACCACCAAAAAAGATGGGCTGGGGATCCCGTATCCGCATATTACTTATGACGTGGGTGACTATGTGCGCCGCGCTGAACCAAGCTCTCGCCAACACCTGCAACAGATTGCCGAGCTGTTTGGCGCGACAGAAATTGAGTCCACGCCTTATTTCAACCCAAACAACCACATTATGGGCGGCACTATCATGGGCCATGACCCGAAAGATTCGGTCGTAGACGGTTGGATGCGGACCCATGACCACCGAAATTTGTTTATCGCTTCGGGCGGCGCGATGGCGTCTGCGGGCACGGTCAACTCAACCTTGAGTATGGTGGCACTTTCTCTGCGTGCGGTTGACGCTATCAAGAAAGACATGCTTCACGCTTGATTTATCGGTGTAAATTGCAACTGGGGCATTCAGTCCCCCGTTGCTTAATCATTCTGTGCGGTTTTTAATCACCGCACTTTTTTAATTCTTACTAATGTTCACATTTTAATCGCCAAAATCCCCTTTTTTATTTCGTCTTTTAATTCAACTTATTGCGGATTTTTGTCCTGTTTTCGGAAACGTTTTACGTGAATAACTGGTTAATTTTTTCCCATAACTATGCCATTATCATAATATTTGAATTATTAAATTTATTATCGCGTAAGTGGCAAAAATGTTATGTTAGTTACGTAGATTGGTATTTTTTGTTAAAAATAACCACTAGATTAGTGTGGAAAACACTGGCCGCTTTTGAATACTCCCGGTATTGAGAAGAGACGAAGCCGCCTTGGTCACAAGGAACGTTGGGTTTTTCACCTGCTTTAGCTAAAAGTGAGAAGTGAATCATGAAAAATCGACTATCCAGTGCTCTAGGCATGGGCCTGATGGCGCTGTCTAAACACGCGGCAGCGGCGGAAAATAAAATCGTTGATGTTGTCCTGATCGGTGGCGGAATTATGAGCGCGACCTTAGGCACGTATCTCCAGGAACTGGAGCCTGACTGGTCGATTAATATGTATGAGCGACTGGACAGCGTGGCTGACGAAAGTTCCAACGGATGGAATAACGCCGGTACAGGCCACTCGGCGCTGGCCGAGATGAACTATACCCCTGAGAAAGCCGACGGTTCGGTTGAAATCGCCAAGGCGGTTGAGATTAACGAGGCCTTCCAGATTTCTCGACAGTTCTGGTCCTATCAGGTCGAGAAGAAAGTGCTCGGTGAACCCCGCTCGTTCATCACCAGCGTGCCGCACATGAGCTTCGTCTGGGGCGAGAAAAACGTCGAATTCCTGCGTAAACGCCATGCGGCGCTGCAAACCAGCACGCTGTTCCGCGGCATGGAATTCTCGGAAGACCGCGCACAGATCGAAAAATGGATCCCGCTGGTGCTGGAAGGCCGCGACCCTAAAGAGAAAGTGGCGGCGACCCGCATCGAAAGCGGCACCGACGTCAACTTTGGCGCAATCACCCATCAGTTGGTTGAATCTCTGCGTAAAAAACCAAACTTCAGCCTGAATCTCGGCCATGAAGTTAAGAACATTAAACGTAATGCGGATAAAACCTGGACCGTGACCTTCTCAAAGAAAGGTGGCCGCGAACACAGCGTAACAACCCGCTTTATCTTTATCGGTGCCGGTGGTGCGTCCCTGACGCTGCTGCAAAAATCAGGTATTCCAGAGGCTTCACGCTACGGCGGCTTCCCGGTCGGCGGCGAGTTCCTGGTGACCGATAACCCAGAAATCGTTAAACGCCATCAGGCCAAGGTTTACGGCAAGGCGTCCGTGGGCGCACCGCCAATGTCGGTGCCGCACCTGGATACCCGCGTGCTCGACGGCAAAAAAGTCTTGCTGTTCGGACCTTTCGCCACCTTCTCGAGCAAGTTCCTGAAAAATGGCTCGCTCTGGGATCTCTTTGGCACCGTTAACCTGCACAACATCTTCCCGATGGTGCGCGTTGGCCTCGACAACTTTGATCTGGTCAAATACCTGATTAATCAGGTGATGCTGACCGAAGAACAGCGTCTGGCTGCGCTGAAAGAGTATTTCCCGGATGCCAAAAAACAGGACTGGCGTCTCGTGGTTGCCGGTCAACGGGTGCAGATTATCGAGAAAGATGGCAAGCAGGGCGGTGTACTACGCCTCGGTACTGAAGTTGTCACCTCGCAGGACGGCTCGATTGCCGCACTGCTTGGCGCTTCACCGGGTGCTTCTACCGCTGCGCCAATCATGCTTGAGCTGATGGAGCGTGTCTTTAAAGACAAAGTGGCGACGTCAGAATGGCAGAGCAAGCTTAAAGAGATGATCCCTTCTTACGGCCAGAAGCTGAATGGTAACGTTGAGTTGGCGAAGCGTGAAATGGATCGCACCAGTCGCGTTCTGCAGTTGGAAATCGAAGCGGTTAAACCTGCCGTTGTCGTTCAGCCTGTGGTTCACGTGCAGGAAGAAGAGGCAGAGCAGGAAGAATTCACCTCCTAATCTCTTCGTTCTTACACGCCCCCTTTTCGAGGGGGCGTGTATTCCACGTCACTTCCCCTCCCGGTTGATTATTTCCTGATATTTTCCTGATAAACCGACATATGCGTATAGGCGGCGTTGACCAGTGGCGTGTTTAATCCGGCTTTTTCAGCGATCGAGACCAGAGAACCGAGGATTTGTTCGGCCTCAACCGGCAGACCCTGAGTCATATCGCGGTACATCGAGGTCGTCTGTGTCGAGTTTTCATTAGTCAACTCTTTGATAGTATTTAGTTTAACGTGCGGGCGTTCCCGGTAACCGCCTGCGACCACGATAGCGACCACCTCCTCGACGAACGCCGAAATAAACGCCGGTCCTCCCGCCGCACGGCTGACTTGCCCCATATTGCCGCGCATCAGGCAGGTAATACCGCCCACGCTTGCCAGGAACAGCCATTTTTCCCACATCTCGCTGACAATATGGCGCGATAGCCGCGCCGTAAACCCGGCGTTTTGTAATAGGTCATCCAGCTTCACAATGCGTTCTGAACGTTCACCGTCAACTTCGCCATAGATGAGCTCGTCGAGCGCTGTCATCTGGTGTACCTGACCTTCGGCATCCAGAGTGGCGTTGATTCTGCAAAGTCCACCGATTGCCCTATGCTTTCCGAATCTTTGCTGAATCTTTTCCAGATGATGCATGCCGTTCAGCACCGGTAAAATCAGCGTCTGCTCGCCGACGGCCGGAGCGAACTCCTCCATGACCGCCTCAAGGGAAAAACCTTTCACCGTCAGGATAACCACGTCAAAGGTGTCTTTCAGCTCTGAGGCCAGCACCAGCTTGGGTTGTACGCAGGTAATACCCTGAGGGGTATGAATGTTCAGCCCGCTTTTTTTCAGCGTCTCCCCACGCTTCTCGCGCACCAGAAACGTCACGTCTCTGCCTGCCTGTGCCAGACGTCCGCCGAAAAATCCTCCCGTTGCCCCGGCTCCCACTACCAGAATACGCATGCTGATTTCCTTAATTGTCATTGCCGCTGTGATTAAAACGAGGGTTTAAATAAACCGTATTTCGCTACATCGAGGCAAGAGATATTGGCTGCCAACGCACTTTGACACTATTTTGCAGCGAAAGCGGGTCTTTCCTGGTGTATATATTAGGAGGTCGAAGGGCCGACCTCAGGCTCACTCATTCAGGAGAAAAAACATGATCGTAGAGATGCGGATTTACCACTGTGCGCCAGGTCGCTTGCCGGCGTTGCATGACCGTTTTAGAAACATCACGCTGGCATTTTTCGATAAATACGGCATCAAACAAATTGGTTTCTGGACCACGGTTGTCGGTACAAGCAACCATGCGCTGACCTACATGCTGCAATGGGAAAGTCTGGCCGAGCGTGAGCAGAAGTGGAACGCCTTCCAGTCCGATCAGGAGTGGTTAGCTAAACGTCTCGCCACCGAGGCAGAACAGCCGATCGTTGAGCGAATCGAAAACCATTTCTTGTCACCGACTGACTACTCGGCGCTGCGTTAAGCACGCGTTGCGTTGGACTGGAACTCCATGATGTCTTCTGAAATTGGCCTGGTGCGAGCCGAAACGCTGCGTTTTCAGGTAGAAAATGTATTACGGCAGGCGATCGTGAACTGGCATTTTGCGCCGGGAGAACGGCTTGTCGAGCGCGAGCTTTGTGAGAAGCTCGGGGTCAGTCGCACCTCGATTCGTGAAGCATTACGAAAACTCGAAGCCGAAAAACTGGTGAATATCCTGCCACACAAAGGCCCGATCGTGGCCAGCCTGTCGTTAAAAGAGGCCGCCGATCTGTACGCCATGCGCGGCCTGCTCGAGGGCTTTATTGCCCGCGAATTTTCTCAGTCGGCCAGTGAAGCAGACATCCTGGCGTTAGCCGCTGCGATAGCGCAATTACGCAAGGTGAGTCTTAGTGAAGACAGGGCCACAGTGCTACAGGCCAAAAATGCGGTTTATGGCATTATGTTGGCGCACTGTGGCAACGAGCTGGTGACGGAGTCGCTGACCACGCTGCATTCGCGAGTCAATCTGCTCCGTGCCACCTCACTGCTGCAACGAGACCGCTTGCCCGAGAGTCTGCGCGAGATAGACGCGGTCTTTCAGGCTATCAAGGCGCGTGACGGTGATGCGGCAGAGAATGCCGCACGCCATCACGTCGCCAATGCGCAAAAGTCGGCGCTGCAAACGTTAAGTTCCCTCAGCGACGCTTGCTGAACAACCAGCAGAACAGCGCCGCAATCAGCAGCGACGGCACCGTCGCACCCAGGTTAGGGTAAAACTGTGCTATCAGATGATAGGTCGCAATACCGAGGATCCAGGCGGCCAGCGCGCGCCCGTCCAGACTGCGGGTAGACGGCTCACGACGGCGAAGCACGAAGTAGTCCATCAGCACGACGCCAAACAACGGCGCAAACACTGACCCAATCAGCAGCAGGAAATTCTCGTAGCGGTCAAGTGGAACCCCCCAGGCAATCAGCGTACAAATCAGGCCGATAGCCCAGCTCAGCTTGCCGATGTTTATCGGCAGCAGTGTGCCGGTCGAGAGCGCGGCTGAGTGAATGTCGGCAAAGGTATTCTCGTGCTCGTCGATCAGGATGAGCAGCAGCGGAATACCCAGCGCGACCCCCGACAATGCCAGCAGCAGCGCATTGCTGTCCTGAGAGCTGACGAAGGCCAGCGTGTAGGCCGCGCCCAGCGCCATCATCCACAGACTGCCCAGGAAGAAGCCGCAGGCGGTGCCAAGGAAGTTCTGGCGTGAGGTTTTGCCAAAACGGGTGTAGTCAGACACCAGCGGTAGCCAGGACAGCGCCATCGACACGACAATATCGCAGGCCAACGCAAACGGCATGCTGCCGTCTCCAGCCTTATGCCACAGTGCGGTGAGCGACGTATGCTGGATGAGGTTTACGCTCAGCCATGCGCAGCTGGCAATCAGCAGCCAGATGCCCCAGCGGCGCAGCACGACGCGAATGAACGCCAACGGCCCGCACACGGCTAGCAGCGTGGCGAGGAAGCCGAAAACCCACGTCCACAGCGTCGGATTTGCCCACAGGCTTTGCGGCCCCCATGCCTGTTTGGCAAGCAAGCTCGCGGCGTCACGCATGACGATAATTTCAAAAGCGCCCCAACCAATAAGCTGCAAGATATTAAACAGTGCAGGCAGGGCGATGCCTCTTTTCCCGAGGCTCAGGCTCAGGGAAGACATTGATGAAAGGCCGGTTTGTCCACCAATCACACCGACCAGCGCAAGCAAAATCACGCCGACCAGCGTGCCGGTAAAAATAGCCAGCAGCGAACCCGCCATACCCAGGCCAGGGGCGAGAATCGCACCGGCCTGCAAAACCATGAGACCCATCCCGAGTGAAAACCAGAGCGAGAACAGATCGCGCCAGCCGAGCACGCGCTTCTGCGCCGCAACCGGCTGCGCAGGCGTGTAAATACTATTGTTTTTCATGTGGTTAATGCCGTTAAAAAGCTGAGCGCTTTTTATACCATACTCCGTGAGTTTGCGTGATGACCGGCGCACTTTTTGATAGCGAGGAAAGGAAAAAAAGATAAACGGATGGGGGGGTTAATAAAATGAAAGTGGGTGAGTTTCATGATAAAACTCACCCACATTGGAACGCCTATCGCTAGGCGGATCGCATTCGTGCCGCCCGGGTTGCAGAGGCCACCGGTTCCTCATAGCTTGGCCGGTAGAAGGTATGGAATTTGGCCGCCATAAAGAGCATCCCGCCTCCTGCTACCCCGAATAAGAATGGGTTAAACGTACCGGAGAATATCCAGAAAAGGATGAATAGAGAAGGCATCCCAAGTCCGCCACCATCTTTGAGTGCGGACATGAAACAGGTATAAACGACTAATGCCAGGAATATAATCGTACCAATAATCCCAAGGTTCATCAGAATAGAGAGGCTCTGGCTTTCATAGAGATATTTAGCATCTTGAGAACGTATAATGCCCGGCAGATAATATCCTAAACCGTTACCTAACAGAGGATAATGAATAAAGGCATCGTATAGACCGTTATTCTGCAATGCCCTCTGAATATCGGAGTCTGCATTCAGGCTTGAAGATTTGGTGCCAAGACGAACGTTAACGATCTGCGTTATCGCATCTCCCACCGGGGTAAACATATATAATATGGTAATCAGTACGGTGCCGATCGTGATTACCTTGAACATGGTATAAACCTTTGCCTCTTTAACGAGTGCAAGAGCGATAATGACTAAAGTCTGTGCCCATACTACCCTTGACATGGTAACCAGCATCGAGAAGCAGAGAGACAATAAGATGAAATAAATAAGCAGTTTGCTTCCTGACTTATTTACAGCTTCTTTCACGATGAAGTAAATAAATAGCGGAACCAGCGAGTCGAGCGGTATTTGCAGACGGAAGAAAGCACTGTCATCAACGCCGAGGGTCATCATGCCGAGACCAAAATGGCTGTTCATGTAAGTAATAAGGACCTTGGCACTCATCCCCGTCACGCCGACGAAAACAATAGCCAGCGCCTTGGCGATACCCACCATGGTAAGACAGAACTTCAGGCTGTTGTAGACGATGGCGGGGTTCTTGTCATCTATCTCACTTGCCGACACTAAAAAGGTAAATACGACCATTGCGAGGAGTATATCCCTGCACTGGCCAAAGACGTCTGGCCCCGACTTTAATCCGTTGATTAGATTTAGCGAATACAGCGCCATTACAACGATAAAGAGGATAAAGGGGATCATCCTCAATACCATTTTCTTAAACATCCCACGCTCTGCAAGCGTGTAGATAACAATAACCGGTATAATTAAGGGACTTCTTAGCGTTAAGAGGAAAATGGTAAGCTTAATAAGCGACGATTTATGGATTTGCATGTTATCCCTTAAGAAATATCAACTCCAGATGCCCCATGACTCTGTCATCCCTCCCAAAAAGGGGATGCTTGGCACTATGATATTCATCAATCATAGATGCACCTGTCACCTTGACAACTGCAGACCCCCATATAAAGGGTTTCACATTGTAAACATGTGAACGTTTTGGCTCATCTCCTGCGTTTTCGGGCGAGCTTAGAAAATGCCCCCCTGAAATTTTACCCTTTTGACACAGTGAGTTGACTAACCAGTTTGCGAAGAAACCCCGTCAGTATTTCTTCAAAAATGGCCTTATTATCTATCTAACCATGATCGTTGGGGGACCGCAAGGATTCGTAAATTTTTAACTAAAGCTTCACTAATAACAACCGGAGAAGGATTGAGGGTGTGCACAGCCTTAAGGGCTGTTTTTCGTGGGGAAGACACCTCGACGGCCTTATGGAGGAGGGCTATAACGCTATAAATCTGGGCATCTCACCCCTCTTTGGTAGGGTAAAAAAAAACACCCGATCTACATATTATCTGGTATGGTTTAAGCAACAACCATATTGTCTAGCAGGGAAAAAATGATATCGGTTCAGATTCTACGCGGCATTGCTGCGATGATGGTCATCGTATACCATATAACTCAAAAGTTATATGTAAATGGCGATATTAAATGGAGCTTTGAGCTTGGCGCCGCAGGTGTTGATATTTTCTTTATTATTTCAGGGTTTATCATTTACTACTCTTCGGTACATGAATTCAGCGCAAATGAATTTATGAAAAAGAGAATTTTCAGAATATATCCTCTATATTGGGTTATTACTCTTGTTACGTTAGTAATATCTTATATTCGTCCTGGAATGATAAATCAGCACGTTGAAGTTCCTATCTCAATGTGGAACTCCTTTACACTTTTCCCTGTTCCGGGCACCTCACCTTTATTAATTGTTGCCTGGACGCTTAGCTTCGAAATGTTTTTCTACGTCATCTACTACATGGCGATTAAGCTTAAAGTAAACCGCATATTGTTCTCATCGGTTGCGATTGCCGTACTAGTTGTTATCGGTCAGATATTCAAGATTCCATTTATCAGCGATCCGATTACCCTAGAGTTCATCTATGGCATGATAATCGCCTATCTGGTGACGAGCAAGAATACCAAAGCCATAATGGTTATTGCGGCGGCATGCCTTATTCTATCGGCCACGCCGGTGGTATGGCATAGCGAGATAAGAAGCCTGTATTACGGTATTCCGGCACTGGCATTGTTCTGTGTCTTCCTGTTGCTTGAAAAGAAAGTTAGACAAGAGGGCGGGATTATCAAGTTGGCGCAGGTGATTGGTGACTCTTCTTATTCAATCTACCTGACGCACCTTTATTCTTTGGGGATTGTATTCATCCTCATAAAATCGAGGGTCTCGGTTCCGGTTTTGGTGGTAGTGTCATTCATCGTTTCCGTTATCATCGGCATCCTGTGCTACAAACTTCTTGAGAAGAGAATTATCAAATCCTTGCGGCCGCTCGCGCGCAAAGCACCGTTGAAAGATATTGCCAAAACCTAACCTGTTGCCCCTTTCTCTTGCTTTAGAGAAGCCATGTACCCCATGGCTTCTTTTTTTTGCAGACAACTCTGCCCGCAAACATTCCACAAAATGCACTAAGCTTTGTTTTTATAGCAATTTCATTATTGGACCGAGGCGATACAGCCCTCGACTACCCATTCCAAAGCTAAATTCTATAGCTAGATTTTATTACTCCAGGATATGAGAGGCGTGTATGTTGTTCCGTCGTTTTGAACGGTTGATTGATGTTTTTAAAGCTCCGCCTAATGCGGCGGCACCCAACCAGGTTTGGCCCTTTTACTTTTATTATCTGCGTCAGGTTTGGCCCAGCTTTATCGCACTGCTGATCGTTGGCCTGATTGGGTCACTGATCGAGGTATCGCTGTTCAGTTACCTCAGCACGATTATCGACCTGACCCGTTCCACGCCGGCCGGTAGTTTCTTCAGCGTGCACGCCGGGGAACTGCTGTGGATGGCGGCAGTGGCCCTCATCATGCGGCCCATTTTTATCGGACTGCATGACCTGCTGGTGCACCAGACCATCAGTCCGGGCATGACCAGCCTGATCCGCTGGCAGAACCATAATTACGTGCTGCGGCAGAGCCTGAACTTCTTCCAGAATGATTTTGCCGGACGTATCGCACAACGCATTATGCAAACCGGCAACTCGCTGCGGGATTCTGCGGTGCAGGCGGTGGATGCCATCTGGCACGTGGTTATTTATGCCGTCAGTGCGCTGGTGCTGTTTGCCGAAGCCGACTGGCATCTGATGATCCCACTCATTGCCTGGATTGTGCTCTACAGCCTGTGCCTGTGGTTCTTCGTTCCTCGCGTCAAGGCGCGGTCGGTGGTTTCCTCCGAGGCGCGTTCCAAGTTGATGGGGACCATCGTTGACGGTTACACCAATATCACGACGCTCAAACTGTTTGCTCATACCGATCTCGAGCAGGAATACGCCCGCGAAGCCATCAGCGAGCAGACCGAGAAAACCCAGCTGGCAAGCCGTCTGGTGACCAGCATGGACGTAGCGATAACCACCCTTAATGGCCTACTGATTGTCGGCACCACCGGCCTTGCGCTGTGGCTGTGGACCCAATCGCTGATTAGCGTCGGGGCCATTGCGCTGGCGACCGGTTTGGTTATCCGTATCGTCAATATGTCGGGCTGGATTATGTGGGTGGTGAACGGCATTTTCGAGAATATCGGCATGGTGCAGGACGGCCTGCAAACTATCGCCCAGCCGATTGCCGTGACCGATAAGCCGCAGGCACCAAGGCTTAAGGTCAACCACGGTGCGATTCACTTTGACCACGTAACCTTCAACTACGGCAAAGAACGCAGCGTCATCACCCGACTGGATTTAGCCATTCGTCCGGGCGAGAAAATTGGGCTGATTGGACCGTCCGGCGCCGGCAAATCGACGCTGGTTAACCTGTTGCTCCGACTGTATGACCTTGATGGTGGCAGGATACTTATCGATCAACAGGACATCGCCGAAGTTACGCAGGAGAGCCTGCGTGCGCAAATCGGGATGATTACGCAGGACACCTCGCTATTGCACCGTTCTATTCGCGATAACCTGTTGTATGGTCGCCCTAACGCCAGCGACGAGGAGCTGAACCGAGCCATTCGTCAGGCGCGTGCCGATGAGTTTATCCCGCAGCTTTCTGACCCGCAGGGCAGAACGGGACTGGACGCGCACGTCGGTGAGCGTGGGGTGAAACTTTCTGGCGGACAGCGTCAGCGTATCGCCATCGCTCGCGTACTGCTGAAGAATGCGCCGATTCTTATCATGGACGAAGCGACGTCGGCGCTCGACTCCGAAGTCGAGGCGGCTATTCAAGAGAGTCTGGAAACGCTGATGACCCACAAGACGGTGATTGCTATTGCCCACCGGCTGTCGACCATTGCCAAGATGGACCGCCTGGTGGTGCTGGATAAAGGGCAGATTGTCGAGATTGGCAGCCACGGTGAACTGTTGGCGCAGAACGGTCTTTATGCACGCCTGTGGCAGCATCAAACCGGCGGTTTTGTCGGCCACTAATCGCCTAAGGCTGTGGCTGACGATAAGGCAGCGCGTCTCGTGCTTCAATGGCCCAGGCGCGCACGCCTTCCCGCTCTTGCCCAAGATACTCTTCAACCGCGTCGCGCAGTCCGGGATGGCGTAAATAGTGCCAGGAGTGCGTCAGCACCGGTTCAAATCCGCGAATAAGCTTGTGCTCACCTTGCGCCCCCGCATCGAAACGCGCCAGCCCGTTGGCAATCGCGTAGTCCATGCCCTGATAGAAGCAGGTCTCAAAGTGCAGCCGGTCAAATTCCGCCAGGCAACCCCAGTATCGGCCATAGAAAGTGTCGCCGCTGACCAGACTGAAAGCCATCGCTACCGTCTGGCCGCCCTGCGTGGCCAATACCACGCGGATATCCTCTGGCATACGCTCGGCCAGCAGACTGAAGAAATCGCGCCTGAGGTAAGGCGATTGCCCGCGCACGTGATAAGTGTTGGCATAGCAGGCGTAAATAAAGTCCCACTGCGCTTCTGTGACCTCTGCCCCCTTCAGCCAGGTAAATTCAAAGCCCTGCGCCGTAACCTGCTCGCGCTCCTTGCGCATCTGCTTGCGTTTACGTGAGGTCAGCGTGTCGAGGAAATCCTGAAAATCACGATAGCCGCGGTTGTGCCAATGATACTGGCAGCCAAGGCGGTGCAACCATTCGGACTCGCCGGCCATCAGCTCATTATCTCGCGGGTCGGTAAAATTGATGTGTGCGCCGGAGAAATCATGCTGTTCCAGAAAATTGGGAACGGCGCGCAACAGCTTCTGGGCTGCATCGTGTGCGCCCAGCAGTCGACGTCCGCCGACCGGGCTAAAAGGCGCCGCACCGAGCCATTTGGGATAATAGGGGATTCTTGCACGATAGCAGGCGTCGGCCCAGGCATGGTCGAAAACGTATTCACCCGAAGAGTTTGATTTACGATACCCCGGAACCGCGGCCAGCGTCTTACCGTTTTCCTGCCATAAGAGATGCTGGCTCTTCCAGCCCGATCTTGGCCCGAAGGTGCCGCTGTCTTCCAGCGCGGTCAGAAATGCGTGTCGCAGGAAAGGTTGCCCGGCAGGAACCAGCGCATCCCACTGCTCGGCGGGCAGCTCACCGAGATGCTCAAGGGACGTTAACGACATAAATTTTCCCCGATGGAGTGCAAGAAGGAGTAGGCAATAATAATGACACCAGTACGGAAAATTAAAAAGCCAGACGCTTAGGCAATCTGGCTTTTTGGGTATGGGTCTGCGTTTCAGCGAGACAGCGGGTGCCCGGCCTTGAACGCGACGCTTTTTTCGAGGGCTGCATCGGTAGGGTCTTTGCGGACACGTTCGATAGGCCCCATTACGAACAGGAACAGCAGGGCACCGAGGATGCAGTGTGCGCCGACGAACAACAGGCCCATGCTGTAATCACCTGTGATGGCAACGATATAGCCAAACAGAATGGGCGTGACTATTCCGGCAATATTGCCTACGCAATTGAAGATGGCACCGGCCAGCCCGACGGCCTCTTTTGGCGCAGTGTCGCTAATGACGGTCCAGGTCCCCGCGCCTGCCGCCACGCCTTTGCCGAAGAAGGCGAATGACATGATGGCAACAATCCAGACATTGCTGTCAATGACGGCGGCACCGATGAGCGTTGCGGCCATCAGCATGCCGACAATATAAGGGGCCTTACGCGCCCAGGAGAGCGACCAACCTTTGAGGAGCAGGTAGTCGGAGATATATCCGCCGAAGATTCCGCCTGCAAAACCGCAGAGTGCAGGGGCGATGGTGGCAAATCCTGCGTGCAAGATATCCATGCCGCGGGCCTGCACCAGATAAATGGGGAACCAGGTAATAAAGAAATAGCTCAGCGCGATAATGCAATATTGGCCGAGGTAGGCACACCACAGCATTCTGTTGGTCAACAGTCCATTAACGGTTGCGCGCGATAAACGTGATTTAGCTTTACGCTCATGAACGGAATCAATATCAACCAGACCGCCGCCGTCAATAATATGATCCAACTCCTGCTGCGACACTAAAGGGTGATGGCGCGGTTCACGCATAAATGCCATCCAGACAAAGAAGGCGGCAACGCCAATAATGCCTAATACGAAGAACGGCCACTGCCAGCCGAATTCTGACACCAGCCAACCGGAAAGCGGTGAGAATATCGCGACGGCAAAATATTGCGACGAAGCGAACAGCGAAGACGCTCTGCCGCGCTCGGCCTTTGGGAACCACATAATGGTGACGCGAGCATTGGCGGGGAAGCTCGGTGCCTCGATCAGTCCAAGTAAAAACCGCAGGCTGAACATAATCATTAACGCGCTGGCCATGCCACGCTCAAACTCGCCGACGAAGCCCATCGCCAGCGTGGAGAGCGACCAGAGCACCAGCGTGACGCCATAGACTCGCTTCGCGCCAAAGCGGTCGAGAAACAGCCCACCCGGAATTTGTCCTATGACATAGGCCCAGCTGAAAGCGGAAAGAATAAAACCAAGTTGAATAGATGAGAGGCCAAACTCGTCTTTAATCGCCGACCCTGATATCGATAAAATAGAACGATCCGCATAGGCTACGACCGATAAAAACAAAATCATTAATAAAATTCCTATGCGGACATAGGATTTTTTCTCAGGACCCTTTTTCGACCATACCATTTTATTTTCCTTTTAATTTTAAAAGGCAAGTTCGCTGACGTATCAAATATAGGATGGCGGTCAGAATGGGGTCATTGTGCTTATGTTGAAAAATAACGGCGAGAAATCAATAAAGTTTATGAAAGCATCCAATTGACTATGAGGTGGTGCACAGAGTTTTTCAAAACCTCGAATTCACCGACGTTGTTTTCGTAATCTGTGAGGAAGGTCCGGGAGATATTCAGAACTGGAGAACTTGACGGGGAGAATGCTCAGGCAAAGACGGCGCTTTGCCTGAGTCTATCGGGCGTTAAGCCTTGAGTTTCGCGGCAATTTGCGCGACATATTGGCCCTGATGACGGGCAATGGCCAGTTCGCGGGTGTCGGGCTGACGAGATCCGTCGCCGCCGGCTATGGTCGACGCACCGTAAGGCGTGCCGCCGCCGACTTGAGAAATATCGAACAACTCACCGGTGCTGTAGCCGATGGGAACGATAATCATGCCGTGGTGTGCCAGCGTGGTCCAGGTGGAGGTAATGGTCATCTCCTGGCCGCCACCGGTGCCGGTAGAGGTGAAAACGCTGGCGACTTTGCCAACCAGTGCCCCTTTGGCCCACAGACCGCCGGTTCTATCGAGGAAGTTACGCATCTGCCCGGACATATTACCAAAGCGAGTCGGGGTGCCGAGAATGATGGCATCGTAATCAGCCAACTCTGACGGGTCGGCGACAGGAGCCGCCTGATCTGCTTTACCACCGGCTGCTGCAAAGGATTCCGCATCCATCACTTCAGGCACGCGTTTAAGCGTAACTTCAACGCCAGCAACGCTTTTTGCACCCTCTGCAACGTTCTGCGCCATAGTTTCTATGTGACCATACATTGAATGATAAAGTACCAGAACTTTAGTCATCTTTGGTTCCTCTTTTAGGGGCGTAGGTGTCGAATCAGTACCCAATAACTTCGCGAAGAATTTACTTAGTAATCCCACGAGATGCTCCACAACGTTGGACAGTTGATGAGTTAAAGATACATCCTCACCCCAGATTGGTCACATAACAACCGCAAACTTTTGACCGGTTCGGTCAGTTTTATTGAATATTCAGAGGGAATGCGGGGTATTTGTCAGCCGCCACCATCGCGCTTGTTGCTCACAAAGCTGTCGGTGGAAGTGCTGGAGCTGTAGCCGCGTGAGGCGCGGAACGGTCTCGGGAGTGAGTGCAGGGGAGAAAGTGTGCTGGGCTAGCCAGCGATCGCGCGCCTGTTGTTGCTTGTCCTGTGGGGTAGTTTGAAGATTTTCAATCAGCGCAGTGGTTTTTTCAACTAACACATCGTCGGCAATATGGGCGATATTTGTCGCCATTTCCTCGATGAATTGCCTTATTTCAGTCATTATCTGTTCGCGGGTATGGCTCGGCGACTGCACCGCAAACAGTATACCGCTCTCGCCCGCCGTCTGCATAAAGCGGCAGGTAACCACGTAACCGATGTTTTTTTCGACCCGCAGTCGTTGGAAGAACAACGGCTCGAACAGTGAAGCCATAATCTGCCACGCCGCGAGGCAGGACGCGGTTGATTCAACCAGCGGGCAAAACAGCAGCACGGCGGCATCTTCACCCTGGGTGGGGAAGCGATACTCTGGCCGTGCTGGCTGTGGCGCAGTGACCGCAAAATGTCGCGCGTTTATCTCGCCAGGAAAATGGCTCAACAGATGCGATAGCGCCGTTTGCAGCTCGGCGTCTCCGCCATACAGTGCGGCATTCCAGCTAAGCCTTGGCAGCGTTTCAACGCCATTATCGTCGTCACGTTCACTCTCGTTTTCAGCGCCCTTATTTGCCTCGAAATCTGCCTCTGGCAGCTCGCCGGACAACAGCCGTGGCAACTGGTTCAGCAGGCAGCGGATGGCGATATCGGTTTGCAGCGCTTGCCGGGCCTGAACGGCCTGCCTTTCTCCTTGTGCACGCAGCGTTGCGGGCAGGGCTGAGAGTCGGGTCAGCAGGTTATCGAGGGTATTGACCATTAGCCCGTTATCGCCGCTGAGCAGCAACAGCCATTGGCCCTGATGGCGCTCAAAGGACAGGTTGCCGCCCGCGTGGGCACAGCCTGCGGCAATGGCGCGCAGGCTGGCCTGAAGAATATTGGCCCAGCGCAGCGGCAATGCCTCACCCTGGGCAGGGCTGAGGATCAACACCCCATTTTCGTTATCACTCTGATGATGCGCAAGTTGAACGGACTCCGCGGGCAGCACTGGAGCCGAACGTCGATCGCCAAGGGGATAAAAGGCCAGCGTTGGCGGCGCTGAAATTTCGGTAGACCAGTCAGGAATTGTCGCCAAAGGCAGTGGAAATCCCTGAATATGCCGGTTTTCTGCCGTAATGTCGGGGGTTACCCATAATCGAGTCATATTGCTGGCAACAAGCTGGTTCAGTAGCTGCTGCCAGTCGCTGACAAGCGCGGTATTCGCGGCATCGACGGGAGGGAAACCGAATGCGGTGGTGCGCAGCTTATCAACCGGCGTCAAGCGGGCAAACTCCTGCGTAGCGAGACCGGCGTAGTGCTGTAGCTGGGGGGGACTCAAGGAAGACAGCGTGCCCAGCCAGTGAGCGAAAATCGTTTCAGTCTGCGTGGCGGCAGGCCGAAGGGTCCCCGTGAGCATAAATTCAAAGGTGACTATAGACCCATTATCGCTGCTGTACGGCAATAATAGCTGCGCGTTATCGCAACATCCCTGCTCGCGAAGCGCGGCCAGCAGGCTATGCTCTGCCTCGTCGGTTGCAAGCTGACGCAGCAGGGTAAGCGAGGAAGCATTGGCGCGATGAATATTTTCTAGCCCGAAAGACAGGTGCAAGCGAGGTGCGCCTTCATTACGCAGCGCGAAGGTCTGCGCGGCGTTAATTCTCAAGGGTTCGGTCTTTCGCACAGCCGCGCCGTCGGCGGCAGGCAATATGCCCGCATAACGTTCGGCCAGCGCCGCCAACTCCTCAATGGGCTGCGGCCCTAAGAGCTGAAGCGATAAATTGCCGGTATGAAAGAAGCGCTGCTGATAGTCACGCAAAGCCTGCTGGAGAGCGTCGATATCATCGCCAAAGTGCGCAAGCGTACCGACGTGAAACCGCGCCAGTGCGGCGGGGGAATCGAACGCGGCACCCAGCGCCGCCTCGCATAAGGTCTCAGCATCCGTGGTGAGCATCCGATATTCGGCGTCAATGACAGTGATTTCCTGCGCAACAGCTTCTCGAGAGAGCAACGGCTGCGCCAGCATATCGACCATGCGGGCAAAACCGTCTTCCAGCTTGGCCGCAGGGATATCAAAAAACCAGGCGGTAGCGGTCGGCAGCGTGGTGGCGTTGAGGCGTGCGCCTTCGGCCTGCGCCCAGCCCATCAACCGCTGGTCACCCTGATAATGCTGGCTACCGGCAAAGACCACGTGCTCGTGCAGATGCGCTAATCCAGGCCACTGCTCGGGTTCGTGATGGCTACCGGCGGCCAGATGAAACAGCGCGGCCGCGCGTGACGCCTGCGGGTCATGAGTCAACGTGACCCACAGGCCGTTCGCCAGCCGCTGCCGTTGCTGCATATCAGGCTACCGGCGTCTTGAAGATCAGCTGCTGGGAGTTTTGGCGGTTACGGAACTGGAGCTGACTGACCTGAATATTGGTGCAGTTGGCCTGCTCGCGCGCCTCCAGAATCTTGCCGTGATGTGGCGACTTGGAGCACACCGGATCAGTATTATCGGCATTGCCGGTGAGCATAAAGGCCTGACAGCGGCAGCCACCGAAGTCTTTTTCCTTTTCCGAACAGGAGCGGCAAGGCTCCGGCATCCAGTCGAAGCCACGATACTTGTTAAACCCAAACGAGTTGTACCAGATGTCCTGCAGCGATCGTTCGAGCACCGAAGGGAACTCCACCGGCAGCTGACGCGCGCTGTGGCAAGGCAGGGCCATACCCTCTGGCGTGACGCTGAGGAAAATCGAGCCCCAACCCCCCATGCAGCCTTTCGGGCGCTCTTCATAATAGTCTGGCGTCACGAACAACAGGTTGGCAAGATTGCCTTTGTCGGCCATCTTCACGCGATAATCGGCGACGACGGCTTCTGCATCAGCGATTTGCTGGCGCGTCGGCAGCAGGCCTTCACGGTTCAACTGCGCCCAGCCGTAAAACTGGCAGGTCGCCAGCTCGACGTCGTCGGCCTCAAGCTCAATGCTGAGTTCGATGATTTTGTCGATCTGATGAATATTGTGGCGATGCAGCACGAAGTTCAGCACCATCGGATAACCGTGGGCTTTGACCGCTTTTGCCATGTCCAGCTTCTGCTGGAAAGCCTTGGCAGAGCCTGCTAGCGCGGCGTTCAGCGTCTCGTCGCTTGCCTGGAAGCTTATCTGAATGTGGTCCAGACCTGCTTCGGCAAAGGCGTCGATCTTCTTCTCGGTTAAGCCAATGCCTGAGGTTATCAGATTGGTATAGAAACCGAGATCGCGTGCTGCCTTAATAAGTTCAGGCAAGTCCTTGCGCACCAGCGGTTCACCGCCGGAGAAACCTATCTGTACAGCGCCCATCTCGCGGGCCTGTTCAAACACCGTAATCCATTGTTCGGTGGTCAGCTCTTTTTCCTGCTTGGCAAAATCAAGCGGATTGGAGCAGTAGGGACACTGCAACGGACAACGGTAAGTCAGCTCCGCCAGCAACCAGAGCGGCGGTTTGACTTGGGGTTTAGGCAGGTTCACGGAAAATTATCCACTTTTGTTCGTAGGCTTGGGCAAAAAACTCTTTCACGTCTTCGTCAACGCCGCCCGCTTCCGGGAAGCGTTGATTTAGCCCATCAATGATTTCAGACAGCTGACGTTTACCGTCGACGTTTTCTAAAATCATCGCTGCGCTTTCGTTAAGTGTTGCCATGCCTTCAGGGTAAAGGATCACGTGGCTGTTCTGGGTCGGTTCCCACTGTAAACGGAAACCACGACGGAACATCGGCACCTGATTGACGTTAATTTCGATCACAGAAGCTTCCCTCTATGCCACACCGGCTGCTGCGTTACGCTGTGGTAAGGCGCGCGGTTAAGCTCATAGGCCATGGTCATTGAGTCGAGCATGGTCCACAGAATGTCCAGCTTGAACTGCAGAATTTCCAGCATACGCTGCTGCTTCTCAACAGTATTACAGTACTCCAGCGCTAACGCTAAACCGTGCTCTACGTCGCGGTTCGCTTGGCTCAGTCGGCTGCGGAAATAGTGATAGCCTTCAGGCTGGATCCACTGATAGTGGTTCGGCCAGCTGTCGAGGCGCGACTGGTGAATCTGTGGCGCAAACAGCTCGGTCAGCGAGCTACAGGCCGCTTCCTGCCACACTGCGCGGCGGGCAAAGTTGACGTAGGCATCAACGGCGAAACGTACGCCCGGCAACACCCTTTCTTCTGACAGCAGCACGTCGCGCTCAAGGCCTACGGCCTCACCGAGTTGCAGCCAGGCTTCAATGCCGCCTTCGCTGTCGCCTTGCCCGTCGTGGTCCAGAATTCGCTGTACCCACTTGCGGCGGGTCTGTGCATCCGGGCAGTTTGCCATGATGGCCGCGTCTTTCATCGGAATACTGGTCTGATAATAAAAACGGTTTGCGACCCATCCCTGAATCTGCTCACGCGTGGCCTGGCCGTTGTGCATGGCGATATGATAAGGATGGTGAATATGATAGTAGGCACCCTTGGCGCGCAGGGCCTGTTCAAACTCTTCTGGCGTCATCAGCGCCGCAGAGGCATTAAATGAGTTCATTAACGGTTTCCTAAAGCTCGATACGCATGCCGTCCCAGCTGACCTCAATGCCTTGCTCGGTCAGCGCATTGCGCTCGGCGGAGGACTCATCGAGGATTGGGTTGGTGTTATTGATATGAATAAGGATTTTACGCTCGGCGGGCAGCGAGGAGAGCAGGTCCATCAGACCTTGTTTCTCGGCCAGCGCCAGGTGACCCATGTCTTTGCCGGTGTTGCGGCCCACGCCGGTATTGGCCAGCTCGTTGTCGCGCCACAGCGTGCCGTCGATAAGCAGGCAGTCGGCCTTCTTGAGCCAACCCATCAGCGCGTCGTCTGGTTCTCCCAGACCGGGTGCATACATCAACGTTTTTCCGGTGCGGGTATCTTCAATAAATAGCGCGATATTATGGCCCGGCAGCGGCTTTCCGCGGTATTCAGAATACGGCGGTGCATTGCTTAGCAACGGAATAGCGGTAAATTTCAGCGCCGGACACACCGCAGTGGAGAAGGGCTGGTCGGGGTCAATCGCGTGGTGCACCAGTCCGCCGTTCCAATGGGACAGCATGGTAAATACCGGGAAACCGGTGGTTAGGTCCTGATGGACCTCAGGCGTGCACCATACCTGATGCGGACAGCCTTCACGCAGATTCAGCAAACCTGCGCTGTGGTCAATCTGGCTATCCGTAAGAATTATTGAGCCAATAGCCGTACCGCGCAGCACACCGTGTTTAATCAGGTCTGGCGTGGCGGCAATCTGATGGCAGACGTCAGGAGAGGCGTTACAAAGCACCCAATCAATACCGTCATCACTGATAGCAATCGAGGATTGCGTACGTGCCGAGGTTTTCATGGTGCCGTTGCGTACGCCCTGACAGTTGTTGCAGTTGCAGTTCCACTGTGGGAAGCCACCGCCCGCAGCGGAACCAAGAACGTTAATCAGCATGTGTAGACCAGGAAAAGAAGAAAAAAAGAAAATGCCCGCAGCGAACTGCGGGCAAGAGGGATTAGCGGTTAGAGATGTACAGCGTAACTTCTAAGCCCAGACGCAGATCTACAAATTTAGGTTTAGTCCAAGTGGTCATGGTCAACTCCTCATGGTGTTGCAGGTTAAAAAAACATCATGCCAGTATTAATTCCGGCAGATGAAGTGCTCGTTGTCAAATATTAGAAAATTTGGCGCCGCAGATGTTCCTCCTAAGCTTATGTGATATCAACCACACAAACTGTATGGGGAAGGCTCTGAAAGCGCCCTATAAAGCCGAAAAGAGGTTATTTACCCCAAGTTTGCTTTAATACTTTTAACCAGTTGCGACAGGCTAGTTTCTCAATTAGTGCATTACTGTAACCTGCATGTTTCATGGCTTGTAACAGTAATGGCAGACCTTTAACATCACCTAACGCTTCAGGAACACTGATACCGTCAAAGTCTGAACCCAGACCCACTCGGTCTTCTCCGAGTTTTTCCAGCAGATACTCAATGTGTTGTACGATACGGTCGATTGGCGTGTCGGCGTCGCGTTTGCCGTCCGCTCGCAGGAAGGCGTTGCCAAAATTGACGCCAACAAAACCGTCACTTTCAGCGATCGCGGCCAGCTGTTTGTCGGTCAGATTGCGTGGTTGAGCGCAAAGGGCATGTGCGTTGGAGTGTGTGGCAACCAGCGGGGCATCGCTGAATCGCGCTGTCTGCCAGAACGCCTTCTCATTCATATGCGAGACGTCAATCAGGATTCTTTTCCGATTGCAGGCGCGCAGCAGACCGAGACCGGCCAGCGTCAGGCCGTCACCGCTGTCTGGGGATCCGGGGAAATCGCCGGTCACGCCGACGCCAAACTGATTCGGTAGATTCCATAACGGACCGATACTGCGCAGACCCGCCTGATAAAATTCGTCCAGATTGCCGAGTGAAACGTCAATTGCCTCGGCCCCTTCGATGTGCAGCACCATCGCCAACACGCCCTGTTCGATGCAGCTTTCAATTTCGCCCGCGGTACGACAAATCTTCGCCTGACCGTTAGATTGACGCTCAATACGCTGTAGCAGACTGATTTGCTGATGCGTTATTGCCAGCGGATCGTGGGGTTGCTGCGCCGCATGCGGTTTCAGCTTCGGCATGTAGGAGGCTGGCGGAATGAATACCGCGAACAGGCCACCGGCAAATCCGCCCTGACGACTCCGCGGCAGATCGAGATGACCCTCTGGCGAACCGTTTAAAAAGGTTGAAACGGGGTCGGATGCCTCGTTCAGCCAAAGGCGCAGCAAAAGGTCATTATGACCGTCAAAAACAGGCTGAAGCGGGAAGTGCGTATTAAGGGTCATTGAAGTAATCAGCGTGAGAAGTTAGCGATGGTTTGTTGATCAAAAAACATTGAACAAATGATACCCCATTCTGCCCACCGATACCCCGATAAAAAATGCTGCATAGTGAGTATGGTCAGTGTTTCTGGCTATGAAAAAAGGATGAAGGAAGATTTTAGGGCGATACTGGTTTACACCTAAAGAGGCTAACTGATTTAAATACAAGGATTACAAACAGTGAGGATCCCCTGGCATGAAAATTGAAAATCTGGATCATCTGGTACTGACCGTGGCAGATATCGATAGCACTATCGCGTTTTACCATCAGATATTGGGTTTTGAAGTCGTGACCTTCAAAGGTTCTCGTCAGGCGCTAACCTTTGGTCGGCAAAAAATAAATCTTCATCAGCGCGGAAAAGAGTTTGAGCCTAAAGCACAGGCTCCGACACCAGGATCGGCAGACCTGTGCTTTATCAGCGCAACGCCCTTGGATGAGGTAATAGCAGAGCTGATTGCTCATGAGGTCGTGATTGAAGAAGGGCCGGTCGAACGCACCGGCGCCCAGGGGGCAATCCTTTCGGTTTACATCCGCGACCCTGATTTTAATCTGATAGAAATCTCAAATCTTATCTGACCTCTTTTCCAGGAAAGCTGGCCGATAAACCCAGCTTTCTACCCTGCCACAGCCCTCATCAGGGAACTCTCAGAGTAAATTGAGACAAAAGATGTACGTAATGTAAGCATTCCGTAATGCAGTGTATTCTTTTTGTCTGTTTTTCGTGATAAAAATAAGAACATAAATGATAACTATTATCTTTATCATTTATAGCGTCTAAGCCAGCTAGGGCAACCCGCTGTTTTCCTGAGGGTGTTTATTCAGGCGGCGGGTTCCTGCATGGGTGTCTCAGCAGACATCGATGCTCTGGGTAACTAATAACTTTTAAAACGAAGAAATATAAATAAGAAAATGGAAAAGCACCTCACCTTGCCGTTTACCAGCTTCAACTCACTCACGTTATTCACCGGTTTATGTTTGGGTATTTCAGCTCCTGCTTACGCTCAGGCTGCTGATAATGCAGAAAAAAAACAGGATGACACGCTGGTCATTGAAGCTCAGGCACCTTCTCTTTACGCTCCAGGGCAGTCCGCAGATCCAAAATTCACCCGACCGCTGGTGGATACCACGCGCACCATCACGGTTATTCCTAAACAAGTTCTGAACGATCAGGGGGTTAATAACCTGACCGATGCCTTGAAAAACGTGCCGGGAGTCGGGGCTTTCTACGCGGGTGAAAACGGCAGTTCATCAACCGGTGACGCGGTGTATATGCGCGGCGTCGATACCTCTAACAGTATCTACGTTGACGGAATTCGCGACATCGGCAGCGTCTCGCGCGATACCTTTAACACCGAGCAGGTTGAGGTCATCAAAGGGCCGTCGGGTACCGACTATGGCCGCAGTGCGCCAACGGGCTCTATCAACATGATAAGCAAACAGCCGCGCATGGATAACGGCCTCGATGCGTCTGTCAGCGTGGGAAGCGCCTGGTTCCGCCGCAGCACGCTGGATTACAATCAGATGCTCAACGACACGACGGCATTCCGCCTGAACCTGATGGGCGAGAAAACGCATGACGCAAGCCGTGACAAGGTGCAGAACGAACGTTACGGCATTGCGCCTTCTCTGGCTTTTGGTCTGGGAACCTCCAACCGTCTTTACCTGAATTATCTGCATGTTACCCAGCACAACACGCCAGACGGCGGTGTGCCGACTATCGGATTACCAGGTTATTCGGCTCCGTCGGCGGCGACTTCGGCGCTGAATTCCTCGGGCAAGGTCAACACGCATAATTTCTACGGCACTAATTCCGATTACGACGATTCAACCACCGATACCGTCACGATGCGTTTCGAGCATGACCTTTCGGAAAACACCACTATCCGCAACACCACTCGCTGGTCGCAGATCAAGCAGGACTATCTGCTTAGCGCATTTATGGCGGCGGATTCCAATATCACCCGTCCTAACAGCGACGTTGGCAGCTGGTCGCTCGGCCGTGTGGCGAATACCAAAGACGTCAGCAACAAGATTCTGACCAACCAGACCAATATCACCTCTAAGTTCCAGACCGGTTCTATCGGTCACGACGTCAGCGCCGGGGTTGAATTTACCCGCGAGCAGCAGACCAACTACGGCGTTAATGCGCTGACGCTGCCAGCGGCCAATATTTATCATCCTAATAGCGATATCAGCATCGGTGGCCTGACGCGCAATGGTGCGAATGCCAATGGCACCACCGATACCGCCGGGATTTATGCTTTTGATACCCTGCAGATTACCCGTACATTTGAAATTAACGGCGGCGTTCGTCTCGACAGCTATCACACCTCCTACGACAGCGCGACTGCCTGCGGCTCAACGGGGCGTGGTGCGTTGGCCTGCCCTGCCGGGGTGCCAAAAAATACGCCGATTACGACCGTGAATACCAATAAGTCGGGCAACCTGGTTAACTGGAAGGTCGGTGCACTTTATCATCTGACCGAAAATGGCAACCTTTACGCCAACTATGCAATTTCTCAGCAGCCTCCGGGTGGCAGCACCTTCGCGCTGGCCGCCAGCGGGACGGGCAACAGCGCCAACCGCACCGATTTCAAACCTCAAAAGGCTAAAACCACTGAAATTGGCACCAAGTGGGAAGTGATGGATAAACGTCTGCTGCTTTCCGCCGCCGTGTTCCGTACTGATATTGAAAACGACGTTGAAGCTAACGACGACGGTACCTATTCGCAATATGGCACCAAGCGCGTAGAGGGCTACGAGCTGTCGGCGAGCGGCAATATTACAACGGACTGGCAGGTGATAGCGGGTTACACCCAGCAGCATGCCTCGGTTCGCCAAGGGGCTATCGAGACCGCGGAAGGCTCGTCGTCTCTGCCTTACACGCCTAAACATGCGTTTACCCTGTGGAACCAATATCAGGTCAGCGATGACTGGTCCGTTGGCGGCGGCGCACGCTATGTTGGCGGCTTAAGCCGTGGCACCGATGGTGCGGTGGGGACACCTTCTTATACCGAAGGTTACTGGGTCGCTGATGCGAAGGCCGGCTATCGCGTGAACCGCAACCTTGATATTCAGCTCAACGTTTATAACATCTTCAACAAAGACTACGTTGCATCGATCAACAAGAGCGGATATCGCTACCATCCGGGCGAAGAAAGAACGTTCTTGTTAACTGCGAACGTGCATTTCTAAGCTGTTTTAAAAAGAACGTGGGGCCCTGTGCCCCACGATTTCCTGTGAGATGACAATCATGATGTATCGTATTCCCGCAGTATTAAACGCTGACGAGCTTGCTGCCTTTTCCCGCGAGCTAGAGCGCGCACCCTGGATTGACGGGCGTGCCACCGTCGGCAGTCAGGGTGCTCAAGTGAAGAATAATCAACAGATTGATACACGAAGCGAGATTTATCAGGCGCTACAGGCTGCGGTTCTCAAGGCGTTGCAAAACAGTCCGCTGTTCTTTGCCGCCGCTCTTCCGCGCAGTATCTCTGCGCCACTGTTTAACCGCTATCAGCAGAATGAAACTTACGGTTTTCACGTTGACGGTGCGGTGCGTAACAACGGTGAAGCGGGTTGGATGCGTACTGACCTCTCCGCCACACTTTTTCTTTGCGAACCAGAAAGTTATAAAGGAGGCGAACTGGTCGTTAATGACACCTACGGACAACACTCGGTCAAATTGCCAGCGGGTGATTTAATTCTTTACCCTTCCAGCAGCCTGCATTGCGTCACGCCTGTGACACAGGGGACGCGAGTGGCGTCATTTATGTGGGTACAGTCGATGATTCGCGATGATAAAAAGCGTGGCATGCTGTTCGAACTCGACGGCAATATCCAGAAGCTGAAAGCGCGCCACGGCGAAAGTGAAGAGGTACTGTCGCTGCTGAATCTGTATCACAACCTGTTGCGTGAATGGTCGGAGATTTGATCAGTAATAGAGATCTTGCTAATAAGGCTCGTTGAGGATTTGTATCGTGTTCGATGATGTTTTTTTAAAATCTGCACGGTATTGAGCCTGGTCGATACCGGTCATAAAATTATCCAAATCGGTGTAAGCAAATCGAAGCGATTTATTGTGAGCCCATTTGGGTAATGCTTTAACATAGTAATAGAAAACGATGAATCCCCGATCTTTTCCAGTGAGTTTGGGAAATAAAAAAGGCCGAGGATAAATCCTCAGCCT
Source organism: Rouxiella badensis (assembly GCF_002093665.1). Lineage (GTDB taxonomy): Bacteria > Pseudomonadota > Gammaproteobacteria > Enterobacterales > Enterobacteriaceae > Rouxiella > Rouxiella badensis. Next base: position 1,877 of record NZ_MRWE01000049.1, on the reverse strand, counting down.
TAAATGCTATTAATTTTAATTATGAATTAACGGTTTGGGTGGTTAACTTCTACCGGGCGCAGGTCAAACAACAGGACTTCGGCTTTATCACCGTCGGTGAACGTCAGAGACGTTTCATTACGTACGCGGGCGCCGTCGCCTGCCTTAAACTCGATACCATTTACCTTCACGCTGCCGCGAGCAACGTGGATATACGCGTAGCGGTTCTCGGCAAGAGTCACGGTATCCTGCTCGTTACCGTCGAAAAGCCCGGCGTAGATTTTAATGTCCTGACGCACGCTTAAAGCCTTGTCATCACCGGTCGGCGATATTATCAGTCGGAGCTTGCCGCGTTTGTCCTCTTCAGCAACAGAGACCTGCTGATAACCTGGTTTGGTCCCATTTTCTGCCGGCACAATCCAGATTTGCAAAAAATGCACGCCGTCAGTCGTCGAGTTATTAAACTCGCTGTGCGTTACGCCTGAACCTGCGCTCATTAGCTGCACATCGCCTGGAACAATCACCGAGCCGGTACCCATCGAGTCTTTATGTGCCAGTTCGCCTTCCAGAACGTAGGAAATGATCTCCATGTTGCTGTGCGGGTGTGCCCCAAAGCCGCGGGACGCTGCCACACGATCGTCGTTAATTACCAGCAGGTCAGAGAAACCAACCTGTTTAGGGTCATAATAGCCGGCGAATGAAAAAGTATGACGAGATTTCAACCAGCCGTGGTCACCAAGGCCGCGTTGTTCAGACAGTCTTTGCTCAATCATAATGTGCTCCTGAATTATGGGGAGGAAAGGCGTTTGCCCTTCCGATAGAAATAGATTAAACGTAAACTGATTTGTGTAATAGATGGCCTGAATGACAAACACTGTCACTTTTTAGTTGACGATAATGGGCAACGTTCACTTTGAGACTCACAGCATGCAGATTGAAGATCTTCGCATTTTTATTACCGTAATAAAGGCTGGCAATTTCACGGCGGCAGCGGAGCAGTTGTTACTGTCTAAGCAGTATGTGAGTCGGCGGATGGCGGCACTCGAAGCTTCTCTCGGCGTCAGATTGTTGATTCGTAATACGCGCAAGTTATCGGTGACAGAGTCTGGGCAGGTTTTTTCGCAACATGCACAGAAAATTTTGGATGATATTCAGGAAGCCGAGCAGGCCGTGTCAGAACGTCGGCTGGAACTACAAGGCTCCTTTCGTATCAGCATTCCGATGTCATTTGGCATGAGTTTTCTCTCCCCGCTGATTGCCGAATTCTTGCGACAGCATCCTTCGGTGCAATTTCAGGTGGAGCTGGGCGACCGCTACGTCGATGTGATTGGCGAAGGTTTTGATATCGCTATCCGTATTGGTTCACTCGCAGACTCGACGCTGATTGCCCGTCGCTTAAGCGTACTAAACAGGGTGATTTGCGGTAGCCCGGATTATCTTCAACGCGCAGGTACGCCTAGGGTCCCGGAAGATCTTTTGCGGCATGCCTGCCTTCGCTATGGCCGTGAAGGTCAGAACGGCTGGGAGCTGACGCAAGACGGCAAGCGCAAACTGCTCGACGTACAGGGTCCTATAGTCAGTAATAATGGCGAAATATTGAAAGACGCAGCCGTGGCTGGGCTGGGACTGGTGCTTTTGCCAGAATTTATTATTGAATCCGCATTAAATAATGGAATGCTGGTGACGGTCCTGGAGGATTTTAATCCTGAACCATTAACGCTGAGTGCGGTTTATCCGCAGCATCGCCAGCGCAGTGAGGTCAATAAGGCATTTTTAGATTTTCTTCAACAGCGATTGATTTCATAATTTTAAGCTTAAATCGCTCCTTTTATAATGATTAGTATATTCAATATTTCATCAAGTATATTATGACCCTAAACAGGTTGGTTTCTCTGACC
>NZ_MRWE01000004.1 GCF_002093665.1 Rouxiella badensis | reverse complement strand
GTAAATGAGCATTTTCCTAAACTGCCGGAGCCTTATCAGGCAGGCATCGGAGGGATTTATCTAACCTAATAATTCAGTTTGATATTATTTATCTAATGTATTAATTGGGCCAAGAATATCGCGGACGTTCACCAGTGCATTTCGCACCGCTGCGCCACCCGCATAAAATAACAACTGCAAAAGAGACTCAATAATCTGCTCACGTGTCGCACCCGCATTCAACGCTGCCTGCGTATGAGCGCGAAGCTGAGGCACGGTATGACCGAGCGTAACGCAAGCGCCAATCACCACCACTTCGCGGGTGATTAAGTCGAGGCCTGGCCGGTTGAGTATGATGCCGAAGCGCTAGCCGAAAGCCAGACACCTCGTCCAAGGGGATTATTCAGAGTCATTTTTCCAGTTTCGTTCGGCGGCATGCGATTTCACCCATTCTTGATGATTACCTTGGCAAAAATCCAGAACTGACGGTAGATCTGATCCTCAGCGACAGAGCGTTGGATATCGTCGATGAACGCGCCGACATGATGGTCAAAATCGGCGAGACGTTGAGAATGGCGGCGCTGAGTGGACTGAGTATTATTATGCAGCCTAAGATTTTACTGGCTGAAGACCTCAAAAACGGCAATTTACGCGCTTTGCTCAGCAATTTTGCTCCTGAGCCGAAATTCGTGCCTCTTCTCACCCTGCCAGGCAGGCAACAAACGCCGAAAGTCCGCACCTTTATTGACTTTTTACGGTCACGTTTTCCAGTGCGTAAAACGCGGTAAAGCTATCGTATCCTTTCGTGTAACCCGCATACAGTGTAAGATGCGCCCATATTTGCGTGGGTAGTTTTGGTGTTGAGTCCATTGCTGTGTCCATGAAAAAGGTTTAAGCGCTATCAATTAGAGAAAATCATCTATAAATGAAGAACATAAGAAACTTCTCCATTATTGCCCACATTGACCACGGTAAGTCGACACTTTCTGACCGTATTATCCAAATCTGCGGTGGGTTAACCGATCGTGAAATGGCCGCTCAGGTCCTGGACTCCATGGATCTCGAACGTGAGCGCGGTATTACCATTAAGGCCCAGAGTGTCACGCTGGACTATAAAGCGCTTAATGGTGAAACTTACCACCTCAACTTCATCGACACCCCTGGACACGTGGACTTCTCTTATGAAGTTTCTCGTTCTCTTGCCGCCTGCGAAGGCGCACTGCTGGTCGTTGATGCCGGTCAGGGTGTAGAAGCCCAGACGCTGGCAAACTGCTATACCGCGATGGAAATGGATCTCGAAGTTGTGCCGGTTCTGAACAAAATCGACCTGCCCGCTGCCGACCCGGATCGCGTTTCTCAGGAAATCGAAGATATCGTCGGTATCGACGCCACCGATGCAGTCCGCTGCTCGGCTAAAACTGGTGTGGGCGTGCCTGACATCCTTGAGCGTCTGGTGCGTGATATCCCGCCGCCGGAAGGTGACCCTGAAGCGCCACTGCAAGCGCTGATCATCGACTCCTGGTTCGATAACTACCTCGGCGTTGTTTCTCTGGTGCGTATCAAAAACGGCACCATGCGCAAAGGCGACAAGATTAAAGTCATGAGCACCGGTCAGGTTTACAACGCCGACCGTCTCGGCATCTTCACGCCTAAGCGTGTAGACACCGACGTGCTGAACTGCGGCGAAGTAGGCTGGCTGGTTTGCGCCATCAAAGACATCCTTGGCGCACCAGTAGGCGATACCCTGACGCTGGCACGCCAGCCGGCAGACAAAGCGCTGCCGGGCTTCAAAAAAGTTAAGCCACAGGTTTATGCGGGTCTGTTCCCGATTAGCTCCGATGATTACGAAAACTTCCGTGATGCACTGGGCAAACTGAGTCTGAACGACGCCTCGCTGTTCTATGAGCCAGAGAGCTCTACCGCGTTAGGCTTCGGCTTCCGCTGTGGCTTCCTGGGTCTGCTGCACATGGAGATCATTCAGGAACGTCTCGAGCGTGAATACGACCTGGAACTGATCACCACCGCACCAACGGTTGTGTATGAAGTTGTGACTACTGCCGGTGAAACCGTCTACGTTGACAGCCCATCCAAGCTGCCGGCGCTGAACAACATTGAAGAGCTGCGCGAGCCAATCGCTGAGTGCCACATGCTGATGCCTCAGGAATACCTGGGCAGCGTGATCACCCTGTGTATCGAGAAGCGCGGCGTGCAGACCAACATGGTTTACCACGGTAACCAGGTTGCGCTGACCTATGAAATTCCAATGGCGGAAGTGGTGCTGGACTTCTTCGACCGACTGAAGTCAACCTCACGCGGCTATGCATCACTCGATTACAATTTCAAACGATTCCAGACTTCAGACATGGTGCGCGTTGATGTTCTAATCAACGGCGAACGTGTGGATGCCCTGGCGCTGATCACCCACCGCGATAACTCGCAGTACCGTGGTCGCGATCTGGTTGAGAAAATGAAAGAGCTGATCCCGCGTCAGCAGTTTGACATCGCTATTCAGGCTGCTATCGGCAACCACGTTATTGCTCGTTCAACGGTTAAACAGTTGCGTAAAAACGTTTTGGCCAAGTGCTACGGCGGTGACGTTAGCCGTAAGAAAAAACTGTTGCAGAAACAGAAAGACGGTAAGAAAAGAATGAAGCAGGTGGGTAACGTTGAGTTGCCACAGGAAGCGTTCCTGGCCATTCTGCACGTAGGTAAAGACAGCAAGTAAGTCTTTGGATAAGTTTGTGAAGGAGTAGGAATGGCTAACATGTTTGCCGCGATACTGTTCGTCGCAACGATAGTGTCAGGAATAATTTGGGCTATCGATCGTTTTAAGCTGGCGCCTGCGCGTCGTGAAAAAATCGCGCGCCTGAAAGTCGAAACGGCGGGTGCGGTAGACGAGAAAACCCTGAGCAAGGCTGCCAAGCAGCCGGGCTGGGTGGAAACCTGTGCTTCCGTATTTCCGGTTCTGCTGGTGGTATTTGTAGTTCGTTCCTTTATTTACGAACCTTTCCAAATTCCCTCCGGCTCGATGATGCCGACGCTGCTGATTGGCGACTTTATTGTGGTCGAAAAATACGCTTATGGATTAAAAGATCCTATTTTCCAGACCAAGCTTATCCCTACCGGTGAGCCGAAACGTGGTGACGTGGTGGTATTTAAATATCCCCTGAATCCACAGCTGGATTATATTAAGCGTCTCGTCGGATTACCGGGCGACAGAGTCACCTATGATCCAATGAGTAAAGAAGTGACGGTTCAACCGGCGTGCAATAACGGACAGGCTTGTGATAAAGCATTAGCCATTACCTATACCGCCAATGAGCCAAGCAACTTTGTTCAAACCTTTGGCCAGGCTTCTGGCGAAGAGGCAACCAGCGGTTTCTTTGAAACGGATCCTTCTGCACCGGTTCCGCAGGACGGCGTTCGTTTGCTCGCGCGTAAGGAAACTCTGGGCAATGTTACCCATAATATTCTTATCGTTCCCGGCGCACGCGATCAGCTGAGTGGTTATTATCAGCAGCCTGGTCAACCGCTTGGTACCTGGGTTGTTCCACCTGGTCATTATTTCATGATGGGTGACAACCGCGATAACAGCGCTGACAGCCGTTATTGGGGCTTTGTGCCAGAGAAAGATCTGGTGGGCAGAGCTTCAGGTATTTGGATGAGCTTTAAGAAGCAAGAAGGCGAATGGCCAACGGGTATACGTTTAAGCCGTATTGGTGGAATTCATTAATGCTATGCCCGTGACTATAAAGTCCGGGCATATTAACGCAGCATTATATTTCCACTCGTTGTAGAATATCTCTTCGAGCGATAAAAGTTGGCTACCCTTTTTATAAAAGAGAGGGAGCCACTGCAAACGAAACAGCTTTGGATCGGCTTTTGGCGAAGCAGGCCTGTTCCGTATGCTGAAGTTTTTGACGCATTCTTGATCTATTGGTAACTCATGAATCCCATCGTAATAAACAGGCTTCAGCGAAAGCTGGGCTACACTTTTCAACAGCAGGAGCTTTTATTGCAGGCACTGACTCACCGCAGCGCCAGCAGCAAGCACAATGAGCGATTGGAGTTCCTTGGGGACTCGATTCTCAGTTTTGTTATTGCCAATGCGCTGTATCATCGCTTTCCTCGTGTTGATGAGGGTGATATGAGCCGGATGCGTGCAACTTTGGTACGCGGTAATACCCTGGCAGAAATGGCGCGTGAATTCGACCTTGGCGAGTGCCTGCGTTTAGGCCCGGGCGAATTGAAAAGTGGTGGTTTCCGCCGTGAGTCTATTCTCGCGGATACGGTGGAGGCACTCATTGGCGGCGTGTTCCTGGATAGCGATATCCAAACCGTCGAAAGACTGATCCTCGATTGGTACCGTAGTCGTCTCGATGAAATCAGTCCCGGTGATAAGCAGAAAGACCCAAAAACCCGTTTACAGGAGTTTTTACAGGGTCGTCATCTGCCGTTGCCTTCTTATCTGGTCGTGCAGGTTCGCGGTGAAGCGCACGATCAGGAGTTTACCATCCACTGCCAGGTCAGTGGCTTGAGTCAACCGGTTGTAGGAACCGGATCAAGCCGCCGTAAAGCCGAGCAGGCGGCAGCGGAACAAGCGCTGATACAGCTGGAGCTTGAATGAGCGAAGAAAAGAATTACTGTGGTTTTGTAGCAATCGTCGGCCGACCTAACGTCGGAAAATCGACCCTGCTTAACGAGTTGCTGGGGCAGAAGATCTCCATCACTTCACGCAAACCGCAAACCACCCGTCACCGGATTATGGGTATCCATACCGAAGGTCCTTACCAGGCTATCTATGTTGATACCCCGGGGCTTCACATGGAAGAAAAACGAGCGATTAACCGCCTGATGAACCGTGCTGCAAGCAGTTCTATCGGCGACGTCGAGCTGGTTATCTTCGTGGTGGAAGGGACTCACTGGACGCCGGACGACGAAATGGTCGTTAACAAGCTGCGTGATCTGAAAAGCCCTGTGATACTGGCTATCAACAAAATCGACAACGTCACTGACAAATCCAAGCTGTTGCCGCACCTGCAATTCTTGAGTCAGCAGATGAACTTTGCCGATATCGTGCCTATTTCAGCTGAAAAAGGGACCAATGTTGACACTATCGCTGCGTTAGTGCGCAAGCAGCTGCCGGAAGCGATTCACCATTTCCCGGAAGACTACATCACCGACCGTTCACAGCGCTTTATGGCCTCCGAAATCATCCGTGAAAAACTGATGCGTTTCCTAGGCGAAGAGCTGCCGTATTCCGTGACGGTTGAAATCGAGCGTTTCGTGAGCAACGAGCGTGGCGGTTACGACATCAACGGTCTGATTCTGGTTGAGCGTGAAGGCCAGAAGAAGATGGTTATCGGTAATAAAGGTTCCAAGATCAAGACTATCGGTATCGAGGCACGCCAGGACATGGAAAACATGTTCGAAGCGAAAGTGCACCTTGAGCTGTGGGTCAAAGTTAAATCCGGTTGGGCAGACGACGAACGTGCGCTGCGCAGTCTGGGTTACGTAGACGACTTATAAGGTCTTCGCCTATGGAAGGCTGGCAACGCGCATTTGTCTTGCATGGGCGACCTTACAGTGAAACCAGCTTGATGCTGGACTTCTTCACTGAAGGGCAAGGGCGGGTACGCATACTGGCAAAAGGTGCGCGTGGCCGCCGGTCCAATCTGAAAGGCTGTTTACAGCCTTTCACTCCCTTACTGGTCCGCTGGACCGGGCGCGGTGAAGTTAAAACGCTGCGCAACGCCGAGGCCGTGTCTTTGGCGCTCCCCCTTTCAGGTTCGATTCTCTACAGCGGGCTCTACGTCAATGAGCTGGTCTCACGCGTGCTCGAGCAAGAAACCAACTACTCTTCGCTGTTTTTCGACTATTTGCATTGCCTGCAAAATCTTGCCGCTGCCAGCACTGCGCCCGAACAGGCATTACGCCAGTTTGAATTGGCGCTGTTGCATCACCTTGGCTATGGCGTCGATTTCCTGCATTGCGCGGGCAGTGGGGAAGAGGTCAGTGAAAGCATGACTTATCGCTATCGTGAGGAAAAAGGTTTTATTGCCAGCCTGGTCATTGATAACGCGAGCTTTACCGGTCGTGACCTCAAGGCGTTGGCGAGTCGTGAGTTTCCCGATGTCGCCACTCTGCGCGCCGCAAAACGTTTTACCCGCATGGCGTTGAAACCCTATCTCGGTGGTAAACCGTTGAAAAGCAGAGAGCTGTTTCGCCAGTTTGTTCTGAAAAAGCCCGCAGCTCCCGCCGAAAATCCTGCCGACTGATTTTGTTTGTGCACGCGTTAACGTGTAAAATGCCGCCTCTATCTGCTACGTTCTGCTGCGTCTAGAACCTGCTTGGGTATCAAAAAATTAGGAGTGTTTCATGGCTGAGTTATTGTTGGGCGTCAATATTGACCACATCGCGACACTGAGAAACGCGCGCGGTACTGCGTATCCCGATCCGGTTCAGGCAGCGTTCGTCTCTGAACAGGCAGGCGCCGATGGCATCACCGTGCACCTGCGTGAAGACCGTCGTCACATCACCGATCGCGACGTGCGAATCCTGCGTGAAACCATTCAAACCCGCATGAATCTCGAGATGGCGGTGACTGACGAGATGGTCGGCATTGCCTGTGAAATAAAACCGCATTTCTGCTGCCTGGTGCCGGAAAAGCGTGAAGAAGTGACCACCGAAGGCGGCCTGGACGTTGCGGGTCAGAAAGACAAGATGACCGTGGCGGTTGAGCGCCTGTCTCAGGCCGGGATCCTGGTTTCTCTGTTTATCGACCCGGATGTGCGCCAGATTGATGCTGCCGTTGCCGTGGGCGCGCCTTACATCGAAATCCACACCGGTGCCTATGCTGAAGCGCCTGAAGGCATTCACCGTGATGCAGAGTTCAAGCGAATCAAAGAAGCTGCGACCTACGCCGCGTCAAAAGGCCTGAAGGTTAACGCCGGTCACGGTCTGACCTACAAAAACGTACAGCCTATCGCCGCCTTGCCAGAGATGCACGAACTGAACATCGGTCACTCGATTATCGGTCAGGCGGTTTTTGACGGACTGGCCGGTGCGGTAAGCGAGATGAAAGCCCTGATGCGTGAAGCGCGTCGCTAATGGCTATTCTTGGGCTGGGCACCGATATTGTCGAGATAGTCCGCATCGAAGCGGTGGTTGAACGCAGTGGCGACAGGCTGGCTAAACGTATTCTCAGTGCCAATGAATGGCAGCTGTACCTGAATCACCAGCAACCGGTGCGTTTTCTGGCCAAGCGTTTTGCCGTTAAAGAAGCGGCTGCCAAGGCGCTTGGCACGGGGATTCGCAACGGGTTGGCGTTTGAGCAGTTTGAAGTGGTCAACGATGCGTTGGGCAAACCGAATCTGATTTTTCACGACCGTGCGGCAGAGATGGCCGCCGAATTCGGCGTGAAGTCAGTGCATGTGACGCTGGCCGATGAGCGCCACTACGCCTGTGCAACGGTGATTATCGAGAACTAGCCTTTCACGACAACGTTAACCGCTGCATCCTTTTGTCGACTTACCGTTGTGCAGAATGGTGCAGCACCACGAACTTGTCCCAAAGCTGGTCATTGGTTTCGACGTGCCGCGGGTCGATGATAATCGTATTGTCGATCGGGCATACTTTCTGACAGGTTGGGGCTTCGTAGTGCCCCACACATTCTGTACAGCGTTCGCTGTCTATCTCGTAATACTCACTTCCCATCGCGATGGCCTGATTAGGGCACTCCGGTTCGCACATATCGCAGTTGATGCATTTAGCGGTGATTAGCAGCGCCATAGTGTCTTATTCTCAGGATTTAAACGGGCGCGAATTATAACAAACATCCCTGGGCTAATAAGCTTCCGGCCCCGTTATCTGCAACAAACCTGATCTGGGTCAACTCAGCTTTTTCACCAACGCCTCGCTGTGTTTGATGCGTTCTGGGGCATGTTCGGTGTCTTGTTGGATGAGCGCCATAAACAGGATATCGGTTAGCGAAAACTGTGCGGTACTGGCCGAAATTGCCGCACCGCGCGTGACTGGCAGTTCGGCGAGGGTATACAGACAGTGGTCGGCCTGCTGTTGCAGCGTGTTGGGAGAGAAACTGGTCAACGCCAGCGTTTTAGCGCCCGCCTTACGGGCAACCTCTGCCGCAAGATTGATTTCCCGCCGTTCGCCACTAAACGAAATGGCCAGCAGCAGATCCTCACTCGAAAGCGCCTGCACCGTTGCCAGCAGGACGTGGGTATCCGACTCTGCGATCGCCGTGATGCCGATTTTCAACAGCTTATAGGCGAAGTCCTTGGCGACCAGCCCCGATGCCCCTAGCCCGGTCAGCACGATTTTTCGTGCATCAGTGAGCATAAACAGCGCCTGCTGGAACCGTTGCTCGCTGTTGACGTCCAGCGTGGCACGCAGAGCCGCCTGCTTCTCTGCCAGCAGTTTTTCGCCGACGGTCAACAGGCTGTCGGTGCTGAGTATCCGGTTATGCACCGTGATAGCCGGGTCCGTCTGCGGGGCAGACATCGCCTCGCTTAGTGCCAGCTTGAGCGCCGGGAAGCCCTTATATCCGAGCTTCTGGGCAAACTTGACCACGCCAGATTGACTCACGCCCGCCAGCTCGGCCAGTTTTTGCGAGCTAAGATGTCGTGCATTCTCTGGCTGCGTAAGAAGAAAATCGGCCAGTTTTTTATCATTCTCTGCCAGCTGTGGGTACATCTGACGGATGCGTATCATACAGCTCATGATCCTGTGTCCTGCCGTGAGTTCCTGGTGGTGATGTCTCTAAACTAGCAAAAAAAACTCGCTTTGCTGAATAAACTATTCAAATATGATAAATGAATTTCGAATTAAATATTCAAGAGGTCATGATGAATTTAGGCGCTTTGGTATCTGAAACCCGCAACCCGGCCACGTCTCGTCTGGATGAAATGTCCACGCTGGAGATGGTGACCTGTTTTAATGATGAAGACCGAAAGGTCCCGCAGGCTATCAACGCGGTGCTGCCCGAGATTGCGCAGGCGGTTGAGCTGGCTGCGGCGTCGTTCAGTGCCGGTGGACGCCTGATTTATCTCGGCGCAGGCACCAGCGGGCGTCTGGGTGTTCTTGATGCTTCTGAGTGTCCACCCACCTTCGGCGTGCCGCACGGTATGGTTGTTGGGTTAATTGCCGGCGGACCCGGCGCGTTGCTGAAGGCCGTAGAAGGTGCTGAAGATGACCCTGCACTCGGTGAAGAGGATTTAAAAAACCTGTCGTTGACCGCCGCCGACACCGTCGTAGGTCTGGCCGCTTCTGGCCGCACGCCTTATGTAATTGGCGCGCTGCGTTATGCCCGTGCAGTGGGCTGTGCCACGGTTGCCATTTCCTGTAACCCGGATTCACCTATCGCTCACGAGGCACAAGTGGCGATTTCGCCGGTTGTGGGGCCAGAGGCGCTGACGGGATCCACGCGGCTAAAATCGGGTACCGCGCAAAAGCTGGTGCTCAACATGATCTCTACCGGCGCGATGGTCAAGATTGGCAAGGTTTATCAGAACCTGATGGTCGATGTTAAGGCAACCAACGTAAAGCTGGTGGATCGCGCCTGCCGCATTGTGGTCGAAGCCACCGGGGCCGATCGTGCCGAGGCCGAGCATGCGCTGAAGCAGACCGCATTTGAAGTGAAACCGGCCATCCTGATGATTCTCGCGCAGATCACTGCCGAACAAGCCGCAGAGCGTTTACAGCGCCATAAAGGGTTCCTGCGCGCCGCGTTGGCGGAATAGTCGCGCGATGCCTTTGTTTGACGTTTGACAGGGTAAAAAGGGGGAGGAGCAATGGCAACGGATAAAACGCGGGTTCTGGCAACGGAAATCCTCAGCGGCGTGGGCGGTGAGGGCAATATCAGCAGACTCGAAAACTGTATGACGCGGGTGAGAATCCAGGTCCACGATGAACAGCTGCTCGACCTGCCTACGCTGAAAAATCTTGAAGGGGTCAAGGGCTACGTCAAGCAAGGGCAGCAGCATCAGCTGATTGTCGGCCCCGGTGCGGCGGGAAGAGTGGTTGACGCTATGCGCGAGCGACTTTCCTCCGCCGATCCCCTTGCTAAAGCACGGTTAGAACACAATAAGGCACAGGCCAAAGTGAAATATGCTGCGCCAATGAGTGGCGCGCTGCGTCAACTGGCGAACGTGTTTATTCCGCTTATCCCCGCTTTTATCGCCTCTGGCCTGATTACCGGCATCATCAATCTGCTTAAACGTCCTGACATCGCCGGCAGTCTGGCGCTGGATTACCCCAATCTCTTGGGACTGCTCGGAATATTTGGCGGCGCGGTATTTGCCATCATGAATATTCTGGTCGGCGTTAACGCGGCTCGCGTCTTTGGTGGTTCGCAGGCGATGGGCGGCGTAATGGCCGGGATCCTTTCAAGCCCGCAGCTGGCACAAATCCACCTGTTCGGCGAAGCGCTACAGCCTGGCCGTGGCGGGGTTATCGCGGTCCTTCTGGTGGTCGCTCTAATGTGCTGGATTGAGAAACGCCTGCGCCAGTGGCTACCCGAATCGGTCGAACTTATCCTCAACCCTCTTTTCACCACGCTTATTACCGCCACGCTTGCTATCGTTATTCTCCAGCCTCTGGGAGGCGTGATTTCCGATGCCATTGCGCACGGCGTCAATCTTGCCATCGACAGAGGCGGACTGTGGGTCGGTGCACTGTTGGCCGGATCCTTCCTGCCGCTGGTGCTCTCGGGTCTGCATCAGGGACTGGTGCCCATTCACGTCGAGCTTATTCAGTCACACGGTTCCAACCCACTGCTGCCCATTCTGGCGATGGCGGGCGTCGGGCAGGTGGGAGCGGCGATTGCGGTGTTGCTGAAAACCCGCAATCCCCGGCTCAAAAAAGTGATTAAAAGCGCGCTGCCGGTCGGCATTCTCGGCATCGGTGAGCCGTTGATTTTTGGCGTTACGCTGCCGCTGGGACGGCCCTTTATCGCCGCCTGCCTCGGCGGCGCAGTGGGCGGGGCGCTAATATGTTATTGGAAAGTCGCGACGGTAATTACCTTTGGTATCTCGGGTTTGCCTTTGGCGCTGACTATTATCTCCGGTAAAGTGGGACTGTATCTGACCGGTGCGCTAATCACGCTGGTGGCCGGCTTTATTTTTACCTGGATTATGGGGTTCAACGATCCCGAGGAGTAACGCATTGGGCGCGAGGACGGATCGACGGGTGGTATTTTTTGATCTCGATGGCACGTTGCATCAGCAGGATATGTTCGGCACTTTTATGCGCTTTTTGCTGCGAAAAATGCCGCAAAACCTGCTGCTGGTGATACCTGTACTGCCGATTATCGGCGCAGGAATGGTGCTTTTTGGGCGGGCCAAACGCTGGCCAATGAGCCTGATGCTGTGGTCAATCACCTTCGGGCACGGTGAGGCGCGTCTTAAGGCGCTTGAGCTGGAATTTGTGAACTGGTTCCGTCACAAAGTGGTGGCTTTTCCCGTGGTGCAAATGCGCCTGCGTGAATACCTCGACCGCGACGACGCTGAGGTATGGCTGATAACCGGTTCGCCGGAAAATCTGGTGCGCGGGGTGTATAACGCCTCACCTTTCCTGCCGCGCGTCAGGCTGGTCGGTAGCCGCATTGCTCGTCGTTACGGCGGTTGGGTGCTGACCCTGCGCTGCCTCGGCGAAGAAAAAGTCGTGCAGCTTGAGCAGCGCATCGGTTCCCCGCTGAAGCTCTACAGCGGTTACAGCGACAGCAAGCAGGACAACCCGCTGCTGTTTTTCTGTGAACATCGATTCCGCGTCAGCAAGCAGGGCGAACTACAGCAACTGGAGTAAGGCGGCGCAATTGATTAAAAAACGCCGATCATTTGTTAAGCTCATACTTAACAAAACCGGTCGCTATACTGTGTAAGCAGGTTCTCGCAGTGTATGATAGCCGCCGTTTTAGTCAGGGTGAGGTTTACGTGATAGAGCAATACAGCGATCAATACTGGATGCAGCACGCCATGGCGCTGGCATTAAAGGCGCAGGAAGCAGGCGAGGTGCCGGTCGGCGCGGTATTGGTGTTGGGTAATGAAGTGATTGGCGAAGGGTGGAACCGTTCTATCGGGCATCACGACCCTACCGCACATGCCGAAATCATGGCGTTGCGCCAGGGAGGCAGGGTGGTGAAAAACTATCGACTGCTCGATGCGGTCCTCTATGTCACCCTTGAGCCGTGCGTGATGTGCGCGGGTGCGATGGTGCATAGCCGCATTCGTCGTCTGGTGTATGGCGCTGCGGATAAGAAAACCGGGGCGGCGGGATCACTGCTTGATGTGCTGCGCCATCCGGGCATGAATCACCAGATTGATATCACCTCCGGCGTGCTAGCCGACCCGTGTTCACATCAGCTCAGCGAGTTCTTCCGACTGCGACGCAGCCAGCAGAAGGCGCTGCGACAGGCCCATCGTGCGGCCGCCAACGAGACTCATCAGCCAGAATAGAGCGCGAGAGGCTTAGCCTCCCGCGTTTTTTAGCGCGCTCAGTGAGACCGCCGGATAACCCGCACCAAGCTGGGTCTGTAACAGCAGCGCCTGCGCTTTTTGTTTCTCTTTCTCCATCAAGTATCCCACCAGGCTTATCTGGTATTTACGGATATTCTCGACGTAGTTGAACGCCTGGGTACCGCGTGCGTAGCCGTAAGTCGTCTTGCTGTAGTAGCGTTTCTGATTCAGCAACGGCAGGCGCTGCTTGACGTCAACCCAACTGTCGGGATTGCCATTCTGCGCCGCAGTAATAGCGCGCGCGTCGAGCATGTGCCCATAACCCATATTGTAGGCGGCCAACGCAAACCAGATTTTGTCGTCATTGTCGATGGTGGTGGGCAGTGAATCGATAATGTGATTCAGATACAGCGCACCGCCGCGAATACTCTCCTCGGTGTCGAGTCGATCGCTCACCCCCAATCCTTGCGCGGTTGCGCGGGTCAGCATCATCATGCCGCGTACGCCGGTTGGCGAGGTTGCGTCGGGATCCCAGTGGGACTCCTGATATGAGATGGCCGCCAGCAGACGCCAGTCGATGTTGCCAGCATATTTTTCAAAGAATGGCTGTAGGGTGCTGAGTTTGGCATCTATATTGTTGAGGAAGGCACGAGTGTCGACAAAGTCGAAGTTACCCACGTGGCCCAGATACTTCTCCTCGAGCTTCTCCAGCGTGCCGTCTTCTGAGATTTGGCTAAAGAAGTCGAGCATGGCGGCATACAGGCTGTCGTCATCGGCCTTCTTGCTAAAGTACCAGGTTACCGGCTCGTCGTCGGAGGCATCAAACGCCACCGCCAGGCGCGGGTAAACGCGTTGCAGCAGGGCGACGGTCACGGAGTCGCCCAGGGTGTATTTGAGCTTTCCTTCGGCAACTTGCTGCATCAGTTCGGCAGGCGAATAACGACGGGTGACGCCCCAGTTGAGATCGGGAAACTTCTTCTTGGCGTCTTCGAGGGTGGAAATATGAGCCGAGCCTGCCGAGACAACCATATTACCTTTAATATCGGCATAGGATTTCGGGCGCACCGAACCCTGACGATAAAGCACCTGCTGGAGAACGGTATAGTACTCCGGCCCGGTACGAAATGACTTCAAACGTTCGGCGTTGTAGACCAGACCCGAAGCGAGCATATCGGCTTTGCCGCTTTTGAGATCGCTAAACAGGCTGTCAAAATCTTTGTGCGGTATCAATACCAGCTTCACGCCCAGATAATCGGCGAAACGGCTGGCTAATTCATAATCAAATCCCCGGTCACCGGTGGCGCCGTTAAAAAAAGTCTGTGAAGCGTCGAGCGTGCTCACGCGCAACTCCCCACGGGACAGGATGTTTTGTAGCTGGTCACCGGAACCACGCTGCCATGGAATGCTCGGCCAAAGGGCGAGCGCCAGCAGCAGGGTGATCAGACCTACAACTAAGTAAGTAATTTTTATGCGCTTCAAATAGTTATCTCTCTGCGGCGCTATTCTTTTAATAAGCTAAAATGGTGCTGAAAATAGGGCTATAATCCCGGTGCCGACGCATTTTGCTCAACAAAACGTCAATCTGCAACTTTATTCCCAATAACCCCTGTAAACTGTAAGGACAAATCTATTATCAATAAACCGTGCGCAAACGGTTTCGTCGCGCTCGAGGATTCTCTATAATGGCCCGCGTTTTCCCCCTGTTGCGCCCAATGAAGCACCTACGGTCAGTTGCTTCGAAGACGAGAGATATTTGATTATGGAAATACTGCGTGGTTCGCCCGCTTTGTCGGCTTTTCGCATTAATAAACTGCTTTCCCGTTTTCAGGAAGCTCAGCTTCCGGTAAACGATGTCTACGCCGAATTCGTACACTTTGCCGATGTCAGCGCACCTCTGACAACGGAAGAACAAACCAAGTTGCAACGCCTGCTCAAATATGGTCCTTCTCTCGCTGAACATGCTCCCGTTGGCCGCCTAATTCTGGTTACACCACGTCCGGGCACGATTTCGCCGTGGTCTTCCAAAGCAACAGACATTGCCCACAACTGCGGTCTGTCTCAGGTTGTACGCCTTGAGCGCGGCCTGGCGTTTTACGTTCAGGCTCCCGAACTGACCGAAGAGCAGTGGAAAACCCTCGGTGCGCTGCTGCACGACCGCATGATGGAAACCGTCTTCAGCGAGCTTTCAGACGCTGAAAAACTGTTTGCCCAGCACCAACCGGCTCCGGTTCAGCACGTTGATCTCCTCGGAGAAGGCCGCGTGGCGCTTGAACAGGCTAACGTCAAACTCGGTCTGGCACTGGCAGAAGATGAAATTGACTACCTGGTCAATGCCTTCACCAACCTTGGCCGTAACCCGACCGACATCGAGCTGTACATGTTCGCGCAGGCTAACTCCGAACATTGCCGCCACAAAATCTTCAACGCCGATTGGATTATCGACGGCGAAGCACAGCCTAAATCGCTGTTCAAGATGATCAAAAACACCTTTGAAAAAACCCCTGACCACGTGCTGTCTGCCTATAAAGACAACGCCGCCGTCATGGAAGGTTCAAAGGTTGGCCGTTTCTACGCCAACGCCGAAACCGGCCTGTACGATTTCCATCAGGAAGACGCGCACATCCTGATGAAGGTAGAGACCCATAACCACCCGACCGCTATCTCTCCATGGCCGGGCGCAGCCACCGGTTCCGGCGGCGAAATCCGTGACGAAGGCGCAACCGGTCGCGGCGCGAAGCCAAAAGCTGGCCTGGTCGGCTTCTCAGTTTCCAACCTGCGTATCCCTGGATTTGAACAGCCTTGGGAAGAGAACTTCGGCAAACCTGAACGTATTGTGACCGCGCTGGAAATAATGACCGACGGTCCTCTCGGTGGTGCAGCTTTCAACAACGAATTTGGTCGTCCCGCGCTTCTTGGTTACTTCCGTACCTATGAAGAGCAGGTGAACAGCCATAATGGACCAGAACTGCGCGGATATCATAAGCCAATCATGCTGGCGGGCGGAATTGGGAATATTCGTGCTGACCACGTGCAAAAGGGTGAAATCACCGTTGGTGCAAAACTGATCGTGCTGGGTGGCCCGGCCATGAACATCGGTTTGGGCGGCGGTGCAGCGTCATCTATGGCGTCCGGCCAGTCCGATGCCGACCTGGATTTCGCCTCCGTACAGCGTGACAACCCAGAAATGGAGCGTCGCTGTCAGGAAGTTATCGACCGCTGCTGGCAGTTGGGCGAAGCGAACCCGATTCTGTTCATTCACGACGTGGGCGCGGGCGGACTGTCTAACGCCATGCCTGAGCTGGTAAGCGACGGCGAACGCGGCGGCCGTTTCCAACTTCGTGATATTCTGAATGACGAGCCGGGCATGAGCCCACTCGAAGTCTGGTGTAATGAATCTCAGGAACGTTACGTGCTGGCCGTTGCGCCAGAGCAGCTGGCGCAGTTTGACGCTATCTGCCAACGCGAACGTGCGCCTTATGCCGTTATCGGTGAAGCGACCGAAGAGATGCACTTGACGCTGGAAGACAGTCATTTCGACAACCAGCCGATCGACATGCCGCTCGACGTTCTGCTCGGCAAGACGCCGAAAATGACCCGTGACGTGCAAACCCTTAAAGCGACCGGTGACACGCTTCAGGGCGAAAATATTCAAATCGCCGAAGCGGTGAACCGCGTACTGCATCTGCCGACCGTGGCCGAGAAAACCTTCCTGATCACTATCGGCGACCGCACCGTGACCGGTATGGTTGCACGTGACCAGATGGTGGGACCGTGGCAGATTCCGGTAGCCGACTGTGCGGTGACCACCGCCAGCCTCGACAGCTACCACGGTGAAGCGATGTCGCTCGGCGAACGAGCACCGGTAGCGTTGCTGGACTTCGCCGCCTCTGGCCGTCTGGCCGTGGGTGAAGCGCTGACCAACATTGCCGCCACCGAAATCGGCAGCCTCAAGCGCGTTAAACTTTCCGCAAACTGGATGTCTGCGGCCGGTCACCCGGGTGAAGATGCGGGCCTGTACGAAGCCGTTAAAGCCGTGGGTGAAGAGCTGTGTCCGGCGCTGGGTATTACTATCCCAGTAGGCAAAGACTCGATGTCGATGAAAACCCGCTGGCAGGAAGGCACCGAGCAGCGCGAGATGACCTCGCCGCTGTCTCTGGTTATCACCGCCTTTGCACGCGTCGAAGACGTACGCCATACCGTGACGCCTGAACTACGTACCGACAAGGGCGACACCTCGCTGCTGCTGATTGACCTGGGTGCAGGCCACAACGCACTGGGCGCAACCGCGCTGGCGCAGGTTTATCGTCAACTGGGCGACAAACCGGCCGACGTGCGTAACGTCGAGCAGCTGGCTGGCTTCTTCAACGCCATGCAGACGCTGGTCTCCGAGCAGAAACTGCTGGCTTACCATGACCGTTCAGACGGCGGCCTGCTGGTCACGCTGGCAGAGATGGCGTTTGCCGGTCACTGTGGCCTGACTGCCGATATCGCGAAACTGGGTGACTCTGCACTGGCAGCGCTGTTTAACGAAGAGCTGGGTGCGGTTATCCAGGTACGTAACGACCAGCGTGCCGACGTTGAGCAAGTGCTGGCAAAACATGGCCTGGCCGACTGCACGCACTTCCTGGGCGGCGTCGAACAGGGCGATCGTTTCGTGATAACTTCTGGTGACAAGCCGGTGTTCAGCGAAAGCCGCACGACGCTGCGTACCTGGTGGGCAGAAACCACCTGGCAGATGCAGCGCCTGCGCGACAATCCAGAGTGTGCCGACCAGGAACACGAAGCCAAGAAAGACAACAGCGATCCGGGTCTGAACGTCAAGCTGACCTTCGCACCGGAAGAAGACATTGCTGCGCCTTACATTGCAACCGGCGCGCGTCCAAAAGTGGCCGTGCTGCGCGAGCAGGGCGTTAACTCCCACGTTGAAATGGGCGCTGCGTTCCACCGTGCCGGTTTTGATGCGGTTGACGTCCACATGAGCGATCTGCTGTCCGGCCGCCGTGACCTGCAAGAGTTCCATACGCTGGTGGCCTGTGGCGGCTTCTCCTACGGTGACGTATTGGGTGCGGGCGAAGGCTGGGCTAAGTCCATCCTGTTCAACGACCGCGTGCGCGACGAGTTCGAAGACTTCTTCCATCGTCCACAGACACTGGCGCTGGGCGTGTGTAACGGCTGTCAGATGATGTCTAACCTGAAAGAAGTTATCCCGGGCGCAGAGCACTGGCCGCGTTTCGTTCGCAACCTGTCTGACCGCTTCGAAGCGCGCTTCAGCCTGGTTGAAGTGACCGCCAGCCCGTCTCTGCTGCTACAGGGTATGGCCGGTTCACGTATGCCAATCGCTGTGTCACACGGTGAAGGCCACGTGGAAGTGCGCGATGCCGTTCACCTGTCTCAGCTTGAGCATGCGAATCTGGTGGCGCTGCGCTTCGTTGACAACAACGGACATGTTACCGAGAACTATCCGGCGAACCCTAACGGCTCACCGAACGGGATTACGGCAGTGACCAACCTCTCGGGCCGCGTAACCGTGATGATGCCGCACCCAGAGCGCGTATTCCGCAGCGTCAGCAACTCATGGCACCCGGAAAACTGGGGCGAAGACAGCCCTTGGATGCGTATATTCCGCAATGCCCGTAAACAGCTAGGCTAATAACGCCTTGGGCTGATACTAATATCCACAGCGCTACGGCCTGTGGATTTTTTTTTGCCAACTTTAGGCGTTGGCCAGTTTTACGTGCTCGAGAAGCATACAGCGGCAGGTGTCAATCAGTTCCTTCCGGTGCAGGATGACGCCTTCATAGGCGATGTCCCGGGTTGCAGGGAAGTCGGGATATTCAACGGCATTGTTGAAATGGGTCAGGCATTTTTGGTCGAAGCGCGCTTTTTAATCTTTGAGCCAGCGATATTTCGCTTTCAAATATTTGCGGTCTGATCACGTCGTCCAGAAAATGGAGATCGTTAATCACCTCTTTAAGATACTCTCTTTGAATCTGATATTTCTTTTGGTTTTGCTCTAAACTGCGTTTTGATGCTGTATTTTTCAGAGGGATGGGTGGGTAAACCAAAAATCATACTGGCGCGTCAACGGACTTATTCGATTATCGATATAACAGAGTTTATCCAATGACGTAGGGCATAAATAATTATTGCACACCGTCGATATATTATTGCTGACCGGAAGAAAGGGTGCGGAGAGGATATTGCCAAGAGCAGAAATAATGCCTGTCGATCTCATTAAATTCTCTTTTGATATTATTATGTGGGCTCTTTTTTTATTTTAAAAACAATAAGGAAGAGGGCCAATAAAATAGGCCATTTGGGCGAATTAGAATATTGAATTTTGCTCAAAATGTCGCTTGATTTCTGAGAGGTCAAACTTTATCGTTGTATATCATAATGCATAACGGTGGCTTATCGTGCGTGAATTCTCCAATAAAAATCTCAATAAGAAATTAAAGAATCTCGGTTCTGGCCTGATGTTGGCCTCTATGGCATTCGCCAGTGCATCGGCAATGGCGCAGGACAACATCAACGTGACTTACGCCGGCTCGATGGGCGTGGTAATGGACAAATACCTTGGGCCCACCTTTGCCAAACAGGAAAAACTGAATTATCAGGGGCAGGGGCAGGGTGCATACGGCATGGCGAACCTGTTGGCGTCTAAAAAAGTGGTTGCCGATGTGTTTGTTTCAATCACACCGGGTCCTATTGATGTGTTGAAAAAGGCCGGTCTGGTAGACACCTCGGTACCCGTTGCGAGCACCAGCATGGTGATTGCCTATAATCCGAAGGGCAAGTTTGCCCAACTGTTTGCGGCGATAAAAGACCACAAGCCTGGCGCAGAGCCTTGGTGGAAGGTGCTGCAAACGCCGGGGCTGCACTTTGGCCGCACCGATCCTGCCACGGATCCCCAGGGGCAAAACATCATTTTCACCATGATGTTAGCCGAGAAATACTATCATCAGCCGGGTCTGACCAAAAAAGTGCTGGGTGAGACGACAAACCCTTCGCAAGTGCTGGCTGAAGGCGGTTTGTTGACTCGTCTCGAGGCGGGTCAGGTTGATGCCGCCTCGGGTTACGAAAGCGCGACGCGTTCGGCTAAACTGCCGTATATTGTGTTGCCGGACGAAATAAACCTGAGCAACCCTGAAATGTCTGCCAAGTGGTACGACAGTGTTAGCTTCAACATCAAGGACAGCGCAGGCAAAGAGAAAACCCTGCATACCCAACCGCTGGTGTTCTATGCCGCAGTGTTGAAGAATGCGCCAAATCCTGCGGCGGCGAAGCGTTTTGTCGCCTTTATGCAGAGTGCAGAAGGGCAGAAAATTTTCAGTGAAAATGGCTACGATAAACCTAAAGGCCATGATTATTAATCAGAATCGTGCATAACCAAGGTCGCCGGATGATCAGTCTGTGGCTGGCCATCCCGGCCCTTGCCCTGTTAGCTATTCCCTTTATCACCCTCGTCTCGGTCACACCGTGGCGAGGATTTCATCTTGCCTATGGCGACTGGCATTCGGTCAGTATTTCGTTGGGGCTAAGCGCGGTTTCGATTCCGATTATCGTGGTACTGGGCATTCCTCTTGCGCTTTGGATGTCGCGCAGCCAGAGCCGTTGGCGTCCATGGGTTGAGGTCGCTGTGATGGTGCCGCTGCTGACGCCGCCGTTGGCGATGGGCATACTGTTGGTATCCGCCTTTGGTCCTTACGGCACTGTTGGGGAAAACCTCTCGCGGTTGGGTATTTCGCTGACCAATAACGCGGGCGCTTTTGTGCTGGCGCAAGTTTATGGTGCGCTGCCTTACTTTGTGATGTCTGCTCGCGCCGCTTTCGAAGGCGTGCCTGCCGACGTTGAGGAGGCCGGTAAAACGCTGGGCGCCTCGCGCTGGCAGATCCTCACCCGCCTGACGCTGCCGATCGCCTCGCGCGGACTGGCGACGGGATTAGCGATAGCCTGGGTGAGGGTTATTGGCGAGTTTGGCATTGTGATGGTGTTTTGCTACTTCCCCCAGGGGATTCCGGTAAAACTGTTTATCAACCTGCAAAATGACGGCGTAGATTCGGTTTATTCTCTGCTGTGGATACTGTTGATTACTACTCTGCCATTTCCTCTGTGGTGTTTTTCGCGGATGGGAAATCGGAAGAAGGGCAATATGACGTTGGCAGAGTGAACAACGCAATAATTTCCCTGCGAAGATTAATTAATAATTTTCCTATATCGATTATTTTTTAAAAAAAGTAATGGTTATATTTTTGGCTTTATCAATTCTAACCTTTTATTGAAATATTTTTTATTCCCTCGCAGTCATCATGATTATCCCTATTTCTTCCAGTTAATTAAATTTTTAAGTGTTATGAAAGACGCTGTTTATTATATTGCATGGATTTTTACGTTATTGTAGGTGCTGTAGTATTGAATAATGATAGCCAAATGGTTTGTATGCGTATAAATAAAAAAATTTCCAAAACATTATTTATTGGATTATGCCTGACGGCCACGCCGGGGATGGCCGCCTCCTCACTCAACTCGACCATGTCGACAACTCCACCAGCGACGCAGCAGTCCGGATTCAACGGTGGGTGGGCTTCGTGGAAGAACGACGTTTCGAGCACCTGGAATGCCTCACCCGACCGGGATCTCTACCTACCGGTCATTACCTGGCATAACCGTGCCACCTACGACCGTGCCAAGATTGATAAATACAACGAGCGTCCCTGGGGCGGTGGTTACGGTATTTCTCGCTATGATGAAAACGGCGACTGGCACGGTCTCTACATGATGGTTTTCAAAGACTCATTTAACCAATGGGAGCCCATTGGTGGTTATGGCTATGAGAAGATCTGGCGTCCGGTGCAGGGTCAGAATTTCAGGCTCGGTTTAGGCTATACCGCCGCCATGACTGCGCGTGATAACTACAAATATATTCCTTTGCCACTCGTGCTGCCGCTGGTCTCTATCGGCTATCAGCGTCTGACCTTCCAGGCGACCTATATTCCGGGCACACACAATAATGGCAACGTGTTCTTTGGCTGGTTAAAGTTCCAGTTCTAAAACTTTCTCCTGTGGAATCAGCGCTGTGAGCCAGATCCCCCTCTGACACAGCCTGATCCTTTATGCTTGATTTCCCTTGTTTTTATGAGCCTTAACCCGCTATAAACATTAAGAAGTCATTTAATTCATCAGGAGAAACACGTGAAAAGAACGTCCCGTCTTGCGCTTTTAACTACCCTGGCCTGCGTCATTTCTGCTTCCCTGCCTGCTGTCGCTGCCGACAATAATCTCTCTTTAGAACAGGTGCTTATCTTTAGCCGCCACAGCATTCGCGCGCCGCTCTCTAACTATAATAATGCGTTGGGCAATGCGACCACCCACACCTGGCCAACGTGGAGCACCGAAGGTGGACTTCTGACCCCGAAAGGCGGGCAGGTTGAAGAGCACGTTGGGCAGTATTACCGCCAGTGGTTAGCGAAAAATAATCTGCTGCCGGCCAAAGGGTGTCCGCAACCGGGCGAGGTTTTCACCTACGCTAACAGCCTGCCGCGTACCATTGATACTGCCAAACATTTCCTCATCGGCGCATTTCCGGGTTGCTCGCTTCCTGTGGTGAATCGCGTTGAAGTCGGGAAAATGGATCCGGTGTTTAATCCGATTATCACCGCCGACGTTACGGATCAGTTTAAACAGGCGGCGATCGACGCCACCAATAAGTCAGCTGGACAGGCCGGACTCGATGGCCTGAATCAGCGTCTGACGCCGAACTATGCGTTGGTTGAAAAGGTCATGGATTTCAAAAATTCCAAAACCTGCAAGCAGGATAAGGTCTGCTCTCTTGCAGCACAGCCTTCGAATCTGGTGATCAATCAGGGCAAGGAACCGGGGATTTCGGGACCGCTGTCGTTGGGCACCGGAATTAGCGATGCCTTCATGCTGCAATATTATGAGGGTTTGCCGGAGAAGGACGTTGCGTGGGGCCAGATAAAAACGCCTGAGCAGTGGCGTCAGGTTGAGGAATTCAAAAATGCAGACCAGAAGGCCATCTTCAGCTCTGAGCAAATTGGTAAGAATGCCGCAGCCCCAACGCTGACGTTTATGTCAGGCGTGCTGGATAAATCGCAGGCTAAAACCGCCGATCAGCAAGCGGCGCAGCAGGCTCGGGTGACGTTGTTAGTCGGTCATGACTCGAATATTGCCGCCTTTGTTTCGGCGCTCAAGATTAAAGATTTCACTCTGCCGGGTCAGTATGAGCGTACACCTATCGCCGGAGCCGTGGTTTTCCAACGCTGGCATGATAAGAAAACTGACAAAGATCTGATAAAAATCGAATATGTATATCCAACTGCGATACAAATCCGTAACAACAGCACTTATAGCTTAAAAAATCCGTTACACCGCGTTGTTTTACAAGCTGAAGGCTGTCCTATTGATAATAAAGGATTTTGTTCAGCGGACGTCTTCAATCAAGTGCTGAAGGATTCCTTAAAAAACTAAGTTTTTCCTTATTTAAACAACTTGGATCTCATTTAATTACATTTAAGTAACAACATTGTGAATGATTCGATCTACAATGGTTGCCAGTGACACCCCAGAAGAAAGAAAGACTCTCTCTGATAGACCAGTTTGTTCTGCCCGTACCTCTGTGCGGGCTTTTTTTTGCCCGTAATAAATGCGTCTAAGGCTTTTTAAGGGAGGGCGTGCTGGAGGAGAGTAAAACTCGCAGGCGCATGGCCTGCGGGCAATAGCGTTCTTTTATTGGGTTTCAATCGGGTAATCTTTATTGATGTCGCCCCATTCCGCCCATGAACCGTCATAAATCAGCACGTCTTCAGCGCCAATCAGGTGCAGACCAAACAGCAGTGCGGCGGCGGTAACGCCTGAACCACAGCTGGAGATAGTGGGTTGCGTAGTATCAACCCCAAGACGCGAGAAGGTCTCTTTCAATGCCTGGGGTGATTTTATCCGACCGTTTTCAGTGAGTTCGGTGAAGGGTACGCTGAGGCTACCGGGAATATGGCCACCGTGCAGTCCCGGACGCGGCTCGGGCTGCTCGCCCCTGAAGCGTCCCAGAGAACGTGCATCAATAATTTGCACCTTCCCGAGTGCCTGCTTGACCTGTTCGGCGCTGACGACCACTTGGCTCTCCAGCCTGGCCTCGAAGTTGGCGGGAGGCAGCTTACGCTCCCCGCCTTCAGTCCGCTTGCCTTCCTTGAGCCAGGCGTTGAGGCCACCGTCCAGAATACGCACGTTGTTTGCGCCAAAGCGAGTCAGCATCCACCACACGCGCGGGGCGCTGAACAGATCACCTTCGTCGTAGAGTACGACAGCGCTGTTATTACTGATTCCGCGTTCGCTCATTGACTTACTGAATGCTTCAGCGTCAGGCAGCATATGCGGCAGGCCAGTGCTGCAATCAGAAATATCATCAACCTCGATATAGACTGCGCCAGGAATGTGCGCCTCAAGGTATTTACCATGAAAATCAATGGGCGGGTTAATGCCCGGCTTAGACTTGCGGCAGTCGATAATCACCAGACCTGATTGATCAAGATGTGAAGCCAACCAGTCGGTTGAAACGATAGATGAACTCATTATTCCTCGATCCTATTCTAATAGTGGTAGTGTCGACATTACGTCAGATCGCCGGGGATCAGTGAGTAAATCCACGCGTTGCTGGGCTGTCCATGAAAGTAAAGCCCGTTGCGATGCAGTCCTTCTTTGACCGCCCCAGACTTTTCGGCCACTCGGCAGCTGCGATGATTTTTTTCCATGGCGACTATCTCGAGTCTCGTCATGCCGAGCTCGTTAAAGGCAAAACGGGCAATGGCCTTCACTGCGGTCACAGCCAGCGATCTTCCGGTAAAATCACTGCGTATCCAGTAACCTATATTGGCGGTTTTATATTCGGGAACAATACGGTTAAGGGCTATAGAGCCAATTATTTTACCGCTGGCGAGGTCAAAAAGGCAGAAGCGATACTCCTGCCCTCGTTGCCTTTTTACATAGGAGTCAATGAGGTAAGTTCGGCTGTCTTCAAGGCTATAGCCGGTGGAACACCAGCTTTCCCATGCGGAAATATCTGCCATTGAAGACTGAATAGCATCAAAGTGCAAGGGCGCTTCCAATTCTGTCGGTACGCGTATCTCCATGCTCTCATCTTGATAAATCAGACGGCTCGTCATTTCCTTTCTCTCCCTCATTACTCGCCTCCTCGGCGTGAGATTCAGACTCACACATTCACTGAGATAATGTCAATCGAGCGATGCACAACGCGGAAGCTGCTTATGAATCAGAGGTTTGCTCGACCAGCATGACCAGTTTTAACTCATTGCTACCGGCCGGGAAAAAGGTTTGTTGCAGATAACGCACCGGCCCTTGTGAAGGGTGCATGAACAGCCGTTCTCCGCCTTCACGCGCCAGCACTTCCTGCTGCATCCACCATTGATTAAATACGCTGCTTTCTTCACGCAGGCTCAGCACCGTTTGGCGAATCTCATCTAAGTGGGCGTAGTGACTGGTTTCGGCACGAAATTCGGCGACGATGCGTTGCGCACGCGCCTCCCAGTTGACTAACAGCGTGCGCGCCAAGGGGTGAATGAACATAAACCGCAACAGGTTAGGACGATCGTCTCGGTCCAGCCAGCCGTAAAAAAGCTGCTCGGTTTGGGCATTCCAGGCCAGCATATTCCAGCAGCTGTCCAACAGATAACCGGGGCAATTGAGCTGATGCACGCACTGAGTGAGAGGTTCGTTCGGCGAGCGCACGGGCGCGTACGCCTGCGGATTTTTGATGCCGGCCAGACTGAAAAGGTAATCCTCCTCCGCAGGCTGTAGACGTAGCGCCTGCGCGAGCCTGCCGAGCGTTGCTGCCGAGATGGAAACGTCCCGGCCCTGTTCTATCCAGGTGTACCAGGTGGTGCTAATACCGCTGATTTGTGCCAACTCTTCACGGCGCAGCCCGCTGGTGCGACGGCGCGTTGAGTGCGGCAGTCCTACCCTCTCTGGTGTAGTTTTTTCTCGGTGAGCGCGCAGGAACGCGCCTAATGCCTTTGGGCCATTCAAGGGTTCTATTGTCGACATTGTTACGCTCATCAGGCTAATAGGGGAACTGCATAATACTAGTATAAATGCTCATATTGTACCCGTATAAAACCCGATATACAGTGTTGTTAAGCCAGACATCCCATGATTAAAAGGAATATAAATGGACAATAAAAACAGCCATGCGCAAAGCGTCAGCGAGCAGTTCAGCCCGAATGCCCAAAACTATTTAACCAGCGCGGTGCATGCCCAAGGGCCTGATTTGACCGGGCTGTCTGCGCTGCTCACGCCTTACTCCGATGCGCTTGTGGTCGACCTGGGATGTGGCGCAGGGCATGCCAGTTTTGCGGTGTCAAAGTCAGTTAAAAAGGTCATTGCCTATGATTTGTCGGCCGAAATGCTGGCCGTGGTCAAGCATGCAGCCGCAGACAGAGGGTTGAAAAATATCGAAACCCGGCAGGGTTATGCCGAGTCGCTGCCCTTTGAAGATGCAAGCGTTGATGTGGCGATCAGCCGGTATTCGGCACACCATTGGCACGACGTAGGCGCGGCGCTGCGTGAGGTTCGCCGTATCCTCAAGCCGGGCGGTAAAGTGGTGATGATGGATATCGCCTCGCCGGGGCACCCGGTGCTCGACGTGCATTTACAGACTATCGAGAAGCTGCGCGATACCTCACACGTGCGTAATTATTCCACCGGCGAATGGTTGCAAATGTTTAATGAGGCAGGGATCCGTATCGAATCTTTAACCACCGGCAAGCTGACGCTGGAGTTTAGCAGCTGGGTCGCTCGCCTGAAGACTCCCGAGCATTTTGTGGTGGCTATTCGCGAGCTGCAAAAGGCGTCGTCAGAGGAGGTCGTACAGTATTTCGCTATCGCACAGGACGGCACTTTTGAGACTGATACGCTGTTCATCGAAGCGAGTAAAATCTAAACAATGAAAACGGGCCGGTTTCTGGCCCGTTTCTCGCCATCGCGTTATTTCTTAAACAGCTTACCGCCGAGCATCACCACGGCCAGCACCAGTGCGCCGACCACAATGCCCACAGCCAGATCGCTTGCGCCGGTTATCAGTGAGTTTACCCAGCCCTGATGCCCTGTCGTAAAGCCTTCAAGCAGGCTGTGCATGAACGGCAGGCCGTGGCTAATAATGCTGCCACCGACCAGAAACATGGCGAAGGTGCCGACGATAGACAGCGTTTTCATTAGCAGGGGAGCCGCGTTGACGATGCCACCGCCAAATCCGCGCACTGCGCGCATGAATCCGCTCTTGCCGCTGAGCTTGCTGAGGTAAAGTCCGGCATCATCGATTTTCACGATACCGGCTACCAGCCCATAGACGCCCAGCGTCATCACGACGGCTATCGCACACATCACCATAACCTGGTCCAGAAACGGTGCACTCGATACGGTACCCAGCGAAATAACGATAATTTCTGCCGAAAGGATGAAGTCAGTACGGACCGCACCCTTAACCTTGTCTTTTTCCATTTTCGCCAGTGCTTCCGGGGACTGGCTTGCCGCCTTAAGCCTGGCCTTTTTTTCCGCCTCAGCCGCTTCGTCATGCGGCATAAACTTATGCGCGACTTTCTCAAAGCCCTCATAGCACAGATAGGCACCGCCAATCATCAGCAGGGGCGTTATTCCCCAGGGGGCAAAGGCGCTGATAAGCAGCGCGAGGGGCACGAGAATTGCCTTGTTGAGAAGTGAGCCTTTGGCGACGGCCCAGACGATTGGGAGTTCGCGGTCTGCTTTGACCCCGGAGACCTGCTGGGCGTTAAGCGCCAGATCGTCACCGAGCACGCTGGCAGTTTTCTTTGCCGCGACCTTACTCATTGCGGCAACGTCGTCAAGAATAGAGGCGATGTCGTCTATCAACGCCAAAAGGCTGGTTCCTGCCATAAAAGCTCTCCCGGGAGGTTATGATTTTTAGAGATATGTTTTTAGAATTTCTATCGTTAAAAGAATCATATCAGCGATTGCTATAAAGCGTCGATTCGTGCGACGCTGTTCCTCGCCGTTAAATCGCTATTTTAGTTTCTCCCCTGTGCACCATTGGCGCGCTTTTTTATTACATTTCCTCCTTAATTGAGCCTCGTGAAATAATTTTTAGTCTTTCCTCCTCATTTTCGCCATAAAGCTTGAACAACTTTACTCCCCATGACTCCGCCTTTCGTTTAATGAACGATAATTAATACCAAGGAGAACATCCTGCTCACTAATTATCGTCAGGCTATCCGACACTGTTTAGCCATAAAAACGTCTAAGGCGGAAACCATGAAAATTTTACCTCTCATTGCAGCAGCACTGTTTGCGACCGCGTCATTCTCTTCTCTGGCCGCAACGGAAATTAACGCAGCCCAGGCACAAAGTAACAATTATCAATCACTCGGCGTCGTTGACGTAGCTCAAGGCAATACTGAAGACATGAGTCTGAAAGCTGCGGTGAATGCGAAAGCCGCACAGGAAGGGGCGACTCACTATCGCGTTATCGGGGTAAGCACTCCGGGTGACTCAAGCCTGGCCCGCGCCAGCGTTGAGCTTTACCGTTAAGTTCAGTTTTTTACGATTACCAAGAACAGACCGTCGAGTGTGGGGACTACCCTCAAACAGAGGTTGCGCCAGCGGCTTCTGTCCCCAGTGTCTCACTCGACGGTTTCCTTTTACCTGATAAATTTAGCCTGCCTGTAAACTCCCTCATCGGCTTTTTTTCCTTATTTTAAATTTTCCGCTATATTTTCTATAGCCATTCAATCGATTAGTTCTGCTATTATCCTTTACTCCGCTCGAAAGACTTATTTTGCCTAACCTCAATTAATGAAAAGGAGAGGGTAGAGTTATCTTTTGCTAAATCATCTGAAAATTTCCATACATCACAGGAATTAAGACGTTTCTTATTTAGAATTAATTTAAAAGGATTTTTTAAAATAATTAACGCAAATAATTATTCCTTAAGAATTTTTCGATGTGATAGTGGTCTACATCCCCAGGGGGTTATAAATATGTTGAATGCGACAAGACTGACTATCAATGCGACAAGGTTGACCATCAAAAATCAGTTTTCCTATTTGCAGAACTTTATCTCGTCGCCGCGCACCTTCGGGACGCTGGCGCCCTCATCGCCTTGGCTGTGTCAGACCATGGTGAATCAGGTCGACTGGACCAAAACGTTGAAGATTGCCGAATTTGGCGCGGCAGACGGAGTCCTGACCAAGCGTATCCTTGATAAAATGCGCGCCGACGCGCAGGTTCAGGCGTTCGAGATCCAGCCTAACTTCATTCATAAACTGAATCTTATTGAGGACAGGCGGTTGCAGGTAATGGGCTATTCCGCTGAGCATCTGGAAGGCGACTTTGACGCCATCTTCTGCTGTCTGCCGCTGTTGTCGATCCCCACGCGGGTGAGCATGAAGATATTGCAGCGCGCTCAACAGCGTCTGAGAGAAAAGGACGGGGAGCTTATTCTGTTTCAGTACAGCCATCTGTCAGAGAAGCTACTGTCACGCTATTTCAGCTGGAAAAAAATTCGTGTAGTAAAAAACTTTCCACCGGCATTGGTGTATGTATGTAAGCCATTATAATATAAAGGTTATTGATGTAATATTTTCTTTACACCATGTTTACAGGGATTGCCAATTTATTTTTTATCGGTATGATGCCTTAGGTTCAAAGATGTCTCTGGCACATAAGGATAGCGGTAATGACGCAACCCATTTTCATGATAGGCGCTCGTGGCGCAGGTAAAACAACGGTCGGCAGAGCCCTCGCGCAAGCGTTAGGGTATGATTTTGTCGATACCGATATTTATCTGCTCCAAACTTCACAACTTAGCGTTGCGGAGATTGTAGCCCGTGAAGGTTGGTCAGGTTTCCGTCGTCGTGAATCTCAGGCTCTGCAAAATATTAGCGCTCCGCACACCGTTGTCGCGACGGGCGGGGGCGTAATCCTGTCTGCCGAAAACCGCCAGTTCATGCGCGAGACAGGCCAGGTTATCTACCTGCGCTCTCCGGCCAGCACGCTTGCACACCGCCTTGAGGACTCGCCTCAGGAAGATCAGCGCCCCACGTTGACCGGCAGGCCAATTAACGAAGAAATAACTCAGGTGCTGAACGAGCGCGAAGCCTTATACCAGCAAGCTGCTCATTTCGTTCTCGATGGAACGCATACGCCTTCGATGGTGGTTGAGGACATCCTCGACGCGCTCGCCCTGCAGCTCGCCCGCTAGTTACCCCCGCCGGTTTTTAGGAGGCTTCCGAGCCTCCTGCTCACTGTAAAAGCCCCTCGTTGTCTATACTTAAGTCACCGAGATAATTTACAGGAGTTCCTTATGCCTTCTAACCCCCCTTATCCACGTAAAGCTGAAATCATTACCGTTGAGAAAGGACTGCCGGGTCAAACAGAAATCTGGTACGAATTACGCGCCGACCATCCAAAGCCTGATACCCTGATTAGCGAACATAAATCGAAGAAAGAGGCCGAGGATTCTAAACGCCGTTACGAAGATGAAGACATCAGCTGAAGGCCAACGCTTTTCCCAAAATACATTAGCCACTCTGTACGATGATGATTGCCCCGACGCTGCCCTGTCACCAGAGCAGCGTCTTTTAAAATATATCGTCAGCGAAACGTTTCTCCGAAATTCGGAGTTATACACTCCATTTTTTGCCTTTAGTGAAATTTATCACTAAATCATGTTTGGCTGGCGAACAAAGTTTCCTCTATCTGCGTGGTGAAAACTATCATCCGCTGGTTTCTCCCCCCTGCTAAAAAATAAACAACTTGACGCTTTAACGTATCGGCATTAATTTTCATTCACCTTAATCAGGAACTGAGTTCCTAATAGTGGAACTTTCGCCGTGACAACACTTGAAAACGCTTCCGCAGTCTTAAAGCTATTCGCGCAAAAAGGGATAAGGCAGGGTCATCCAGGTCTTTCTTTTAGCGACGTTGTCGAGCAGTTGGGGTTGCCAAAGAGCACGGTGTCTCGTTTGTTGATGACCATGGAGACGCAGGGCTTGCTTGAACGCGACCCGGAAACGCGTCTGTACAAGATTGGAAAGCTGCTGTTGGCGGTGTCGAGTCATTATCTTTCTACGCCGCTGGTAGATGCCTGTTCGCCGTACATTCAGCAGCTGAGCAAGCAAACTCAGTGCACCGGCTACATCTCGATGCTGGAAGGTCGGGATATCATGGTGATGCGGATGTTTCCGGGTCGCACCTATCTTCAGGTCGTGACACCGGCCGGGAGTTTACTGCCTGCTGCAGAAACGGCGATAGGACGAGCGATATTAGCGAGACAGACTAACCAACAGGTGATAGATAGGTATCGCGAAGGGTATCGGGTGAGTTCACCTAACTCGCCGCAGACCCTTGAGGCGCTGCTGGCGACGCTTGCCGAGATCCGCGAAAAGGGTTGGTCATTTGCTAATAACGAGACTTTACAAGGGATTAGCACGTTAGCAACGAGCATTTCTAATAAGCATCGTAATGAAACCGTGGGCCTTTGTTTGTCTTTCCCGTCGCCGTTCGACGGCAATGATTTGCCCGCCGAAATACGTGAAGGCATCGTGGCAGTGACGCGCCAGGTAGCAGAGAAATTAGGCGATGAGTATTGGCTATAGACCAATAACGGGCCGTAAGAACCATAAAAAATTTGACCATAAAAGAGCGCAAATACTTATATAAATCATAGCGCCAACACCAGGAAACCATTGCATTTTCGCCAACATCAGGGGACTTTATGACAGGCAATACTGGGAGTGACAGCAGGGTGACCGACGGGAGTTATAATCCACTAAAAGAGATCGGCACCCTGGCTGTGATGATTCTGCTTTCGATTTTAGGCGCCATTATCGGCGTTCAGCTAATTACCACTCTCGGCGTTACGCCTAATACCTCAATCATCGGTGCGCTGTTTGCGATGTTGCTGGCACGCATCCCGATGAAAGCCTTCCAGCGTTATCGCTCTATTCATACCCAAAATCTCGCACAAACCGTTATTTCTTCAGCCACTTTTGGTGCGGCCAACAGCCTGCTGATGCCAATCGCTATCCCTTATGTGATGGGGCAGCCGCAGCTGATTCTGCCCATGTTTTTCGGCGTTTCTGCCGCGATGCTACTGGATGCCTACCTGCTTTACCGTATGTTTGACACTAAAGTGTTCCCTGCCAGCAATGCGTGGCCGCCGGGGGTGGCAGCCGCCGAGGCTATCAAGGCTGGAGACAAGGGCGGGCGTGAGGCCTGGCTGTTGGTCGTTGGCGTGGTGGTCGGCCTCGGCGGTGCGATGCTCAAGATCCCGATGGCGGCCTTTGGTACCGCATTTATCGGCAATATCTGGGCCTTGGGCATGTTCGGGATAGGCCTGCTGATTCGCGCCTATGCGCAACCGATTGCCGGTGTCGATATCAATGCCTTGTATATTCCACACGGCATGATGGTCGGCGCGGGCCTGGTGTCGCTGTTCCAGGTTATTCAGGTCATTCGCCAAAAACGTGCGGATGCCAAAGCCACCTTTACCCAGCCCGGTAATGAAGTTCGTAAGGCGCTGGGACTCGGCGCAGTGGGCTATATCGCGATTGCCGCGGCGCTGGCGCTGGCGGGCGGTATTTATACCGAGATGACGGTGAGTATGTTGATTGGTTTCATCATCTATGCCGCCTTCGCCGCGTTCTTCCACGAGCTTATCGTCGGTATCGCCGCGATGCACTCAGGCTGGTTCCCGGCCTTTGCCGTCGCGCTTATCACACTGATTGTCGGCATCCTGATTGGTTTTCCGCCGGTCGCACTGTGCATCCTCACCGGCTTTACCGCCGCGACGGGGCCGGCCTTTGCCGACATGGGCTTTGACCTTAAAGCCGGCTTTATTCTTCGCGGCTATGGCAAAGACTTGCAGGTCGAGCTTGCCGGTCGCCGTATTCAGCTTTTCGCCGCATTGATTGCCTTCCTTATCGCGATTCCGGTGGTGTGGTTCGCCCACATCGGCTATTTCGCGCAGGACTTGGTACCGCCGGTTGCACGCGTGTATGCCAAAACTATTCAGGCCGGTGCACAGCCGGGTATCGCTCACAGCCTGCTGATTTGGGCGATTCCGGGCGCAATTATCCAGCTGATGGGCGGACCTAAACGTCAGCTTGGCGTACTGCTGGCAACCGGCCTGTTGATCAACAGCGTAATGGCGGGTTATGCGGTCGTGCTGGGGATCGTGCTGCGTATCCTTATCATCCGTATCTGGGGTGAGAAGGGGCGTACGCCGATGGAAATTCTGGCCGCAGGATTTATCGCAGGAGACGCACTCTACAGCTTCTTCAGCTCTGTTTTCAGCAGTAAAGGCAAGTAATCAGACCCAAAGATATTGTGCTAACACCAGGGCTCCCATGAGCCATTATTGATAAATAAACTGGCCTTCTAAGAAGGTCAGATTAACGCGGTTGTTTTGGTTATTGCGCAGCGTTGCGTCAACCGCGTTGTTGCTGAGGAAGATGTCATGAGTTTGCTACAGACCCTTACCGTATTTGAACTGATCGACAATGCGCACGTCAGCGGCCAGGATATCGTCGACCTGTTTGCCGACTATCCTTCCGTGACCGCCAGCACGCATCGCGCGTCTGGTGCCAAGGGCGCAACCGATTTTATCCGCATTACCATTCCGGGCAGCGCCGGTAAAAGCCTGGGGGGCGATGCGCCTACGCTGGGTATCATCGGTCGTCTTGGCGGCATCGGTGCACGCCCAACGCGCATTGGTCTGGTTTCTGACGGTGACGGCGCCATCGCTGCCATCAGCAGTGCACTGAAGCTTGCCGATATGCAACGTAAAGGCGATGTGCTGGCCGGTGACGTGATTGTGACGACTCACATCTGTCCCAATGCGCCGACGCGTCCGCACGATCCGGTCGACTTTATGGACTCACCTATCGATGATGTGACCATGAACGACAACGAAGTGGTCGACGGCGTGGATGCCATCCTTTCTATCGATACCACCAAGGGTAACCGTATCATCAACCATAAAGGTTATGCGCTTTCTCCTACGGTGAAAGAAGGCTATATCCTGCGTGTGTCTGAAGACCTGCTGCGCATTATGGAGATGACCAGTGGCCGTCCGGCGGTGACCTTCCCTATTACTACGCAGGACATCACGCCTTACGGCAACGGCGTTCATCACCTGAACAGCATTCTGCAACCCTCGACGGCGACCACCGTGCCGGTGGTTGGCGTAGCGATTACCGCTGAATCCGTCGTACCCGGTTGCGGTACCGGTGCCAGCCATGAAACAGACATCGCTCTAGCGGTGAAATTCGCCGTTGAAGTGGCCAAAGAGTTTGGACGCGGCACCTGTCATTTCTACGATGCCGACGAATATCAACTGTTGTTGTCGCTGTACGGAAGCTTGCGTCACCTGCAAAGCAGAGACTAAGAAGATGATGACCTCCTTCGCTACCCTGACCATTGGCCAGGCACCGCGCAGCGACATAATGCCGCTGCTGGACGAATACCTGCCGCCTGACATGGTCACCCATACCGGACTGTTGGACGGACTGACGCTGGCACAAATCGAGCAACGTTTTTCCCCAGGGCCGGGAGAGGACGTGCTCGTGTCTCGCCTGTTGGACGGCACTCAGGTCAGGCTCGCCTCTCCGCGCGTTGAGCAGGCGTTGCAGCAGAAGATTGACTGGCTGGAAAGCGAAGGATGCAACACCATTTTGCTGCTCTGTACCGGCGTGTTCCATAACCTGCGTGCGAAAGAGGCGATGCTGCTTGAGCCCGACAGGATCATTCCTCCGCTGATCAACGGCATTGTCGGTACGCATCAGGTGGGGATAGTGGTGCCGGTGGTTGAGCAAATAGAACATCAGGCAGGCAAGTGGAGCAAGCTTAGCAAAAAGCCGTGCTACGCGACCGCCAGTCCTTATGTGGCCGACGAGCAGACGCTTATCGAGGCTGCGCTGTCTCTAAAAGAGCAAGGGGCACAGGTCGTGCTGCTCGACTGCATCGGTTATCAGCGTTCGCACTGCGATATTATTCAGAAGCAGCTCGACGTGCCGGTCGTGCTGTCTAATTCGCTGGTGGTAAAGCTCGCCGCCGAATTGCTTTATTGATATCGCACAATTTCACAGAGTCGCACCTGCAGACCGCAAAATCAATCAGCCCGTTGCCGCTTTGCGGGCTGGCTCGACAGACGCTTACGCCGCGATAAAAATCAGTGACAGAAGCTTGCCTCTGCCCATAATATGGAGTTTCTAAGTTTTTGAATATTTATCGCGAAGGACCCATCTTTATGTTGAAAAATAATGAGTATTTTGACGGGAAAGTTAAGTCGATTGGTTTCGACAGCGACAGCCTCGGCGCGCTTAGCGTAGGCGTTATGGTGAAGGGTGAGTACACGTTCGGGACCGGCAAGCCGGAAGAGATGACCGTCGTGAGCGGTTCCTTGACCGTTCTGCTGCCGGGTTCAGAAGGCTGGCAAACCTTCACCGCGGGTGAAACTTTTTATGTGCCGGGCAACAGCGAATTCAATCTGCAAGTGCCTGAGACCAGCTCTTACCTCTGCAAATACCTGTCTAAATAAAAGGCTTCGCTCCGGCTAACCTTTTTACTTGAATGAGTTGCGCGCCAATCATCTCGCGCAACTCATCGTGCGAGCGTCAAAATTAACGCTGCGCTTCTCCGCCTAAAGCCTCAATCAGATTCGCAATCAGTGCCGCCAATTCGCCGGTCATTAGAATAAAGTCGGCATCAAAACGCGCTGCAAAGTCTTCACGATCGATATCGTCATTCTGTTCGCGGATTGTATCGGCAAACTTCAGGCGCTTGATGCTGCCGTCATCGGCCAACACCACCTGAATACGCTCCTGCCAATCGACAGCCAGCTTGGTGACCAACTTGCCGCTTTCGATGTGGTTGGCAATCTCGTCGCTGACCAGCGCCTGCTTCTTGCAGCGGATCACTCCACCTTCTTCCAGAATCGCTTTCAGCTCAGCTTCGTCCTGCAGGGCAAAACCGGCCGGAGGTTCGCCTGAACGTACCCATTCGGTCAGCGTCAGTTCAATAGGGCTTTCCATGGTCAGCGGGACTACCGGCAGCGAGCCGAGGCTCTTACGCAGCAGCGCCAGCATATCTTCGGCTTTCTTGGCACTGCCTGCATCCACGATAATCAGGCCGTTAACGGTATCGAGCCACATAAAGGTCTGGCTGAAGCGGCTGAAGGCGCGCGGCATCAGCGTGTGCAGCACTTCATCTTTCAGCGAGTCTTTCTCGGTCTTTTTCAGTTTACGGTGCTGTTCACCTTCTATCTGATCGATCTTTGCATTCAGCTCTTGCTTGACCACTGAAGAAGGCAGGATCTTGGCTTCGGTGCGCGCACAGATAAGGATCTGGCCGCCGCTAACGTGGGTCAGGGCATCGCCGCCCTGAGAACCCATCGGCGAAACCCAGCCGGTTTTCGCCATATCCTGGCTGCCGCACGGGGTAAAGGTAAATGCGCTAAGCTGTTTTTCCATCTCGTCGGCAGACAGTGAGATTTCACGGCTTAGGCGATAAACCAGTAAATTTTTAAACCATAACATGATGTTATCCCTGTCTTGTCACGCTCGCAGCGTGCTATTAAATGGTAAGCAGGGCGGCATGATAACCAATTGAGCGGCATCAGTCCCTAAGAAAAATTCGTAGCCTGTGAGGTTGAGCATCCCGAGCCTTTTAAGAGCACTTACCCCCCGCAGTGTGATGAGTTTGTTATAAACTGAAGAAATAAAAAAACCGGCAATGGAGAAATATTTTGCGTATAGGAATCGATCTCGGTGGCACCAAAATTGAAGTCATCGCGTTGTCAGATGAAGGCCATGAGTTGTACCGCAAACGTGTGGATACCCCTCGCAACGACTACGAAAAAACGCTGCACGCGATTCAGGGACTGATTAACGACGCCGAAAAGGCGACCGGCCACCGTGGCAGCGTCGGGTTGGGCATTCCGGGCACGCTTTCCCCGTTCACCGGCAAAGTGAAAAATGCTAACTCGGTGTGGTTAAACGGCCAGAAACTGGATGAGGATTTGGCGCTGCTGCTGGGGCGTGAAGTGCGTATCGCCAACGACGCTAACTGCCTGGCAGTTTCCGAAGCTACCGACGGCGCTGGCGCGGGTAAGAAAACGGTATTCGCCGTGATCATCGGCACTGGCTGCGGTTCAGGCATTGCGTTGAACGGCGAAGCCCACGCGGGCGGCAACGGTATCGCGGGAGAGTGGGGGCATAATCCTCTGCCGTGGCAGGACGAAGATGAAATCCGCTTCCAGCAGGAAGTGCCGTGCTACTGCGGCAAATCGGGCTGCGTGGAGACCTTTGTCTCTGGCACCGGTTTTGCCGAGGACTATTTCCGCCTTTCCGGCCAGCGCCTCAAAGGTTCTGAAATCATCGAGCTGGTCGAGCAGGACGATCCTGTGGCCGATCTCGCTCTCGGCCGCTACGAACGCCGGCTGGCAAAAGCGTTGGCCAACGTGGTGAATATTCTCGATCCCGACGTCATCGTGCTCGGCGGCGGGATGAGTAACGTCGACAGGCTCTACCACACGTTGCCTCTGCTGCTCAAACAGTGGGTATTCGGCGGTGAGTGTGAAACGCCAATCCTTAAAGCGGTTCACGGTGATTCCAGTGGCGTGCGCGGTGCGGCCTGGCTATGGCCGGAAGGGCGCTTCTCCCTGTAACGTTTCCTGCAAAAACCAAAAGGCCTGCCACGTTCGCAGGCCTTTTAAATTTCAATGCAGATTAATCCCCTGAAAGCATCGTATCCGGTGCCGCCGCGTTGCGCTGTGCCTTGGTCGCCCCGAAGTAGAGGTAGGCGACCAGCATAAAGACCAGGAAGATACCGGCAATCTCCAGATTGAACCATACCATCGCAATCAGGCATACCACCGCCAGACAAAGCGCAATGGCTGGCACAACAGGATAGCCCGGTGCGAGGAAGCTGCGGGCCAGATCCGGGGCGGTTCTGCGCAGCTTAAACAGGCTGAGCATGCTCATGATATACATCACGATCGCGCCAAACACGGCCATAGTTATCATCGCCGCCGTCAGCGACATGCCCTGTAAATTCACCACGCCGTCGCTAAATATTGCCGCGATACCAATTACACCGCCAAGAATAATGGCGCGATGTGGCGTCTGAAAGCGCGACAGTGTCGCCAGTCCGGCCGGCAGATAGCCTGCACGAGCCAGCGCAAAGAACTGGCGCGAATAGCCGAGAATAATGCCGTGGAAGCTGGCTACCAGCCCGAACAGCCCAATCCATACCAGCATGTGCATCCAGCTTGAATGTTCACCGACCACCATCTTCATCGCCTGAGGCAGAGGATCGTTGATGTTGGCAAGTTTGCTCCAGTCACCTGCGCCACCGGCCATGATCATCACGCCGATCGCTAACACAACCAGAGTAAGGATCCCGCTGACGTAAGCTTTCGGGATCGTACGTTTCGGATCTTTCGCTTCCTCGGCGGCCATAGCAGCGCCTTCGATAGCCAGGAAGAACCAGATGGCAAACGGGATCGCCGCGAAAATACCCGACACCGCAGGCAGTCCGAAGTGTTCGCCGCCGGACCAGCCGTTGAGCACGAAATTGCTGATGCTAAAGCCGGGAGCCACCACCCCCATAAACACCAGCAGCTCAAGCACTGCCAGCACGGTAACCACCAGTTCAAACAGAGCCGCGAGCTTGACGCCCAGAATATTTAGCGCCATGAACAGCACGTAAGCGCCCAGTGCCGCAACCTTTGGGTTGAGGTGTGGGAACTGCACGTTCAGATAGGCGCCAATCGCCAGTGCAATTGCCGGTGGTGCAAACACGAATTCAATCAGCGTCGCCATCCCGGCTACCAGGCCGCCGGTCTCGCCAAAGGCGCGGCGACTGTAGGCGAACGGACCGCCGGCGTGCGGAATGGCGGTAGTCAATTCGGTAAAGCTAAAGATAAAGCAGGTATACATGGTGGCGACCAACAGCGTGGTCACCAAAAAGCCGAGCGTTCCGGCTACGCCCCAGCCATAGCTCCAGCCAAAATATTCGCCAGAAATGACCAGTCCAACGGCTATCGCCCACAGGTGCAGGGTGCCTAGCGTCGGTTTAAGCTGTGTTGTCATGTTGCTCTCCTGAAGATAAATGAACGGCACGCCCGCCCAATCAGGCGGAAAAAAATCAGTACATTTTGCGCAGCACTTTCTCCAGGCTTTCGACCAGGATCAGGCTGTGCTCGGCGGTGAACACCAGCGGCGGGCGGATTTTCAGGATATTGGCGTGTGGGCCAGAAGCGCCGATCAGTACGCCCTCCTCACGCAGTCCATTGACCACGGCGAGCGCGGTTTCTGAGTCTGGTTTGCCGTCCGGCGTGGTGAAGTCAACGCTGACAAACAGCCCCGCGCCGCGCACGCTGCCGATGGCCGGGAAACGGGTCGCCAGTTCGCTGATGCCGTCGAGGATAGCCTTGCCTGCACGGCCGACGCTTGGAATAAGCTCTTCCTGTTCAATCACTTCCAGCACCGCCAGGCCAACTGCCGATGACACGGTGTTGCCGCCGAAGGTATTGAAATAGCTCGACTCGCTGCCGAAGCGCTCGAGGATATGCGGTTTGATAGTGATGCCGGCCATCGGGTGTCCGTTGCCCATCGGCTTGCCGAGGCTGACGATGTCCGGCAGTACGCCGTGACGCTGGAAGCCCCACATGTGTTCACCGGAACGACCGTAGCCAGGCTGCACTTCATCGGCGATATACAGCGCGCCTGCCTTGTGAATCTCGTCGATCGCTTCTTTCAGGAAACCGGCCGGGTCAAAGAAGCCGCCGTCGCTGGTGAAGAAGGTATCAATCATCAATGCCGCCGGT
Organism: Rouxiella badensis; assembly: GCF_002093665.1. Lineage (GTDB taxonomy): Bacteria > Pseudomonadota > Gammaproteobacteria > Enterobacterales > Enterobacteriaceae > Rouxiella > Rouxiella badensis. The sequence continues at coordinate 150,425 of NZ_MRWE01000004.1, read as the reverse complement.
TTGATGCCGTGGCGGTGCATATCGGCCAGCGCCGCGCGAACGTCGGCGGCAAACTTCTTGCCTACCTCTGCCGGGTTGGCTGGGTTATGAATCGGCGCAGGGATAACGCGGGCATCGCCGTTCACCTTGACGTAAGGACCCATCGAGGCTGAAAGGCCGGCGATCGCCTTGGTCATGCCGTGATAGCTAAATTCGGTGACGATCACGCCGGTCCCGCCGGTGAAATCTTCGGCGATGCGCAGCGCCAGGTCATTGGCTTCGCTGCCGGTACAGGTAAACATCACCTGGCTCAGTTCAGATGGCATGGTCGAAACCAGCTTTTCGGCGAAGTTAAGCACGTTATCGTGTAAGTAGCGCGTGTGTGTGTTCAGAGTAGAAGCCTGACGAATCAGCGCCTCGAGTACGTAAGGGTGGCAGTGGCCGACGGAAGGTACGTTGTTGTAAACGTCGAGATAACGTCTGCCCGCCGCGTCAAATACCCACACACCTTCACCGCGCACCAGATGCACCGGATTTTTGTAGAACAGCTGATAGGCAGGACCGAGCAGGCGGCGGCGACGTTCGATCATCTCCAGCGCTTCGGGTGAAACGTTTGAGCTGGATGCGGCATCAAAGGCATTAGTTTTCAGCATGGTAGGTTCTCTCCTGACGGATACGATTCGATTTTTCTCCGGCTGACCCCTGTCATCCGGCGAGTGAAGTTGTTTCGATAATGCACCGCGTTACCTCACAAAACTTGACCGCAGCGCGCTCAGTCCTGCACGCCAGAGTCAAGTTGACCGCTCGACGCCGAATTTGGTGTGCTGAAGTCAACAATTGGCCGTCCCGGGTCAAGCGAAGAACCGTTGTCGCTCGCATTCTGATAGCACAACCCCCTATTTGAGCTGCCCGGAGTGAACCCTGATGAATGCAAAACAGTCTGATACCCTGGACAACGCCAGCCTGCAACAGCTCGCTGCCAAGGCGTTAACCCGTTATCCCGATGCGCTACAGGGTGAACTCGCCCTGATCTGCCGTTCAGAAAATGCCACCTTTGTCGTGAAGCTTGCCGACGGCAATCGTCTGGCGCTGCGCGTGCACCGCGACGACTATCACCAGCGTAACGAGATAGAGAGTGAGCTGGCGTGGCTCGACGCGCTGCGCGAAACCGGCATTCAGGTGCCAGAAGCGCTGGTAACGCAAGACGGCGAGCGTGTGCAGACTTTGTCACTGGGCGAAGGTGCCAGCCGCCACGTGGTGCTGTTTAAATGGATTGAAGGGGAGATGCCCACCACAGAGGTCGATCCGCGCGCCTTTGCTCAGCTCGGCGAAGTGACGGCACGCCTGCATCAGCACAGCCAGCGCTGGCAGAAACCGAGCGGGTTTAAACGTATCGTCTGGGACCACCAGACCATGACCGGCGAAAAAGGCCACTGGGGACGCTGGCAGGATGCACCGGGTCTCCAGCCGAAAGACCATCCGATCGTCGAGGAGACCCTGCGCCGCGTTAGCCGCATTCTGGAAAAATACGGCAAGAGCAGTCAGCGCTATGGCCTGATCCATGCCGATCTGCGCCTCACCAACCTGCTGCTGCACAAAGGAGAGACGCGGGTGATCGACTTCGACGACTGCGGCATGGGCTGGTACATGCACGACGCGGCGGCGGCGATTAGTTTCGTCGAACATCATCCCCGTGCGTCAGAGTGGGTGGAGCACTGGCTGGCGGGGTATCAGCGCGTCTGTGCCCTCAGTGAGGACTGTTTGGCGGTGATCCCGACGATGATTATCCAGCGCCGTATTCAGCTGCTGGCCTGGGTGGGATCGCACGCGACGACCGAGATGGCGCTGAGTCTGGGCGATAATTGGGTCGCCGACAGTTTGAAACTTTGCCAAGCCTACCTCGCAACCGAGCAGTGCGCGCTGGCGGTGAGTTAAGCGTAATTTAACGACACACTGCACGGTTTGCGTGCAGTGTGCACTTTCCCTTGATATGCCAGCAAACTCCCCTTAAACCACCGCACCGGCTAAGTGCCTGACCTTAAAGCCCCTGATTTTTTCCTGATAATTCTTTCTCTGGTATGAAAATTGCAGCAACTCGTCTAGACAAATTAACCACAGTGGAAACGCGTATGCAGATTGACGTATTGCGGCAGTCAACCTTGTCAGGCTACACAGAGGCTGAGATGAACAGCAATCGCGGCGTATTGGCGGCGGCGGCCAGTGGGCTGAGCGATTTTATTATTACTAAAGGGGCCGACGTGGATCGCGTGCTGGGGATCTGCCATATCGATCCCGAGCTTTTGCAGCGTCCCACCTTGAGTCTCGGCCTGACCAACTATTGTCAGGTTCTGGAGGAGGCGGCCAGGCAGTCGGGTTGTGATAACTTCGGTTTGCATTACGGCAGGCAATTCAAACCACAGTCATTAGGCTTGATTGGTTACATTGGTCTTTGTTCGTCTTCGGCCGAAACCGCGTTGCAAAACGTGGTGAACGCCTTTCCGTTTCATCAGCACAATACGCTGACCCGTTTGGTCGACAAGGGCGAGTATTATCGCTTTGATTATCAGGTTCGCCACGGCGGCATCCTGTGTAAACGTCAGGACGCCGAGTTGACGCTGGGGATGATCCTGAATCTGCTGCGCCACGGTTTAGGCAGAAACTGGGCACCGCGCGAGGTGCATTTCGAGCATCCAAGGCCGGAGCAGTGGCACGAGCACTGCAAGATCTTCGACGCGCCAGTCTATTTTGATCAACCCTATAACTCGCTGATCATCGCCAAGCGGGATCTTCAGCGATCGATGCCCGAGCAGGATCAAACGTTGCTGTTGGTGATGCAGGATGCTATCCGCCGTTTGAACGCCGACAATCTGACGCAGCAGTCGGTGGTCGATCGCGCGAGATCGCAGGTCAGACAGAATTTGACCCTCGGCGAGCCGGTGCTCGACGACGTAGCCGACAAGATGGGCATGTCACCCAGCTCGCTGCAACGCCGGCTGCGTGAACAAAACCTGACGTTTACCCTGCTGGTGGACAAGGTGCGCTGCGAGCTGGCAACGCACTATCTTCAGCAACAGCAGCTGCCGATTTCAGAGATGGCACTGCTGTTAGGTTACTCCGAGGTCAGTGCCTTTTCGCGGGCGTTTCGCCGCTGGTTTGGCCTCAGTCCGCGGCAGTGGCGTCAGGAAAGGCAGCACTAAATTCTCTCTCATGGCGCAGTCCGCTAGGCTGCGTGATGCTCTTCGCATTCACGGCTGAAGTTTGCGCGCCGGCACTAAACCTAAACTGTAGGGCTACGAGATTATAAATTCGGAACAATAAAAATCGATTAAACCCCTCGAATATGGCAGTCTGCTACGCTTGACAGCATTAAATTTATAGCAAATCTTTGTGAGCAATATGGGAAATTAGCATGGCGTCAGGCTTAATTGGGCGGGATAGATTTAACCACTATCTCTTTATTGTCGTAGTAGCGCTTTTAATCTGTATTTTACCCTCCGGCTATACACATGAAAAAACCAGCAGAGAGATTTTCTACCTCTGCAGCTATTTATCAATAACCGGCATCGTTATAAATTATAAAGAATTCAAAGGAATATTCCTCTCTTCACGTTACGCCTTGCCGCTTTTTGCCCTCGCAGCGCTGTATGCCGTCTGGTCACTTTTTGCGGTTTATGTCACCACTGACAAAGCGAACGAATGGCTGTTGTTCACTTCGGCCAAACGCTGGTTTTTGAGCGGGCTGATAGCCCTTTATATCTGTTGGGGCGCGCGAAAGCAGCGACTTTCGGCGGCTACGCTGCAACGTTGCGCCTTGGCGTCGCTATTTGTGGCCTTTGCCGCCGCCAGCGTTTATGGCATCTGGCAACATTTCACTGACCCCGAACGCATCATCCTCGGCATCAACCGCGCCACGATGACCGCCTATGCCTATAGTGCGCTCGCGCTGTCGGTCATGACGCTGATTGGCCGCAGCTGCACCTCGTCGAAAAAATATCTCGCTATTCTGCTGATGTCGCTGGTGTCGTTGTACGTTATTTTCCTCACCGAGACGCGTTCAGCGATGGTATTACATCTGCTGCTGGTGGTCCTGCTGGTGCTGGCGATGCTGTGGAAGGACAAGAAACTCACCGCTAAATCACTGAGTATACTGATTATATTAGTGGTAGCCGTCGTGGGGGTAGGGTCGCGCTGGTCGATTGTACAGTCACGCTTTGACGTCACGATGAGCGAGTATCATCTCTACGAGAAGGGCGATGATCAAACCTCCTTGGGGTCGCGCTTTACGATGTGGAAAATGGGGCTGATAACCTTTGAACAGCATCCGTTCGGGCAAACCGAGACCGGGCGTAACCAGCGGATCGAACAGTATTTGCTGAGCCATAATCAGCCAAATTCCTGGGCGCTGCGTTACATCCAGGTTCACCTGCACAACGAGTTTATTCAGACTGCCTCTCTGTCGGGGATTTTTGGTATCGCGACCCTGTTGTTCTTCTTCGGTATGCTGATTTTCCGTAACGGCATTTCGGGGCTGCTGCTGAATCCGGTGTCTATGGTGGCATTGTCGGCCTTCCTTTATGGATTGACCGACGTGCTGCTGATTTCTGAAGAGTACATTGTGCTATTTTCAACGCTGATTCTGCTGTCGGCGCTGAGTTGCCGAACAGAGAAAGAAAACGCCTGATGAAAGGGGGGCCGCCGAGGAGAATTCGGCGGCCCCCGCAATGAGCTAGTCGTTTACCTTGAACGCATTGTCCAGCCGACTGATCCCTAATCCATTTACTTTCTTCACTTTTATCTGCACCGGAATACGGTCTTTCATCGCCTCGACGTGGCTAATTACGCCGATGGTTTTTCCACTGGCGTTCAGGCTGTCGAGTGCGTCCAGCGCGGTGTCGAGCGTGTCGGCGTCGAGCGTGCCGAAGCCTTCGTCGAGGAACAGCGAGTCGATGCGCGTTTTGTCGCTGACCAGATCCGAAAGCGCCAACGCTAGCGCCAGACTCACCAGGAAGCTCTCACCGCCGGAGAGCGTGCGGGTATCGCGCACTGCGTCGGCCTGCCAGGTATCGACCACTTCAAGCTCGAGTGCATCGCTGGTTTTGCGCTGCAGCAGGTAGCGACCGTGCAGTTTGTCCATCTGCCTGTTGGCCAGATAAACCAGATGCTCCAGCGTTAATCCCTGTGCAAACCTGCGGAACTTGGCACCGTCGCTTGAACCAAGAATCTGATTGAGGTAGCTCCAGTCGTCATACAGCTCCTGCGACTGGGCAATCTGCGTAAACAGCGCCCGTTGCCCGGCCTGGCGCTGGCTGTCGCTCTCAAGCTGGCTGCGCAGTTCGCCCTGACGCTGCTGCATCGTTCGCAGCTGGGCGTTCAACGCGGCTATCCGTTCCGCCAGGGCATCGGCCCGGCTGGTATGTTGATCGATACCGGCTGGGCGCGACTGAAGATGCTGTTCCAACTGCTCGCTGGCCTGCTGCAACAACGCCTCACTCTGGACTTGCTGCTGGCTGAGCCGGTCTTTCAGCGCCTGAAGCTGCTGGCGTAAAGACTCGTCAATCAGTGCCGCATTAACGGCCTCTTCATCGGCAAACGCGCTGGACGCCAGCGCCTGCTGCCACTGAGTTTGCGCCCGTAGCAGGTCGGTCTCGCACTGGCGCTGACTCTGCTGCAGGCTGAGCACTTGGCCGCCGAGCTGGTCGAGCTGTTGCTGCACCGCCTGCAATTGCTCATGAGCCTGATGGCGCGCCCGTTCTGCTGCCTGTTGCTGTTGGCGCAGGTGTTCGCGGACCTGTTTAACCTGTTGCTCGCCAAACAGGCTATGGCGCTGGCTGCGCAGTTGCGTGAGTAACTGCTCACTTTCGGCCAGTGTCTTGGCTAACTGCTCGACCTGCTGCTGAACCTCGGCATGCTGCTTGTGCAGCGTCAGAGCACGTTCGTTTTGAACCACGGCCTGTTCTTTAACCTGAGCCTGTTCGGCCTGCGCTGCGTACAACGCTTCCTTCGCGCGTTGAACGGCCTGCACGACGTCATCATGCTGACGGATCAACTGCTGGCACTGCTGTTCTTTTTCTTCACATTCCCTGAGCCAGTGTTGCAGCGCCTCGCCGTCTTGCAGGGTAAAGCCAAGGATCAGTGATCCGCAGGCCTGCTGCCACTGTTCGAGATATTCAGCCTGCTGTTTTTCGTCCTGTTGCAGGGCGCTTTGTAGCCGTTTTTGCTGCTCAAGCAGTCCTTCGGTGCGCGTGCGCAGCTGTGTGCCGGTGGTCTGCAGTCTGTCGGTTTCTTCACGCATTTTCTGTACGCGCAGCGCAGTTTCGGAGGGACTGACTGCCTGATAGGCCTCGATGGCCGGATGCGTCGTCGAGCCACACAGCGGGCACGGACAGCCGGTTTGTAGCCGTGCGCGTTCCGCTTCAAGGCTAACAATCAGCTGCTCCTGCGCCAGCAGTTTTTCTACATCGTTGAGATGCTGTTTCTGCTTTTTATACTGTTCGCGTGCATCGCTAAGCTGCTTTTCTGACTCGGTCAGTTCGTTCTGGCGCGCCGCGTACTCCTGCCGCTGCCTTTCGATACGCTGCGACAGTTGTTGATAGAGTGGCTGTAGGGTTGAAAGTTGCAGGCGCACCGGACGCAGCCTGGCAAGCTCTGCCTGTTGGCTGCGCAAAGTGGCCTGTGGAGACTGAGCCTCGAGCACGCTGTGCTGCTGAGTCTGGGTGTTTAACGCGGCCTTGAGTGCTTCTTCAGTGGCCTGAAACTGACGGGTTTTTTCCGCCGACGCCGCCTGCTCGGACACCCACTTTTTCCGCGACTCGTTCAACGCATGCAGCTGATTTTGCTGCTTAAGATGAGACTCGCGGTCCTCGTTTAGCTTCGCCTGTAAAGCCTCTATTTTGACGTCCAGCGGTTGAACCTGTTGCTCAATCAGCTCTTCCTGACGCTGCTTCTCGGCGGCCTGCTGTTGCTGGTTCTCTAGCGCCTGACCCAGCGCCTGAGTGAGCGGGTTTTTCGCCTGTTGCAGCTGTTGTTGCCGTTCACTCAGCTGCGTTATCTGACGCTGTAACTCGGTCTGCTGCTGTTGACAGCGCGACCGTTCGTTGAGCAACGGGCGGAGCTTTTCGGCCGGTTCACTGCGGGCAAGCTGCTCGAGCTGCGGCTGTGCCTGCTGTTTTTGCTGCGCCACGTCGGCAACATGCTGGCGGTACTGTTGCTGCTTTTGCTGGTTACTTTGCCATTGCTGCAACCAGTTCAGGCCGTGCTGTTGCAGTGCCGTTTGCTGACTCAATTCGGTTTCCTGCAGGCCCAACTGCGCGAGTTCCTGCTCCCGCTGCTGGCGCTGCTCGTCGTTCAACAGTTCGATACCTGCGGCGCGTTGGTGCAGCAGGTCTAGCTCGACTTTTGCCTGCTTGTGACGCTCGAAAACCTGAGCCGACAGGCGTCCGTAAATCTCGGTGCCGGTCAGCTCTTCAAGCAGTTCTGCGCGCTCGTTGGCCTTGGCATTAAGAAACGCGGCGAACTGACCCTGCGAGAGCATCATTGATTTGGTGAAACGGCCGAAGTCGAGGCCGGTCAATTCGGCGATAGCCGGCAGCTTGTCGCGGACCTTATCAGCCAATATCTTGCCGTCGGCCAACTGCGCGAGTTCGACCTTGGGGGCCTGTAGGTTGCCAGTCGGAGAATTCCCCGCGCGGCGCTGGCTCCAGAACGCCCGATAGCCAACGCCCTTGACCTCAAACTCCACCTCCGCCAGCGATTCGGCGGTGTGGCGGGTCATCAGCTCATTTTGGCTCGGCGAGACGTCAAGGCGCGGCGTCTGGTGGTAAAGTGCCAGACAGATGGCGTCGAGCAGGGTGGTTTTCCCCGCCCCGGTCGGGCCGGTAATAGCAAACAGACCGTTGCTGGCAAAGGGTTCGGCGGTGAAATCGATTTTCCACTCACCTTCCAGCGAGTTGAGGTTTTTTAGGCGCAGACTGAGGATTTTCACGGCGCGACGTCCTCCGCAGAATGACCGCTCTCAACCTGTTCAAGCACCTGAGAAAACAGCGTGCGGATGCGCTGCTGGCGACCCTCTTCGGGAGCATTTTCCTGCGCCAGACGCCGTTCAAAGACTTCGGTAACGCTCAACTCTTTCAAGGTCTCTTTCTCTTGTTGTTGCAGGCCCAGCAAGCGCTGCTCCTTGCTGCGCCGCAGCAGTACGACTTCGACCGGCAGCGGGTCGGTAAGCAGCTGCACCCGCCGCTGAATGTCGCTGAGATAGTCCTGTGTCGCGACCTCGATATCCAGCCAGACCACTTTCCCGTTCTCGAGGCCGGCATACGGCAGCAGCTGTTTTTCGATTTCGGCCAGCGTCCCTTTGATAATTTCCATCGGCTGTGAGCGAGGAATAACCAGTGTCTCGACGGCGTTGAGCCTGTCGGCGGTGAAATCGAGCAGGTAAACGCTCTTTTCATTGCTGGCTTCATCGAAACTGAGCGGAATCGGTGAGCCGCTGTAGCGAATATGCTCAGTTTTGGCGATTTTTTGCGCCTTGTGGATGTGCCCGAGCGCAACGTAGTCGACCGGCGGGAAGGCCTGCGCGGGGAATGCATCGAGCGTACCGATGTAAATGTCGCGCACTGAGTCGGTGGTGCTGACGCCCACGGTAGTCAGGTGCCCGGTGGCGATAATCGGCAGGGCGCCGCCGAGCTCATCGCGCCTGTCACAGGCCGCCTGATAAAGCGAGGCATAGTGCGCGGCGATGGCCTCCTGCAACGCCAGCTGTTTCTCTTTGCCGGACTGTCCGGCCTGGCTTGAAAGCAGGTCACGCGGGCGCAGGAACGGGATAGCGCAAAGTATCGCCCCCGGTTGCCCCTGGCGATTTTTCAGGGTCAGCACCTGACGCGACAGATCTTCGCCGACGGTGGCAATCACCTGGGTATTCAGGCAGGAAAGCAGCTCGCGCGATTCATTTAAGGTGGCGACGGAATCGTGATTCCCTGCCAGGACGATGAGCTGACAGCCTGTGCGCTGAAGGTCGACCACAAAGCGGTTATACAACTCGCGCGCGTAGCTTGGCGGCGAGCCGGTATCGAAAATATCCCCCGCGACCACCACCGCATCTATTTGATGTTGTTCAACCTGTTCAATCAGCCAGTTGAGAAAGGCCTGATGTTCGGGAGCGCGGCTTTTGGTAAAGAAGTACTGACCGAGGTGCCAGTCAGAGGTATGAATGAGTCGCATGGGGGTCTCGCGGTGGCGGTAACAGGCGACAAGTATAAACGCCGAGGGTAGTGGCTGTCGCCGAAAAACCTTTTCAATGACAAATGCCTGGGTCAAAAATAACGCCTTGGCTACACTTAAACGCAGCGTAAATTCTTTTCATAAATCTGTCACAAAAGTGACGCATAATGACGCCCGAAATCAAAATTAAGTTCGCTAACTTATTTGGCAGGCTATCAAAATGGCTAGACGCATATTAGTTGTGGAAGACGAAGCACCGATCCGTGAAATGGTTTGTTTTGTGCTTGAGCAGAATGGTTATCAGGCCATTGAAGCTGAAGATTTCGACTCGGCGGTCAATCGTCTGATTGAACCTTACCCTGAGTTAATTTTGCTGGATTGGATGTTGCCCGGTGGGTCAGGCATTCAGTTTATCAAACACCTTAAACGCGAAGCGCTGACCCGAGATATTCCGGTGATGATGCTCACCGCAAGAGGTGAAGAGGAAGACCGTGTGCGTGGGCTCGAAGTCGGCGCCGATGATTACATTACCAAACCCTTCTCTCCCAAAGAGCTGGTGGCCCGTATTAAGGCCGTTATGCGCCGCATCTCTCCAATGGCGGTCGAGGAAGTCATTGATATGCAAGGCCTTAGCCTTGACCCATCCTCGCATCGCGTTATGGCGAACGAGCTGGCGTTGGACATGGGCCCAACCGAATTCAAACTGCTGCACTTCTTCATGACGCACTCTGAGCGCGTCTATAGCCGTGAACAGTTGCTCAATAACGTCTGGGGCACTAACGTTTATGTAGAGGATCGCACGGTTGATGTGCATATCCGTCGCCTGCGTAAAGCGTTGGAAACCAGTGGGCACGACCGCATGATCCAGACGGTTCGCGGAACAGGCTACAGGTTCTCGACTCGCTACTAATACCCTTCATCTTTCATGTTGCAGATGCGCAGGCAACATGAAAGATATTGGGTAGGCATCTCTATCACTCACAGCGGAGATACTGTGTGTTAGAACGATTATCCTGGAGGCGTCTGGCTGGTGAACTGTTTATGTTCTGCTGTCCTGCGCTTATCCTCGCCATTTTTATTGGTTATCTGCCCTGGCTGCTGCTGGCTTCCGTGCTAGCGGCGTTGGGTTGGAACTATTTTAACCAACTAAAGCTTTCCCACTGGCTGTGGCTCGATCGCAGCATTACCCCTCCTAGTGGACTATGGAGCTGGGAACCGCTGTTCTATGGCCTTAATCAGATGCAGATGCGAAATCGCCGCCGGCGACGCGAGCTGGCGCTGTTGATTAAACGTTTTCGCAGCGGGGCGGAATCGCTCCCTGATGCCGTGGTATTGACCACCGAAGAGGGCAATATTTTCTGGTGTAACGGCCTGGCTCAGGAGCTTCTGGGCTTCCGCTGGCCGGAAGACAACGGCCAGCACCTGTTTAACCTGCTGCGCTATCCTGAACTGCGTGTTTGGGTGCAGAGTCGAGATTTTACCCGCCCGCTGACGCTGCACCTTAATAATGAGCACTACGTCGAGTTTCGAATCATGCCGTATTCGGAAGGACAACTGCTAATGGTGGCCCGCGACGTGACGCAAATGCGCCAGCTCGAAGGGGCCAGACGCAACTTCTTCGCCAACGTGAGCCACGAGCTACGCACACCGTTGACCGTCTTGCAGGGCTATCTGGAGATGATGGACGATTCCACGCTGGAGGAGCCTTTCCGGAGCAAGGCACTGGACACTATGCAGGAGCAGACGCGGCGGATGGACGGTTTGGTCAAACAGCTGCTGACGCTATCGCGCATCGAGGCTGCCACCAATATCGATCTACAGGAAAAAGTCGATATCCCGGGCATGCTGGGCATGCTGGAGCACGAGGTTGCTGCGCTGAGCGCTGGACGCCACGAAATCGTGTTCAAGATTAACGAACATCTCAAGGTGTTTGGCAACGACGAGCAGCTGCGCAGTGCGGTATCGAATCTGGTGTATAACTCGGTGAACCATACGCCGCCCGGCACGCGCATTGAGGTGAGCTGGCAGCAGACGGCGCAGGGCGCACAGTTTCAGGTCAGTGACAACGGGCCGGGCATTGCTCCGCAGCATATTCCGCGTCTCACCGAGCGATTCTATCGGGTAGACAAGGCGCGTTCGCGTCAGACCGGTGGCAGCGGCCTCGGGCTGGCTATCGTGAAGCACGCACTGAGCCATCATCATTCCCGTCTGGATATTGACAGTGAGGTCGGTGTCGGTACCCGCTTTATGTTCACGCTGCCTAACCGGCTGATAGTCACTAACGCACCCGCTGAGAACCAGCGTGTTAAGCACTGACGCTTACCTTAAACGGGCCTTTGATGGCCCGTTTTCTTTTTCACTCTCCCGCAAAATGCCTCGTCGATTTCATTCAAAATGAAATCATCACACGTGATCATGAATATTTTTCAAGTGATGTGAAAATTACTCGTTTTGTGATGAAGACTATTCATGGCAGCATAGCCTTTAAGCCGTTTAGACATCCAGAAGTCTATATATCACTCAAAGTAACTATTCACATTGTGAACTAACTCGCTTTGACCTTGGGCTACCCTTTAATTAATTGCAGCGGCGTAACGCGCCGAAGCGTTTGTCAGGAGTTGAAAATGTCACAGCCAAACCCAGTCTATCGTGCCGAAGTTGTTGGTAGCTTCCTGCGTCCGGAAGCACTGAAAAAAGCCCGTCAGCAGTTCAAAGACGGTGAAATCGATGCGCAGCAGCTGCGTGCGGTGGAAGACACCGAAATCCGTCGTGTGGTAGAACAGCAGCGCGAAGCCGGTCTGCAAGTGGTCACTGACGGCGAATTCCGCCGTGCGTGGTGGCACTTTGACTTCTTCGAAGGCCTGCAGGGCGTTGAAGGTTATGATGCAGAGCAGGGTATTCAGTTCAACGGCGTGCAGACTAAATCACGCAGCATCAAAGTGGTCGATAAGATTGCCTTTGGCGACCACCCAATGCTGGAGCATTTTCATTTCCTGAAAAGCATCAGCGGCGACGCGGTAGCGAAGATGACCATTCCTAGCCCAAGCGTGATGCACTTTCGTTATAACCGCGATGCGGTAAAAAATGTATATCCAAACCTGGAAGACTACTTTGACGATCTGGCGCAGGTTTACCGTGACGCGATTAAAGCCTTCTATGACGCAGGCTGCCGTTACCTGCAGTTGGACGACACCGTCTGGGCCTACCTGTGCTCTGAAGATCAGAAGAAGCAGATTGTGGCACGCGGTGATGACCCGCAGGTGCTGGCCAAAACTTATGCGCGCGTATTAAACAAGGCGATTGAAGGCAAGCCTGACGACCTGATCATTGGTCTGCATGTGTGTCGCGGGAACTTCCGCTCAACCTGGATTTCCGAAGGCGGTTATGAGCCGGTAGCCGAAATCTTATTCGGTACCGTGAACATCGACCGTTTCTTCCTGGAATACGACAACGAACGTGCAGGCGGCTTCGAGCCTCTACGCTTCATCAAGCCGGGTCACCAGCAGGCAGTACTGGGCCTGATTACCACCAAAACCGGTGAGCTAGAGCAGGCGAAAGACGTGGAAGCACGTATCAAGGAAGCGAGCGAATATCTAGACATCAACCAGATCTGCCTAAGCCCGCAGTGTGGCTTCGCTTCTACCGAAGAAGGTAACAGTCTGAGCGAGAAGCAACAGTGGGATAAGCTGAAGCTAGTGGTCGATTTAGCCGCTAAGATTTGGTAAAGCTTGATCTTTCGAGCTACAGCGGCGTTCGCTTCCTTCGCTCACCCCAGTCACTTACTGATGTAAGTTCCTGGGGATGAGCTTAGTCGCTGCCTTGCGGTAGCTCGAAATCTCTGCGCTTTGTCTACGCTTTAATAGTGCAGGGAGATCAAAAACTTGGCTATTGCAAATTGAGTTGTTGCGTAATGGTTAAGAATGCACCGCATAATTGTGCGTGAATTGGCTATAAATTGGTTGTTTCACGCACTTTTCATTTCATTAAAGCTTAAAATAGTCATTTGTCGCTCAAAAAACATACGCATCATGTGGTGATTTTGTGTCTATATCCAGTTAATCTCTCTGTTGTGCCTTTTAAATCCAGTTGATGACTCTGCTTTTGGGATCAAGACTTGCCTTCATGCACTATAAAAGCGTACCTTAGCGCCGCTGCCACTCGCACAACCCCTGCATAATAACGTCGTTTTTTAACATATCGTCAGGCGTTTTCAGCTCACTCTCGTACGTTGGATTGGGCCACTTGCGCCATCCAGGGTTCAGGGATTCTCCTCGGAATTTGAGCCGAGTGTCAGCATCGGACACTTTTATTCATTTTGCACAGGCATCACGACATCCATCATGAGTCATCGTTTAACAACCAAAGATATTCTGGCACTGGGCTTTATGACCTTTGCCTTATTCGTCGGCGCGGGGAACATCATTTTCCCACCGATGGTCGGTTTGCAGGCTGGCCACCACGTTTGGTGGGCGGCATTCGGCTTTATGATTACTGCCGTGGGCCTACCGGTCATGACCGTGGTCGCGCTGGCTCGCGTGGGTGGCGGTATCGACGCGCTGAGTACGCCAATTGGCCGTAAAGCCGGTCTGCTACTGGCCACCGTCTGCTATCTGGCCGTCGGGCCGTTGTTTGCCACGCCGCGCACCGCGACCGTTTCTTTTGAAGTCGGTATCGCTCCACTGACCGGTGACGGTGCAACCCCTCTGCTGGTTTACAGCCTGATTTACTTTGTGCTGGTCATCGGCATCTCCCTCTATCCGGGTCGTCTGCTCGATACCGTTGGGCACGTTCTGGCACCGCTGAAAATTGCTGCTCTGGCTGTTCTGGGTATTGCCGCCGTCCTGTGGCCTGCCGGTCAGCCACTGCCTGCCACCGAAGCCTACCAGACCCAGCCGTTCTCAAACGGTTTCGTGAACGGTTATCTGACCATGGACACCCTGGGTGCGCTGGTATTCGGCATTGTTATCGTTAACGCGGCGCGTTCTCGCGGCGTGAAAGACGCCAAACTGCTGACCCGTTACACCATCTGGGCGGGCCTGATTGCCGGTGTGGGCCTGCTGCTGGTATACCTCAGCCTGTTCAAAATGGGTGAGAATACCGCCTCCCTGGTGCCTCAGGCCCAGAACGGTGCGGTTATTCTGCACAGCTACGTTCAGCAAACCTTTGGTGGCATCGGCAGCTTCTTCCTGGCGGCGCTTATCTTTATCGCCTGTATGGTCACGGCTGTTGGCCTGACCTGTGCCTGCGCCGAGTTCTTCTCACAGTATCTGCCGCTGTCTTACAAGACGCTGGTATTTATTCTGGGCCTGTTCTCTATGCTGGTTTCAAACCTGGGTCTGAGCCACCTGATCCAGATTTCTATTCCGGTGCTGACCGCCATTTATCCGCCGTGTATTGTTCTGATTGTCCTGAGCTTTACACTGCGCTGGTGGAATAGCTCGTCGCGTATTATCGCGCCGGTAATGCTGGTGAGTCTGATTTTCGGTATCATCGACGGCATCAAGACTTCAACGTTTGCCACCATGCTGCCTGCATGGACCACGAAATTGCCACTGGCAGAGCAGGGACTGGCGTGGTTACCGCCGTCCATTCTGATGCTGGTGCTGGTTGCGGTTTACGACAAGGTGTGCGGTGAGCGTAAAGTGACAGCGCATCAGTAATGAGCGCTAACTGTCTGCCATATAATCAGTGGCAACAGCGTTGATTAAGCTTTCGCCAATTTAGGCCACGGAATTGTTTCCGTGGCTTTTTCGTTGGCACAGGGGGATGGAATTTCTCCATCATCTCGTTTTTAGACCGCGCTTTATGATTTGGAATTTTTGAATGCAACACTCTCTAGATACACAGTCGGCTGAGACACCCTCAACTTCGCTTAAACGCGGACTGAGCACCCGACATATTCGCTTTATGGCGTTGGGGTCGGCTATCGGTACTGGCCTGTTCTACGGCTCGGCTGACGCTATTAAAATGGCAGGCCCAAGCGTGCTGCTGGCTTATCTGGTCGGCGGGATTATTGCTTTTATCATTATGCGCGCGCTGGGCGAGATGTCGGTGAATAACCCCCAGACCGGCTCGTTTTCACGCTATGCACAGGATTACCTGGGGCCGCTGGCTGGCTACATCACCGGCTGGACTTACTGCTTCGAAATTCTGATTGTCGGCATCGCCGACGTGACGGCCTTCGGCATCTACATGGGGGTCTGGTTCCCCGACGTACCGCACTGGATGTGGGTGCTCAGCGTAGTGCTCATCATCGGCGGTATCAACATGATGAGCGTCAAGGTGTTCGGTGAGCTGGAGTTCTGGTTCTCGTTCTTCAAAGTTCTGACCATCATCGTGATGATTGCAGCCGGTCTGGGCATCATTATCTGGGGTATTGGCAACGGCGGTCACCCGACCGGCATCAGCAACCTGTGGAGCCACGGTGGATTCTTTAGCCACGGTATCATGGGGACCATACTGTCATTACAAATGGTGATGTTTGCCTACGGCGGTATCGAAATCATCGGTATCACAGCCGGTGAAGCGGAAGACCCAAAGAAAACCATTCCTAAAGCCATCAACTCCGTGCCATGGCGTATTTTGGTTTTCTACATGGGAACACTGTTTGTTATCATGTCCATCTTCCCATGGAACCTGGTCGGGACGCAGGGCAGTCCGTTCGTACTGACCTTCCAGCATATGGGCATCGCTGCCGCCGCGACGATTCTTAACTTTGTGGTCATCACCGCGTCGCTATCGGCAATTAACGCCGATATCTTTGGCGTGGGCCGAATGCTGCACGGCATGGCGGTACAGGGGCAGGCGCCTCAGGTGTTCAGCAAAGTTTCCCGCCGCGGTACGCCGTTTATGACGGTTATCGTGATGATGGCTGCACTGCTGGTTGCGGTGTACTTGAACTACATCATGCCGGAAAGCGTGTTCCTGGTGATTGCCTCGTTGGCTACCTTTGCCACCGTGTGGGTATGGATAATGATTCTGTTCTCGCAGATTGGCTTCCGCCTCAAGCTGAGCCGTCAGCAGATTGCCGAGCTGGAATTCCCGATGCGCGGCGGTATCTTCACCTCGATTGTGGCCATCATCTTCCTGTTCTTCATCATCGGACTGATTGGTTACTTCCCAGATACCCGTATGTCGCTCTACGCGGGCGGTGTTTGGGTTCTGGCGCTGCTGGTGAGCTACTGGATTAAATCGCGCAACAAAGCCGGATAACGGCGCTAACACGGCAATAAGAAAGGGAGGTAAGCAAGTGCTTACCTCCCTTTTTAACATGGCTTATCGGGTCATCTATGTTGCTGTGATTAGGGAGCGCACCCCATAGCGCGCGCGGCCAATCAGTAACCGATCGCCGCGCCCGCAGGACGACGTACGTCGTTGGCACCGTACAGATAGCCTTCGCGCACTTTTCCCGATACCGCCGCATCATTACCCGAACTCTGCGGGGTCACGCCCGCCGCACCCGGCAACCCGACCATAATCAGCTCCGCTGCTCCCCAAGGGGTCTGCTCGACCATCTTGTAGCCCATCTTCTGCAGCAGGTTGAGGCTGTCGGCCGACACCCCGCGCTGCTCGTAATAGACCTCGTCAGGCAGCCACTGGTGGTGAATGCGCGGGGCGTTGACCGCTTCCTGTGGAGGCATGCCGTAGTCAATCACGTTAAGCGCCGTTTCCAGCGTGATGGTGATGATGCGAGACCCGCCCGGTGAACCGAGAACCATAAAGGTTTTGCCGTCTTTAGTGATTAAACTCGGGCTCATCGATGATAGTGGGCGCTTACCGGGGGCAATGGCGTTCTTGCTGCCCTGCACCAGACCATACATGTTTTTCTCACCGACCTTGCTGGTGAAATCGTCCATCTCGTCGTTAAGGAAGAAGCCGGTACCCGGTGCAATCTCTATTGAACCAAACAGACCATTAATGGTGTAAGTGGTTGAAACCGCATTGCCGTCTTTATCTACAATCGAGTAATGCGTGGTCTCAGGCTTCTCGTGCGGTTCCATGCCAGGCTGCACCTGAGAAGAAGGCGTTGCCTTATCGGCCTCAATCTTCTTGCGAATATCTGCCGCGTAGCTCTTGCTCAGCAGACGGTCGACCGGGTTCTTCACGAACGCCGGATCGCCGAGGAAGGTGTTGCGGTCCATGTAGGCATGACGCATTGCTTCAGTCAAATAGTGAATCGACGCCGCCGAGTTGAAGCCCATGCTCTTCAGGTCGTAACCTTCAAGAATATTCAAAGTTTCACACAGCGTGACGCCGCCTGAGCTCGGCGGTGGTGCAGAGACAAACTTGTAGCCGCGATAGCTACAGGTGACCGGTGCGGTTTCAGTGACCTTGTAGTTGGCAAAGTCGGCGGCGGTGATAATACCGCCGCCTTTTTTGGAGGCTGCCTCGACCGCGGCCGGGATTTTGCCTTTGTAGAAAGCGTCGGGGCCACGTTTTGAAATTGCTTCCAGCGTGTTGGCGAGGTCTTTCTGAACCAGTCGATCGCCCGGCTGCAAAGGCGTGCCGTCTTTTCTCAGGAAGATTTTCGCCACGTCAGGCTGGTCTTTGAACTTGGCCGTTTTGGTGTCGAGGATGTCGGTATCGGCGCGGGTCAGCACAAATCCTTGACGCGCGAGCTTGATGGCCGGAGCCATTACCTGGGCGCGCGTGAGTTTACCGTATTCACGCTGGGCGTGATCCAGACCCATCACCGTGCCCGGCACGCCGACGGCGAGATAACCGTACAGGCTGGCGCCTTTTTTGATATTCCCCTGTGCGTCGAGGTACATATTGGCGCTGGCAGCCGCAGGTGCCATTTCACGGAAGTTAATGAAAGTATCTTTTCCATCGGCCAGATGGACGGTCATAAAGCCGCCGCCGCCAATATTGCCGCAGCACGGGTTAACCACCGCTTCGGCATAGCCAACGGCTACTGCGGCATCAATAGCATTACCGCCTTTTTTGAGGATATCAACGCCAACCTGCGAGGCCAGGTATTGCGAAGTAACGACCATACCATTTTTGGCTTCAACTGCCGGGGCTGACGCCGCGTGCAGAGCGCCACTCACCAGCAGTGCGCCTACGGTTAATGGTACGGCTAACGGCCTTGCCCAGTGCTTTAAAGACATAACAACTCCTGTTTATACCCTGTCAGTGTGTTTTTTTGAAAAAAACGGATCCAATGAAATAACATCGGTAAGCTCTTATGTTATTTAACATTTAAGGAATAAAGGCAAGCAGGAGTATCAGCAGAAAGGCAAAAGTGTGGCGGGGCGAAAATTATCCGGGCATAAAAAAACGGCCAGCAAGGCTGACCGTTTCGGTAAAAGGGGATTGGCTGATGCCGATAATCGAAACGATTACAGGTTAACAGCGTTCTCAGACAGGTAAGCAGCAACGCCAGTTGGAGAAGCGTCCATACCTTTTTTACCTTTTTCCCACTGAGCCGGGCAAACTTCACCGTGCTCTTCGTGGAATTGCAGTGCGTCAACCATACGCAGCATTTCGTCGATGTTACGGCCCAGCGGCAGGTCGTTAACAACCTGGTGACGCACGATACCTTTATCATCGATCAGGAAAGAACCACGCAGTGCAACGCCCGCTTCTGGGTGTTCGATGCCGTAGGCTTTCTGGATTTCACGTTTAATGTCAGCAACCATCGCGTATTTCACTTTGCCGATGCCGCCATTCTCAACCGGGGTGTTACGCCATGCGTTGTGAACAAACTCAGAGTCGAAAGAAACGCCAACAACTTCAACGCCTTTAGACTGGAATTCTTCGTAACGCTTGTCGAAAGCGATCAACTCGGATGGGCACACGAAAGTGAAGTCCATTGGCCAAAAGAACACAACGGTGGCTTTACCCGCGGTATGTTTTTTAAAGTTGAAGTTTTCAACAACTTCGCCGCTGCCAAGTACAGCTGCTGCGGTAAAATCTGGGGCCGGACGCGTTACCAGAACCATAAAAACTCCTTTCTAGTATAGGTAAATGAAGAGGGGTGATGAAATCAGCGGTCAGTATAAGGGCAACGAGTAGGGGAATAAACCCCATGGGACCAATCGATCAGATAGCACTCGGCTATCAACTGTGATCTAGATCTGCTTCTCGCGCGCCTGTTGCATCATTTGCGGATAAAACTGCCAGAACTGTCGCTCTAGCTGGGCATATTCGCGCTCTACGTCATAAAAAGAGCCCGCTAAGGCTGCGAGCCTCGGGCGTCGATTGGCCATGCCTTGTAATACATCCTTAATAAAGGATAAGTCAGCATAGCGCTCCATCCAGCGCTGCGGCCAGAGGTAGAGGTTAAGGTTACGAAAACGCTCTGGGGTCTCTGCCAGGTTTGGCTCGATTTGCTGCCGACACTGGTTGATAAAGAGCGGCAGCGGCGTGTCAGGGCACAGTTTGTCCCAGTGCAGCGACAGGAAATGGTCCCATACGACGTCGAGCGTGATGGGCGCGACGCGGCGGTAATCGGCACTGAAAAACTCGCGGGCAACTTTGACTTCCGGCAGGGAGTCGGTCATCACGTCAACGCGACGATGCATGCGGATACCGTCAGTCACCGCGCTGGCGTAAAGCCCCTCGGGGTTGCCGCGAACGAAGTCGGCCATCAGGTTTCCCAATAGCGAACTGTCGGCCAATTTGGCCAGATGAAGGTGTGCGAGAAAATTCATTCCGGCAGTATAACGTCTTTATCCTGAAAATTACCCCAGGGTTTCCTGATTTATTCCGGTGAAAGCTTGCAGGGGCAACCCGCTAGCTCTAGACTAAGCCGCCTGTTTTATCCTGCAACTCTCATGCAGCAGATGCGTTGGCCACGCCCGCTCACCCTGGTCACTGACTTGAGTCACATCTTGGGGAGGGGCGAGCCTGCCGCCTTCTTGCAACGCGAGCTGTCTGGATAAAAGATTAATATCTTAAGTTAATGTGGAAATATCAGCTATGCGCGTTGCCGATTTTACGTTCGAACTTCCTGAGTCCCTGATTGCTCGCTACCCGCAAAGTCAGCGCAGCGGGTGTCGTTTACTGTCTCTGGACGGACCGACCGGAGAACTGACGCACGGTATCTTTACAGATGTGCTGGATAAACTGAACCCGGGCGACCTGCTGGTTTTCAACAATACCCGCGTTATTCCTGCGCGCGTATTCGGTCGCAAGGCGAGCGGCGGCAAGATTGAGGTGCTGGTCGAGCGCGTTCTCGATTCACACCGCGTGCTGGCACACGTTCGTGCCTCCAAAGCACCCAAGCCGGGCGCAGAACTGCTGCTGGGCGACGCCGAAAACATCAAGGCGACCATGGTCGCGCGCCACGACACGCTGTTCGAGTTGGAATTTAATGAAGATAAAGATGTCTTTACTCTGCTCGATGAAATCGGCCATATGCCGCTGCCACCTTATATCGATCGCCCGGACGAAGACGCCGACCGTGAGCTTTATCAAACGGTTTACAGCGAGCGTTTAGGCGCCGTGGCGGCGCCGACCGCTGGACTGCACTTTGATCGGCCGCTGATGGACGCGCTGAAAGAGAAAGGCGTCGAGCTGGCGTTCGTTACGCTGCACGTTGGGGCAGGCACCTTCCAGCCGGTGCGCGTCGAGACCATTGAAAAGCATGTGATGCACGCCGAGTACGCCGAGGTTCCTCAGGAAGTCGTCGATGCCGTTCTTGCCTGTAAGGCGCGCGGTAATCGCGTGGTGGCCGTAGGCACCACCTCGGTACGTTCGCTCGAGAGTGCGGCCAACGCCTGCAAAGACGGTCTTATCGCCCCTTTCTACGGTGATACCAGTATCTTTATTTTCCCAGGTTATGAATACCAGGTCATTGATGTGCTGATCACCAATTTCCACCTGCCAGAATCGACGCTGATCATGCTGGTTTCCGCGTTTGCAGGCTATAAAAATACCATTAACGCCTATCATCAGGCGGTAGCGGAAGAGTACCGTTTCTTTAGTTATGGTGATGCTATGTTCATCCACCGTAACCCGCTGGCACCACAAGAAGTGGTCGGCGAGTAGTTTTTTATCTGCCCATTGGTGGGCTATCTTTGGGAACATCCCCAAAATTATCCAAAATATTTCAACATGCAGCCCACCGCGCAGCATGTTGAAAGATAGAGGATAAAGCTATCGGACTGTTTTTCCGGTGTGGAGAAGAACGTGAAAATGAAGTACGAATTACAAACTACCGATGGCCGCGCGCGTCGTGGTCGTCTGGTGTTTGAACGTGGCGTGGTTGAAACGCCAGCCTTTATGCCTGTGGGCACCTACGGCACGGTAAAAGGCATGACGCCGGAAGAAGTCAAAGACACCGGCGCACAGATCCTGCTCGGTAACACCTTCCACCTGTGGCTGCGCCCGGGTCAGGAAATCATGAAGCTTCACGGCGACCTGCATGATTTCATGAACTGGCATGGCCCAATCCTGACCGATTCCGGCGGCTTCCAGGTGTTCAGCCTGGGCGCAATGCGCAAGATTAAAGAAGAGGGCGTGCACTTCCGCAACCCGATCAACGGCGATCCGGTGTTCCTCAGTCCTGAAAAGTCGATGGAGATTCAGAACGATCTCGGTTCTGACATCGTGATGATCTTCGACGAATGTACGCCGTATCCTGCTGACTGGGATTACGCCAAACGTTCGATGGAAATGTCCCTGCGTTGGGCAAAACGTAGTCGCGATCGCCACGACGAACTGAAAAATAACAATGCGTTATTCGGAATTATTCAGGGCAGCGTTTACGAAGATTTACGAGATGTATCGATAAAAGGGCTGGTAGATATCGGCTTTGATGGTTACGCTGTGGGCGGTTTGGCTGTCGGCGAGCCAAAAGAGGACATGCACCGTATCCTTGAGCACGTTTGTCCGCAGATTCCTGAAGACAAACCGCGCTACCTGATGGGCGTGGGCAAGCCGCAGGACTTGGTCGAAGGCGTGCGTCGCGGTGTTGATATGTTCGACTGCGTGATGCCAACGCGTAACGCCCGTAACGGACACCTGTTTGTGACCGACGGGGTGGTGAAAATCCGCAATGCCAAGCATAAAGATGACACCTCGACCCTGGATGAACACTGTGATTGCTATACGTGTCGCAATTATAGCCGTGCCTACTTGCATCATCTCGACCGTTGCAACGAAATACTGGGTGCGCGCTTAAATACCATCCACAACCTGCGTTATTATCAGCGTCTGATGGCCGGTTTACGCCAGGCTATCGAAGAAGGTAAATTAGAGCAGTTTGTGACTGAATTTTACGAGCGACAAGGCAAGCCGGTTCCGCCTTTAAACTTCTGAGGTCGAGCAAGAGATCCTCTTTCTCCTTAGAGTAAGAGGATTTGACTGTTCGGCGGCAAAGATTTTTTTTAGTATTTTATTAACAACTTGTTTTATAACAACAATGAGGGAATTTAAATGAGTCTTTTCATTTCTGATGCCGTCGCAGCTACTGGCGCACCGTCACAGGGAAGTCCTTACTCTCTGGTTATCATGCTGGTGGTATTTGGTCTGATTTTCTATTTCATGATCCTGCGCCCGCAGCAAAAACGTTCTAAAGAGCACAAAAAACTGATGGACTCCATCGGTAAAGGTGATGAAGTCATGACAACCGGCGGTCTGATCGGTCGCGTAAGCAAAGTAGCCGAAACCGGTTACGTTGTTATCGCGCTGAACGACACCACGGAAGTGATGATCAAGCGTGACTTCGTGGCTGCCGTTCTGCCGAAAGGTACGATGAAGGCGCTTTAATTTTTGATTTTCCCGAAGGGAACTGCCGTGTTAAACCGTTATCCTTTGTGGAAGTATCTGATGCTGATCTTCGTGATTATCGTCGGACTGCTTTATGCGCTTCCCAACCTTTATGGTGAGGATCCGGCTGTTCAAATTACTGGCGCTCGGGGTTCCGACGCCAGTGTTGCAACGCTGGACCAAGTCAGAGATGTACTGAATAAAGATAAACTCGTCAGCAAGTCTATTGCGCTAGAAAACGGCTCAATCCTTGCGCGATTCAATGACACCGACGTTCAGCTGCGTGCCCGCGATGCCCTCACCGCGGCGCTGGGTGACAAATTTGTTATTGCACTGAACCTGGCTCCTGCGACGCCTTCTTGGCTGACCATGCTGGGTGCCGAGCCTATGAAACTGGGCCTCGACCTGCGCGGCGGCGTGCACTTCCTGATGGAAGTCGACATGGATACTGCACTGGGCAAACTGCAAGAGCAGACCATGGACAACATGCGTAGCGACCTGCGTGACCAGAGCATTCCTTATGCCACGGTTCGTAAGGCCGACAACTACGGCGTGGTGCTGACTTTCCGTGATTCCGCGACCCGCGACAAAGCTGCAGGCTATCTGGCGCCTCGCCATCGTGACCTGGTATTCACCAACAGCGGTGACAACGATATCCGTATCGTGATGACCGATGACCGCCTGAGCGAAGCCAAAGAGTACGCCGTACAGCAGAACATCAACATTCTGCGTAACCGTGTGAACCAGCTGGGTGTTGCCGAGCCGTTGGTACAGCGTCAGGGTTCTGACCGTATCGTCGTCGAGCTGCCGGGTATTCAGGACACGGCGCGTGCCAAAGAGATTCTGGGTGCGACCGCAACGCTTGAGTTCCGTCTGGTTAACACCAACGTTGACGCTACTGCAGCGGCCAGCGGACGTGTCCCTGGCGACAGCGAAGTCAAGCTGATGCAGGACGGCCAGCCGGTTGTGCTGTACAAGCGCGTGATTTTGACCGGTGACCACATCACCGACTCCACCTCAAGTCAGGACGAATATAACCAACCCCAGGTTAATATTTCCCTCGACAGCGCGGGCGGTAACATCATGTCCAACTTCACTAAGGACAACATCGGCAAGCCGATGGCGACCCTGTTTGTGGAGTACAAGGACAGCGGCAAGAAAGACGCTAACGGTCGTGCCATTCTGGCGAAGCAGGAAGAAGTTATTAACGTCGCGACCATTCAGTCACGCCTGGGTAACAGCTTCCGTATCACCGGTGTGAACGATCCAAATCAGGCTCGTCAGCTGTCACTGCTGCTGCGCGCCGGTGCGTTGATTGCGCCAATTCAGATTGTTGAAGAGCGGACCATCGGTCCAACCATGGGTGCGCAAAACATTACTCAGGGTCTGGAAGCTTGTCTGTGGGGCCTGCTGGCATCAATCCTGTTCATGGTGGTGTTCTACCGTAAGTTTGGTGTGATTGCGACAACCGCGCTTATCGTCAACCTGGTGCTGATTGTCGGGATCATGTCCCTGCTGCCGGGCGCGACGCTGACCATGCCGGGTATTGCGGGTATCGTACTGACGCTGGCGGTGGCGGTTGACGCCAACGTACTGATTAACGAGCGTATCAAGGAAGAACTGCGTAACGGGCGTTCCGTTCAGCAGGCCATCCATGAGGGCTACAGCGGTGCGTTCTCCAGTATCGTCGATGCAAACGTCACGACGTTGATCACGGCAATTATTCTGTATGCGGTCGGTACGGGATCGATTAAGGGCTTTGCAATCACCACCGCTATCGGTGTTGCAACCTCTATGTTTACGTCGATCGTCGGTACACGTGCCATCGTCAACATGCTTTACGGCGGCAAACGCATCAAAAAGCTGTCTATCTGAGGAGTGCGTTGTGGCACAGCAAGAATATACTGTTGAACAACTAAACTACGGCCGTAAAGTCATCGACTTCATGCGCTGGGACAACGTGGCTTTCTGTATCTCAGGCCTGTTGTTAATCGCCTCTATCGCGATTATGGGTGTTCGCGGGTTTAACTGGGGTCTGGACTTTACCGGTGGTACGGTCATTGAAATCACCCTGTCTCAGCCCGCTAATCTCGACACTATGCGAGATTCGCTGGCGACGGCCGGTTTCAAAGACCCGATCGTGCAGAACTTCGGCAGCAGCCGTGACGTGGTAGTTCGTTTACCACCGCTGTCTTCCGACAGTGCCGGTCAGGAACTGGGTAACAAGGTCATCAGCCTGATTAACGCCGATGTTGACAAAACCGCGACCGTTAAACGTATCGAGTTTGTCGGCCCAAGCGTCGGGAGTGATCTGGCGCAGGCCGGTGGCATGGCGCTGCTGCTTGCGTTGATCTGTATCCTGATTTACGTCGGTTTCCGTTTTGAATGGCGACTGGCGTTGGGGGCGGTTATCGCACTGGCGCACGACGTCGTCATTACTATGGGCGTGCTGTCGCTGTTTAAGATTGAAATTGACCTGACCATCGTGGCATCTCTGATGTCGGTCATCGGTTACTCTCTGAACGACAGTATCGTGGTATCGGACCGTATTCGTGAGAACTTCCGCAAGATCCGCCGCGGTAACTCTTACGAAATCATGAACGTGTCCCTGACCCAAACGCTAAGCCGCACCATCATGACCTCGGCGACCACGCTGATGGTTGTGCTGATGCTTTACATCTTCGGGGGTCCTCTGCTTGCAGGCTTCTCACTGACGATGTTGATTGGTGTGACCATCGGTACCGTTTCTTCAATCTATGTTGCCTCTGCGCTGGCTCTGAAGCTGGGCATGAAGCGTGAACATATGCTGCAGCAGAAGGTCGAGAAGGAAGGGGCGGATCAGCCCTCACTTCTTCCTTAAGCACGGCAGGCCCCTCGCAGGAAGGGTCGATTGATTTGATGTAAAAAAAAGCCTCGCAGTTCGCTGCGAGGCTTTTTTATTGGGCAAAAGCGGCGTTAGGGTTTGGCGTCCGCATTGCCTTCTGGAATCAGCGTCAGGTGGTGCAGGTGAACGAATCCCAGCGTTTCTGGTGTGATATTGCTAAAGCGTACTTCGGTGGTCTGCTCGCTCGACGGAAGCAGTCTCGGAGTAACGGTAATAACCTGAGACTGCATATCGACGGTCAGCGGCTTGCCGGTCACCTGGTCAATCTGACCCCAGTCGACGACGGCGCTGAAGGCAGGCAGCGCTTTGCCCGAGGTAGACTTAATTTTTAATACAGCGCTGGTGCCGGTACTGTCTTGCGCAATCGAGTCCAGTGAAAGGCTCAGTTGGGCAAAATCGGTGTTCAGTAGGGCAGGTGTTTTGGCCTGCGGCAGCAAATAGACACCGTTGGTAGACTGGCGATTGAGCGTAGTCTGATGCTCAAGCGCACCCGCGAGATCGGTCAGACGATCAAGTTTCTGATTCAGCTGATTAACTTCGGTCGTCAGGGTCGATACTTCAGGATTTTGCGCCGCACATCCAGCCAAACTGAACAGGGCGGTTAAGGCGAGAATGGCACGATAAGAGGGAGTCATTGACCTGATGTCCTTTATTCAGATTTCTATACTGATACAAGAGTTAGTGCCAAAGTTTATCACGATAGTGCGCCGACGTTGCGACAGCCTTTGTTGTCGCGGCACTTCGGGGTAAACTACTGTCCAGATAATATCCGAGCAGGAAGTTCTATGCATTGTCCATTTTGTGCCGCCGTTGACACGAAAGTTATAGATTCACGCCTGGTGGGCGATGGATCACAGGTCCGCCGCCGTCGCCAGTGTCTGGTATGCAGCGAGCGCTTCACCACCTTTGAGGTGGCAGAGCTCGTGATGCCGCGGGTTATCAAGAGTAACGAGGTCCGTGAACCGTTTAATGAAGATAAACTTCGTAGCGGTTTCCTCAAGGCGCTCGAGAAGCGGCCGGTCAGCTCGGACGACGTTGAAATGGCGATCAGCCATATCAAATCTCAGCTTCGCGCCACCGGAGAGCGTGAAGTGCCTGCCAAAATGATTGGTAATCTGGTGATGGACGCATTGAAAGGCCTCGATAAAGTGGCCTATATCCGCTTTGCGTCCGTTTATCGCAGCTTTGAAGACATCCGTGAGTTCGGCGAAGAGATCGCGCGACTTCAGGATTAATCCCGCTACTTACGACTCCGTTCACCACAACAGGGAAGGCTATGTTTAACGACGATTTCTATATGGCGCGCGCCTTTGAACTTGCGCGCAAAGGGCGCTTTACCACAACGCCAAACCCTAACGTCGGCTGCGTTATCGTGCGCGACGGTGAAATCGTTGGAGAAGGCTTCCACCTTAAGGCCGGTGGCCCACACGCCGAGGTCCACGCGCTGCGCATGGCCGGTGAGCGTGCTCGTGGCGCGACCGCCTATGTCACGCTAGAACCCTGTAGCCACCATGGCCGCACGCCGCCGTGCGCCGACGCGCTGCTTGCGGCGGGCGTGTCTCGCGTGGTGGCCGCCATGCAGGACCCTAACCCCGAGGTTGCCGGTCGCGGCCTCTATCGCCTCAAAGAGGCGGGCGTCGAGGTAAGCAATGGTTTGATGTTGAGTCAGGCCGAAAGCGTGAATCTCGGGTTCCTCAAGCGTATGCGCACCGGTTTCCCTTACGTCCAATTGAAAATGGCTGCTTCGATTGACGGTAGAACCGCTATGGCCTCTGGCGAAAGCCAATGGATCACCTCGGCAGCGGCGCGTCAGGACGTGCAGCGTTTTCGCGCGGAGAGTTCGGCCATTCTGAGTTCAAGTGCGACGGTGCTGGCCGACGATCCGTCGCTGACCGTGCGCTGGAGCGAGCTGGGCGAAGAGACGCAGCGCCAGTATCCGTCAGAGTTTGCCTCCACCGAGGGCGTGCGTCAGCCGCTGCGCGTCATTGTCGACAGCCAAAACCGCGTGACGCCTCAGCATAAGCTGGTGCAGCAACCCGGTGAAACGCTGCTGGCGCGCTTGCAGGCCGATGACCACGTCTGGCCGGAATCCACCCAGCAGTTGCTGGTGCCTGCGACGTCGAGCAACCGCGTCGATCTGGTGATTCTGATGATGCAACTGGCGAAGCGTCAGGTGAATTCGGTGTGGGTCGAGGCCGGTGCCGAGCTGGCTGGCGCGCTGTTGCAGGCCGGACTGGTCGATGAGCTGATTGTTTATATGGCGCCGAAACTGTTGGGCGACAGCGCTCGCGGACTGTGCGTGCTGCCGGGACTCGAAAAACTGGCCGATGCGCCCACCTTCGAATTTAGCGACGTTCGTCAGGTAGGACCCGATCTGCGTTTACGCATGAAACCGGTCTATTAAGGCCTGACGCGTGACCCATATTTGTCTCTGTCTGAGCAGGTTTACAAAACCGTGTGTCCAGGCAGGGGAATAATATGATAGAATCCGCCCCCCTGCGGCTAAGCATGGGCTGGGTCGACGCTATTAGTATTAAGTTTTTAATAAAAACATAATGATTTAACCCATCCTAAGGAAACTCTATGAACGTTATTGAAGGTGTTGTAGCAACTCCTAACGCGAAAATAGCCATCGCGATTGCCCGTTTTAACAATTTCATCAACGACAGCCTGCTTTCTGGCGCGATTGATGCGTTGAAACGTATTGGCCAAGTTGCAGACGACAACATCACCGTTGTATGGGTTCCAGGTGCTTATGAACTGCCGCTTGCGACACGTGCGCTGGCTAACAGCAAAAAGTATGACGCCGTCATCGCGCTGGGCACTGTTATCCGTGGGGGTACCGCCCATTTTGAATTCGTTGCTGGCGAATGCAGCTCTGGCCTGTCCAGCGTTGCGATGAACAGTGAAATTCCGGTTGCCTTTGGTGTGCTGACAACAGAAAGCATTGAACAAGCCATCGAACGCGCGGGAACCAAAGCCGGTAACAAAGGTGCAGAAGCTGCCCTTACCGCGCTTGAAATGATCAACGTTATCAAGGCCATCAAGGCCTGAATCTAGTTAAGGGGAATTCCGTGAAACCTGCTGCTCGTCGCCGCGCCCGTGAATGTGCCGTTCAGGCGCTTTACTCTTGGCAGTTGTCTAAAAACGACATCGCCGATGTTGAATTACAGTTCCTGACCGAGCAGGATGTCAAAGATGTCGACATTACCTATTTCCGTGAGCTGCTGTCTGGTGTTGCCACCACGGCCGACAAGCTCGACGCGCTGATGGCTCCGTATTTGTCTCGTCAGCTCGATGAACTGGGTCAGGTTGAACGTGCAATTCTGCGTCTGGCACTGTTTGAGTTGAGCAAGCGTCAGGACGTTCCTTACAAAGTGGCTATCAACGAAGCTATCGAACTGGCTAAAACCTTCGGTGCAGAAGACAGCCACAAGTTTGTCAACGGTGTGCTGGACAAAGCAGGCCCGCACATTCGTAAGAAGTAACGTTCCTCATCAAAGAACGCGTTTCATTAAGGCCGGATATCCGGCCTTAATGCATTGTAAAACGCAGGATCGAAATTTTTTGGAATAATACTATGGCATGCGGCGAATTTGATTTAATTGCGCGCTATTTCAACCGTTATAGAACGGCTCGTCAGGATGTACAGTTAGGCATTGGCGATGACTGCGCCCTGCTGACCGTCACTGACAAGCAGCAAATAGCAGTCAGTACCGACACCCTTGTCGAAGGCATTCACTTCCTCAAAACCATTTCACCCGCCGATTTAGGCTATAAAGCGCTGGCCGTTAACCTCAGCGATTTGGCCGCGATGGGTGCCGATCCGGCCTGGGTTTCACTGGCGTTAACGCTGCCGGAGGTCAATACCGACTGGCTTGAAGCCTTCAGTGACAGCCTGTTTGAACAACTCGATTATTACGGCATGCAGCTGATTGGCGGCGATACGACGCGCGGCCCGTTAAGCATGACGCTGACCATTCAGGGCCTGGTTCCGGCAGGACGCGCGCTGTTGCGCAGCGGCGCACGGGTAGGCGACTGGATCTTCGTCACCGGCACCCTCGGTGACAGTGCCGCCGGACTCGCCATCCTGCAGGACCGCCTCGCGGTCAATGACGACAAGGCGAGTCAGGCATTAATTAAACGTCATCTGCGTCCCCAGCCCCGCGTTTTACAAGGCCAGGCGCTACGTCAGCTGGCGAACTCTGCTATTGATATTTCCGACGGCCTTATCTCTGATCTACGCCATATTCTCAAGGCCAGCGACTGTGGTGCACGTATCGACCTCGATTTGCTGCCATACTCGCAGGAGATGCAGCAGTACGTCGACCCTGAGCAAGCGGTGAAGTGGGCGCTTACCGGGGGAGAAGATTACGAACTGTGCTTCACGGTGCCGGAAATCAACCGGGGAGCGCTGGAAGTTGCGCTGGCACAGCTGGGCGTGCGCTTCACCTGCGTCGGCCAAATTGCGCCGCTTTCCGAAGGCATTAAATATCAGCGCTCCGGTGAAACCGTAGAGCTTGAATGGCAGGGATTCGATCATTTCGCACAGGAGGTTGCCTCATGACCGTCGAAAATAACGCTCGCGGCAACGCAGGAAGCAAGAAACGTCCGATGCGCCACAAGGGCCGCACCGGCAATGACGCAGTGGATATGGCGGCAGCAAAAAAAAGGCTGAACTTGCGCAACCCGTGGCACCTGTTGGCGACCGGTTTCGGCAGCGGTCTGTTCCCGGTGGGACCGGGTACCGCAGGGTCGATTGCGGCAATCCCGTTCTGGATTGTGCTGACCTATTTACCGTGGCAGGTTTACTCGCTGGTGGTGATGTTCAGCATCTGTATCGGCGTATACCTGTGTCGCCAGACGGCAAAAGACATGCGGGTTCACGACCACGGCAGCATCGTATGGGATGAGTTTGTCGGCATGTGGATAACCCTCATGGCGTTGCCGACCAATGATTGGCAGTGGGTGGTGATAGGTTTCGTGGTATTCCGCGTGCTGGATATCTGGAAGCCGTGGCCGATCCGCTGGTTCGACCGCAACGTGCAGGGCGGTATGGGTATCATGATTGATGACGTGGTGGCCGGGGTCATCGGCGCGGCGATTATCTATTTCATCGGACATCACTGGCCAACCGGCCTGCTTTAATCGGTAGCGCAATAAAAAACGGGCGTCTGAGGTTTTCCCCGACGCCCGTTTTGCTTTTAACGAGTCTTGAAATTATTTAAAGCCTGTCGCCTGATGTGGCTGATAGGCCATCTCCAGCTCGGCAATCTCTTCAATACTCAACACCACGTCCAGTGCGGCTATTGCATCTTCCAAATGCCCGGCGCGTGATGCTCCGATAATGGGTGCGGTGACCACCGGTTTGCTCAGGATCCACGCCAGGGCGATTTGGGCACGGGGAACGCCGTGGTCTTCGGCGATTTTGGCAACCCGTTCGGCAATTTTGGCATCCGCCTCTTCGGTATCGCCGTACAGCGTTGGGATCACCTCATCGGAAACGGAACGCGCGGTGCTTTCACCCCATGGGCGAGTGAGTCGTCCGCGTGCCAGCGGGCTCCAGGGCAGCACCGCGATGTTTCTCTCGAGGCACAGCGGATGCATCTCTTTTTCTTCCTCGCGCTGGATAAGATTGTACTGGTCCTGCATCGAAACGAATGAGGCAAAGCCGTGCTGTTGCTGCAGATCCAGTGCCTGCCTGAACTGCGCTGCGTGCATCGATGATGCGCCAATAAAACGTGCCTTCCCGGCCTTAACCACGTCGTTGAGCGCCTCCAGCGTCTCTTCGATAGGCGTGTCGTAATCCCAGCGGTGGATTTGCAGCAGGTCAACGTAGTCGGTGCCCAGTCGTTTCAGGCTGTCGTCGATGGATTGCATAATCGACGCACGCGACAGTCCGCCCTTGAGGTTGGAAAGCGGGAAGAACACCTTGGTCGCCAGCACGTACTGGTCACGCTTCAAGTATTCACCCAGGACTCTACCGACGATTTCTTCGCTACTGCCGTCGGAATAACTGTTGGCGGTGTCGAAGAAATTGATGCCGGCGTCTATCGCCTGTTTGATGAGAGGGCGGCTGCTCTCTTCCGGCAGTGTCCAGGCGTGTTTCCCGCGTGAAGGTTCACCGTAGGTCATACAGCCGAGGCACAGGCGCGACACGTTCAGCCCGGTGGTTCCAAATTGTGTAAATTGCATGATTTCTCCCGCATCAGCTTAAAAACTTACGCATAAAGTTAAGCCTTAACTGTAGCTCAGTCTGAGAGGGCGCGAGGAAAGGGGCACCGCGGGGGAAGGTAAATCCCCCTTTTTGCTAAAGAAAAAGGGGGAGGATGACGGCCTATTAGCGGGGAGTTATCAGGCGAGCCAGTCGTTTATCTGGCGCACAATGCCTGCGGCATCGAGACCGAGGTCGCTGCGGATCTCTTCCTGCGTACCCTGCGGCACAAACAGGTCAGGCAGACCGATGTTCAGCACCGGGACACAGACACGTTTAGACATTAGCAGTTCGTTAACGCCGCTGCCCGCACCGCCCATGATAGCGTTCTCTTCTACGGTCACCAGTGAATCGTGGCTGGCAGCCAGAGAAAGGATGAGTTCGTTATCCAGTGGTTTGACGAAGCGCATATCGACCAGCGTAGCGTTAAGCTGCTCTGCGGCTTCTCGCGCCTCCGGCAAAAGGGTACCGAAGTTGAGAATGGCAATCTTCTCACCCTCACGGCGAACTACGCCCTTACCGATAGGCAGCGAGGCCAGCGGCTCACAGGTTGCACCGGTGCCGGTACCGCGCGGATAACGCACCGCGACCGGACCCTGCTGGTGGTGGTAACCAGTGTGCAGCATCTGACGGCACTCGTTCTCATCGCTTGGCGTCATGATTATCATATTCGGGATGCAGCGTAGGAACGACAGGTCGAATGCGCCCTGATGGGTTTGTCCGTCTGCGCCGACAATGCCGCCGCGGTCGATGGCGAACAGCACCGGCAGATTCTGGATAGCGACGTCGTGGATCACCTGATCGTAGCCACGTTGCAAGAAGGTCGAATAAATCGCCACCACCGGTTTGTAGCCGCCGATGGCCAGACCTGCTGCGAAAGTCACCGCGTGTTGCTCGGCGATCGCCACGTCAAAATATTGCTGCGGATAGGTCTTGGAGAATTTGACCATGCCTGAGCCTTCGCGCATCGCAGGCGTGACGGCCATCAGCTTGCTGTCTCCGGCGGCCGTTTCACACAGCCAGTCGCCGAAGACTTTCGAATAGCTCGGCAGGCCTTCTTTGCTCTTAGGCAGCGTTCCGCTGGCCGGGTCGAATTTCGGTACCGCATGGAAGCTGATGGGGTCATTCTCGGCTGGCGCATAGCCTTTGCCCTTGCGGGTCATGACGTGCAGCAGCTGAGGGCCTTGCAGGTCGCGCATGTTTTTCAGCGTCTGGGTCAACGCCACCACGTCGTGGCCGTCAACCGGTCCGATGTAGTTAAAGCCCAGCTCTTCAAACAGCGTACCCGGCACGACCATGCCTTTCAGGTGCTCCTCGGTACGACGGATGAGCTCCTTAATAGGTGGAACACCCGACAGCACCTTTTTTCCGCCTTCGCGCAGGCGCGAATAGAGCTTGCCCGACAGCAGCTGCGCCAGGTGGTTGTTCAGTGCGCCAACGTTTTCGGAAATCGACATTTCGTTATCGTTAAGCACAACCAGCATGTCAGATTTGATATCTCCGGCGTGGTTCATCGCTTCGAAGGCCATACCGGCGGTGATGGCACCGTCACCAATAACACAGATCGTTCGACGGCCTTTACCTTCGCGTTCGGCGGCAACGGCCATGCCGAGCCCCGCGCTAATGGAGGTTGAGGAGTGGCCGACCGACAGTACGTCGTACTCACTCTCGCTGCGCCACGGGAACGGGTGCAGACCCTCTTTCTGGCGGATGGTCGAAATCTTGTCGCGACGGCCGGTCAGAATTTTATGGGGATAGGCCTGATGGCCTACGTCCCAAACCAGATGGTCGAAAGGGGTGTTGTAGACGTAGTGCATGGCGACAGTCAGCTCTACGACGCCGAGACCGGACGCAAAGTGGCCGCTCGACTTGCTCACGCTGTCCAGCAGGTACTGGCGCAGCTCGTCACAGAGCTTCGGTAAGCTTTCTTTCGGAAGCGAGCGGAGTTCTTCGGGGTTCTCCGCCAGTGCCAGCATGGGGTATTTGGCTATATCAAGACTCATTGGTTACTCATATAAGAGGCTCATCCAAGCAGTATGGAAATATCGCGACGACAGCGGTTTACGGGCAATCAGCTGTCACGCTCAATAACAAAGCGGGCTAATGCCAGCAATGGGGCCGTGTTGTAAGAATGTGTGGCCAGCTCGTCCAGGGCGGCAACGGCTTCCTGATAAAGGTCTTTGGCTTTGGTCTGTGCGCCTTCCAGCCCAAGCAGGGCGGGATAAGTACTTTTACCAAGCTGTTGATCTGCACCCTGACGCTTGCCCAGCGTGTGGGTATCACCAATGACATCCAGAATATCGTCCTGAACCTGGAAGGCGAGACCGATGGCCTCGGCGTAACGGTCAAGCAGCGGTAGCGCAGCTCGACCGCGAGCACCGGCTGCCAGAGCGCCGATGCGAACGGCGGCGCGAATGAGCGCGCCGGTTTTATGGCGATGGATACGCTCCAGCGCCTGTAAATCAACCTGCTTGCCTTCGGCCTCGAGGTCTAAGGCCTGACCCGCACACATGCCCGCTACGCCGCTGGCGCGCGCCAGTTCGGAGATCATCGACAAGCGATCGCTCACCGCGACCTCGGGCATCTCTACGTCGGCCAGAATCGAAAACGCCAGCGTTTGCAGGGCATCACCGGCCAAAATGGCATTGGCTTCACCGAATTTCACGTGGCAGGTCGGCTGGCCGCGACGCAGGTCGTCGTCGTCCATCGCAGGCAGGTCATCGTGAATGAGTGAATAAGCGTGAATGCATTCGATGGCAGCGGCAGGCGCGTCCAGGCTGGTTAATTGCAGGCCAAAAAGTTGTCCGCTGGCATACACTAAATAAGGACGCAGGCGCTTTCCACCCAGCAATGAACCATGGTGCATCGCGGCAACCAGCGGCGTGTCGGAAAATGGCAGTTCGGCGACATAGCCTTCAAGAACGCCATCGACACGCTTTTGCAGCTCACGGAGCTGATGACTGAAGCTTTTCGCTTCGCTTTGTTGTTCTATTTGGGACATCAGGAATTACTCAGCTTCCGGTGTAAAAGGTTGCAAAGGGGCATCGTTATCGCTGTCGAGCAGGATCTGCACGCGCTGCTCGGCCTGCTGTAACTTTTGTTGTCCCTGACGGGCAAGCTGTACGCCCTGTTCAAACTCATTCAGCGCGTCCTCCAGCGGAAGTTCTCCTGATTCAAGGCGAGCGACGATTTGTTCAAGTTCAGCCAATGCAGTTTCGAAATTGGCAGGTGGTGCAGCTTTTTTTGGCATAATTCTCTTTCAATATCGAAGGTCTGGGAGCCGTAGGATATCCCTATGATAACGTCGGCGCAGGTAACCAGCTATTATGATGCATCCTTTTGCGCGCAAAGTACCCGATTAAAGTGCTATACTCCGCGCCGCAGAATATATTGGTAAGCGCAGTATTCGTGAATCATACGTTTACCAATAGTTGATTCTAGATCCTTATTCTCACACTTACGACCCAGTATTCTCACCCGCTAACAAAAGAATGCCATGAAGTTTATCATTAAATTGTTCCCAGAAATCACCATCAAGAGCCAATCTGTGCGTTTGCGCTTCATTAAGATACTTGCAAGCAGCATTCGTAACGTTGTGAAGAGCAGCGATGAGACCCTGGCCGTCGTGCGCCACTGGGATCATATCGAAGTTCGCAGCAAAGACGAAAGCAAACATGACCAGATTGTTGAATTGCTCTGCCGCATTCCCGGTATCCATCACGTACTGGAGGTCGAAGACCGCCCGTTTAATGATGTTCACCATATTTTCGAGCAGACGCTGGAAGCCTACCGCGAAGAGCTCGAAGGTAAAACCTTCTGCGTGCGCGTTAAACGTCGTGGCAAGCACAGTTTCAGCTCTGGCGACGTAGAGCGCTACGTCGGCGGCGGCCTGAATCAGCATATCGCGTCGGCCAAGGTTGATCTGACCAGCCCGCAAGTCACCGTTAAGCTCGAAATCAACGATGACCAGCTGGTGCTTATCAAGCGCCGCTATCAGGGCCTGAGCGGATACCCTATCGGCACGCAGGAAGACGTCATGTCACTGATTTCCGGTGGCTTTGACTCCGGCGTCTCTAGCTACATGCTGATGCGTCGCGGCAGCCGCGTGCATTACTGCTTCTTTAATCTGGGCGGTTCCGCGCATGAAATCGGTGTGAAACAGGTCGCTTATTATCTGTGGAACCGCTTCGGCAGCTCGCACCGCGTACGCTTTATCTCTATCGATTTCGAACCGGTGGTTGGCGAAATCCTCGAAAAGATCGAAGACGGTCAGATGGGCGTCGTGCTCAAGCGTATGATGGTTCGCGCCGCCTCTGCCATTGCCGAGCGCTACGGTGTGCAGGCCTTGGTGACAGGGGAAGCACTGGGCCAGGTATCAAGCCAAACGTTGTCCAACCTGCGACTGATCGATAACGCGACCGATACCCTTATCCTGCGCCCGCTAATTTCTCATGACAAGCAGCACATCATCGATATCGCCCGCGAAATCGGCACCGAGGACTTTGCGAAAACCATGCCTGAATACTGCGGCGTGATTTCCAAAAGCCCGACCGTAAAAGCGATTAAAGCAAAAATCGAAGCCGAAGAAGCGCTATTTGATTTCTCGATTCTGGAAAAAGTCATTTCCGAAGCCAAGAATCAGGACATTCGCACCATTGCCGAAGAGTCGCAGCAGGAAGTGGCCGAAGTCGAAACCGTGGCCGATTTTGCCGCGACCGACGTCGTGCTGGATATCCGAGCACCGGACGAACAGGAAGAGAATCCGCTGCAGCTTGAAGGGGTTGAAACAGCGGTGCTTCCGTTCTACAAACTCGGCGGCGCTTTTGGCTCGCTCGACCAGAGTAAGACCTACCTGCTTTACTGCGATCGTGGGGTGATGAGCCGCCTACAGGCGCTTTATCTGCACGAGCAGGGCTATAAAAATGTGAAGGTTTATCGTCCATAGGCCATCAGCGCTGAGTGCGATAACGAGGTAGAAAAAGGGATTGCCGTGGCAATCCCTTTTTTATGCGCAGATTTTAGCAATCCGGTCCCGGGCAGGGTTACTTTGCGTTTTGCCGCAGTTTGGCGATTTCTTCTTTAGCTTTCGCCAGCTGGCTGACGAACTGTGGGTTGTTGTGCAGTCGGGCGACGACCGCCGACGACACGACGCGCGCCGCATCGACGTCACTCTGCCAGTGATAGCCGCAAATCACGCGGCTTTGGCCCAGTTCGAAGCCACGTTTGAGGATCTCGTTTTGGCGCGTTGGATTAATTTCTGCCAGCACCAACGCAATCGACCAGCCGATGGCGGTATGGCCTGACGGGTAGGATCCGTTCTTGGCGAGCTTGCTTTCATCATCCGGGCGGCAGGTAGGTTCGTGGAAGAAGGCGAAAGGACGAATACGGTTATATTTTTCCTTGGCGGATTTGGTGGCATAGTCTCCGGCGTCTTCCTTCATGGTGGCGATGAGCTCATAGATTGCCGGGGTATTCTGCGCGGTTATCTCGAAGCCGAACGGGGTGGAGAAGTTTTTGGTGACGTTATCGGCCGACGAGTCGGCGTCGCTGTAGGCTTGTGTGCCGCGTGGGGTGTTACGCAGGTATTTGCCCTGCTCGTAGGCAGCTTTATCGGCCTGGAAGGCCACGCTGTCAAAGGCCGGAGGCGGCGGGAGTAGCTGCACGCTGTCGGCGGTGTCTTGCAGCGTCAGATAATGCTTGTCAGCGGCCTGCACGTAGCCGGTCAGTACCAGACTGATTAACAGGGCAGAGGTCAGTTTTTTCACGTTTATTTCCCTATCGTGTTTAAAAGATGCTTTAAATTTCGAAACATTTGGAAATAAAATGATATCAACCGCCAGACTTACTGCAATGGAGAAGACTATTGATTGTGATGGCGCTCCCGTTAACCGGTTTATGTTTCTACTCTATGGCAGTATCAGGCCAAATTTGCTGCTTAATCAGATCCACGTAGCACCACATAAGAGCGTTAGAAACTTCGGTAAATTCCTGTATTGGCGCTTCATTTTGGCCCAGCATGTAGGCTTCTCTACTCACGCTATCAATATTTTTGACCAGTTTTGTGCCCCAGCTAGATGTCGCAAGCAAATTGTTTTTGCAGGCAACAATTTCGATGTTTTTCAGCACCTCCTTCGCGCGGGTGCATTTTTTCTGAAGGTTTTGTGTGTTGCTGTGTATGGCCGCCATGCTGAGATACAGTCCGTCGATTCTGGCGGTCATCAGGATGCATGTCTGAGCTATCTCGGAATTAAAATAGCCTGGAGGATTGGGGCAGTCCGGCAAAGAGGAGGGGAGAATAGGGGGGATAATCATCACGATAACCTCTTGAAAAGAGATAATTATAATCCCTTTATATTGAGTCGCTTTTATCTTTCGCTCAATCCTCAAAATCAGTTAATCCGCAGCGCCAGAGCATGGCGCTGCGGATCAAGATTCAGTCTTGATAGTTGTGTACACCCGGGTAAAGCACCAACTGCGAGGCGACCTCGGCGGCTTTAGCTTTGCCCATCAGCAAGTCAATCATTTTAAGCGCGAATTCGATCGACGTGCCCGGCCCCTGGCTGGTCAGCAGGTTGACGCGCGGGTCGAACATTACGCGTTTATCCATCCACTTATCAGGTGACACCTTGTCCTTCAGGCCGGGGAAACCGGTCATATTGCCGACCGGGAAAAGGTCATGATATTCCAGCACCAGCGCGGGTGCGGCGCAGATAGCGGCAACCAGTTTTCCGGTGACGTTAACGTGGCGTACCTTTTCGACCAGCAGCGGACTGTCGCGAAAACATTCTGCACCTTTCAGGCCACCGGGCAGCACGATGGCGTCAAATTCTTCGTCTGCGACGTCAACCAGTGCGACGTCGGCGAGGATTTTCACGCCGCGCGAACAGCGGATCTCAAGGTTGCCATCACCCGCCACGCTGGCGGTGGTGACGTTAACCCCGGCGCGAACCAGCAGGTCTATCGCGGTGACGGCTTCCAGTTCTTCACTGCCAGGTGCCAGACATACCAGAGCCGAAACGCTCATAATCACTTTCCTTTCTTTTAATCATTTCGAATAATTTATTGTTCATCGGCAGCTGCAAACCGTGGCTGCGACCACGACGCAAAACGTAACCGGTGATGTAGTCAACCTCGGTATGACGTTGGGTGCGAATGTCCTGCAACATCGAGGAATGGTTGGCCGAGGTAGTATCGATAACCTGATAAACATAGCTCAGCAGCGACTCTTTGTGGGTCTGATAGCCTTCAATTGCCATGACTTCTGCCACTTCACCGCAGATGCTTTCAATCATCTCACCGTGCGCTATGAGGTCGCCGTTGGTACAGTTATACACCGCAGTCAAAGGATTGATCACGCAGTTTACCGCCAGTTTATTCCACAGTGACGGCAGAATATTGTCGTGCCACGCGACGTCAGGCAGGGCGCTGTGCAGAGGATCGGCCAGGTAGCTTGCCCCCGCACCGCGCTGATTTGCCGGACCGATATGCGTGATGCCCGCCGCGACGTGAATAATCGCATTTCCTTCGTGTCGCGCCGCGTGGGTCGTCGCTCCCAGTAGAATCGGCTGGCGATGTGCTGGGAGTTCATCGACGGTTCCCATACCGTTGTGCAGCAGCAGTACGCTGCAGTTTTCGTTGAGCTTTGGCAGCAGCGTACCGAGCGCGCTGGATACCTGCCAGGCTTTCAGCGTCACGATAAGCAGCTCGCTGTCGGCTAAATGCTGGGGATCGTTGGTCGGCAAATTACGATTGAACGCGGTGCCGTCGGGAGAGATGACGTTGACGGCGCAGAACGGTTGTGGAATGCGTACCCATCCTTGCACGTCGTGCCCCTGCTGGTACAGCGTCGAGAGCCAGAGTTGGCCCAGCGCGCCACACCCCAAAACACTAATCTTCATCTTTGCTCCTATTTACCCCCGCAGCTTTCGCGCCGCCGCCTTGCCGCCACACAAAATCTACCGGAGTACAGACAGTGTCCCAAAATCAAAAGAGACGTTGGAATGTTGCCAAAACGTTAAATCTATACCTCAAGTATAGTCTTTTGTGGGCCAGGTCACACTTTTGATGCAAACATTAATTCTGCTCGGAGATGAGGATGGCATGGGTGTTGGGTTCTAACGCTTTGAAAACGTGAGGTTGATCGCCTGGGTAACAGATATAGTCGCCGGGATTCAGTTCGGTAGCTGAATCGGTTGGGCCAACCAGCGCCCGGCCCTGAGTCACGATCAGATGTTCAATCGAGCCGGGAGAGTGCGGATGCGAATGGCGGTCTTCACCCGGCTGGGTGATCAGTTGATAGATATCTCTTCTCGCACCCGGTGGGCAGGTGGCTAAGAGTATCGCCTTGTAATGCGCCATCTCTGCGGTCACCGACGGTCCTTCGCCAAAACGAATCACTTGCGAAGTGCTGACTTCCTGTTCCATCAAGCGGGCGAAGGGAATATCCAACGCCACGCACAGGGACCACAGGGTCTCGATGCTGGGATTGCCGTTCCCTGACTCCAGCTGTGACAGCGTGGATTTTGCTATCCCGGCGCGGCGAGAGATCTCGGCCAGCGACAGGCCGGTGCGCTGGCGTTCGCGTACGAGTGCTTTGGCAATAATGCTGATGGGTTGCGTCATAGTGGCCACCGGTGTTTTTTATATCGAACGATCGTTCGTCTTGTAAGTTTGCTGTGAATTGTTCATTATAACAGCCTTCGCGTTCGATATGGGATAGGTATGATGCGTGTTAGCTGGATTTCACCGCTGGGCGGTGATGTTATCAAGGCCATTGCACTGGTGTGTCTGGCCGACGGAATTGTTGGCATTTCTTATGGCTCGATGGCGACGGCCGTTGGTTTCCCGCTGTGGGTGCCAATGACGCTGTCGCTGTTGGTGCTGGCCGGTGCCTCGGAGTTTCTGTTTATCAGTATCGTCGCGGGCGGCGGTAGCCCGTTTGCGGCAGCGGCGGCCGGGCTCTTAGTCAATGCGCGTCATCTGCCGTTTGGCATGGCGGTAAAAGATTTGATT
This sequence comes from Rouxiella badensis, assembly GCF_002093665.1. Lineage (GTDB taxonomy): Bacteria > Pseudomonadota > Gammaproteobacteria > Enterobacterales > Enterobacteriaceae > Rouxiella > Rouxiella badensis. The sequence goes on along the minus strand of NZ_MRWE01000004.1, from coordinate 109,404 downwards.
GACAGTGAGGACGCAGCGCGTCAAGGGCTGGCCTATCGACTGCTGGGGTGCCACATCATGAACGATGAAAGCGTGGTGTTTGGCGTGTCGCAGAAAAGTCCGGCGAAAAGCCGTGCCGCCTATTGGCTCTGCGGGTTGGGGATCGTAGTTTGCTGGCCGCTTGGGGTATTGATTGGTGGAACCCTCGGCACAATGATTCCTGATATCAAGGTGATTGGCCTCGATGCGGTGTTCCCCGCCATTCTGGTTGCCTTGACGGCATCGGCACTTAAACATCGGCAAACGCTGCGCCGTGCTCTGACCGGCATGGCGTTGTCTCTGGCTGCGGTGCCGCTGGTGCCTGCGGGCCTGCCGGTGCTGTTTTCACTGTTTGGCCTGGCGCTGTGGAGGCGACACAAATGACCGAACATGGCCTGATTATCGCCGGAATTGCGGTGTTGGCGACCGGAACCTATCTGCTACGACTGGCGGGATTTCGTCTCGGCAGTCGCCTGACGCTCTCCCCTGGGGCGAACGCATTGCTTGGCGACGCGGCGACGACGTTATTATTGGCGGTAGCCGCGGTAGCAACCCTTTATGAGGGGGGCGGATTCGCGGGGTATGCCCGTCCTGTCGGCGTGGCGGTCGCCGCATTTCTTGCCTGGCGTAAAAAGCCGTTGATTGTGGTGATTCTGGTTGCCGCAGCCGTGAGCGCTGGACTGCGCCAAATTGGCTTAAAATAGTCCTAAAAACTGCTAACGACGTCAGTTTGTGTCGCCTGCTTTTGGCAATGTTCAGGGAAGACGGTATCATGTCTGCCATCGCAGAGTACGTACAAATAAATTTAAGGGAGAAGCGACAATGCCATCTTTCGATATTGTTTCTGAAATTGATATGCAGGAAGTTCGCAACGCGGTCGAAAACGCGACCCGCGACCTGGCTAACCGTTGGGATTTTCGTAATGTCGAAGCCAGCTTCGAGTTAAACGAGAAAGACGAGAGCATCAAGGTTGCCAGCGTTTCTGATTTTCAGGTTGAGCAGCTGCTGGACATCCTGCGCGCTGCCTTGCTGAAGCGCAGCATTGAAGGCGGTGCGTTGGAGATTCCGAAAGAGATGACCCACAGCGGCAAAACCTACAGCGTTGATGCCAAGCTGCATTCCGGCATCGAAAGTGCGCTGGCGAAGAAGATTGTAAAGCTGATTAAAGACAGCAAGCTGAAGGTTCAGGCGCAGATTCAGGGTGACGAAGTTCGCGTAACCGGTAAGGCGCGCGATGATTTGCAGGCCGTGATGGCGCTGGTGCGCGGTGGGGATTTGGGACAGCCGTTCCAGTTCAAGAACTTCCGCGACTAAAACGGGCTTTCCCCCGCCTTTATTCTGCGGGGGAAAGTAGAAGGGGGAGACGCTGTTTCAGCGCGGCTCCCCCCTTTATCTCTCATCAGGCCTGGCTAACGAACGCCTCTAATGCCTGTCGATTTGTCTGCTTGGTATCCACCTTCACGTAGGCGCTCAGCTCTTCCGCTACCACGACCACGTCGGCTACGCCCGGCTGCGATTTCATGCGCGTTGCCAGCGTTGCGTCTTTCGCCACATCTTCAGACAGCGTAATACGCAGGCTGCTGACGTAAGGCGGTTCAGACATCGTGGCACTCACAAAGAACCAGACTACGGCAATCGCCGCACAGGCCATGAATACGGCACCGGCACCGGCATGACCGAAGATAAAGCCGCCGAGGCTACCGCCGATTGCCACGCCGATAAACTGGCTCGTCGAGTAAAGACCCATCGCGGTACCTTTATAGCCCGCAGGGGATTCCTTACTGATAAGCGACGGCAGAATGGCTTCCATCACGTTGAAGGCCAGGAAGAACAGCTGAATCCCGGTAATGATCGCCCACAGATGAAGACCGGCAGCCCACAGCACCAGCTCTGCCAGCAGCAGCACCGCGACGCAGCCCATGAACACCTGCTTCATGTGGCGCTTTTTCTCGGCGTAAATGATAACCGGGATCACGGCAACGAATGAGGTCAGCATGGTGACCAGATAGACGCGCCAGTGTTCACTCGGTGGGAATCCAGCCTTTTCCATCACCTGCGGTAGGACCACGAAGCTCGACATCAACAGGATGTGCAGGCAAAGGATGCCAAAGTTGAGTTTCAGCAGTTTCCCGTTGGTCAGCACCTTGCCGAAGCTGCCTTTCACCACGCTCGATTCACGATTGAGCAGGTGAGTCGCAGGGGAGGGGACCACGGTCAGAGTAATGACGATGCCACAAAGGGTCAGAACCGCAATCGCCCAAAACAGTGCGTGCAGGCCCCAGGCATGGGTAATGATTGGGCCGAGTACCATCGCAATGGCGAAAGTAATCCCAAAGCTGATGCCGATGAACGCCATTGCTTTGGTCCGGTTCTGCTCGCGGGTCAGGTCGGACATCAGCGCCATCACGGCAGCGGCTATCGCCCCGGAGCCCTGGAGTGCGCGTCCGATAATGACGCCCCAGATAGAGTGGGTGCTGGCTGCTATCACGCTACCGGCGGTGAAGATAAGCAGCCCGAATACGATAAGCGGTTTGCGCCCGATGCGGTCAGAAAGCAGGCCGAACGGGATCTGGAAGATGGCCTGGGCCAGTCCGTAGATACCGATGGCAATACCGATGAGTGTTTCGCTTGCGCCGGCTAATGACATGCCGTAAGTGGTTAGAACCGGGAGAACCATAAACATGCCGAGCATGCGAAGTGAAAATACTGTCCCTAGTCCCCAGGTCGCCCGACTTTCCTGACGGGTCATTTGGTTATCGTTCATTGCTACCTCAAAATTACAAACAACGACATTGTAGTGTCTTTTTTGTGTGCAGGTAAATTGCTGGATGTTTAGCAGATATTTCAGGTTTCTCAAGGAGGGCTGAAAAATTAATTATACAACGAAACGCACAGGTAAAGAGGGGACTAAAAAGCTTAAAAAAAATGGCCGGTCAAGACCGGCCATTTCTCATTTGACGTTAACCGCCGAGCTTACCAAACGTAGGTCAGTAAGCTGCTCGGTGCTGCCGCGTTAAAGTCGATAGACATCATGACACTCAGTGACGTGATGGCAACGATGGAGAAAACAAACAGCTTTCTTGCCCATACGATGTCATTTTCAGTTTTGTATCCGCGCAGTGCCATGCCCAGCCACCAAACGCTTACCGCTGCTGCAACAATCAGGTATTTATAACCTGCGTAGCCGCTCAGGGTTAGCATCAGTGTGGCAATCATAAAGGCCAGGATCCAGACCGTAATATGATGCTTGGCAACCGCAACGCCTTTAACAACCGGAAGAACCGGGATATTCGCTGCCTGATAATCTTTGAAGCGGAAGATGGCAATCGCATAGGAATGCGGCATCTGCCACAGGCTAAAGATCAGTAACAGGATCAACGCACCGGTATCGAACTGGCCGCTGACGGCACAGTATCCGATAACCGGCGGCGCAGCGCCGGATAAGCTACCAATCAGCGTGCCGTAGACGGATTTGCGTTTCATGTACAGGCTATAAATCCCAACATAAACCACAAAGCCCATCACTGCTAACCACATAGACAGCGGGTTAGCACCAACATACAGCAACGCAAAGCCTAAAATACCCAGGAGAGTAGCGTAAACCAGGGTGGTTTTCGGCGGTATAAGTCCTTTTACCAGAACTCGGTTCTTCGTTCTTTCCATTACCTTGTCAATGTCGCGGTCTATGTAGTTGTTAAACACACAGCCCGATGCGACGACCAACGAGACGCCAACAAACGCAGCGAGAAAGAGAGGGAAGTCGATGCTTCCTTTGGAAGCAAGGAGGAATCCCCCGACGACAGAAATTAAATTACCGAAAATAATTCCTGGCTTAGTTACTTGCAGGTATTTCTTAATCATCACATGCAGCTCGGCTTTTAACTGACCATCATATTGAGGTTGAGGTTATACATAATCCACAGTGAGCCCACAACGACGATAAAGATAATCACAGCGGTGAACAGGAACGCAATCAGGTTCCAACGTCCTTCAGATGATGTATTCATGTGCAGGAAATACACCAGGTGAACAACGATCTGGATTACTGCCGACGCAACGACTGTCCCCAGGATGAGTGAGTGAGAGGCAGTACCGCTCATTACCATCGCAAATGGGATAACCGTCAAAATTACCGACAGCACAAAGCCAATCATGTACGACTTGACGCTACCGTGGCTTGCACCGCCGTGAGAGGTTGCTGAATGACTCATGACAGGACTCCCAACAGATAGACAACGGTGAATACACAAATCCAGACTACGTCAAGGAAGTGCCAGAACAGGCTCAGACACATCAGGCGCGTTTGGTTCACGGCGGTCAGACCGCGGCGGCTAACTTGAACAATCATGGTGATTATCCAAATCAGACCGACGGTTACGTGCAGACCGTGAGTGGCAACCAGGGTAAAGAATGCAGACAGGAAACCACTGCGCTGCGGGCCGTAACCTTCGACAATCAGGTGGTGGAACTCGGTGAGCTCCATCCCGATAAAGCCGAGACCAAACAGGAAGGTGATGAACAGCCAGCCTTTAACGGCGCCTGCTTTACCTTTGCTCATGTTCAGCATTGCGAAGCCGTAAGTAATAGAACTTAACAGCAGGCAGAAGGTTTCAACCAACACAAACTTCAGGTCGAAAATGTCTTTACCAGAGGGACCGCCAGCGGTCCCGTTCATCAGTACTGCGTAGGTTGCAAACAGGCTTGCAAACAACACGCAGTCGCTCATCAGGTAGATCCAGAAGCCGAAGACTTTGGTCTCACCCGCATCGTGGTGCCCATGATCGTCATGGGCCGCATGGTTAGTCAGAGAATCAGTTGACATGTTTCACGCCCGCTTTGCTGATATTTTCATAATGTTGGTTTTCGATACGTTCAACTTCTTCAACTGGAACGTAGTAATCAACATCCTCGTCGAAGCTTTTCCAGATCCAGGTGATGACGATGCCAAGCAGGCCAACGACGACTAACCACCACATGTCCCAGATTGCTGCGAAACCGAAGGCCAGGCTGAACACGGAGATAACAAAGCCCGCGCCGCTATTTTTAGGCATATGAATTTTTTCATATTTAGCCGGTTTCTTGTAAGCAGTGCCTTTCTCTTTCATGTCCCAGAACTCATCACGGTCGTGTACGTGTGGCACGATAGCGAAGTTGTAGAACGGAGGAGGAGAAGAGGTTGCCCACTCCAGGGTACGTGCACCCCACGGGTCACCGGTCAGGTCACGGTTCTGCTCACGGTCACGGATAGAAACGTAGAACATGATGAAGATACACGCGATACCACATGCGATCAGTGCTGCACCGCCAGCGGCCACAACCAGCAAGGTGTGGAACTGCGGGTCAATGTTTTGGCTCAGACGACGGGTCATCCCCATAAAGCCCAGTGCATACAGCGGCATAAAGGCAACGAAGAAACCGATAATCCAGAACCAGAACGCACGCACGCCCCATTTCTCGTTCAGCGTGAAGCCGAAGGATTTAGGGAACCAGTAAGTCAGACCTGCGAAGCAACCAAATACCACACCGCCGATAATAACGTTATGGAAGTGAGCAATCAGGAACAGACTGTTGTGCAATACGAAGTCAGCGCCAGGTACTGCCAGCAGAACGCCGGTCATACCACCCACAGAGAAGGTGATGATGAAGCCGATGGTCCACAACATTGCTGCGTTCAGCGTAATACGACCCTGGTACATGGTGAACAGCCAGTTGAAGATTTTTACCCCTGTTGGGATAGAAATGATCATCGTCATGATACCGAAGAAGGCATTGACGTTAGCGCCTGAACCCATGGTGAAGAAGTGGTGCAGCCAAACAATGAACGCCAGCAAAGTAATGGCAATGGTTGCCCATACTAATGAGGTGTAACCAAACAGGCGTTTCTTGGAGAAGGTCGCAGTAACTTCAGAGAACACACCGAACACAGGCAGAATCAGAATGTACACTTCCGGATGGCCCCAGGCCCAAATCAGGTTGATGTACATCATCATGTTGCCGCCCATATCATTGGTGAAGAAATGGGTGCCCACGTAGCGGTCAAGAGTCAGCAGTGCAATAGTCACAGTCAGGATCGGGAACGAAATGATGATCAGGACGTTAGTACACAGCGCGGCCCAGGTGAACACTGGCATCTTCATCAGAGGCATGCCTGGCGCGCGCATCTTCAGAATAGTGGTGAAGAAGTTAACGCCGGTCAACAAGGTCCCGATACCGGATATCTGTAGACTCCATATCCAGTAGTCGACCCCCACGCCCGGGCTGTATTCCTTACCTGACAACGGCGGATAGGCCAGCCAGCCAGTCTGTGCGAACTCACCAATACCCAGAGAGATGTTGATCAGTACCACAGCAACGGCGGTGAACCAGAAGCTGATGTTGTTCAGGAACGGGAAAGCAACGTCGCGCGCACCGATTTGTAGCGGTACAACTACGTTCATTAGACCGATAACGAAAGGCATCGCCATGAAGAAGATCATGATTACGCCGTGCGCGGTAAAGATCTGGTCGTAGTGGTGCGGCGGCAGGAAGCCGGGACTACCCTCAGATGCCAGCACCTGCTGGCTACGCATCATGATGGCATCGGCAAAGCCACGGATAAGCATGACAATCGCAAGGATGATGTACATGATACCCAGTTTTTTATGGTCAACAGAGGTAATCCACTCTGACCACAGATATTTCCATTTACCGAAATAGGTAATTGCCGCTAACAGGGCGAGACCGCCCACGATGATAGCGCCAACGGTGACCATAACGATTGGTACGTCAAATGGAATGTCACTTAGCGTTAGTTTTCCGAACATCTTATTATTCCCCGGCTCCGGCAGTGTGAGACTTATCACCCATATCCATGCCCTTCATGTCTGTGCCTGCTGGCATAGGCATTGTCTGGCCTGTTGACATGTTCATGTCATGTGAATATTGATGAATGATCTCTTTAAACAAGTCTGGCTGAACGGTAGAGAAGTATTCGACTGGGTTGTCGATACTGTCCGCGGCCAATTTCTTGAAATCATCTGGTGTTGCGAGCTGATTCGGAGCTTGCTTAACTTTCGCAACCCACGCATCAAAATCGGCACGGGTAGGTGTTGCAATAGCGTTGAACTTCATACCAGAGAAGCCGCGACCACTGTAGTTTGCCGAGATGCCTTTATAGGTACCAGCCTCGTTTGCAATCAAGTGCAACTGAGTCTGCATACCGGCCATCGCGTAAATCTGTCCACCTAACTGCGGGATAAAGAAGGAGTTCATAACAGAGTTAGACGTTACTTTGAACTGAACAGGCACATCTTTAGGAATAACCAGTTCATTAACCGTTGCGATACCCTGCTCTGGATAAATAAACAACCATTTCCAGTCGAGTGAGACGACTTCTACGGTCATTTGTTTTTCATTGCTAACGATAGGTTTGAAAGGATCAAGCTGGTGTGTGGTTTTCCAGGTTATCGTTGCCAGGATGGCAATAATGATAATTGGAATGGTCCATACCACGGCTTCCACTTTGTTGGAGTGTGACCAATTTGGACTGTACTTAGCGTTTGTATTAGAAGCGCGATACTTCCATGCAAAAGCAAAAGCCATCACGATCACTGGTATAACGACGATCAGCATTAAGCCGATGGCTGTCAGTATCAGCGTCCGCTGCTCCAGTCCAATTGCTCCCTTGGGATCCATAATTGCCGTATTGCAACCACTTAACATTACAGTGGATGCAAATATAGACAACATCCCAATACTTTTATTGTATTTCTTAAGTCTCATCTAACGACCTCAATAACAGGGCTCTATTGTCGCTTCATGTGTACGGGCATTTTACGGGAAGGTTACGGTACTGTAAACACGCTTAAAGCTGTGTAAATGCCCGTCCCACACTTTATGTTAACGTGGTCACACATGTTACGTGAAGTGACAATTTCTGAATGGCAACAATGCCTTGCGCTATTTTCATTCGCTATGACGAGAAAAAACAAGGCGTAGCAAGGGAATGGATATTTAGTGCCTTTTTTAAATGTTTATGCTAGGTATAAATTATGTAAACAGAATGTTGAAATTGAGTGAAATTAAATTTAATAAAAAGATTAAAAAAAGGTCAGAATGAAACAAGGTGTAAATGGTTAATATTTTTTTATTTATGTTAAGAGGTTTATTGATCCAGATCAGGGTAAATCAGGATATTAACCAAATAACAACAAGAATTCCCCAGGATACACAACATTTATGTCGCCTGGAGAAGGGGGGATTGATGGCGTTTTGGACGCGAATGACAAAAACAGTGTAGAGGAGATTATGGATCGTGCCAGGCAAACGCTAAATTTTTTCCTGGCGGCGCAGGGCGAGGAAGTCCAGCACGCTGCCGAGTACGATGCCAAGCAGGCAAAGCAGGGCGCCCAGCTGGACGGTTTTACCGGCAAGCGTCGCCAGATGCGTCCAGTCTAATCCGTCGGTAATCAGCATGACCACCCACAGCGCTAACAATAAACTGCCCGTCAGCAACAAACGTAACGCCCAACGATATGAGCCTGCGAAATGCACTCGCGGCAAGAAGCTGTCCGTGCGCTGGGTATATTCCAGCGTCTGACGACACATAGCCAGCAACAGCAAGCCAGGAACGGCGGCAACAATTGAGAAGAGATAAAACGCCGACCAGCCGTTCGCCTCGACAAACCATCCGGCAATCGGGCCTACGTAGACCCTACCCACCGCCGAAAGCGCCGACAGCAACGCGAACTGCGTCGCCGAAAACGATTTGTTGCACAGTGCCATCAATAGTGCGACGAAGGCTGCCGTGCCCATGCCACCGCACAGGTTTTCGAAAAAGATGGCGGTGCCCATCGAATAGAGATGTTTGTCGGTGACGGCGAGTATCCAGTAACCGGCGTTCGACGCGCCCTGTAAAATCCCGAACAGCATTAATGCTCGAAACAGGCTGAGACGCTGCATCAGTACGCCGCCAAGCAGTGCACCGAAGATAGTCGCCAGTAATCCCAGCGTCTTGTTGACCAGCCCGACTTCTCCGGCGTCAAAGCCGACGCCGCGAATCAGGAACGTGGTGCTCAGGCTACCGGCGAAGGCGTCGCCCAGCTTGTACATCACGATAAGCAGCAGGATGAGCCAGGCGTTATTGCGCCCGAAAAAGTCTTTCAGCGGGGCGACGACCGCCATCTCGAGCGTCGCGGGTACGGGCTGATGAATATCAGGCTCAGGGGCAAACAGCGTTGCCGCGACGCCAATCAGCATCAGCACGGCCATCAGCCAGTAGGTATGTTGCCAACCCAGATAACGGTCGGCCAGCCACAGCGCCAGCCCGCCCGACACCAGCATGGCCAACCGATAGCCGAGCACCGACACCGCCGCACCGTTGCCGCGCTCTTCCGCGCTCAGCAGGTCAGTTTTATAGGCGTCGAACACAATATCCTGCGACGCCGACGCGAAGGCAATCAGCACCGCCAGCGCTGCCAGCCAGAACAGGCTGCTTTTAGGATCCATGTAACCCATGGCAAAAATAGCCAGCACCAGTACCAGCTGAGTGATGATGAGCCAGCCGCGGCGTCGGCCAAAGAACGACGGCGTGTAGCGGTCCATCATCGGCGACCAGAGGAATTTGAACACATAGGCCTGACCGACCAGGGAGAAAATGCCGATAGTCTTGAGGTCGAGGTTTTCGACCGTCATCCACGCCTGAAGCGTGCCCGATGTCAGCGCGAGCGGTAAGCCGGATGCAAAGCCTAAAAGGAGCAAAATCGCGGTATTACGTTGGGTAAAGATAGTGAAGTACTGTTTTAGCATGGCATCCGTGTTCCTGCAGGCCGTTAAAGAGGGGGGCTGAGGGCATCATAAAGGATAAACGCGGAGAATAAAGGAGGGATTGGGCAGAGGAATCAAAAGGTTCTGCCCGGCATGGCCGGGCAGAGGGCAGGATTAGTGCGAGTTGGCTTTGATAAAGTCGCTCACGCTGGTGTCCTGTGCCATGTCGGAGATGACGTCACCCAACGCAGTGTTAACGACGTTGGTGATTTTAGCGTCGGTCGCAGTGAATGCGCCCTGCACGTTATAAGTCGTGTTGTAGTTCTTGACCTGTTTGTTGCCATTCTTCGCGGTAGCGATGATGGAAATGTCGGCCTTAGTGGTGATGTTGTAGCGTAGGTTGCCTTCCTGAACGTCGGCATACAGGCGGTTAACCACGATTTGCAGGTCTACCGCGCCATCAGGACCAATCATGTAGCCGCGTGCGGTCATCTGTTTTTCCAGCGCTTCTTGCAGCAGGAAACGCAGATCGCGTGACGGTGTCAGGGAGACCAGCTGGCCGTCGCGGTTCACTTTCGCGAGTGCCTTGTCTTGACGCATGTCGGCGCCGTTAATGCTGATAGTCACACCCATCAGGGTTGGATCCTGCGTTGGCAGGGCAATTTTCGGGGAAATGTTCAGTGTGTTGCTGCTGGTAGCACAACCTGCAAGCATAAAGACTGCCAGTACAGGGAAAAGAATTTTCTTCAACATGGTCATTTTCTCAATTTTCCATCTTTTCAAGATAAAAAGTTAGCGTGTTTTGATTGTAGAATGGGCAGCATCATAGCATTGCCACCGTTTAGCGTGCCATGGGATTGGACCTCGGAAATAGGTAATTTATCGCCGGTGAGCAAAAAAATAGTCATAAGAAGTTCTAATCTGCATCTCAAACGACTATTTTGTTCACATAAGTAATATTTTCTTGGTGAAAGTAAGAATAATACAGAAAACAGCCTATTATTTAGTATCAGACGGCGAAATAGTTGGGCGCAGTTCTCTGTAAGACGTGTTTTAAGGAGATGGCTATGATTCGCGAGCAAATAGAAGCAAAGTTAGCTGCAGCGTTTGAACCAACGCACTTGGACGTAACCGATGAGAGTTATCGCCACAATGTTCCGGCAGGATCCGAAAGCCACTTTAAGGTGGTGATGGTGAGCGATAAGTTCGTTGGCGAACGCTTTTTGTCGCGCCATCGTTCAATTTATTCAGTTCTAACGGAAGAACTGGCGGGCAGCGTTCACGCGCTGGCGCTACACACCTACACGCTGAAAGAGTGGGAAGGCCTGCAGGATACGGTGCCAGCTTCTCCGCCGTGCCGAGGTGCAGGCACACTTGCCTGAAATAGCGTATTTTCAGCAAAATCGTCACTAAAACCCTATTAATCGACAGTATCTCTGGAACTTTGCCCCCGAGATGCGGTATTAGTAGAGGCGAATTTTGAAACGGCCTGCGGGCCGTTTTTTATTTTGGGGTTTGTTGTTGAGGTTTTTGGTTTTAAGACACGCGTCCTCGACTCGCAGCGGTTGCGCCGCTATAATGTCGCGTCTTATTTTTCCGGAATGGTTTCGGGACTTCCTCGAATACTGAATCAGGGTTCTGCATGAAGCGAGCCGGTTCGGGGTTGACCGAGCACTGTGATTTTTTTGAGGTAACAAGATGCAAGTTTCTGTTGAAACCACTCAAGGCCTTGGTCGCCGTATCGCTATTACTGTTCCTGCTGAAAGCATTGAGAAAGCAGTAAAAAGCGAGCTGGCTAAAGCGTCTAAAACTGTACGTATTGACGGCTTCCGCAAGGGCAAAGTACCACACCACATCATCGAACAACGTTATGGCGCAAGCGTTCGCCAGGACGTTCTGAGCGATCTGATGCAGCGCAGCTTCGTTGATGCAATCATCAAAGAAAAAATCAACCCGGCTGGCGCACCGAACTATGTTCCGGGCGAATACAAACTGGGCGAAGATTTCAACTTCACCGTTGAATTCGAAGTTTATCCAGAAGTTGAACTGAAAGATCTGGAAAGCATCGAAGTAGAAAAACCAGTTGTTGAAGTTAACGAATCTGACGTTGACACCATGCTGGAAACTCTGCGCAAGCAGCAGGCTGATTGGAAAGAAACCGACGCAGCCGTTCAGGCTGAAGATCGCGTTACCGTTGATTTCTCTGGTTCCATCGACGGTGAAGAATTCGAAGGCGGCAAAGCCTCTGACTTCGTACTGGCAATGGGCCAGGGCCGCATGATCCCAGGCTTCGAAGAAGGTCTGGTAGGTCATAAAGCCGGTGAAGAATTCACCATCGACGTAAACTTCCCAGAAGATTACCACGCTGAAAACCTGAAAGGTAAAGCGGCCAAGTTCGCTATCGTTCTGAAGAAAGTTGAAGAGCGTGAGCTGCCAGAACTGACTGAAGAATTCATCAAGCGTTTCGGCGTGGCTGATGGTTCTGTAGAAGGTCTGCGTGCTGAAGTGCGTAAAAACATGGACCGTGAGCTGAAAGGCGCAGTGCGTAACCGCATCAAGTCTCAGGCAATCGAAGGTCTGGTTAAAGCTAACGAAATCGACGTGCCTGCTGCCCTGATCGACAGCGAAATCGACGTTCTGCGTCGCCAGGCTGCACAGCGTTTCGGTGGCAACGAGAAACAGGCTCTGGAACTGCCACGTGAGCTGTTCGAAGAGCAAGCTAAGCAACGCGTTGTTGTTGGCCTGCTGTTGGGTGAAGTTATCAGCCAGCACGAACTGAAAGCTGACGAAGATCGCGTTAAAGCGCTGATCGAAGAGATGGCTTCTGCGTACGAAGATCCGTCAGAAGTTATCGAGTTCTACAGCAAAAACAAAGAGCTGATGAACAACATGCGTAACGTCGCGCTGGAAGAACAAGCCGTCGAGACCCTGCTGTCTAAAGCTAAAGTGACTGAGAAAGCCACGACCTTTACCGAACTGATGAACCAGACTACCCCAGCTTAAGTTTTCGCTGCGGTTAACTGTTTTATCCTGGTATCAAGCCCGTAGTTTGCACTACGGGCTTTTTTATTGCATGTTCAAAGCTGAAAGGTAATTTTTAGCTCTTTCGTGCACTACATTTTCTTCGCTTTGCACTATATTTATCAGCGTGATAACCGAAAAATCGCCAGCCAGTACAATAATTGAGCTGTTTGATCACTCAATGATTCGCGAGGAGAAAAGAATTTCACCAGAGGCTTGAAATCTTGTCCTTGCCCCCCAATTGTCTTGTGCTACAAGGGTAACTTTGCTGTTAGCTTCTGACTGATAACAACCGTCAGCCGTGTATGTGGCGACTTGGCCGCTTGAGCATAGTCATCATCGCTTATCTCAAGTAGAATCGGTTTCAACTCGCGCTAAAGAGAATTCTATTAGGAGACGGTTATGTCATACAGTGGTGAAAGAGAACAATTTGCGCCAAACATGGCCTTAGTACCGATGGTTGTAGAGCAGACTTCACGTGGTGAGCGCTCTTATGATATTTTTTCCCGTCTGCTGAAGGAACGTATCATCTTCCTGACCGGACAGGTTGAAGACCAAATGGCTAACCTGATTGTGGCCCAGATGCTGTTTCTGGAAGCCGAAAACCCGGAGAAAGATATTTACCTTTATATCAACTCACCGGGCGGCGTTATCACCGCAGGGATGTCTATTTATGACACCATGCAATTCATCAAGCCCGATGTCAGCACCATCTGTCTAGGCCAGGCGTGCTCTATGGGCTCGTTCCTGCTGACCGCAGGTGCCAAGGGCAAGCGTTTCGCGCTGCCAAACTCGCGCGTGATGATTCACCAGCCATTGGGCGGTTTCCAGGGCCAGGCGACGGACATCGACATCCACGCCAGAGAGATCCTGAAGGTTAAAAACCGTATGAATACGCTGATGGCGCAACATACGGGCAAATCTCTTGAAGAAATAGAGCGTGACACTGAGCGAGATCGTTTCCTGTCAGCCGACGAAGCTGTAGAGTATGGCTTAGTCGATAAGGTAATGACTCATCGCGGCGAACTCTAATCGGCAATTTTCTGCTGACGCGATGGTCTATAGTTAAACTCATACGGATGTTTTTTGAGTGCGGCGGCGTGAAAATCGCCACCCTATGCTTTACCTGAAGCATGAGATATGAGTGAATTGTTTCAATAGACACAGCCAAGCGTCAGTCAGTGACATGTCTGTTGAGTTAAATGGTCGTACCGCCGTGTGTTGTCCGCGGGACTGAGATTAAAGAAGAGGTTTACTGATGACAGATAAGCGCAAAGACGGTTCAGGAAAGCTGCTGTACTGCTCTTTTTGCGGCAAAAGCCAGCATGAAGTGCGTAAGCTGATTGCCGGGCCGTCAGTGTATATCTGCGATGAATGTGTCGACTTGTGTAACGACATTATTCGCGAAGAGATTAAAGAAGTCGCACCGCATCGCGAACGCAGCGCGCTGCCGACACCACACGAAATCCGTGAACACCTCGATGACTATGTTATCGGTCAAGAGCCTGCGAAAAAAGTTCTGGCTGTTGCGGTTTATAACCACTACAAGCGCTTGCGTAACGGTGATACCAGCAACGGTATCGAGTTGGGCAAGAGCAACATTTTGCTGATCGGCCCAACCGGTAGCGGTAAAACGCTGCTGGCAGAAACGCTGGCGCGTTTCCTGGATGTGCCATTCACTATGGCTGATGCCACCACGCTGACCGAAGCCGGTTATGTGGGGGAAGACGTTGAAAACATCATCCAGAAGCTGCTGCAAAAATGTGATTACGATGTACAGAAAGCACAGCGCGGCATTGTCTACATCGATGAAATCGACAAGATTTCTCGTAAGTCAGACAACCCGTCCATCACCCGTGACGTTTCAGGTGAGGGCGTGCAGCAGGCGCTGTTGAAGCTGATTGAAGGTACCGTGGCCGCTGTTCCTCCTCAGGGCGGACGTAAGCATCCACAGCAGGAGTTCCTGCAGGTTGATACCTCCAAGATTCTGTTTATCTGCGGCGGCGCCTTTGCCGGTCTCGATAAAGTGATTGGCCAACGTCTGAACACCAGCACCGGTATCGGCTTTGGTGCAGAAGTGAAAGGCAAGACCGAGAAAGCAACCGAAGGTCAGCTGCTGGCTCAGGCCGAACCTGAAGATTTGATCAAATTTGGTCTGATCCCTGAGTTCATCGGTCGTCTGCCGGTTGTGGCAACGCTGAGCGAACTGAGCGAAGAAGCCCTGATTCAAATCCTTAAAGAGCCTAAGAACGCGCTGACCAAGCAGTACCAGGCGCTGTTCAATCTGGAAGGCGTAGAGCTTGAGTTTCGCGATGAAGCCTTAACCGCTATCGCTAAGAAAGCAATGGAACGCAAAACGGGTGCTCGTGGTCTGCGTTCTATTGTTGAAGCCGCTTTACTGGATACGATGTACGATCTGCCATCTCTTGACAGCGTGGACAAAGTCGTGGTTGACGAGTCCGTGATTGCCGGGCAGTCCGAACCTCTGATGATTTATGGCAAACCTGAGGCGCAACAAGCTTCTGGTGAATAATTAGCCAGTTTTACAGCGGTTTAGACTAAAAATGGGGGATTTTTTCCCCCATTTTTTTTTCCTCGCATTCTTGTCGTTGAATGTCGGATATTCATCCCCATATACTCAGTTAACTACTTGCTGAAACCCGCTGACTCGTGTTTCACGAGATTTCCTTAACCTGGCGGAAGCTAAACTAAGAGAGAGCTCTATGAACCCTGAGCGTTCCGAACGCATAGAAATCCCCGTATTGCCTCTGCGCGATGTGGTGGTTTATCCGCATATGGTGATCCCGTTGTTCGTTGGCCGGGAGAAATCAATTCGCTGCCTTGAAGCTGCAATGGACAATGATAAGAAAATCATGCTCGTTGCGCAGAAAGAGGCCTCGACGGATGAACCTGGTATCAACGATTTGTTCTCAGTGGGTACCGTAGCCTCTATTTTGCAGATGCTGAAACTTCCTGATGGAACAGTAAAAGTTCTGGTTGAAGGCTTGCAGCGTGCGCGAATCACTACCTTGTCCGACAGCGGCGAGCATTTTGCCGCACACGCCGAGTACCTTGAGTCGCCGGCGGTTGACGAGCGCGAGCAGGAAGTTCTGGTAAGAACGGCAATCAATCAGTTTGAAGGCTACATCAAACTGAATAAAAAGATCCCGCCTGAGGTGCTGACCTCTCTGAACAGCATCGAGGACGCTGCACGTCTGGCAGATACCATTGCCGCCCACATGCCGCTGAAACTGGCCGACAAACAGTCTGTGCTCGAGATGTTCGACATTACCGAACGCCTTGAGTACCTGATGGCGATGATGGAATCCGAAATCGACCTGTTGCAGGTTGAGAAACGTATTCGCAATCGCGTCAAAAAGCAGATGGAAAAAAGTCAGCGCGAATACTATCTGAACGAACAGATGAAGGCGATTCAGAAAGAGTTGGGCGAGATGGATGATGCGCCGGACGAACATGAGGCGCTGAAACGCAAAATCGACGCGGCAAAAATGCCGAAAGATGCGCGTGAAAAAACCGAAGCCGAGCTGCAGAAGCTGAAAATGATGTCACCGATGTCCGCCGAAGCCACGGTTGTTCGTGGTTATATCGACTGGATGCTTCAGGTGCCGTGGAACGCACGCAGTAAAGTGAAAAAAGACCTGCGTAAGGCGCAGGAAGTCCTTGATACCGACCACTTCGGTCTGGAACGCGTGAAAGACCGCATCCTTGAGTACCTCGCGGTGCAGACTCGCGTCAGCAAAATCAAAGGGCCGATCCTGTGCCTGGTAGGACCGCCGGGGGTGGGTAAAACCTCTCTGGGGCAGTCCATTGCCCGTGCTACCGGCCGTGAATACGTCCGTATGGCGCTGGGTGGCGTGCGCGATGAGGCGGAAATCCGCGGTCACCGTCGTACTTACATCGGTTCCATGCCGGGTAAACTTATCCAGAAGATGGCTAAAGTTGGCGTGAAGAACCCGCTGTTCCTGCTCGATGAAATCGACAAGATGTCTTCCGACATGCGCGGTGATCCGGCTTCGGCTCTGCTTGAAGTGCTGGATCCAGAACAGAACGTCGCTTTCAACGACCACTATCTGGAAGTTGACTACGACCTGTCTGACGTGATGTTCGTGGCGACCTCGAACTCGATGAACATTCCGGCACCGTTGCTTGACCGTATGGAAGTGATTCGTCTGTCGGGTTATACCGAAGACGAAAAGCTGAACATCGCCAAACAGCACCTGTTGCCGAAACAAATCGAGCGTAACGCGCTGAAGAAAAACGAGCTGACCGTTGAAGATAGCGCCATTATCGGCATTATCCGCTTCTATACTCGTGAGGCGGGTGTTCGTAGTCTGGAACGCGAAATTTCCAAACTGTGTCGTAAAGCGGTGAAACAGCTGCTGCTGGATAAAACCCTGAAGCACATTGTTATCAACGGCGACAACCTGAAAGACTATCTGGGCGTGCAGAAAGTCGATTACGGCCGTGCTGACACCGAAAACCGCGTAGGTCAGGTGACTGGCCTGGCGTGGACGGAAGTGGGTGGCGAACTGCTGACTATCGAAACCGCCTGCGTGCCGGGTAAAGGCAAGCTGACCTACACCGGTTCTCTGGGTGAAGTGATGCAGGAGTCGATTCAGGCTGCGCTGACCGTAGTTCGTGCGCGTGCTGAAAAGCTGGGCATCAACCCTGACTTCTACGAGAAACGTGATATTCACGTTCACGTACCGGAAGGGGCGACGCCGAAAGACGGCCCAAGCGCCGGTATCGCGATGTGCACTGCGCTGGTGTCTTGCCTGACCGGTAACCCGGTTCGCGCCGATGTGGCGATGACCGGTGAGATAACTCTGCGTGGTCAGGTATTGCCTATCGGCGGTTTGAAAGAAAAACTGCTGGCAGCACACCGTGGCGGCATCAAAGTGGTGCTTATCCCTGACGAAAACAAACGTGACCTGGAAGAGATCCCAGACAACGTGTTGGCCGACCTGGAGATCCACCCGGTTAAACGCATCGACGACGTTCTGAACCTCGCGTTGCAAAATCCGGCGTTTGGTGCACTGCCTGTGGCGGCAAAATAGTGACCTGATGCATAAAGTGTAAGCAAAACTGAGGCTGGCAAGTGAAAACCTACTTGCCAGCTTTTTTTTGTGCCGTTAAGTTAGTAAACCTGTCAGAAGGGTGTAACGCGTTCTGGGTCGCTTGCATACCCCTGACAAGCTTGATATAACAGCTGCGCTGTCGCGTCCGTAGGGATTTTTCGGCGTGACGATAGAATTTTAAGAGGGGATGAAAACGTGAATAAGTCACAACTGATCGACAAAATTGCAGCCGGTGCGGATATTTCTAAAGCGGCCGCTGGACGTGTGCTGGACGCGGTGCTTGCATCCGTAACTGATTCTCTGAAAGCCGGAGAAGAAGTTGCACTGGTTGGTTTCGGTACCTTTGCAGTTCGTGAGCGCTCAGCTCGCACAGGTCGTAACCCGCAAACCGGTAAAGAAATCAGTATTCCGGCTGCCAAAGTACCTGGCTTCCGCGCGGGTAAATCTTTGAAAGATGCAGTAAACGGATAATTACTAACAATAACCTGACGTCTCAGGGTTGGTAAGGTAATATATAGGGCGCATCGAAGAGATGCGCTTTTTTTCTTATGTGTACCGAAATACTTATGCGTGCCGAAAGTTTTAAATGTTGCCTGTTAACAGTGATTCTTTTGAACACCACTCAAAACGAAGTGTCAGTGTAAACACGCAGTTTATTGTGCTGCACCCTATGGGTGTCACAGGGATCGTTGGTATCCTACACGCGGCCCAAGTTTTAAACCCCAAATACAGCGGAGTGTTGCTTCACTATGATGGACAACTTACGCGCGGCAGCTAACCACGTCGTGCTCAAAATCATTCTTGGTTTGATCGTTTTATCTTTTGTTTTGACCGGTGTAGGCAATTACTTAATTGGTGGGTCAAGCGACTACGCAGCGAAAGTGAACGGCCAGGAAATCAGCCGTGCCCAGCTTGACGACGCCGTACAAAACCAGCGCAGCCGTTTACAGCAACAGCTAGGCGATCAGTTTGCCGCACTGGCAGGCAGCGACGGTTATATGCAGCAGCTGCGCCAGCAGTCGCTCAACAACCTGATTGACGTGACTCTGCTGGAGCAATACTCCAAAAAATTAGGCGTGACCGTTAGCGATCAACAGATCAAAGACGCGATTCTTGCCACACCGCAGTTCCAGACTAACAATCAATTCGATAACGCCAAATACCTGCAAACTATTCAGGGTATGGGTTATACCGCAGACAACTTCGCGCAGTTGATGAAGCAACAGCTGGTGAGCCAGCAGCTTGCTCAAGCGTACGGCGAGAGCGATTTCGTGCTGCCGATTGAAACCAAATCCATGTCTGAGCTGGTTCTGCAAGAACGTGATGTTCACACGGCGACCTTCAACGCCAGCGCCCTTGCCGCCAAGCAGCAGGCAAGCGACAGCGAACTACAGGCGTTCTACGACCAAAACAAAAACATGTTTGTGGCTCCTGAAGAGATTAAAGTTAGCTACATCGAAATGGATGCAGCGGCCATGCAGGCCAAGACTCAGGTTACCGACGCCGACGTTTCAGCCTATTACGACCAGCACAAAAGCGAGTTTGGCCAGCCAGAACGCCGTCGTTACAGCGTGATTGTGGCGAAAGACCAGGCGGATGCACAGGCTATCGATGCACAGCTGAAGGCAGGTGCGGATTTTGCTGACCTGGCAAAAACCAAATCTGTTGATACTCTCAGCGGCAAGAAGGGCGGTGATTTGGGTTGGATGGAGCCTGAAACCACGTTGCCAGAATTCAAGAGCGCCAACCTGACCAGCAAAGGTCAGATGTCAGGCGTTATTAAGTCTGACAGCGGCTACTTCATTCTGCGTCTTGATGACATTATGCCAGAACAGGTTAAACCTTTGGCAGAAGTGCATGACGGTATCGTTGACAAGCTGAAGCAGGAAAAAGCGCTGGACGCTTACTACGCGTTGCAGCAGAAAGTGAGTGATGCGGCCAGCAATGACAATGAGTCTCTGGCATCGGCCGAGCAAGCGGCTGGCACCAAGGCTTCACACACTGACTTCTTTACTCAGCAAAATGTGCCTGCTGCCATCAACTTCAAGCCGGTTGTACAGGCGTTGTTTGACGGTTCACTGATTGGTCACGACGGCACACCGGGCAGTAACTCTGACGTTATCACCGTTGACGGCGATCGTGCATTTGTTGTGCGTGTTGATGCACACAAAGCCGCTGGCGTGAAACCTTTTGCCGAAGTGAAAGATCAGGTGACTCAGCTTGTGAAGCGCCAGAAGGCCGAAGACCAGTCACGCGTTGATGCGCAGAAACTGCTGATCGCTCTGAAAGAAGGTAAAGGCGACGATGCGCTGAAAGCGGCCGGTTTGAGCTTTGGCGACGTGCAGAAGGTTCAGCGTACCGCTCAGCCTTCTGACTTCGAGCAGAACGTTTATGCCCTGCCACAGCCGCAAAACGGCAAGCCAAGCTACGGTATTTCTCAGGATGATCGGGGCAATACCGTGATAATCAAGCTGACCGCCGTAAACCCAGGCAAATTGACCGATGCCGAAGCCGCACAGTTCAATCAGCAGCTGCAGCAGACTTCATCAAACAACACCTTTGATGCACTGCTTGCAAACCTGCGCCACCAGGCCAAAGTGAAGTTTGGCAGCGCCGCACAGAACCAGTAAAAGTGCGAGGCTTCACGGAGCCGTAGTGTAACTATCTGCAATACCCAAAGGCCGCTTTCGCGGCCTTTTCCACATCTGAATTCTGCCATTTGTACTCTTCAGCGCGCTGCGCCACTCTGTTGGTGCTGTCAACAACATGGAGGATTACAGCATGCAAAGATTATCAATCACGACAATGGTATTAGCATTAGGTCTGGCGGTGATGCCGCTGAGCATTCAGGCCGCGAGCGACGGCGGTGCAAAAAACACGGCGTCCAGCAGCCTAGAAAAGTCGGTGGGGAAAGAGAAGTCGGCTGGTAAGGCATCCGCAAAAGAAACGGAAAAGGGGCTGGCCGAAGAAGAAAAGGTCAGCCTCAATAACGCCAGTGCCGAAGAACTGGCCAAGGCGTTAAACGGTGTCGGCATTAAGAAAGGGCAGACCATCGTAGAATACCGTAGCGAGATGGGGCCCTTCACCAAAATCGAGCAATTGCAGGAAGTCCCAGGCATTGGACCGTCATTATTCCAGCGTAATCAGAACCGTTTGAAATTGTGATACGGATCGCGGCGATGAGGCGAAGACTTTTGTCGCCGCGTTCTTCTGCTAATCTGAAAGAAGTCTGACCAGTTAACAAACTTCTTAAACAGCAGGTGTAACGCTATGCAAACGTTGATTAAAGTTCGTGGATTTCACATTGATGTTTACCAGCACGTTAACAATGCCCGTTATCTTGAGTTTCTCGAAACGGCGCGTTGGGAGTGGCTGGACAATAAGGAAGGTTTCCAATGGATGGCGCAAAACAAAATTGCTTTTATTCTGGTCAACATAAATATCAATTATCGCAGGCCGGCGGTATTGGGTGACCTGCTGCAAATCGACAGCCGACTCGAGCAGCTGAACAATAAGAGCGGCGTGCTCAAGCAGATAATCACCTGCAACGGCGAAACGGTGGTCGATGCAATATTAACCTTTGTATGCATCGACTTACGCAGCCAAAAGGCGTTACCGCTTGAGGGAGAGTTACTCGAAAAGCTGCGTGAGTTAGAAGAATAGCCGTCGTACTTCGCACCGCAGCAGCGTTGGCTACCCTCGCTCACCCCAGTCATTGGCTTATGTCAGCTCCTGGGGACTCGTTCGGTTGCCGCCTTGCTACAGCACGAATGACTTGGCTATTTGGATGCCAGCCTCTTATACCAGCCCGGTTTTTTCTTTCAGGCTGGCATTAATGGCTTCCGGAGCCTGTTGGTATTCTTCTAACCCTTTGGCGCGCAGGTGGCAGGCTGCACACTCACCACAGCCGTCGCCGGCGATACCGTTATAGCAGGTCAGGGTCTGATTACGTACCAGCGGCAGTTTGCCATAGTAGTCAGCCAACGCCCAGGTCTCGGCCTTGTTGAGCCACATCAGCGGCGTTTCAAAGCGGATGTCGCGCGCGATGCCCAGCGTGACGGCGTGGTTGAGCGCTTTAACGAATTCGTCGCGGCAGTCAGGATACCCTGAGAAGTCGGTTTCACAGACACCGGTAATCACCGCTTCTGCCTGAACCTGATAGGCATAGATAGCCGCCAGCGTAAGGAACAGAATGTTGCGTCCCGGCACGAAGGTGCTTGGTAAGCCGTTCTCGGCATTTTCGCCAAACTGCGGCACCGGAATGTTATCACGGGTCAGGCTGCTAACGGCCAGTTCATTGAGCAGGCCGACGTCCAGTACTTTGTGCGCTTTCGCGCCAAGCTCGACGGACAGCTTTTGTGCAATGTCGATTTCGGCGCGGTGACGCTGTCCATAGTCGAAGGTGATGCAGTGCACTTCGTCATACTGCGTGAGCGCCTGCACCAGACAGGTGGTTGAGTCCTGTCCGCCACTAAAGACCACAACGGCTCTTTTCATTTCTAAACCCTTTATATGCTGTTTAAGCAGCGCGATTAAGGCTGCTGTTCAAAGTCTCTACCCGCCAAACTGCGGCTAATGGCGGTATGTTACTGGCGTTTCACGCACGTTAATAGCAAAAATCAATCGGGCTGGCTGACCGGCGGAGGTAACCATGCCCGACAGAAATCAAACCAGCCCCAGGCGGTAAGCTGAACGCCGTTAACGCCCGGAGGTGCGCTAACCTGGTATTGATAGTTGAACAGCGGCGTAATGCTGCCGTGTTCCATCAGCTGGTAAAAATGCGCCCGTAGCTTCTCTTCCCGCAGTGACTCGGAGGGATGCTGCTGAATCGACAGCAAGCGCTGGTTTTGTTGGTCAAGGGCGTCGTCACTGAGGATGGCGTGCCACAGCGGGTCCTGACGCAGCCAGTTCTCCAGTGTTGCAACCGGTGCTTCACCAATCAGACGATCGCCAAGCATCAGGTCAACGGCAGTAAGCTGTGCGGCGTCGTTCCAGAGCCGACCCGGATGATAATGCGTTTCTAATTCGCAACCCTCATCAGCAAGAAGGGTCTTCAGCGCTCCGGCGACCAGTTCCAGCTCTATCGGTGGGTGAAACAGCAGCGAAAGTTTTTTCGGAAGCTGTACACCATCGTGTGTTTCCAACGCTTCCGTCGACGCGACAGGCAGCGGCCAGCCTGGCAGCATCTCTCGGCTGCGTTTAACCAGCGAATGATCGATGGGCAGATTGTCGAGCAGGCCGGAGTGGCGAATTAGCGCGACGATTTTTTGAGCCTGTGCAGGACTTAGCGCATTTTTGCGCAGATTGATGGCCAGATAGCAAAACCCCAGGCTGGTACTGCGCTTCACCGGTCTGACGAGCGCCATCTGATTTTTTTCTCCCAGGGTTATCCGAACCGGATGCTGGCAGCTCACCTTGTTTTTTATTTCGCTGTCGAACAGATGCGGCGTTATCCAGTACTCGATGGCAGAAAGATAGGGGCGCTGCAGATGATAATAAGGATGCTGTTCCAGCCGAACGCGCTCGGGCGCAAAATGTGCGAGCTTGAACGGTCCCGCGCCGACCGTGGGCGCATGCGGATGAAACAGCAGGCAACTGAGGTCGGCGAGCCGATGAGCGAACCAATAGTCGGGTTTTTGGAGCTGAAATTGCAGGCACAGCGCGTGCGGCTGCGAAATGGCTTCGACGTTGTCGAGGCTGTGTCGGCTGCGCGGCGACTGCCGAAAAGTTTCAAACAGCTGGCAAATCTGGCGGGTCAACAGCGGCTCGCCGTTGTGCCAGTAAAGGTGGCTGCGCAAAAAGAACTGCCACACCTTACCCTCATGACTGATTTGCCAATGGTGTGCGAGATCCGGCTGCGGTGCGGATTCTCCGGTGACGAAACGCGTCAGTCCGGCATGAAGGGTGTGAGCGATGTGCTGCTCTGCGCGCCCAGTCAGCGTCTGTGGGTCTAATGTTTGCATCGCGCGATAATAAGGAATGCGCAGAGTCGGGGCGTCCTCCTGCCATTGACCACCAAGATGTGGTGCCAACAGCGTATTAAGATGCTGTGAGTCTAACTGACTCAGCTGAAGCGCGGCCGAATGTTCGCCCTCATCAAGCAGCTTTTGCAGGTAGGATTCGCGCAGGCTTTCCGGCGTTTTTAGACAGGCGATTTCGGCGCGTTTGCCGCGCCCGGCCTGTGACGACCAACGGATCCATCCGGCCTGTTGAAATAGAGCCAGCAGGGTTCGCGTGTGGCGTTCGCTACAGCAAAAAATAGCGGCCAACGCAGATACGGTGATCGCCTGTGGCACAAGGCCGGTCTTGTTGTACAGCCGCTGATATTGGTTGAGGCGATTTTGCAGGCGCATAATAAATCCGGAAGTCTTTTCTCAAAGTCGTCACTATTTGTTCAGCATATATCAGGCGATACTTTTTACAGATTTTTATTCCGTTAATGACGGGTCAGTAGTACGTCTTGCAGATTTAGGCGAGGCATTAAGGAGCCGGAATGTTGAAAGAGAAAGGATTTGAGAAAGCGAGCGGTGCGGTGCGTCTGGCGGCGTTCGATATGGACGGCACGCTGTTGATGCCAAATCATCAACTGGGCGAGAAAACGCTTTCCAGCCTGCGGCAGCTTGCAGAACGTGGCGTTACGCTGACGTTCGCGACCGGTCGCCATTATCTCGAGATGAAACAGATCCTCGCCAACCTCGATATCCCCGGCTACCTGATTACCGGCAACGGCACCCGTGTACACGGTCTCGAGGGTACACTGCTCCACGCCAGTAATCTGTCCGAAGAGGTATTTTCCGAGCTGGTGGGCCGCGACTGGAAAACCTCGGCCAGTCTGCATGTGTTTCGGGACGAAGGGTGGGTAACCGAATTCGATAATCCTGACCTGTTGTTGGCGCACCAGTTCAGCGGTTTTGCCTATCAGCTGAAAAAGCTGGCGCAGGTGCCAAAAAGCGGCAATAGCAAAGTCTGCTTCTGTGCGCCCCACGAAACCTTGCTGGCCCTGTTACCCAGATTAGAGCAGCATTTTAGCGATCGGCTGGACGTTTGTTTCTCTGCCCACGACTGTCTCGATGTTATGCCCAAGGGCAGCAATAAAGGCAGTGCGCTGGCGCTGTTAACCTCGGACTTGGGGATTTCTCTGGAAGACTGTATGGCGTTTGGCGATGCGATGAACGACCGTGAGATGCTGCAAAGCGTCGGGCGGGGACTGGTGATGGGCAATGCGCTGCCGCTGTTGAAGCAGCACGTGGCGCACTTGCCGGTCATTGGGCACTGCAAAGATCAGGCGGTGTCACACTTTTTACAACATTGGCTGAACTCACCAAACCTGAGTTATTCCCCCGAATACTAAGGTCTTGCGGCCAGCCGACGTCCAAACGTCGGCTTTTTTCATTTTTTGCCGCTCACCGAGCCTGATGTTTTATCAGCGCAGACCCAGCAGTTTTTCGCGGAAAGGCGAGAGGTCGCCTAAATTTTCAGCCACCCAATGTGGGTTGAAATAGGTGTGCTGGTAGCGCTCTCCGCTGTCGCAAATCAGCGTAACAATCGAGCCTGTCTCGCCCCTTTCACGCATCTCTTCGGCCAGCTGCAGCGCACCCCAGACATTGGTACCGGTCGAACCGCCGACCTTGCGGCCCAGCATGGTTTCAAGCCAGTGCACGGTGGCGACGCTTGCGGCATCGGGCACCTGCACCATGCGGTCAATCACGCTCGGAATGAAAGACGGCTCAACGCGCGGGCGGCCGATGCCTTCAATACGGCTGCTGCACTGCGCCACTAAATCTCTATTACTCTGGTGGAAGCAGTCGTAAAACACCGAGTTTTCCGGGTCAACCACCACCAGTTCGGTCTGATGCCCCTGATAGCGGATGTAGCGGCCCAGCGTGGCCGAGGTGCCTCCGGTTCCAGCACTCATGACCAGATAGCGCGGGACCGGGTGCGGCTCGAGCGTCATCTGGCGATAAATGCTGTCGGCGATGTTGTTATTGCCGCGCCAGTCGGTGGCGCGCTCGGCGTAGGTGAACTGGTCCATATAGTGGCCGTTAAGCTCTTTGGCCAACTGTTCCGAGGCGGCGTAAATTTGGCTTGAGTTCTCAACAAAATGGCAGCGACCGCCGTAAAATTCGATCTGCTGAATTTTTCTCGGCGCTGTGCAGGCGGGCATTACCGCAATAAACGGCAGGCCTAACAGGCGGGCGAAGTAGGCTTCAGAGATGGCCGTGCTGCCTGACGATGACTCGATGATCGGCGTATTTTCCTTAATCCAGCCGTTGCACAGTCCGTATAAAAACAGCGAACGCGCCAATCTGTGCTTCAGGCTGCCGGTCGGATGGGTGCTTTCGTCTTTCAGATACAGCGAAATGCCTGGAAAGTCCGCAATATTCAATCGAATCAGATGGGTATCTGCTGAGCGTTGAAAATCGGCGTCGATCTCTTTAATAGCGTTTTTTACCCAACAGTCGTTCATTGCGTGCTTCCGAAAATATTTGAGTTGATGTGCAGTAGCTTACCTTGGTCAGCGAGGAAAAAAGTTGCTATTTTTAACGTACAAAAACCAATTTAGAGAAAATTTTTCTTCTGGGAAGCCAAATGATAGATAAAACTGACCGTAAACTTTTAGCGCTTTTGCAGCAGGACTGCACGCTGTCACTCAATGAGCTGGCCGAGGCGGTGAATCTCACTTCTACGCCGTGCTGGAAGCGAATCAAAAAACTCGAAGAGGAGGGAGTTATCCTCGGCAAAGTGGCGCTTCTGGATGGTGACAAACTGGGCCTGAGCCTGACCGCATTTGTGAGGATCAAAACCCAGCAGCATAGCAGCCAGTGGTATCAGAATTTTGTCGAACAGATCGAGTCTTTTCCCGAAGTGTTGTCATTTTATAGAATGGCCGGCGAATATGATTATCTGATGCAGGTCCAGGTGGCAGACATGAAGAGCTACGATAACTTCTATAAAAAGTTGGTCAGTGCCGTGCCGGGGCTGCTTGACGTCACCTCTAATTTTGCGATGGAACGAATAAAGTCCACCACCCATTTGCCTCTTTAGGCAAAAAAGTTTCATAAGAATGGGCGCTTATCGGTGTTATCCTAGCGCAGGAAATAAGAGAATTTAAAAACTAAAATCATGGAAAAATCTGCGTGAGACTGTTTGCCCAACTGGCCTGGTACTTTCGCCGCGAATGGCAACGGTACCTCGGAGCTGTCGCTCTGCTTATTATCATCGCCATCCTGCAATTATTACCGCCAAAGCTCGTGGGCATCATCATTGATGGCGTCACTAATAAAACCCTGTCCGAAGGGAAGCTGTTTGGCTGGCTCGGCCTGATTCTTGGCACCGCAATTCTGGTCTATCTGCTGCGCTATGTCTGGCGCGTGCTGCTGTTTGGGGCATCCTATAAACTCGCCGTTGAACTGCGCCAGAATTTCTACCGTCAGCTCAGTCGTCAGCATCCTGCCTTCTATTTGCGTCATCGCACCGGTGACCTGATTGCCCGCGCGACCAACGACGTCGACCGCGTGGTTTTCGCCGCGGGTGAGGGCGTATTAACGCTGGTTGACTCTCTGGTGATGGGGCTGGCGGTGCTGATTGTCATGGCGACGCAGATAAGCTGGGAGCTGACGCTGCTCTCGCTGGTGCCAATGCCCATTATGGCCGCGGTCATCAAACGCTACGGTGACCAACTGCACCAGCGATTCAAGGTCGCTCAGGCGGCATTCTCGTCTTTAAACGATCAGGCGCAGGAAAGTCTGACCAGTATTCGCATGATCAAGGCCTTCGGTTTGGAGAATCACCAGTCCTCACAGTTTGCCGAGGTCGCACAGGACACTGGCCTCAAAAACATGCGCGTCGCCCGCGTCGATGCCCGTTTCGATCCCACTATTTATGTCTCTATCGGCATGGCAAACATGATTGCCATCGGGGGCGGCAGTTGGATGGTGGTCAACGGTCATCTGACGCTGGGTCAACTGACCAGTTTCGTGATGTATCTGGGGCTGATGATTTGGCCAATGCTGGCGCTGGCCTGGATGTTTAACATAGTTGAACGTGGAAGCGCGGCCTACAGCCGTATCCGCAGTCTGCTTCAGGAAGCGCCGTGTGTGGTTGACGGCACGGTGCCTCTGTCGCCGGAGCGCAGCGTGCTGGAGGTCAATATCGACAGCTTCCATTATCCGGTAAATAGCGCCTCGGCGCTGCAAGACGTACATTTCAATCTCGCGCCGGGCAACATGCTGGGCCTCTGTGGACCGACAGGTTCGGGCAAGAGTACGCTTCTGGCGCTGCTGCAACGTCAGTTTGATGTGACTCAGGGCAGTATTACCTATCAGGGGAAAGCGTTGAGCGACGTGGTGCTCGACGACTGGCGTGCTCGAATGGCGGTGGTGAGCCAGACGCCATTCCTGTTCTCCGATACCGTGGCGCAAAACATTGCGCTGGGGCAACCGGACGCGACGCCCGAGCAGATAGAGCAAGCGGCGAAGATGGCCTGCGTGCATGATGATATTTTACGCCTGCCTCAAGGGTATGAAACCGAGGTTGGCGAGCGCGGCGTGATGCTTTCCGGCGGTCAGAAACAGCGTATCTCCATTGCGCGCGCACTGCTGCTCGACGCCGAAATTTTGATCCTCGATGACGCTCTCAGCGCGGTCGATGGCCGCACCGAACATCAGATTCTGCAAAATCTGCGTCAGTGGGGCAACAACAAGACGGTGATTATCAGCGCACACCGGCTTTCCGCTCTGATAGATGCCGCCGAAATTCTGGTGTTCAACAAAGGTACCGTGGTGCAACGCGGTAACCATGAAACGCTGGCCGCCAGCGCCGGCTGGTATCGTGATATGAACCGTTATCAACAGCTTGAAGCGGCATTGGATGACGTTCCTGCCCAAGAGGAGCCCGTCTGATCATGAGTAAAATTTTGTCCAAGGCGCCGCCGGCTAAGAAGATAAAACTGTGGCCAACGCTCAAGCGCCTGCTGGTTTATGGAAAATCGTACCGCAAGCCGCTGTCGATTGCCGTCATCATGCTGTGGGTTGCCGCCGCCGCCGAAGTGCTTGGCCCGATCCTCATCAGCTATTTCATCGACAACTTTGTCTCCAGGGGCACGATGCCGTTGGGGAAGGTCAGCCTGCTGGCTGTCACTTTTATCGTGCTGCAAATCTTGGCTGCCTGTCTTCACTATTCGCAGGCGCTGTTGTTTAATCGTGCCGCAGTGGGTGTGGTGCAACGTTTGCGCACTGACGTGATGGACGCCGCGCTGCGACAGCCGCTTAGCGCCTTCGATACCCAGCCGGTTGGCCAGCTGATTTCCCGAGTGACCAACGATACCGAGGTCATCCGCGACCTTTACGTCACCGTAGTTTCCACCGTGCTGCGCAGTATTGCGCTGATCGGTGCCATGCTGGTGGCGATGTTCCTGCTCGACTGGCGTATGGCCCTGATTGCCATCTGTATTTTCCCGGCGGTGCTGGTGGTGATGGCGCTGTATCAGGTCTACAGCACGCCTATCGTACGTGAGGTACGCAGTTACCTTGCTGATATCAACGACGGTTTCAACGAAGTGATTAACGGCATGGGCGTGGTGCAGCAGTTCCGCCAGCAGAAACGTTTTGGCGATCGCCTGGCGCGGGCCAGTCAGTCACACTATCTGGCGCGGATGAAAACGTTGAAGCTTGAAGGCTTTTTGCTGCGTCCTCTGCTCAGCCTGTTCGGGTCGCTCATTCTCTGCGGCCTGCTGGTGCTGTTTGGTTTTAGTGAGGAGGGCAGTATCGGCGTCGGCGTGCTCTATGCCTTCATTAACTACCTTTCACGCCTTAATGAGCCGTTGATTGCCTTGACCTCCCAGCAGTCGATACTGCAACAGGCGGTGGTTGCCGGTGAGCGTATCTTTGACCTGATGGACCGTGCTCAGCAGGAGTACGGCGAAGATGAAAAACCGCTGACCAGCGGCGAGATAGATTTTCGTGACGTGAGCTTTGCCTATCGCCAGGATAAATGGGTGCTGGAAAATATCTCCCTGCACGTGCCTTCGCGAGGATTCGTCGCGCTGGTTGGACACACCGGCAGCGGCAAAAGTACGCTCGCCAACCTGCTAATGGGCTATTACCCGTTAAACCGGGGCGATATTCTGATCGACGGCCGTTCACTAACCTCGCTTTCTCACGCCTGCCTGCGCAAAGGCGTGGCGATGGTTCAACAAGACCCCGTGGTGCTGGCCGAAACCGTGCTGGCTAACGTCACCCTCGGTCGTGACGTAGACGAAGAACAGGTGTGGCATGCACTGGAAACGGTGCAGCTTGCGCCGCTGGTTAAGGCGATGCCGGAAGGCGTCCACACCCGTCTTGGCGAGCAGGGAAATAACCTCTCGGTGGGGCAAAAGCAACTGCTGGCGATGGCGCGCGTTCTGGTGCAAGCGCCCGAGATTTTGATCCTTGACGAGGCAACGGCAAATATCGACTCCGGGACCGAGCAGGCAATTTCGCGTGCTTTGCGGGCTATTCGGCAGCAAACCACGCTGGTGGTGATTGCCCACCGTTTGTCTACCATCGTTGACGCCGATAATATTCTGGTATTGCATCGCGGTCAGGCGGTAGAGCAGGGGAATCACCTGCAACTTCTTCAGGAAAAAGGCCGCTATTATCAGATGTATCAGTTGCAGCTGGCGGGCGAAGAGCTTGCCACTGCCGAACAAGGAGAGGCGCTGACTACGCCTTGATCCCTCCGCGTAAAACCCTGGCCGATACGGTTTTACGCGGCGTTTTTTTCAACTTGTTATCTTCCCTTTTGCCGATGGCTCGCACCAACTTCATGCAATGCCTCAGCATGCTCTCATCGTCTTGCACCTTTTCTGAACGCAGCGCACCAAATTGGTGCTTCCTCTGCTACGCTTTTCTTATTGTTCCCCGCAGGTTCCTTGCCAAAAAACCCTAA
This sequence comes from Rouxiella badensis, assembly GCF_002093665.1. Classification (GTDB taxonomy): domain Bacteria; phylum Pseudomonadota; class Gammaproteobacteria; order Enterobacterales; family Enterobacteriaceae; genus Rouxiella; species Rouxiella badensis. Next base: position 78,595 of record NZ_MRWE01000004.1, on the reverse strand, counting down.
CGTTTATCTGAAAATGGCGCTGCCCGCGGTTAATGAGCTGAATCGATAATTTTAGACACATTTGGCACAGCCTTTGCTTTAACCACTTCGTATCGGGCGTGAGTCGCATCACGATAAGCTCTTAATTTAAGGAGTGGCAAAATGAAGCTGGTTACTGTGGTGATCAAACCTTTCAAGCTGGAAGACGTGCGTGAAGCATTGTCTGCTGTGGGCATTCAAGGGCTGACCGTAACGGAAGTTAAAGGTTTTGGTCGCCAAAAAGGTCATGCGGAGTTGTATCGTGGTGCTGAATACAGCGTCAACTTCCTGCCAAAAGTAAAAATAGATATCGCCATCGCTGACGATCAGCTTGATGAAGTCATCGACGTGATTAGCAAAGCGGCCTACACCGGCAAGATCGGTGATGGCAAAATTTTCGTTGCCGAATTGCAACGCGTTATTCGCATCCGTACCGGCGAAACCGACGAAGCAGCACTGTAATTTGAGAAACAGGGGTAGATTGATAATGAAAAAACTTTTATCCATGATGGGGCTTGCTGCGGTAGCGATGCTGCCAACGCTGGCAATGGCTGCCGACCCGGTAGCCAATGGCGCTGATAATGCCTTCATGATGATTTGTACTGCTCTGGTGCTGTTTATGACCGTTCCAGGCGTGGCGCTGTTCTACGGCGGTTTGTTGCGTTCTAAAAACGTGCTGTCGATGCTGACTCAGGTCATTGTCACCTTCGCGCTGGTTTGCGTGCTGTGGATGCTCTACGGCTACAGCCTGGCGTTTAGCACCGGCAACGCCTTCTTCGGCGGTTTCAGCAACGCGATGCTGAAAGGCATCGGTTTGACCTCAGTGACCGGCACTTTCTCTCAGTTGATTCACGTGGCCTTCCAGTGTTCCTTCGCTGCCATTACGGTTGCGCTGGTGGTTGGCGGTATCGCTGAACGCGTACGTTTCTCAGCCGTGCTTATTTTCACCGTTATCTGGCTGACCTTCTCCTATGTGCCGATTGCGCACATGGTCTGGGCTGGCGGTTTCCTGGCTGCCGATGGCGCACTGGACTTCGCAGGCGGCACCGTGGTTCACATCAACGCGGCGAGCGCAGGTCTGGTCGGTGCTTATCTGCTGGGTAAACGTGCGGGCTTCGGTAAAGAAGCGTTCAAACCTCACAACCTGCCGATGGTCTTCACCGGTGCATCAATCCTCTACGTTGGCTGGTTCGGCTTCAACGCCGGTTCAGCAAGTGCGGCAAGCTCTATCGCGGCGCTAGCGTTCTTGAACACCGTTATGGCAACCGCAGGCGCAATCCTGTCATGGGTGCTGGTCGAGTGGATGGTTCGCGGTAAACCTTCTCTGCTGGGTGCATGTTCCGGTGCTATCGCGGGTCTGGTTGCTATCACCCCAGCCTGTGGTACGGTCGGCGTTGGTGGTGCTCTGATAATTGGTCTGGTCGGGGGTGTTGCTGGCCTGTGGGGCGTTGTTACCCTGAAAAAATGGCTCAACGTTGACGATACCTGTGACGTGTTCGGCGTTCACGGCGTATGCGGCATCGTGGGTTGTATCCTGACCGGCATCTTCAGCGCCAGCTCTCTGGGCGGCACGGGTTATGCAGAAGGCGTGACCATGGGCCATCAGGTGTGGATCCAGCTGCTGAGCATCCTGGTTACGCTGGTGTGGTCAAGCGTAGTTGCCTTTATCGCTTACAAAATTGCTGACATGGCGGTGGGTCTGCGTGTTCCTGAAGAGCAGGAACGTGAAGGTCTGGACGTAAACAGCCACGGCGAAAACGCCTACAACCAGTAATATCGATTGCCAACAAAAAAATCCCGTACAAACGGATAATGATGACATAGCGCAAAAGGGGGACGATTTTATCGTCTCCCTTCTTTTTTGCTCTGCGTGGGTTATTCCGGCTTTCTCTGGCGCATCACGCCTTCCTGTACTGTCGACGCTACCAGCACGCCCTCGCGGGTGTAGAACTGTCCTCTCACGAAGCCGCGCGCGCCTGAGGCTGACGGGCTCTCAATGCTGTAAAGCAGCCACTCATCCATGCGGAACGGACGGTGGAACCACATTGAATGGTCGATGGTGGCAACCTGCATTCCTTCTTCAAGGAAGCCCACGCCGTGGGGTTGCAGTGCGGTAGGCAGGAAGTTGAAGTCTGAGGCGTAGCCCAGCAAATACTGATGAATGCGTAAATCGTCCGGCATCGCGCCGTTTGCCCTGATCCACACGGCGCGCTCAGGGGCTTCATGTTTGCCTTGCAGCGGATTGTGAAACTTGACCGGACGCATTTCAATCGGCCGCTCGCCGGTAAATTTCTCGTGAAAACGCTTGGGGATCATATGGATAAACTGCTTTGCGATGTCAGATTCCGAAATCAGGGTCTCGGGAGCAGGTACCTGTGGCATGGTATTTTGATGCTCAAAACCTTCCTCTAGGCTCTGGAACGAGGCCGTCATGTAGAAAATCGGCTTGCCGCCTTGCACCGCCTTAACGCGACGGGCGCTGAAGCTGTTGCCGTCTCGCAGGATCTCAACGTCGTAGACGATAGGCTTGGTGCTGTCGCCGGGACGCAGAAAATAGCTGTGGAAAGAGTGAATACCGCGGTCGCTCGGCACGGTCTGCTTGGCGGCATACAGCGCTTGGCCGACGACCTGTCCACCGAACACCTGGCGCAGGCCGAGATCTTCACTTTCCCCCCGAAATAGCCCTTCTTCTATCTCTTCCAGATTCAACAAATCCAATAAATTCTTTAGTGCCTGACTCATAGCTGGCCTCGCGAAAGTAGGGTTTTTTCCCGTCGGATTGTTCTCATAAATCCATGCAAAAAGAGGACGAAATCCATTCTACTATGCTGTCTCAACAGGATTTATAGACTTTATGATAGTGGATACTTTTTATCAGCAGAAGAGGGCTTTGTACCTGCGGTAGGAATAATTCGGATTTATGTGCCATAGTTATTTATACGAGTGGTTAAATTAACTATTCCAATCAAATCGGCATGTAGAAAACCGGTGCCGTGCAGATGACTATAAAGGAGTGATCAATTATGAAACTTTGGCAGATAGTAGGTGGGACCGCACTGTCTTTTGCTCTGGCAGGTTGTGCTACACATCAGCAGATGCCACCACCCGATTCACCCAATTCGACTGCTAGCCCATCAATGAGGCCAGCGATTACCGGACCGAACGTCTCCGGTGTAGTGAATATCTCTCAACGTGTCGCTCTGCCGCCTGATGCAGTATTAACCGTGACGCTGTCAGATGCGTCAATGGCGGACGCACCTTCTCGCGTCATCGCGCAGAAAGTCGCGCGTACAGAAGGCAAACAGGCGCCATTCAGCTTTATCTTGCCGTATAACCCGCAGGATATTAAACCGAATGCGCGTATCATCCTGAGTGCGGCAGTATCCGAAAACGGTCGCCTGATGTTCATTACTCAGGACATCAAAGAAGTGATTAATAACGCGATGGGTACGCGTGCGGACCTGCAGTTGGTGCCAGTCACATCGGTTCCGGTTGCGACCAAGCCAACCGGCCTTGGCCCTATGGGTAACCCATATTCCGCAGGCGCTGATGCACCGGTTCCCCCTCCGGCCTCTAGCCAGCCAGCCTATTAATCTGCTCACTTCCCCTGCATGCAGGGGAAGTTTTTAAAGCTTCCATCCGTACTTCAGTAAATCAATTTTGCCTTTCTGAAAGATAATCCCCTCGGCCAACAGTGCCTGGCGCTGTCTTTTAAAATCTTCGCCCTGAAGAGAAATCTCACCGTGACGATTGACCACCCGATACCATGGCAGAGTGCTGCCTTCCGGCAGTTTCTTGAGCACGCCGCCTACCTGTCTCGCCGCACGCGGAGAGCCTGCGAGCTTCGCGACGTCGCCGTAGGTCGTGACCTGACCTTCCGGAATGGCCGCAAGAATCTGAAACACCCGTTGGCGAAAATTGTCCACTTCTGACATGCCGATCACCTTTCTTAAAATTATTCGCCGTTGATTGTATAAGAAAACAACGGTTGTCGGCAGTTAACTTGCTTTTGTTATGGTCATCCCTGATAATGCCCACCGCTTCGCAGTACTGAAGCCGTCAACGTCAATGGGGGCCCTGTTGGTTCTCCCGCAACGCTAACTTGTTAACCAGGTCAGGTCCGGAAGGAAGCAGCCATAGCAGGTGTCGTGTGTGCCGGGATGTAGCTGGCAGGGCCTCCACCATTTCAGCCCTACCGCTTTGCTCATTCTCCCAAAATTCTCAGTGATGCGTCAGCGTCGCAAAGTAGTACACCAGCGGAATTGCCAGCACGTACAGACCGATCGGCACTTCGCGCGCCTTGCCTGCCACCACCTTAATGGCCACGTAAAACAGCAGACCCGCCGCAATCCCCGTTCCGAAACTGTTCGAAATCAGCGTCGCCATCACCATCATTAATACCGGCAGACCCTCGGTGAAATTGGCCAGATCCACCTTGCGCAGCCCGCTGAACATATTCAGGCCGATAAGGATGAGAGCCGGCGCGGTCGCCTCTTTAGGGATCATCAACGCCACCGGCGTCAACAGCAGCGTCAGCAGAAACATCAACGCCGCCGCCAATGCGGTCAGACCCGTTTTGCCTCCTGCCTCAGCGGCGGCGGCCGACTCAATTAGCGCCGTTGCCGCAGGAATGCCGAAAATAGGACCGAGCGCGGCGGCAATGGAGTCGACCACGAACGGGCGGTTGATATTGTTCATGTTGCCCTTTTCGTCGAGCAGTCCTGCCTCGCCACCCACCGCCAGCGTGGTGCCCATGGTCGAGAAAAACTCCGAAGCGAAGAAGATAAACAGGAAGGGCAGGAAGGCAATATTCAATGCTCCAAACAGGTCAATCTTGCCCAGCAAGGGGCCAACGGAGTGCGGGAGCGCTATCCATTCGCCTGGAAGATGAGTGATGCCAAAGGGAATACCGGCCAGCGTCGCCAGCAGGATAGCCCACAGAAGCGCCCCCGGCACGCGGCGCGCCTGTAGCCCAATGGCGACCATTAATCCCAGCAGCGCAATCAGCGCACCCGGTGCCGTAAAATCGCCGAGGCCAAGGGCGTGCGTTTTGGCATTGGCTATCACCAGCCCGGCATTACGAAAGCCTAGCAGCGCCACAAAGATGCCGATGGAGGCGGTCAGACCCAGCTTGATCGACTGGGGCACCGAGCGCGTCACTACCTCGCGCAGCCCGAGTACGGTGAGCACAAAGAACAGAATACCCGACCAGCAGGCTATTCCCAGGCCTATCGGCCAGCTGATACCGTCACCCGCCAGCGTGATGCCAACCAGCACCGAGCCGCCTATACCCGGCCCAACCATAAACGGCAGATTGGCATAGAAGGCCATCAGCAGGCTGCCGACGACCAGGATAATAATGGTGCCAGTGAGCGCTGCGCCTTTGTCGATCCCCCCGACAGAGAGCAAGCCGGGGATCACCACCAGAAGATAGGCAGCGGCCAGAAAACCGGTGACCCCGGCCAGACACTCGGTTTTAACCGTGGTCTGACGGTGATTAAGTTTAAAGCGCCTCTGCAACCAGCTGCCTTCGGCCTGCGGTGAGGTACTTTTAACGGAGGTGTCTGCCATGCTGTGTTCCCCTGAAAAATAAAATATTTATGATTATCAAAAGATTATTTCTGCTTTTGCGCGTTTACTCAATTTCCCACGCGGCGACCAGTGGGTTGATAATTTGCCGGGTACCGCCGTCGGTCAGCCCTAAATCGGTCAGATGTGGACCCGCGTTACAGGCCAGACAGGTCCCCTCAATCGCCTTGAAGACGCGGTAAGGCGGCTCCCAGTCGGCAATCTGTGCGCTAAGCTCTCGCAGGTTTTTAAACTGCGCCGCCAGTTCGCTGGCCGGTAAATCCGAGAGCATGCCGGCAATCGGCATCTCGACGCTGGCCAGCAGTTCGGCGTTCTGCGCCAACGCCATGCCGCCGCCGCAGGCAATCAGATGATTGGCTGCACGCACCATATCGGCCGGGTTTCGCCCAAGCACCACTAAATTATGTGAATCGTGGGAATAGGTGGTAGCAATCGCGCCGCGTAGCTCTCCCCAGCCTTCAAGCAGCGCCATCTGTGGTTTTGCCGGAGATTTGCCGTGGCGATGCTGCACCCAGATCAGACTAAATCCGGCAGGCAGTTGAGCAATGCCGTCGCGTACCTCCACCGTGGTCTCATTCCATTGAGTGAAGCGCGCACCTTTGATATGGCGTAGCGTGGCCTTGCCGTTTTTAATGCCCGGAATGCGTAGCTGGAAATCCGTGGCCTGTAGCGCGTTGAGGTGAACGGTGGCGCGAGGCGGTTGCATCGCGCTGGGTGGCGCGCTTTCTTCACGCAGCATGTGGCCTGCTTCGGCGACGCATTCTCCGTTAACAAATACGCGAGCAGGGCGGATATGCTGTAGTGAATCGAAGGTGAAGAAGTCAGCGGTTCTGCCTGCGGCAATCAGCCCCAGGTCGTCACGCTTGAGGCGCAGCGCGGCATTGAAGGACGCCATCCGCAGCACGTCTTCGGCACGCAGCCCGCAGTCGATCAATGTATTGACCAACGCAATCATCCCGCCTCTTTCCATCAGAAAATCAGGGGGCACGTCGTCGGTGCACAGGGTAATTTGCGACGACAGGTGCGGCAGAGCGTTGAGTGCGGCAACAATATCAGGCAGCAGGTAAGGGTGCGACCCACGGATTTGCAAATTAAGACCCGCGCGGAGTTTTTCCAGCGCGTCTTCGGCCGAGGTCAGTTCATGGTCAGAGCCAACGCCCGCCGCCAGATAGGCCTGTAGCGTTTTTCCCTTGAGGCCGCGGGCGTGGCCTTCAATCAGTTTGCCACTTTGCAGACCGGCCTCGAGGATTTCGAGCATCCGTTCGCTGCCGTTAATCACTCCGTGCATGTCCATCATCTCGGCGACACCTGCTACTTCCGGCCAGTCGAGCATGGTCTGCATCTCAGCCCCTCTGAAATCGGCCCCCGAGGTTTCAAGACCCGGCGTAGAAGGGACGCTTGAAGGCGCAGCGCAGATAACGCGCAGGGACAGCCCCCTGCTCGACTCGACGGCGTAACGCACACCCGCGACGCCGAGTACGTTGGCAAGCTCGTGCGGGTCCCAGTAAATCGTTGTAGTGCCTTGAGCGACCACAATCTGCGCGTAGCGGTCTGCGGAAAGGTGCGAGCTTTCGACGTGAACGTGGGTATCAATCAGGCCTGGCGAAAGATAGGCACCGGCTAAATCCAGCGTTTCAACCGCCTCAAATGCGTCACTGCATGGATGAACGCTGGCAATCATCGAGCCAGTCAGGCCAATATCGACGAGGCGGATTTCACCGGTCACCATATCCAGCAGATTGGCATTTTTTAGCAGCTTGTCGAAGGGCGTTTTTCCCATAGCGGCCTGAACCGCGCGTCGCCGCAGAGGGAGGGCTGAACTGTCTGTGGTCATGATTAACTATCGTCTTTAAAAAGGGGAATGGCTTACTGTAGGCAGGGCGGCGGGCATTTGACAGATGATTTATTTTATCACTGGATAAGATGGGGTTATGCTGGATAACACTTTATTAAGCATCATTGAATCATCGGGGCATTATGTCTGAACCCTGGCGCAGGCTCCCTGCGTTATCGCTTAAACAGATCCAGTATTTCGTGACGCTGGCCGAGCTGCGCAGCTTCACTGGCACAGCGCATCGACTGGCTATCAGTCAGCCTGCGTTGAGTAGCGCACTGCGCCAGATAGAGTCGGTATTGGGGGGCAAACTGGTGAACCGCACCGCGCAGTCGGTCACGCTGACCGAGCAGGGGTTGGCCATTCTGCCCTATGCCGAAAGAATGCTAAACATCGCGCACAACACCTTTGACGATATGCAGCAGATCATGGCGCAGGGCGGCGACGGCACGCTGCGCATCGGGCTGATTCCATCGGTCAGTACGCTGCTGTTTCCTGCGGTTCCCGAGTTGCTCGCCACGCGATTTCCGTCGATGCGCGTCGAGTTTCATGACTTGACCAACGATCGTCTGCTGATTGAGCTGGAGAAAGGGGCGATCGATTTTGGACTGGGTTCTCTCGACAGCTCGGTACCGCCGCAAATCGAATCGTATCCGCTGCTCGAAGACCCTTTTGTGGTGGTGATGCGCAAGGACGACCCGCTGGCGGATGCGCACCATCTGCCCTGGCGTCATCTTTCGCGGCGGCCAATAGCCATGTTCCAGAAAGGGAACGGTAGCCGTCTGGTTAATTCTTTAATTGAGAGCCATCGCTTAAGTTTGGATATCGCCTATCGGGTCGATTTTCAGGAAACGCTCTATGGGCTGGTGCGTTCAAGGCTGGCGTTGGCTATTCTTCCCGAATTATATACGTCGACGCTTAATGACGATGAATTAACCATTGTGCATCTACAACAGCCAGAATTAACGCGAACGGTTGCGATGTTGCGCACGCCTTCGCCATTTCGTTCGCCGCAGACTGAACAATGTTTTCAATATTTGCTGCAGGCGTTTCGTGACAGAGTGAAATAAACCCGCTGCGTTAGTGAGGGGAAATGAAGATTAAGGATGGTTTCAATAAACGGAACTCATTAGGAGGATAAATGTATTATCCCTTCGACGGTGAATCATTAATGACGGGAATGGGCAGAGTGACAGACGCGCATTGAGCCGATACGAATATCGGCTCAATGAGGTCATGAGCAAGTCGTTAGCGTACGAATTTCCAGACGGAGGTTGGGATTTTATCGTACAGCTTATTCATCGTCAGCTCGGCGAGACGGTGATCGGCCGCAGAGTAAAACAGCTCCAACTCATCATTAGAGAGTTCGTACTTATTCTTCTCAATAACACGTTCAAGTGTATCAATAGTGGTGCATTTTCTTAAACGCATCAAATAGTCGATTTTGTTCATCATGGCCTTTTCAACTGTAGCTAATTTCTTTATTAAATTATCTTTTATGTTTTCATCAGGGTACAGACATAATCCCCTGAGAACATTCTGAATAGTCGTTTCTTGGTTTTTTGCCATTGACGTAAATCAGAATCGTTTATTCCATAATTGCTGAACAAGGTGTAGGTATCGTCGAGATACTCTTCCACCAGGTCGCTGAGGTTTGTTTCATCCGGGTATTTTATTTTAAAGCTCATGACGAAAGAAGCAATATGCTCAATCAGGTCATTCAACTGCAGATTGACTGCTGAAGTTGGATCATTGACCCAGCCGTGATGGCTGTCTCCCAGGGTTGCAATTCCTTCGTCGTACAAACTTTCGTTGAGGAACCGCAGTTGCGCAATATCATGTCGCTTAGGCGAGTACTCATCCATATCATCCCCTCCGTAATGGTTATTCGGTGTGATAACACTCTGTGAGTAAACAAAATCTGTAAATAAACAACAAAATCCGTGCTAAACCAGGGACTGCTAAGTAAAAACGTTATTACCCTATTAAATTTAAACGACCATTTTCAATCTGTAATTTAAATATAATCCAATTTCTGAAACTTGCGTAAACCTATTACGGAAACTTACAATTCATTCTCTGTCGTGGCCGAATCAAAATCTATTATATCAAACTCCAATCCTTCGGGTTTAACAAGAAATGATACGGACTCTTTAGCGTCTTCCGCTGAGTTGAGATCAAGGCAACCATTGAAGATGGTCCAGTCATAAGTGTAAGTCATTGAATAAGATTGATTATTTCTGTGCTCAATGGATTTTATGACCAGCGAACCGGGTGTGTACCGAGCATTAGGGGAATAATAACCTAAACCCGCAGTTAATGCGTCTTCAATCACTTCGATATTAGATTCTATTATCTGCTTTAGTTCCGTAATGCCGGGTTTTTTTCCCTGAGTATCGCAAGGGATCAATTTTTTCATAGATGCTTTCAATTTTCATAAGAGCTATTGGCAACAAAAGCCTTCAGGATTAATTATTGCATATTTTTTAGTTAATGTGCGAAATGAGAGCAAAATAATTGCCGCGAAGAAAATTCACTAACATAATGATTTAAAAGTATTTTCATGTGTTTTTAATATTTAATTACGCTTTCCTGACGGAGGATGATGACAGCAATGTTGCAAATTGGGAGCCAGATCAATGAGCGAAGTTTACTCAACGTGTTTATGAATGATTACAACCTGCTACCTTGAAAAATCGTTCAAAATGTGGTGTTATATTATAACATCTCTAGAGCAATCCATTATGACTAAGACGCTATTTACCCTTTCTGCTTTCTCCCGCTGTGCTATTGCTTTAATTTTATTAGCAATTTTGTGGTCAGGGATCTACTGGGCCATCTCGTTACCATGATTAACATTTCAAAGCTTGAAGTGGGCTATGAACGCCGTCCGGTTGCCATGCCGTTGAGCGGACGCATCGTCGCAGGCTCATTGACGGCGGTTATCGGCGCCAACGGCGCGGGTAAGTCGACCTTCCTGAAGACCCTCGCAGGTTTGCAACCGGCCATTTCTGGTTCAATCGAATTCAGCGGCTCCTCTTCGAAAAACAAACGTCCGCAGCTGGCTTATCTCCCTCAGCAGGCCGAGCTGGACCGACAGTTCCCTATCAGCGTGTTTGACCTGGTGGCAATGGGATGCTGGCCGCAGAGTGGTCTGTTTGGTGGCATCAGCCGTGAGTCTGAGCGTCAGGTACTTGACGCGCTGCAAACCGTAGGGATGAGCGAGATGCGCAACTTTGCGGTCGGCGAGCTCTCCGGCGGTCAGCTACAAAGAACGCTGTTCGCGCGACTGCTGATTCAGCAAGCGCCGCTCATCATGCTCGATGAGCCTTTCACCGGTATCGACAGCCAGACCACCGAACTGCTTTTAAAAGTGATCCGCCAGTGGCATGAGCAGGGGAAAACGGTGATCGCCGTTCTGCACGACATCGCCATGGTGGCGCGTCATTTTCCTCAGGTCCTGTTCCTGAGCCAACAGCAAAATATTTGGGGAACGGCCGACGAAGTTCTGTGCCATTTTCCCCATCGCGATCATGCCTGCATCCTGGCCGACGAGTTCAGCGAGCAGCGGAGAGTCATCTCATGATGTTGTTCCACCTGTTAGTCGACCCCTTTGTTCAATTTGGATTTATGCGCCGTGCGCTGATTGCCTGCCTCGCGTTGTCCATTAGCGCGACGCCGCTGGGCGTTTTCCTGCTGTTACGCCGCATGAGTCTGGTCGGCGACGCACTCAGCCACGCGGTGCTGCCCGGTGCCGCTATTGGCTATCTGATTTCCGGTATGTCGCTGGTGGCAATGGGCGTCGGCGGCTTTATTGCCGGTCTGGCGGTCGCCATGCTTTCCGGCGTCGTCAGCCGCCGCACCCAGCTTAAAGAAGACGCCAGCTTTGCCGGCTTCTATCTTGGTTCTCTGGCGCTCGGCGTCACGCTGGTTTCCCTTAAAGGTTCCAGCGTAGACCTGCTCCACGTGCTATTTGGCTCAATACTCGCCATCGATTCTCACGCCCTGCTGATGGTCGGTTCTATCAGCAGCGTGTCGATGATCATCCTCGCCTGCATTTATCGTGCGCTGGTAATTGAGTCCTTTGATGCGCTATTCCTACGCGTCAGTTCGGGCAAGTGGCTGGCGGTTATCCAAGGTATATTTTTGGCCTTGGTGGTGGTGAATCTGGTCGCCGGTTTCCAAATTCTCGGAACCCTGATGTCGGTAGGCCTGATGATGCTTCCCGCCGCCAGTGCCCGTTTCTGGGGGCGTGATTTACCGCACACCCTGCTGATCGCCATGCTGATTGGCATGCTGTCGAGCGTTATCGGGCTCATCTGGTCCTACTACGCCTCGCTGCCTGCTGGCCCAGCCATCGTGCTCAGCGCCAACGTCATTTTCTTTATCTCGGTTCTGTTTGGAACGCGCGGCGGGATGTTGACTGCCTCGCGACGTTAGTCGTGAAAATAAAGAAGTACTTATAAAGGAGTGGAAATGAAACTTTTACCTGTTGCTCTGTCAGTAGCTGCCCTGCTGTCGAGCCCACTGGCGATGGCCAAGACGGTTAATGCCGTCGCCAGTTTCTCAATCCTTGGGGATATCGTGAAGGAAGTGGGTGGAGACCACGTTAAGGTCACCAGCCTGGTCGGCCCAAACGGCGATCCGCACAGCTTTGAACCTGCGCCGAGAGACAGCAAGTCGCTGGCCGCGTCTGACGTCGTCTTTGTCAGTGGATTGGGCATGGAAGGCTGGATGGATCGCCTGATCACTGCCTCCGGCTATCACGGCAAGGTCGTTGTCGCCTCGCAGGGCGTAGACTCGCGCCAGATGGACGAAGAGGGCAAGACAGTGACCGATCCGCACGCCTGGAACAGCATGGCGAACGGCGTCATTTATGCCACTAACGTGATGAACGCGCTGATTGCCGCCGACCCTGAAGACGCCGACTACTATCGCCAGCACGGCGGTGCGTACATCGAGCAGCTCAAGAAGCTGGATGCCTGGGCCAAGCAAGAGTTCAGCGGTATTCCGGTCGCGAAACGTAAGGTGCTCACCAGTCACGATGCCTTTGGTTATTTCGGCAAAGAGTACAACGTGACCTTCCTGGCACCGGTCGGCTTCTCGACGGAGTCGGAAGCTAGCGCCAGCGGCGTTGCCTCACTTATCAAGCAGATTAAAGACGAGAAGGTGAAAACCTACTTCATCGAGAATCAGACCGATCCGCGTCTGGTGAAACAGATTGCTGCGGCCACGGGTGCACAGCCTGGCGGCGAGCTTTATCCTGAATCACTTTCTGGCCCGCAAGGCCCGGCAACAACCTATGAGAAAGCCTTCACCCACAACGTGGAAGCGATTGTAGGCAGCATGAAATAAATCCGTTACCTCCCCGCTGGCAATGGCCAACGGGGAGGTAATTCTCCCCTTCTTTATGACGTAACAAAGCCCCGTCGGGCAAGCGACGGGGCTTTTTTTATGGCTGGCTAAGCTTTCATTCCACGCTGAGGATCAGCGTTTCTTCTTCCCGCCCTGTACGGCTTTAAAACGCGGGTTACTTTTACAAATCACGTACAGTCTGCCCTTGCGTTTCACGATGCGGCAGTCAGGGTGCCTGTTTTTTGCTGATTTTAACGAACTCAATACCTGCATTTATCCCTCCAAAAACAAACTTATTTTTTTCCGAGGAAGCTGCCGAAACGCTGCTGGAAGCGCGCGGTGCTGCCTTCTTTCGAGAACTCTTTCTGCTTGCCGGTGTAATACGGATGGGAAGCAGAGGAGATGTCCAGCGTCACGTACGGGAAGGTTTTGCCCTCCAGTTCAATGGTGCGGTCGGTCTTTATGGTGGAGCCGACGTGGAAATACTCATCAACGCTGGTGTCATGAAAAACCACGGTGCGATAAGCAGGATGAATGTTCTCTCTCATAATAAATCCTAAAATGTAATGTTATACTATAACAATTATTATGCGCGTATTAACCCGTCGCTTCAAGCCTCATTTTTAAGTTTTTTTATCGGAGTAGGGGGCAACCTGCTAACCGGGCAGGGAATTCAGGCCATAAAAAAGGCCGCTTACGCGGCCTTTGCAGGACTAACTTGTCAGTCTTGATTAATGATGTGGGGTCTCAACCTTAGGGTTGTGCTCCATATCTTCATTCTTCTTACCAAAGCGGCGGCGAACCACCACGAAGAACACTGGCACGAAGAAGATAGCCAGCAGCGTCGCGGTAATCATCCCGCCCATTACGCCGGTACCGACCGCGTTCTGTGCGCCAGAACCCGCGCCGGTGCTGATAACCAGCGGCATAACGCCGAGGATAAAGGCTAGCGAGGTCATGAGGATAGGGCGCAGACGCATACGTACCGCCTCTAGCGTCGCCTCAATCAGTCCTTTACCTTCTTTATCCATCAGGTCCTTGGCGAACTCGACAATCAAAATGGCGTTCTTCGCCGACAGCCCGATGGTCGTTAATAGCCCGACCTGGAAGTAAACGTCGTTGCTCAGACCGCGTATCGACGCGGCAATCAGCGCACCCACGACCCCAAGCGGCACCACCAGCATGACCGAGAACGGAATCGACCAGCTCTCATACAGCGCGGCCAGACAAAGGAATACCACGATCAGCGAGATGGCGTACAGCGACGGCGCCTGGTTGCCTGAGAGACGTTCCTGATACGACATACCGGTCCAGTCATAGCCGATGCCGGTTGGCAGTTTGGACGCCAGAGACTCCATCATTGCCATCGCTTCACCGCTACTCTTGCCCGGAACAGGCTGGCCCAGAATTTCCATCGAAGGCAGGCCGTTATAGCGCTCAAGACGCGGTGAACCGTATTCCCATTTGGCGGTTGAAAAGGCCGAGAAGGGCACCATCTGACCCGAACTGCCGCGAACGTACCAGTTCTGGATGTCTTTAGGCAGCATGCGGAACTTGGCATCACCCTGAACATAAACCTTCTTCACGCGGCCACGGTCAACGAAGTCATTGACATAGCTGCCGCCCAGAGAGGCCCCGAGGGTGGTGTTAATGTCCGAGAGGGACACGCCCAGCGCCACGGCTTTTTCCTGGTCGATTTCCAGCTTGTACTGCGGCGTATCTTCCAGTCCGTTAGGACGCACACCGGCCAGCAAATCAGGATGCTGTGCCACCATGCCCAACAGCTGGTTACGCGCCTGCGTCAGCTTGTCGTGGCCGAGGTTGGCCTGGTCAATCAGCTCGAAGTCAAAGCCGGTCGCCGTACCCAGTTCAACGATCGCGGGCAGGTTGAAGGCAAAGACCATCGCATCTTTGATTTTGCTGAACTCGCCCATTGCGCGACCGGTAATGGCGGCAACCTTGTTCTCTTCACCGCTGCGCTGCGACCAGTCTTTTAAGCTCACGAACGCGATACCGGTGTTCTGGCCGCGACCCGCAAAGCCGAAGCCGTTAACGGTAAACACCGAGTTCACGTTGGCTTTTTCTTTGGTCAGGTAGTAATGAGTGACCTCATCCAGCACTTTCTGAGTACGTTCCTGCGTTGCACCGGCCGGCAGCTGCGCCATGGTCAGGAACACGCCCTGATCTTCTTCCGGCAGGAAGGAGGTTGGCAGGCGAACAAACAGGAACGCCATGCCCACGACGATCAGCAGATAAATGACCAGATAACGCCCCGTACTGCGCAGGATGTTGCCTATGCTGTCGGTGTAGTGGTGCGTGCTCTGCTCAAACTTCTTGTTGAACCAGCCGAAGAAGCCTTTGGTTTTGCCGTGGTCGCCCTTGGCAATCGGTTTGAGCATGGTGGCGCAAAGCGCCGGAGTCAGAATCAAGGCAACCAGCACCGACAGCACCATCGCGGAAACGATAGTAATCGAGAACTGGCGGTAGATAACCCCGGTCGACCCGCCGAAGAATGCCATCGGAATAAAGACCGCCGAGAGCACCATCGCGATGCCGACCAACGCGCCCTGAATCTGGCCCATCGATTTGCGCGTCGCCTCTTTCGGCGGCAACCCCTCTTCGGCCATGACGCGTTCGACGTTCTCGACCACCACGATGGCGTCATCCACCAACAGGCCGATGGCAAGTACCATCCCGAACATTGTCAGAGTGTTTATCGAGTAACCGAAGGCGGCGATAATGGCAAAGGTGCCGAGCAAGACCACCGGTACCGCTATCGTCGGGATGAGCGTAGCGCGGAAGTTTTGCAGGAACAGATACATTACCAGGAACACCAGCACGATGGCCTCAACCAGCGTTTTCACCACTTCCTGAATCGAGATTTTGACGAAAGGCGTGGTGTCATACGGATAGACCACCTTCAGTCCGTTCGGGAAGAACGGCTGCAGCTTGGCCAGCTCCGCTTTTACGGCGGTCGAGGTGTCGAGGGCGTTGGCGTTGGTCGCCAGTTTAATCCCCAGACCTGCGGCAGGCTGTCCGTTAAAGCGGGCAATCACGTCGTAGCTTTCGCCACCGAGCTTGATGTCCGCCACGTCGCGCAGGCGAACCTGCGAGCCGTCTGGATTAACCTTCAGCAGAATCTTGCCGAATTCGTCGGCCGATTTAAGGCGGGTTTGCGCCACAATAGACGAGTTGAGCTGCTGGCCCGGTACCGGAGGCGTTCCGCCCAGCTGACCTGCGGCCACCTGGTTGTTCTGCACGGTAATCGCGCTGATAACGTCAACCGGCGTCAGCTGATAGTTATTTAGCTTGTTCGGGTCCATCCAGATACGCATCGCATACTGCGCACCAAACAGCTGCACATCCCCTACACCCGATACGCGGCTGATAGGATCCTTGACGTTTGATGCCACATAGTCGGCGATATCCTCCTGGGTCATGCTGCCATCAGAAACAAAGCCTGCCACCATCAGGAAGCTGCTGCTCGATTTCTGAACGCTTATCCCCTGCTGCTGAACTTCTTGCGGCAGCAAAGGCATCGCCAGCTGCAGTTTGTTCTGCACCTGAACCTGTGCGATGTCTGCGTCGGAACCTGAAGCAAAGGTCAGCGTTATCTGAACCGCACCAGAGGAGTCACTGGTAGATGACATATACATCAGGTTATCGATACCGTTCATGTTCTGTTCGATAACCTGGGTGACAGTATCCTGCACCGTTTGTGCGTCGGCACCAGGATAGGTCGCCGTCAGCTCAATGGCCGGCGGCGCTACGGTCGGATATTGTGCGATAGGAAGTTTGAGGATCGAAAGTCCCCCCGCCAGCATAATAATGATGGCGATAACCCACGCAAATATCGGGCGATCAATAAAGAAATTAGCCATGAATTACCGGCTCCTTTTTAAGACTTCGTCGCTTCATCTGCGGGGGCGTTCTGGTCAACTTCCTGTGCTGTCACCTGAACACCGGGTCTGATTTTTTGCAGGCCGGTCACGATGATTTTATCGCCCGGCTTGAGGCCATCCGTGACGACCCATTTGTCGCCAATAGCCTGAGTCGTCGTCACCGTACGAAGTTCCACTTTATTATCGGCACCGACAACCATCGCGGTTGCATCGCCGCGCGGGTTACGGGTGATCCCCTGTTGAGGCACCAGCAGGGCATTGTTGTTGACACCTTCGTCGAGACGGGCGCGCACAAACATACCCGGCAGCAGGAAGTCCTGCGTATTCGGGAATACCGCACGTAAAGTGATAGACCCCGTCGTTTCATCAACCGTAACATCGGAGAATTCCAATGTGCCAGGTTGTTGATATTCTTTACCGTTATCCAGAATCAGCGTCACTTTCGCTTTGCCGTTCTCCTGTTTGAGCGTACCGTCGGCCAGCTCCTGCTTCAGGCGCAGGAAATCATTGCTGGACTGGGTCACGTCAACGTAGATAGGGTCAAGTTGCTGAACCGTCGCCAGCGCGTCGGTCTGGCTGCTGGTCACCAGCGCACCCTCCGTCACTGAGGATTTACCGATACGGCCGCTGATTGGGGCAATGACCTTGGTGTAGGCGAGATTGATACGCGCCGTTTCAACCTCTGCCTTGGCCGCTACGACCGAAGCATCGGCCTGGAGTGCGGTGGAATTAGCAGTATCATAATCTTGTTTACTGATGTAGTTGGTGCCCAACAGCGGCTTGTAGCGGTTGACCGTCACGTGGGCAATCTGCGCACTGGCCTGTGCCTTCGCCAAATCACCCTTGGCGCTGTCGTACGTGGCCTGATAAGGCGCAGGATCAATCTGGTAGAGCGAGGTACCGGCCTTGACTTCACTGCCTTCCACAAAGTTACGTTTCAGGATAATGCCGCTGACCTGAGGACGTACCTCGGCAATACGGTAGGCCGAGGTGCGTCCCGGAAGCTCAGTTGTTACATTTAGCGGGGCGGCTTTCAACGTGACGACACCCACTTCGGGGGCTTTAGCGGCTCCCTGCTCGGTTTTTTTATCGTTACATCCTGTAAGAGCTAATCCACCGGTTAGCATAAGAACGACCGCCAGAGGCGTTAACCCTCTGTTTTTGTTCATAAATAAACCTCAAGTGTCCGATTTTAAAATTAACTTCGTTGCGTGCGGCGCTGTGACATCCCGCAGCTGCGTTTTTAGTATGTGCTGACTACGATTACCGATTTTGCACCCATGGAGGGTGAAAATCCTATTTCACAAATGTGAATTTGTTGGGGAGATGTGCTCCGTCCATGACGCACGCCGGGCGCCGACAGTCCGTTGCGCCTACATGACTGAAATGATGGAGAGTTGGCTTTTTATGCCAGAAAGTAACGACCTCCACAACCAGGTAAGTCAATTTATTGATACTTATATCGAGATGTTGAGGTTATGTCCAAGATTGATTAAAGGTAATTAAGTGTGTCAAGTGGCTGTAAGTAGAGTTTAGTAAAGTTTTACAAGTTTGATGCTGCCTGAGCACCTTCACTGCATACGCTGTAGAAGGGGGCCGTGTTAATATTGCGCATCTTTATTTGAATTAAGTTAACTATGTTTAGCCTATCCGCTGACTTTCGCTACCGCCACGCCGACTTTTTGCGTTTGGCCTCTTCAGGATTAATTTCTTTCCTGTTGATTGCATTGGTTTTTTGCGCCGCTATGCTGGCTGCTCCTCGTGCGTTAGCGGCGGGAACGGCGGATATCCCCCTGCGCGGTGAAGTGCAGAATCAACTTGATGCGCTGAGCCGCCAGAAAACGCTAACGCCGGTTGAAAAACTGACGCAGCAGGATCTCTATCGCACGATGGAACTGCTCGACGCGCTGGATCGCGTCAAACAGCAGCAAAATCAGCTCAGACAGCAGTTGGATGATGCGCCTGAAAAACTGCGCATCGCCACCGACGGCCTCGCCAAGTTGCAAAATCAGAGCAACCCGGCGGCGGATAAAACGGCGCTGCTGGCGATGTCGTTGCATCAGTTGGAAAGCACGCTCGGCGATACGCTCAACGATTTGCAGTCTTCGCAGAATGACCTCTCAACCTACAATACTCAGCTGATTTCTTTGCAGACCCAGCCTGAACGGGCGCAGAGTGCGATGTACAGCTACTCGCAAAGCCTGGAACAGGTGCGAAACGAGCTTAACGGCATGGCGCCGAATCAGCAGGATCTGCGGCCAACGCAGCAGGCGATGTTGGTCACCGAGCAGGCGCTGCTTAATGCCGAGGTGGATTTCCAGCGCAACAGCCTGGAGGCCAACACCACCTTGCAGGACCTCTACCAGAAGCAGCGCGACTATACCAATGCCCATATTTCACAGCTCGAAGCCTACACTCAAACGCTGCAAGAAGTGGTCAACGGTAAACGTCTGACGCTGTCCGAGCGTACGGCGAAAGAAGCTCAGACGCCGGAAAGCACCACCGATCTGCAAAAAGATCCGTTGGTGAGTCAGGAACTGGACATCAATCGCCATCTGAGCCAACGCCTGATAGCCTCTACCGAGGATGGCAACAAGCTGTTGCAACAGAACATCACCATCAAGAACTGGCTGGAACGTTCGTCGCAGTCGGAACACGATCTGAGTGAAGAAATCAGCGTCTTGAAGGGGAGTTTGCTGCTCTCGCGTATCCTTTATCAGCAGCAGCAAAATGCGCAGCCGACGGCCAATCTGATGACCGACACCCAGACGCAAATCGCCGATCTGCGCCTGGAGCAGTTCAATATCAACGAGCAGCGCGACGCGCTTTTCCAGGGTGATGACTATATTCAGAATCTGGTAAAAGGCAGCAAAGAAAAGATTAATGACGACATTAGCGATGCGCTTGAGCAAATCGTTGACGTGCGCCGCGACCTGCTGGACCAGCTCAACAAACAGCTTGGCAACGAGCTGGCGCTGGCGATCAATTTGCAAATCAACCAGCAGCAGCTGTTGAGCGTAAACCAGACCCTCAACGACACGCTGACCCAGCAAATCTTTTGGGTCAGCAGCAACAAGCCGATTGACTGGCAGTTTATTAAATCGCTGCCCGAAGACGTCAAAAATCAGATTAACAGTCTGAGTTTCAAGCTGCCGGTTGACGAGCTGAAGCAGGGCGCGCTGCGCTCGTTGCCGGTGACCGTGCCGATGCTGATAGCTGTCGTCATTCTTCTGTGGCGTCAGAAGGCTATCAAAGCGCGTATCGATAAACTGAGCAGCGACGTCGGCCAATTGAAGCGTGATTCCCAACTGCATACGCCTCAGGCGCTGCTCCTTCTCGTTCTCAGAGTGATGCCGGGCATGCTGCTGACGCTCGGCGTTGGCTATTGGCTGTCCGTTTGTGATATCGAGTTTAATAACTTTTTATGGACGCTGGCACAGCGCATCGCCGTGTTCCAGCTGGTGATGGGATTCTGTTACCGACTGCTGGGGCCGCGCGGGGTCAGTGAGCGCCACTTTAATATGGAAGCGGCCACCTGCGCGCATTACCGACGCTCAATCCTGCGTCTGTCACTCACCATGCTGCCGCTGATTTTCTGGACTGTTCGCGGTGAGAAGATCCCGCTGGGGCTGGTGGACGATACTATCGGTCAGGTGATTATTTTACTGACGCTGGCGACGCTGACAGTTCTGCTTTTTCCGATGTTCAGGGACGGCTGGCGCGAGAAAAATGCGCACAGCGTGCATCTGGTTATCGTCACCGCCATTGCATTGGCTCCGGTCTTCCTGATGGGACTGATGTTCACCGGCTACTTCTATACTACCTTGCGTCTCGCCAGCCGCTGGCTAGAAAGCCTCTATCTGCTGATAATCTGGAATATCACCGGCAGGATAGCGCTGCGCGGGCTGAGCGTGGCGGCAAGGCGTCTGGCCTATCGTCGTGCGCTGGCGCGTCGTCAGAACACCAATGTCAAAGAGGGTGCCGAAGGGGAGACCATCGAGGAAACCGTGCTCGGTCTGGACCAGATTAACCAGCAGACGCTGCGTCTGATCACCATGGCGCTGTTCATCGTCTTTGCCGCCGTGCTGTATTGGGTGTGGTCAGATTTGCTGACGGTTATCTCTTATCTCGACAGCATTTCGCTGTGGCACTACTCCGGTAATATCGGCGGCAAGGTGGTACAGCAGACGGTGACGCTGGGCAATTTCCTGTTGGCCTTTATCGAGATAATCATTGCCTATGTCCTGACGCGAAACCTGCCGGGCCTGCTCGAGGTGCTGGTGCTGTCGAGGCTGCATCTGCGGCAGGGGACCTCCTACGCGATTACCACCATTCTGACCTATACCATTACGGTTATCGGTGCGGCGGTGGCGCTGAGTGCGCTCGGCGTGTCGTGGGACAAACTCCAGTGGCTGGTGGCCGCGCTGTCGGTTGGACTGGGCTTTGGTTTGCAGGAAATCTTTGCCAACTTTGTTTCGGGCCTGATTATTCTGTTCGAACGCCCGATTCGCATCGGCGATACGGTCACTATCGGGACCTATTCTGGGACGGTCAGCAAGATTCGTATTCGTGCGACCACCATTACCGACTTTGACCGTAAAGAGGTGATCATCCCTAACAAGGCCTTCGTGACCGAGCGTCTTATCAACTGGTCGCTGTCGGACACCGTCACCCGCGTAGTTATTAAAGTTGGCGTAGCCTATGGGTCTGATTTAGATAAGGTTAAGGAGATTTTACTGCAGGCGGCGCATGAAAATGCCAAGGTGATGAGCGATCCTTCGCCGTCGGTGTACTTCCTTAACTTCGGGGCCAGCACGCTGGACCACGAGCTCAGGGTATACGTTCGCGAGCTGCGCGACAGGAGTTCGACCGTCGATGAGCTGAACCGCAGCGTAGACCAGCTGTGCCGCGATAACGATATCAATATTGCTTTCAATCAGTTGGAAGTGTATCTGCACGACAAAGGCGGCAACGAAGTTCAGGAAGTGAAACGCCCATTCACGCCGCCGGACGAGGCGACCCTCGTCTGATTCATACCGTCGTTATCGGTAGCTTATGGACAAGCTGCCGGTCGGATTCTTGAGTTTTTCCTGATAGTCCTTTTTGACAATCTCCAGTGCCGCCAACGCCACTTCAGGGGCGATTTCGTTACACTCCAGCAGGTAGATCAGATCTACGGCTAGTTGCAGTTCGGGAGGGGCGTTTTCAATGGACATAGGCGTTCCAGTCATCTTGGTAGTGGGCATCTGTTTTATCAGTCGTTAACAGGCTGACTAACGACGGGTAATCGAATTTCCAGTATAGAGATTTTGTCTCAACTAACGACGGTATTTTTCAAATTTTGTGATAAGAGCGTCAAAAACCCCTTTCCTGACGCTCGATGCTGCGCTCGATTTTGATCAGCGCCTGACGGCAGCGCATGAGGCGTCCCTCCAGTGCCGCAAGCTCTTTCTGCATATGCTGCTGTTCCTTGAAAGTCTCGACTCTCCCAAGACGACTCTCGCGGTCTTGAATCATCGCCAGCAATCGACGCTCATACTGTTGATGTTCAACCAGTTTACTGTAGTAATCGCCGCCGCTTTGTTCTTTCTGTTTATCGGCCTTGCGCAGGTTCTGGGTCGCGAGTTCGCGCTGTAGTGCGGTGATTTGCGAGACCAGCCGCTCGGCGACAAAGGCGACCTGCGCGCTGCGGTTTTCTTCGACTACCTGACGCAGCTGAGCAAAGTTTACGCGCACTTCGGCAAGATATTCACGCAGGCGGGTTCCCTTGGTCGCAAAAAGCGTAACGTCAAAGCGCGCCTGCTGCGCCGGTGCATGGGCGACAGGTTCAATTTCTTGCGCCAGATTTTCTATCTGCTGCTCCAGCGAATGCAAAAGTGTTTGCGTGCTCAACGAGACTCTCCCGAACGATTATTTCCGCGATTATGCGACAAACTGCGCGGTAAATCATGCGTTGTGGGCGGTTTATCACGCACTGATTCGCCGCAGTGGTTGACCTGGGGCAATAAAAAAGGCGATCATCGCCGGCTGTAGGTTGCTTTTTAAAGTGGCTTTGCATAAATTTGGGCGTCTTGACCCTCGGTCATCCCCAACTTATTTTTCTTGAATCGCCTGCCAGAGTCGTTCGCCGTCGCCTTAAGCTCAGTTAGCTATTCCGAATTATCTCGGCGTAGGGCGTTTGGTTTGAACAGATTCTCGCGCCGTTCAGGTATGAACCGACGCTTTTTCAGGCCTTTATTATGAGCGCTACCGTTATGACCGCTACTGCACAGCAGCTTGAGTTTATTAAAGACAGTATCAAAACCATCCCCGATTACCCTAAGCCGGGCATACTGTTTCGTGATGTCACCAGTTTGCTGGAAGTCCCCGAGGCCTATCAGGCCACTATCGATCTGCTGGCAGAGCGTTACCGCAATACCGGTGTCACCAAAGTGGTGGGTACCGAAGCACGTGGCTTCCTGTTTGGCGCACCGGTTGCGCTGGCGCTGGGCGTAGGCTTCGTTCCCGTGCGTAAGCCGGGCAAGCTGCCGCGTGAAACCATCGCGGAAGAATACGCGCTGGAGTACGGCACCGATAAGCTCGAAATTCACACCGACGCTATCAAGCCAGGTGATAAAGTGCTGGTTATCGATGACCTGCTGGCGACCGGTGGTACCATCGAAGCTACCGCCAAGCTTATCCGTCGTCTCGGCGGTGAGGTTTCTGACGCGGCCTTCATTATCAATCTGCCAGAGCTGGGCGGTGAAAAACGCCTGAACGGTCTGGGCATTGAATGTTACTGCCTGGTGAACTTCGCCGGTCACTAAAATTCGGCGTCCATCGCGTTACGGTGGGGCTTTGCACACCTCGGTCACTGATGCATTTCAGCGTCCGGGAACTTGTGCAGTTACCCTACCTGTCAACCCGAAGGCACTAGAATTTCTTGTTTATATCAGGCCTCGCCCGTGCAGGCGGGGCTGTGATAACATAACGCTACAGACCCCTCGACTTCTCCGGTATTAATGAGCTATCAGGTTCTTGCCCGTAAGTGGCGCCCCCAAACTTTCACTGACGTAGTTGGTCAGGAACACGTGCTAACGGCACTGGCCAATGGCCTGTCGCTGGGGCGAATTCATCACGCCTATCTTTTCTCCGGCACGCGCGGCGTGGGTAAAACCACTATTGCCCGTCTGTTGGCTAAAGGCCTGAACTGTGAAACCGGCATTACCTCAGCGCCCTGCGGCGTTTGCGACAACTGTCGTGAAATAGAGCAGGGGCGCTTTGTTGATCTCATCGAGATTGACGCCGCATCGCGTACCAAAGTCGAAGACACCCGTGAATTGCTCGATAATGTGCAGTACGCACCGGCCAGAGGGCGTTTCAAAGTCTATCTGATTGACGAAGTACACATGCTCTCGCGCCACAGCTTCAATGCGCTGTTGAAAACGCTTGAAGAGCCGCCTTCGCACGTCAAATTCCTGCTCGCGACTACCGATCCGCAGAAACTGCCGGTCACCATCCTTTCACGCTGCTTACAGTTCCACCTGAAGGCGCTGGACGTCGAACAGATCCGCAATCAGCTGGCTAAAGTGTTGCAGGCAGAGCAAATCGACAACGAGGCGCGCGCCTTGCAGCTGTTGGCCCGTGCGGCCGATGGCAGTATGCGTGATGCGCTCAGCCTGACCGATCAGGCTATCGCGATGGGACAGGGCAAAGTCACCACCGAGACCGTGGCGCAGATGCTTGGCACCCTCGACGACGAACAGCCGCTGGCTATTCTTGAAGCGCTGGTGAGTGCCGATGGCGCGACGGTGATGGCGCAGGTTGAACAAGCCGCCTCGCGCGGGGTGGACTGGGAAACGCTGCTGGTTGAAACCCTGGCGCTGCTGCACCGTATCGCGATGGTCCAACTGCTGCCGTCGGTGCTGGATAACCACTATGCGGCTATCGAACAGCGTCTGCGCGAACTGGCGCGGGTTATTCCGCCGACCGACGTGCAGCTTTATTATCAGACGCTGCTAATTGGCCGCAAAGAGTTGCCGTTCGCCCCGGATAAACGCATGGGCGTCGAGATGACGTTGCTGCGTGCGCTGGCGTTCCACCCTAAGGTGTTGATTGCCGAACCGGCCGCCAGAGAACCACGCACCGCTGCACCGCAGCCGATGTCGAACTCGGCCATGCCTGCGCAAAATGCCCCTGCGCAGCCTAAAGCCGCCCCTGCTCAACAGGCGTCTGCGGGCGGTGACGTCGCAATACCTGACTCCACCGCGCAGCTCTTGCAGGCGCGAACACAGCTGCTTCGACAGCAGGGAAGCTCATCCCCAAAAAAAGCTGAGCCGGCCGCGCCTGGAAAAGCGCAGCCGGCAAATTCGGTGCTGGAGCGACTGGCTTCCGTCACCGAGCGTTCATTAGAACGCACGGGAGCGACTGCGCAGAAGAAAGCCCCCGCTGCGCCGGTTAAAGAAGAGGCTTATCGCTGGAGAACAGTGAATGAGCCTGAGGCCGCCCCTGAGCCGGTTGCCACGCCGAAAGCCTTGCGCGCTGCGCTTGAGCACGAAAAATCGCCGGAGCTGGCGACACGCCTGGCCGAAGAGGCCATCGAGCGAGACGAGTGGGCAGCTACGGTCAATAAGCTGACTATTCCGAAACTGGTTCAGCAACTGGCGCTCAATGCTTTCCTTGAGCGGCCTGATTCGGCTACAGTCTGTCTGCATTTACGTTCTTCGCAGCGTCATTTAAACTCGCCAACGGCGCAAAAAACCTTGGCAGACGCGCTTGCCTCGCTGTATCAGCAGGAGATAGCGCTGAACGTGGTTGAAGACGACAACCTGGCGATACGCACGCCGCTCGAATGGCGACAGGCCATCTATGAAGAAAAACTGGCGCAGGCGCGTCAGTCGATTATCGCGGATAATAATATCCAGACTTTGCGTCGTTTCTTTGACGCCGAGCTGGACGAAGAGAGTATTCGCCCTATTTAACCGCCGCAGTAGGAGCATGGTGCACATACGCGGCCCGACGCAAAGAGAGAAGATTATGTTTGGAAAAGGCGGCATTGGTAACCTGATGAAACAGGCCCAGCAAATGCAGGAAAAAATGCAGCAGGCACAAGCGGAAATCGCTGCCATCGAAGTTACCGGTGAGTCTGGTGCAGGTCTGGTGAAAATCACCATCAACGGCGCACACAACGTCCGTCGCGTTGAAATCGACCCAAGCCTGCTGGAAGATGACAAAGACATGCTCGAAGATCTGGTTGCTGCAGCATTCAACGACGCGGCTCGTCGCATCGATGAAACTCAGAAAGAAAAAATGGCAGCAGTTTCTGGCGGCATGCAGTTGCCACCGGGCTTTAAGATGCCATTCTGATGCAAACCAGCCCACTCCTTGAATCATTAATGGAGGCGTTGCGCTGTCTGCCGGGTGTAGGCCCGAAGTCGGCGCAGCGTATGGCATTCCAGCTGCTGCAGCGCGATCGCAGTGGCGGAATGCGGCTGGCGCAGTCCCTGACTCGGGCGATGTCCGAAATCGGCCACTGTGCCGACTGTCGTACTTTCACCGAGCAGGATGTCTGCACCATTTGCGCCAATCCGCGTCGCAAGGAAAATGGTCAGATTTGCGTGGTTGAAAGCCCGGCAGATATTCATGCTATCGAGCAGACCGGTCAGTTCTCAGGTCGCTATTTTGTCCTGATGGGGCATCTGTCTCCTCTCGACGGCATTGGTCCTGACGACATCGGATTAGGTCGTCTCGAGCAACGTCTTGAAAGCGAAAGTATTCAGGAAGTGATCCTCGCGACCAACCCCACGGTCGAAGGTGACGCTACCGCGAACTATATCGCCGAGATGTGCGGTCAGTATGGCGTTCTGGCGAGTCGAATTGCTCACGGTGTTCCAGTGGGGGGCGAGCTAGAAATGGTTGATGGCACGACTCTTGCGCATTCTCTGGCAGGTCGGCACGCCTTCAAATATTAGTTTGCTCGGTTATCGTATTTGAAGCTGTAGCGGCGTTGGCTGCGCTAGCCCGCCCCAGTCACTGGCTTGTGTCAGCGCCTGGGGATGAACTAACCTGCCGCCTTGCTACAACTTCTATAACCCAGACCGGCTGTTTTTTAAAATCCCACCTTGGTCACTTCCACAATCAGGCAGTCTGTTAAAAAGCCTTGTTTCAGTATTTCCAAAGCGTTAGCGGTTTGTTCCCTGCTGATTCTAAAATAATCAATTAACGCGCGTTTCGATATTTCCTTGCCCGTTCCTCTTGAAAATCTGCCTTTACCCCCCCACTTCATACTCAGTCTGTTTTTACAGAGTTACGTTTTTAACCACTCAAACGGTTTGATTGAGGTATTTGATGAGTATGAAAGGACAAGAGACCCGCGGATTCCAGTCAGAAGTTAAACAACTGCTTCACCTGATGATCCACTCGCTTTATTCGAATAAAGAAATCTTCCTGCGTGAGCTAATTTCCAACGCCTCGGACGCGGCCGATAAACTGCGTTTTTGCGCGCTGTCAAAGCCTGTACTTTACGAAGGCGACGCCGAGCTGCGCGTTCGTGTGTCGTTTGACAAAGAAAAACGTACCCTGACGCTGAGCGACAACGGCATCGGTATGACCCGTGATGAAGTGATCGACAACCTCGGGACCATTGCTAAATCGGGCACCAAAGCCTTCCTACAGTCAGTCGGATCCGAGCAGGCCAAAGACAGCCAGCTGATCGGCCAGTTCGGCGTGGGCTTCTACTCTGCGTTTATCGTGGCTGATAAAGTCACCGTTCGCACCCGTGCAGCAGGCGTTAGCGCCGATGAAGGCGTATTTTGGGAATCTGCCGGTGAAGGGGAATACACCCTGGCCGACATCGAGAAAGCCTCTCGCGGCACCGAAATTACCCTGCACCTGCGTGAAGATCAGGACGAGTTCCTGGACAGCTGGCGCGTGCGTTCCATTATCAGCAAATATTCTGATCACATCGCACTGCCGGTTGAAATCGAGACCCGTAACGAAGAAGACGATACCGTTACCTGGGAGCAGATCAACAAGGCGCAGGCGCTGTGGACGCGCGGTCGCACAGAAGTGAGCGACGACGAATACAAAGAGTTTTACAAACACCTCTCTCATGACTTTAGCGATCCGCTGAGCTGGAGCCACAACCGCGTTGAAGGTAAGCAGGAATATACCAGCCTGCTGTATATCCCTTCACAGGCACCGTGGGACATGTGGAATCGCGACCACAAGCACGGTCTGAAACTGTACGTGCAGCGCGTCTTTATCATGGACGAAGCCGAGCAGTTCATGCCTAATTACCTGCGCTTTGTGCGTGGCCTGATAGACTCCAACGACCTGCCGCTTAACGTTTCCCGTGAAATTCTGCAGGACAGCCGCGTGACGCAGAATCTGCGTAATGCACTGAGCAAGCGTGCGCTACAGATGCTCGAAAAACTGGCGAAAGACGATGCAGAAAAATACCTGCAGTTCTGGAAGCAGTTCGGTCTGGTCTTGAAAGAAGGTCCGGCAGAAGACAGCAGCAACAAAGAAACCATCGCCAAGCTGCTGCGTTTCGCCAGTACCCGCAATGACTCTTCCGAGCAGACGCTGTCGCTGGAAGACTATGTTGCCAACATGGTTGAAGGGCAGGACAAGATTTACTTCATCACCGCCGACAGCTATGCCGCGGCGAAAAATAGCCCGCATCTTGAGCTCTTCCGCAAGAAAGGCATTGAAGTTCTGCTGTTGTCAGACCGCATCGACGAATGGATGATGAGCTACCTGACCGAGTTCGACGGTAAGGTGTTCCAGTCTGTGAGCAAGGCCGATGAGTCTCTCGACAAGCTGGCCGACGAGAAGAACGAACAGCAGAAAGATGCCGACAAGGCGCTTGAGCCGTTCGTTGAACGCGTCAAAACCCTGTTGGGCGATCGTGTTAAAGAGGTGCGTTTAACGCATCGTCTGACCGACACCCCGGCTATCGTTACCACCGGTGCGGACGAGATGAGCACGCAGATGGCCAAGCTGTTTGCCGCTGCGGGTCAGGAAGCGCCAGAGGTGAAATACATCTTTGAGCTGAACCCTGAGCATGCGCTGGTCAAGCGTGCTGCAGATGAAACCCAGGAGAGCCAGTTCTCAGAGTGGGTAGAGCTGCTGCTTGACCAGGCTCTGTTTGCAGAGCGCGGTACGCTGGAGGACCCTAACCAGTTCATCCGTCGTATGAACACCCTGCTGCAAGCGTAATTAATTGAAATATTGACCTAATAAGAGGCCAGACGGTTAACCCCGGCTGGCCTCTTCCAATAGCCAGTGGCGGAAAAGCGTGATCTCTTTCTCGTGGCTACGCGAACGTTTCACCAGCATATAGGTGGCTCTGTCGACCTCGGTAAAGCCCAGCGGCGCAATTAAACTCCCTTCCTGAATCTCTTTTTTGACCAAAATCTGCGGCGTCATAATAATTCCCAAACCATTTTTTGCGGCCTGAATGGCCAGCGTCAAATTGTCAAAATGCTTGCCCGAAATAAAGTCTCCCCGCGTATTGGTTTTTCTTGCCCATTCTTGCCAGGCATTGATTTTGGTGTCGGCATGCAGCAGTGGAAGGGTGGCGAAGTCGGTCTCGTAGGTAAAGCGATGACGGAAATCTGGCGAACAGACGGGCCCAATATAATCGACGGTAATCAGCGTCGCCTCTATTTCATCCGACAGCGGTGTTTCATTACTTTTGATTAAAATATCCGTGCGTTCATCCTGAATATTTTCAATGTTTACATGGGTCTGGAATGTCAGGGCGATATTTTCATGCCGTTGCGAAAAACGCGCGATACGGGGAATTAACCACTGTGACAAGAAACTGGGCGCGCAGGAAATAATAAGACTGTTCTCTTCGCGGGTTTTTATTTCTTTGCAGGTTGCCTCGATATTTCTAAATACCTGTTCACAGCATTTCTTTAAGGTCTCTCCGTCCTGGGTTAAATAAACCCGTCCGGCCGTGCGTTTAAATAAAGGCGTCCCTAACCAGGACTCAAGATTCTTTATTTGATGGCTGATTGCACTGTGAGTGATATTTAAGGATTCAGCGGCGGCGCTGAAGCTTTCAAACAGTGCCGCCTGTTTAAAGTAGTGCAACGCGCGCAGTGAAGGGAGATCAGACATAGCGCCACCTTGTTAGTTAATTTCAACTTGTCTGTCTGTTTATATCATTTTCTAACGTGAAAAAAACCCTTTAGTCTCGACCTTGTCCCAAAACGAGTCGCCAGGATGGCGGAGCTAGTCTTAGTAACGAGCGTGGCGGGACAACCTATAACCCTTTAAAACCGTGCCTTTCACCCGGGTATTCAGACAATATTAAGGATCAATATGAATAATACTTCCGTAAAGACTCAGCTTGTGATGTTTACCGGTGGTCGTGACAGTACCTTGGCAGCTTGTTATTTAATGTTACAGGGTATCCCGGTTCATCTGTACTCCGCTAACAGCGGTTGCTCCCTGCATCGCGGCATTCTTTCTCATCGTGTTGATGAACTTAAAAACCGTTTTGGTGAATTGGTCGTGGAACACACGGTTGAAGATATTAGCGGGACGTTCCGCAGTATCGCTATCGAGAATATCGAAGGAGATATTCTTAAGTATAGAAAAAATCTGGTGCTGCTCGGCGAAAAATTGGCAATACACGCACATCTTATTGATTTCTGTCGTCGTCATGATATTGACGTCATTAATGACGGCATTACCCATTATCAGCAGGAATTCCCGGAGCAGCGTCTGGTCGCGAAAGAATATCTGGTCGATCTGATGAAAGAATTCGGCATTCAGTATCACTCACCTATATATGAATTTGCCCAGTCTTCCGACGACGTGAAATATCGTCTGCTGCAGCTTGGGATCTCCACCAAGTCACTGGAAGGTGTGAGCATCTTCGGTGATAGCTTTACCACCCCAAGCGACGACACCATTCTGGCCTACCTGCGCGAGAAAACGCCGCTGGCGCTGAATATTGTCAAATTCCTGTCGGGTGAAACCCTGACGTTGGCCAAGAAAGTGGCCAGCT
This sequence comes from Rouxiella badensis, assembly GCF_002093665.1. Classification (GTDB taxonomy): domain Bacteria; phylum Pseudomonadota; class Gammaproteobacteria; order Enterobacterales; family Enterobacteriaceae; genus Rouxiella; species Rouxiella badensis. Next base: position 47,892 of record NZ_MRWE01000004.1, on the reverse strand, counting down.
CTCCCGCTGAAGCTGCCTGAGTGGAGCCTGTGATGAAAACTATCATCAAGTGTTCGGCGATTATTATTCGCAACCGTTCGCTGCTGTTGACGCGTAAAGAGGGGACCGACGTGTTTATTTCACCGGGCGGAAAACCTCTTCAGGGTGAGGATCACCTCACCTGCCTGCGCCGTGAACTTAAGGAAGAGCTCAACGTTGAAGCGGCAGAAATCAAGCCTTTCGGCCTGTTTCATGGCATCGCGGAGTTCGAATCCGTAGCCATCGAGAACCACGTTTATCAGGTTGAAGTCGTCGGTCAGCCTGTCGCCAGCTCGGAAATCGCCGAGATTGCCTGGGTCAATTACCGTAAGCCGCCTTGCGAAGTCGGCGTGGGCTCAGTGTTTCGCGACAACGTGCTTCCTTTGCTCTACCAGAAGGAGTTGATCGACTAATGGATCCTTCAGCATTGTCACCCCAGCTCCAGAAGCTGCACGGCGGCGGACACTTCTACAAAAAAGTGAATCAGCTGCGTGAAGTTCTGCGGGAGAAACTCACCGAAGTTTACCGTCTGGAGCAATACGATGTGTTTATGGTGCAGTCGGTCAGCGTCGGGTTGGCGATGCTGTCCCACTTACTACATAAGCAAAATATTTCACTGAGCCTGGCGAATCATCAGCATTATCAGCCGATTGATATGCTCTTTCCCCACGCAGTGGCGGAAGGCAGAGAAAACAGCGGCGTGCAGATTGTGACGCACGTTAACCCTTACACCGGCGAGTTGAACCGACTTCATCATCCGGCGAAGGGCATCGTGGTGGACGCATCTCACAGTTTTGCGACCAACATGCATGATGACCTGATTAAGCAGGGTTCGATATTTTTAGCGCCGTTGCACAAGCACGCCTCGGTCGCGGTAGGCCTGACGCTGATTGCGGTGCGCCCGGAAGAGTACAGCATGCTGCTACGCAGCGAGCTGCGTCTCTTCGAGCGAGCGACGGTGTCGGAAACCCCGCTCACGATGGCGCTCGAAACGATTAATACCCCCGGGTGGCAGCCCTACAACGTTGCCAGCGTGGATGCCATCGATCTTTGGCTGCCCGACGGCGAAAGACTGCAGTCAATCGGCGAACCGGGTCTGCCTTTCTGCTGTTTCAAGGTGCCGTCATTTTCGCACGAGCAGCGCAAGGCGGTGAAGGAGATGAACGGAAGCTATTTCGAACATAGCGGTACCCTCCGCTTGTCCCGCTGGATGCGTGGAAAGCATGGACGGCCGGTAAATTGTACCGGCAGTGTTTTTGAAGATATTTCAAAACTATGGAATATAAGATGAGTAAATCAAGTGCAGTAAACGGTAACCTGATCGGCATTCTCGGTGGGGTTATTCTCAGTACCGATTCGGTATTTATCCGTCTCATGGCAGTGCATAATTCGTGGCTGATTGTGGTGCTGCGGGGATTGCTGATGTGGGCAGTGGTCTTTGCCGTGTGGTTGTTAGTCCCCAAGAGTCGTGCGGTGCTGGGTGTGCCGTGGATAACCCGACAAAACCTGCTCTCAGTACTGTTTTTCTGCGCGTCGTCGGCCTGTTTCGTTAACGCGCTTAATCGCGGCAATGTGGCAACCGTTCTGGTGATTATCTCTTCAACACCCTTCGTATCGGCGATTATTTCGCGGCTGTTCTTTGCCACTAAAATTGACAAGTCGCTGATGGTTGCGGCGGTAGTCGGTATGCTCGGCGTGGTTATCGTGATGTCAGGAAGGCAGGCGGGCGTTGATGCAACCGCCAACTACTTTGCTCTGGCAACTGCCGTCTGTATGGCGCTGGCGTTTATCTTTGCCTCACGCGTCGAGCAGGGCACGTTGGGACTGCCTTCGCTCGGCGGCGTGCTGGCCTCGGTTGTTGTGCCTGCCTTTGCTGGTACTGGCCTGCTGACAACCGTTGCTGACCTGCATGCAGAGCAGTGGCTGTGGCTGGTGATTGAAGGGGCACTGATCATTCCTGTTGCCATGGGTCTGATTTCACTTTCGACCCGCTATGTGCCACCGGCGAATGCTGGACTTTTCCTGTTGCTCGAAACCGCGCTGGCTCCACTGTGGATTTATGTTTTCCTGAACGAAGCACCGACGCCAAACGCGGTGATCGGCGGGTGTATCATTATCGTTGCCGTCATTTCGCAAACCTTGCAGGCTAAAAAACAGACAGCCATTGCCTGATAGTTGGCGTTTAATCGCTAACTTGCCGCCCCCTTTCTTGAGGAAGGGGGCGCAGAATGGTATGGTTGACCGTTTTCGACTTTTTATAAAATTACATGCAAGGGGATTTACGCAATGCGTATCATTCTGCTGGGCGCTCCGGGCGCAGGTAAGGGTACTCAGGCTCAATTCATCATGGAGAAATACGGGATTCCGCAAATTTCTACCGGTGATATGTTGCGCGCAGCTGTTAAGGCCGGAAGTGACCTCGGCAAGAAAGCCAAAGAAATTATGGACGCCGGTAAACTGGTTACCGACGAACTGGTTATCGCTCTGGTAAAAGAACGTATTACCCAGGAAGATTGCCGCAACGGTTTCCTGCTGGATGGTTTCCCACGCACCATTCCACAGGCCGACGCCATGAAAGAAGCGGGCATCAGCGTTGACTTCGTTTTGGAATTCGATGTTCCTGACGAACTGATCGTTGATCGTATCGTAGGTCGTCGCGTGCACGCACCTTCAGGCCGCGTTTACCACGTTAAATTCAACCCACCGCAGGTTGAAGGTAAAGACGACGTGACCGGCGAAGAACTGACGACTCGTAAAGACGATCAGGAAGAAACCGTTCGCAAGCGCCTGGTCGAGTACCATGAGCTGACCGAGCCACTGGTTTCTTACTACGGTAAAGAAGCAGAAGCCGGCAACACCCAATACGTTAAAATCGACGGCACCCAAAAAGTGTCTGAAGTTCGCGAAGAACTGGCTGCGATCCTGGGTTAATTTCCTGCACGGTACGCAAACGTTATCAGAGGCGACTTAGGTCGCCTTTGTTTTTCCCTCATTTCCCCCTTGCTGATAGCATTGATTGTTAATCCCATTTACTGTTATCGGTTCCGATTTGCCTGAGTTTGGTTACAATAAGGTCGCATTCAGACAGGTCACTTGCCCTGTGTTAAAAAATTAGCAATATTATTTAGGGAATTCAGCATGATGCAGACGAAATTCGGTGTGTTACTGGTCAACCTAGGAACCCCGGAAGCTCCAACCACCCCCGCGGTAAAACGTTTTCTGGCTGAGTTTTTAAGTGATATTCGCGTTGTTGATACCAATCGACTGATTTGGTGGCCGATACTGCAAGGCGTTATCCTGCCGTTCCGTTCACCGCGCGTAGCCAAACTGTATAAATCGGTATGGATGGACGAAGGTTCGCCGCTGATGGTCTACAGCCTGCGTCAGCAAAAGGCGCTGGCAGCACGTTTCCCGGATACCCCGGTTGAGCTGGCGATGAGCTATGGCAAACCAAGCCTCGAAGATGGCATTGGCCGCCTGATAGAGCGCGGAGTGACCAAAATGGTGGTATTGCCGCTTTATCCACAATATTCCTGTTCGACCAGTGCCTCGGTATTTGACGGCGTAGCGCGCGTGCTTAAGGAGCAGCGTCGCCTGCCTTCTGTCAGTTTTATCCGCGATTACGCTGAGCATCCGGCCTACATCGCCGCGCTAAAGGCCAGTATTCTGGAATCCTTTGAGAAACACGGCGAACCGGACCGGCTGGTGCTGTCTTTCCACGGTATTCCTAAACGTTTCGTGACGCTGGGCGACGACTATCAGCAGCGCTGTCAGGCAACCACGCAGGCGCTGACTACGGCGCTGCAGCTGCCCGCCGGGAAAATCATGCTGACCTTCCAGTCACGCTTTGGCCGTGAGCCTTGGTTAACGCCGTACACAGATGAAACGATGGAAAGCCTGCCGGGACAGGGCGTGAAACATATTCAGGTTATCTGCCCGGGATTCTCCGCCGACTGTCTTGAGACCATCGAGGAGATAAACGGTGAGAACCGCGAGCTGTTCCTGCACGCCGGTGGTGAAAAGTTTGAGTACATTGAAGCGCTTAACGATCGTAACGATCATATCGACATGATGCAGCAACTGGTTACGCAACACTTCTAATCCTGCCAGACTCGATTATCCGGCTGACGCGCACGCCATCCGGATAATAACTCTCCTGAATCCATTGTTTTCGTGTGATAACATTCGCGTCTGTCTCACTGCCCGTGCCCAAACTTCATGAAATTTCCCGGTAAACGTAAATCCAAACACTATTTCCCCGTTAGCGCCCGCGATCCCCTGCTGCGTGACTCCATGTTGCATGAGTCGGTGCAGAAAAATATGCATACCGAGCCAGAGGCCAATGCTTCTTACATCGTAGGCATCGATCAGACGCTGGTGGATATTGAAGCCCGGGTTGATGACGAGGTCATCGCGCGTTACGGCCTCGTCGCGGGGCAGTCGAGCCTGATCGACGACGACAGCGCCGAGCGCCTGTATCAGGAGTTGGTTAGTCAGTCTCTGATTACCCATCAGTTTGCCGGTGGCACCATCGGTAACACGCTGCACAACTATTCGGTGCTGGCCGACGACCGCTCTGTGCTGCTTGGCGTGATGTGCAGCAACGTGAAGATTGGCAGCTACGCTTATCGCTACCTGTGCAATACCTCTAGCCGTACCGATCTTGACTACCTGCAGGGCGTCGATGGCGCGATTGGTCGCTGTTTTACGTTGATCAATGAAAGCGGTGAACGCACCTTTGCTATCAGCCCGGGGCACATGAATCAGTTGCGTCCTGAGAGCATTCCTGAAGAGGTAATAGCCGGTGCTTCGGCACTGGTGCTGACTTCTTACCTGCTGCGCGGCGAAGCGGGTGATCCTATGCCTGAAGCAACAAGGCAGGCGATCAAGTATGCGAAGAAGTACCAGGTTCCGGTGGTGTTAACTCTCGGCACGCAGTACGTCATCGCCGACGATCCCGAAGGTTGGCGCGAATTTATCCGTGAAAATGTGACCATTCTGGCGATGAACGAAGATGAGGCCTGCGCGCTGACCGGCTTGGGGGATCCGCTGATGGCGGTCAATCAGGCGCTGGAGTGGGCCGATTTGGTGCTGTGTACTGCAGGTCCGAGCGGGCTTTATATGGGCAGCTACACCGAAGAGGCCTTCAAGCGTGCCACCAATCATCCGCTGTTGCCGGGTGCAATCGCCGAGTTTAACCAGTATGAATTTAGCCGCGCGATGCGTCGTGAAAGCTGCACCCAACCGCTGAAGATTTTCTCCCATATTGCGCCTTATATGGGCGGACCCGAGAAAATCATGAACACCAACGGGGCTGGCGATGGCGCGCTTTCAGCGCTGCTGCACGACATTGCCGCCAACGGTTTCCATCGTATGTCGGTACCAAACTCCAGCAAACACGCGCGCGACTATCTGACCTATTCGTCATTGGCGCAGGTCTGTAAATACGCCAACCGCGTAAGCTATCAGGTGCTGAACCAACACTCTCCGCGCCTGACGCGAGGTTTGCCTGAAAGAGAGGACAGTCTCGAAGAGTCTTACTGGGAGTACTAAAAATCCTCGTCGCCCTGAACACCGTAGCGGCGTTGGCTTCTTTCGCGCGCCCGAATCACTGACTTATGTCAGCTCATCGGGACTTGCTCAATTGCCGCCTGGCTACGGTGTCCATGGCTTCGAGGATTAACATTAAGCGTCCCTGAACACCGTAGCGGCGTTGGCTTCTTTCGCGCGCCCGAATCACTGACTTATGTCAGCTCATCGGGACTTGCTCAATTGCCGCCTGGCTACGGTGTCCATGGCTTCGAGGATTAACATTAAGCGTCCCTGAACACCGTAGCGGCGTTGGCTTCTTTCGCGCGCCCGAATCACTGACTTATGTCAGCTCATCGGGACTTGCTCAATTGCCGCCTGGCTACGGTGTCCATGGCTTCGAGGATTAACATTAAGCGTCTCTGAACACCCTAGCGGCATTGGCTTCTTTCGCGCGCCCGAATCACTGACTTATGTCAGCTCTGGACACCGAACCTAGGTTAGTCGTCAAATCGTGCAACCTTCGGCTCTGGGCGGCATCGCCATCCCGATGTTGATCGAGTCGAGCATATTGTTGGCTATCTCGCGCTCGCCCATCACGACCTTGTCCGCCCCGCGTGCCATGATGTAGGTCACTTCATCATCGTAGTGCGCGCGGGCGATTATCTCGATGGTCGGGCGTTTGGCCCGCGCCGAGGCGATGATTTCCCCAGACTCATAGCCGTTTGGAATGGTTAGCAGCAGCCAGCGGGCACATTCCAGACCGGCTAGCGTCATAATTTCCTGATTAGCCGCATTGCCGAGTACCGCACTGATGCCCTGTTCGCGCAGCGCCTCTACGCGTGGTCGGGAATTTTCAATCACCACCAGCGGGATCCCCTGCTGTATGAGCTTGGCACCCAGCAGACTGCCGACGCGTCCGTAGCCCACAATCAAGGCATGATCGCAGAATGCGACCGGCGTCTGTGCTTCGTCTTCCACGATTTCCTCAAGACTTTGATCCTCAATGACCTCGGTTTTGGCGAGATAGCTTTCCAGGAGGGAAAACAGCAGCGGATTAAGCATTATGGAGAGAATTGAACCCGCGAGAACCAGGTTACGCGCGTGTTCAGACAGCATGCCTAACGAGATGCCCAACCCGGCAAGGATAAAGGCAAACTCGCCGATTTGCGCCAGACTCACGGAAATCGTTAATGCCGTGCGCTGCGAATGGCCAAACATTTTCACCAGCAGGAAGGCGGCCGCAGACTTGCCAAACAGGATAATCGCCAGCGTTGCCAGCACGGCCAGCGGTTCATGAATCAGGATCATCGGGTCGAACAGCATGCCGACCGAGACAAAAAATAACACTGCAAATGCATCACGCAGTGGCAGGGTGTCATGTGCTGCACGCTGGCTCAGCTCGGATCCGTTAAGTACCATACCTGCAAAGAAGGCACCCAGCGCAAACGAGGCATCAAAGAACTCTACCGCGCCAAAGGCAATACCGAGAGCCAGCGCCAGAACCGCCAGCGTAAAGAGCTCACGCGAACCCGTGCTAGCGGATTTTGCCAGTATCCAGGGCACCAGACGACGACCGACAACAATCATTAGAATAATAAAGGCGACCACTTTGCCAAGCGTGATGGCTAATTCAGTAAACAGCTGGCCGAAACTGACGTGCTGATTGCCCATCATATTGCTGATGGCGGGGAGCAGGACTAGCGTCAACACCATCGCCAAATCTTCAACTATCAACCAGCCGATGGCGATTTGACCGCGTTGACTGTCTATTAGTTGCCGCTCTTCCAGTGCGCGCAGCAGTACTACCGTACTGGCGGTCGAGAGGCAGAGGCCAAATACCAGCCCACTGGTCAGATCCCAGCCGAGAAAGTGCGAAAGGCCCATCCCCAACAGCGTCGCTACGGCAATCTGAGCGATGGCTCCGGGAATAGCGATAGACTTTACCGCTAACAGATCTTTAAGGGAGAAATGCAGCCCGACGCCAAACATCAGCAGGATAACGCCTATCTCGGCGAGTTCGGGAGCCAGTGAGGTATCTGCAACAAAACCGGGAGTAAAAGGACCCGCCAATACCCCGGCGGCGAGATAGCCGACTAGCGGCGAAATACGTAGACGATTGGCCAGCATGCCGAGAAGAAAGGCGAGAACCAGCCCGCCAACAATTGTCGTAATCAATGGGGTGGAATTATGCATCAAGATTCCCTCTCGTTATGCACGGAACAGCGTGAACCTGGTGTTTTCAGTTTAAGTTAAAAAATTAATTTTAGGTGAGAAATTAATTTTAAAAATAAGATAAATGCGAGGGATACTGATAAAACCTTATGAAGGGAATGTTTGTATTACATTAAGGTGAAAAAGGCTGATAAAGCACGTTATCTTGCGATAGAAAAAGTGCAATATCAGCCTAATGAAATGACATAGAGCGGGTCTTTACGTAGATTTACGTTCGAGATTCGGCAGGAACGCGGTCAATATCCCTAAAAGCGGCAGGAATGCGCAAATTTGATACACCAGCTCAATGCTGGTTTTATCGGCCACGTAGCCTAATACCGCCGCCCCCAGACCACCCATCCCAAACGCCAGACCGAAGAACAATCCGGAAACCATGCCGACCTTGCCCGGAATAAGCTCCTGTGCGTAGACCAGAATCGCCGAAAATGCCGAGGCCAGAATCACCCCTATAATCACACTCAGAACGCTGGTCCACAGCAAGTTGGCGTGTGGCAGCAGCAGAGTGAAGGGCGCAACACCGAGGATAGACACCCAAATCACGTATTTACGACCAATCTTGTCGCCAATCGGACCGCCAAGAATCGTGCCCGCCGCGACTGCCAGCAGGAAGGCGAACAGGTGGAACTGCGCCTCCTGAATGGAAACGCCAAACTTGTGAATCAAATAGAAGGTGTAATAACTGCTCAGACTGGTCAGATAGAAATACTTCGAGAAAACCAGCACCAACAGAATAGTCAGTGACTTCACGACGGTACGTTTTGGCAAGAGACTCACGGCGACCGGTGCTGGTCCACGCTTCTTCGCCAGCTGTTGCTGGTGGCTATACCAGCGGCTGACCTGTAACAGCACGACCATACCCAGCAGCGCGGCCAGAGAGAACCAGGCTACATTACCTTTTCCATAAGGTGCGATGATAACCGCGGCCAGCAGTGGCCCCAGGGCGCTGCCGAAGTTACCGCCGACCTGAAACAGCGACTGTGCCAGACCGTGACGCCCGCCTGAGGCCATACGTGCCACCCGCGAAGACTCGGGATGAAACACCGAAGAACCGGTACCTACCAGCGCGGCGGCGATGAGGATCACGCCAAAGCTTTGCGCGACCGCCAGCAGCAGTAGACCTGCAAGCGTAAAGCCCATGCCCACCGGCAGGGAGTAGGGCTTCGGATGCTTGTCGGTGTAATGACCAATTAACGGCTGAAGCAGCGAGGCGGTTACCTGGTAGGTCAGGGTTATCATGCCTATCTGCGTAAAACTCAGAGTGAACTCTTTTTGCAGCAGGGGATAAATCGCCAGAATCAGCGACTGGAGCATGTCGTTAAGCAGATGTGAGACGCTGATGGCGGTCAACACCTTGAAGGCGGTGCCTTTTAACGCACTCTCCTTTGGAGGGATTTTGGATTCTATGCTATCTGTCATTGGAGGCTCATTATTATATATTTGCAGGGTGAATTCAGCGTAGTGCCGTCAATCTCGTTTAGCGATATCGGCGAAGCGCCCGTTTAATAATTGACACAAATCCGCTGCCGAGAGCTCAAGATCGAGGCCACGTTTGCCCCCGGAGACAAAAATAGTCGAAAACTGTTGAGCCGGACTGTCGATAACCGTCGGCAGCAGTTTTTTCTGCCCCAAAGGACTGATCCCACCGACGAGATAACCGGTTACACGCTGAGCCAGCTGGGGATCGGCCATGTCGGCCTTTTTGGCACCCAACGCTTTGGCAACCTTCTTGAGATCGAGCTGGGCCGCGACTGGCGTAACGGCAACGGCCAGGTTTTTAGCCTCACCGTTTAAGGCCACCAGCAGCGTTTTGTAAACCTGGGCGGCATCTAGCCCCAATTTCTTTACCGCTTCATCGCCAAAATTGGTTTCATCGCTGCTGTGCTCGTAGGCATGCAGCGTGAAGCTGATTTTATTTTTTTCCAAAAGTTTTACGGCGGGTGTCATTTCTCTTTTCCATTTAACAAAGTCGGCTTTTCACAGGCGGCGACTTGATTACGTAAAAAAATAATCACTTTGCTCAATCTTTTGATACTAAAGACTAAAGTACGAAAATCAATCGTTCTGTGCGGTTTTTAATCATTTTGAGTGTTGCCAGATGTCAAACACGTTGCTAACCTACGCGCGCCGGCATGGATTCCTCAAGAATGCCATGTTGCCGCGATAATTAATAAAAATGAAATTCCTCTTTGACTGGCCAATAGAAATATTGGCCATTTTTTTATCCCGAGTTTTATCCCGCAACAAATTCCATTTTTAATTCTTCTGATTCAGCAGGTTGGGAAGGTTACCTTCGCCATAAAGATGCAGCGCGCCGACGGCGACGACGTAGTTTCCTGCGGGCATATTTTCCAGCAGTCGCTTCCAGCGCTGATTACGTTGATGCATAAGCACATCGTAAAGCACGTTACCAAAGGTGGCGGGGAGCTGCTCGATGCCAACGGACGGACGGCTGTCCAGCCACCAGCTGATCATGGTTTGCAAGAGTCTGGCATTAGTGTGCCAGTGGGTAAGAGTGTCATCAAGCAGGCTACGCCCGCCTTCAGGTAATTGATGTAGCAATTCGAGCTGCTGCTCTGCCCCTTCCAGCTCAATGACTCTCTTTGCATGAGTTTTTGCATAGGTCAGCAGCTGAAAGTCGATGCCGTACTCTCCGCGTAGCCCTAAACGCTGCGCCTGTGTTGCCTGTAACATTAACGCTATCTGCCAGCACGGCAGGGCAATGAGAGAATACATTGGCACGCCCAGCTCATCGCACAGCCGCTCGATATGTTGATACTGCTGCTCGTCGATGCGTTCCACCAGCGGTGGCAGCGGGGCGGGTTCGCCGAACGGCGATTCATTGCCGCTGATGTCGGCTTCGACAATCAGCGCATCGGCCTGCGCCACCTTTCGAATCAGTTGTTTCGGCAGCGGAGACATGTCTTGTGTCCCCATGTGGATACTGCCCACCAGATGAAAGTTGCGCCCACCCGGCAGCGTAATATCGATAGCAGGATATGGGTATTGCGTGGGAGAAAGCAGCCCGGTCCAGCGAGCCAGGCGAATTACAAGTTCCCGTATCATTCATAGTCTCCCTATTCCAATTGCTTTTCATGCTATCGCCTGCGCGCAATTAGGAACAGGGGGAAAACTCTCTATCGCACATTTACTTAATAGATGGGGTGTTATCGGGTCTGAAATGCAGCAGTCGGTTGGCGTTGGCTACGACAGTAATCGATGACAGCGCCATCGCTGCACCGGCAACAATCGGGCTGAGCAGCGTGCCCGTCAGCGGGAACAGCACCCCGGCGGCAATCGGAATACCAATCACGTTGTAAACAAATGCCCCCATCAGGTTCTGCTTCATATTGCGCAGCGTGCCTTTGGACAACGCCAGCGCATCGGCAACGCCGTGCAGGCTAGGGCGCATCAGCGTAATAGCGGCGGTTTCAATCGCAACGTCGCTGCCGCCGCCCATGGCAATCCCCACGTCTGCCTGTGCCAGGGCCGGTGCATCGTTGATACCGTCACCAACCATCGCCACCTGCTCACCGCGGGCCTGAAGCGTCTTGATGGCTTCGGCCTTGCCCTCGGGCCTGACGCCTGCAATAACGTCATCGATTCCAGCGAGTCTCGCAATGGCGTTGGCGGTAACAGGATTATCGCCGGTCAGCATCACCAGCTTATACCCCGCACGATGCAGGCGACGCAGCGCATCGATGCTGTCTTCGCGTAGGGAATCGCGTATCGAGAACAACGCCACAACCTTGCCGTTGGCGGCCAGCAGCACTGGCGTAAAACCTTCGGCAGCCTGTTTCGCCAGCAGCGTATCGGCTTCATGGCAATCTACCTGATGTTGTTCGAGCAGTTCCCGGTTACCGAGCAGTAGGGCGGTAGCGCCAAGATGCCCACTGACCCCGAGCCCGCCGTGAGTTCGGAAATCGGTAACCGGTGAAAGAGCCATACCGGCCGCTTTCTCGGCAATTGCTTGGGCGAGCGGGTGATGAGACCCCTGCTCAAGCGAAGCGGCTAGCCTCAGCGCCTGCTGCTGCTCGTTAGCATTAAACAGATGAACGTCGATAACCTGAGGTTTACCTTCGGTAAGCGTGCCGGTTTTATCGAACACCAGCGTGGTCAGCGAACTGGCCTTTTGTAGCGCATCAGCGTCTTTTACCAGCACACCAAACTCGGCGGCGCGGCCTACGCCCGCAGTAATCGACATCGGTGTTGCCAGCCCCAGAGCACAAGGACAGGCGATGATAAGGACCGTTGTTACGATAACCAGCGTATACATCAGCTGCGGCTGCGGGCCGAAGAAGAACCAGACTGCGCCACTGAGCAGCGCAATGAGCACCACTGTCGGAACAAAGACTGCCGAAATTCGGTCCGCCAGTTTGCCGATTTGCGGCTTACTGCTCTGGGCCTCGCGCACCAGGTTGATAATTCGCGACAGCTGAGTTTGTCCACCTACGGCACGAGCAATAAACTGCACGCTGCCGTCTTGCACCTGGGTACCCGCGCTGATTTTCTCACCGGGAGTGCGGTGCTGCGCAATAGGTTCGCCGGTCAGCATTGCCTCGTCAAACCAGGCTTCACCCTGATGAATCTCACCGTCAACCGGCACACGATCGCCCGTAGTCAGGCGTAACAGCATCCCCTGCTGTACGTCTGCCAGCGGCAGCGTTTTTTCACCCTTGTCGGTCATTACCCGTGCGGTTGGTGGCGTGAGGTCGAGCAGGCGCTCAAGCGCCTTTGACGAACGCTGACGGCCGCGCTGCTCCAGCGCATGACCCAGATTGATCAGGCCGATTATCATGACTGCTGCCTCGTAATAGAGGTGGCGCGCCTGCATGGGGAAAGAGTCTGGCCATAGAGTGACCAGAAACGAGAAAATCCAGGCTGCCGCGGTGCCTAACGAGACCAGCGTGTCCATATTGGCGCTACCGCGCAGGAGGCTTTTCCAGGCACTGCGATAAAAATGGCCGCCTGCGATGATCATAATCGCCAGTGTGAGCAGCCCGACGACCAGCCAACCGCTACGATTCTCGTCGGTGACCATCATCTCGCCGCCAAACAGCCCCCAGGCCATTAACGGAATACCGGCCGCCAGTCCCAGCGCTGCCTGCCAGCTAAAACGAATCATACTGCTGCGTGCAGTTTGCTGCTGCCGCTCGCGACGCAGCGTTTCATCGATAATAATTTCAGCGCCGTATCCGGCCTTTTCAACCGCATCTATCAGCGCCTGGGTGTTTTTCGCACCCCGAACCAGCGCGCTGCGCTCGGCCAGATTCACATTGGCGCGGGTGACGCCATCAACGCGCTCGAGGGCTTGTTGCACTTTCGATACGCAGCTGGCACAGCTCATTCCGCTAAGCAGAAGTTGAACGCTGTCGTCGTCTGCCGCGGGAGTCGTTTCGTTGGATGCCGGAACAGAAAGGGTTGCCGCTGACTGACGTTCCGGCAAAGACATTTCAGGCAGAGTCAGCGGCTCAGATTTTGGGGACGCGTCATCCGCCTGAAGCTTGGCGTGATAACCCGCGTTCTCGACGGCGTCGATCAGGCTCTGGCTGCTTGCCTCGCCGGTAATCACGGCCTTGTCGATTGTCACATCAACCTGCTGTGCCCCCGCAACGGCTTCCAGCGCTTTGCGCGTAGATGCCACACAGTGACCGCAGGATAAGCCCTCAAGGGCCAATACGGTGGTGTTAGCCATAATTATTTCCTCTGGGCGATTTGTGCCCTGTTTAAGGTGAATAAGTCGTCAATTCCTCGTCATGATATACAATAAACCTTCCAGCAAGGTGAAGGTCAAGGAGGCGAAATGAATATTAGCGACGTAGCAAAAAAAACCGGTTTAACCAGTAAAGCAATTCGCTTTTATGAGGAAAAGGGCCTGGTCACGGCACCCATGCGCAGCGAAAACGGCTACCGCAGTTATGCGCCCAAACAGATTGAAGAACTGACGCTGTTGCGACAGGCACGTCAGGTGGGATTTACCCTGGAGGAGTGCCAGGAGTTGGTCGCGCTGTTCAATAATCCGCAGCGCCACAGTGCCGATGTAAAAGCGCGAACGCTAGAAAAAGCGCAGGAAATTGGGCGACACATCGAGGAATTAAAAGAAATGCGCCAGCGGCTGCTGGCGCTTGCGGAGTCTTGTCCGGGTGACGACGGCGCATTCTGCCCAATCATTGAGAATCTGAGCGGCTGCTGCCACAAATAGGTTATTCCGCGAGTACGGTATTAATGGCTGGGCATGACGCGTAAGGTGTTCCCTTCAACGCCTGTCACGGTGACCTCTTCACCGATATTCAGGCTGTCCGCACAGCTGACCCGCCAGGTGCTGTCGCCGATGCGAATGCGGCTGTAGCCATTCTCCGGTTGCTCGAGCAAATGGCCGTGTAGACCGACCATCTGCTGACCGCGTTGGTTAAGACTGGCGTTTGATTCGCTAACCGTGGTTTTGCGTTTAAGCCATGCGGCCCAAAGCAGGGCGGCAATGACGGTGAGCACGGCGAAGGCCACGCCTTGCCATTCCCACGGCAGCGGCACCAGCCAGATAAGCGCGCCGACTAGTGCGGCTGACACGCCGCTCCACAGCAGATAACCGCTGGCACCGAGCATTTCGGCGGCCAGAAGCAGGCCCCCGAGCGATAACCAGAACAGATGTGGACTTGCCATCAACTGCTGCAGCATTATTTTCCGCCTTTGGTTTCTTTCAGCAATTCCGCGATACCGCCAATCGAGCCCATCAGGCTGGTGGCATCCAGCGGCATCATAATCACTTTGCTATTGTTAGCCGACCCGATTTTGGTCAGTGCTTCAGTGTATTTCTGTGCCACAAAATAGTTAATGGCCTGGACATCACCGGCCGCGATTGCCGCTGACACCATCTGCGTTGCCTTGGCTTCTGCCTCGGCGCTACGCTCACGCGCTTCAGCCTGTAAAAATGCCGACTGGCGTTCACCTTCTGCCTTGAGGATCTGCGACTGCTTTTCGCCTTCGGCGCGGAGGATCGCTGACTGACGGATCCCTTCGGCTTCAAGAATATCGGCACGTTTTGTTCGTTCAGCCTTCATCTGCGCATTCATCGCGGAAACCAGTTCGGCCGGTGGTCGAACGTCACGAATTTCGATACGGGTGATTTTCACACCCCAGGGATTGGTGGCCTCATCGACAATATGCAGCAGGCGAGCGTTGATGTTGTCGCGCTGCGACAGGATTTCGTCGAGCTCCATCGAGCCTAGCACGGTTCGAAAGTTGGTCATGGTGAGATTAACTATCGCCTGCTCAAGGTTGCTGACCTCATACGCGGCGCGGGCAGGATCGATGACCTGAATAAAGCACACGGCGTCAATAGCGACGTTGGCGTTGTCGCGCGAGATTATCTCCTGTGAAGGGATATCCAGTACTTGCTCCATCATGTTGATTTTACGACCAATACGGTCCATGAAGGGCACGACCAGCGTCAGGCCTGGCATCAGGGTTTTGGTGTAGCGACCAAAGCGTTCAACCGTCCATTGAAAACCCTGAGGCACAATTTTGACCCCTGCAAATACCACGATCAGCGCAAAAATGACCACAACGGGTATAAAAGTCAGCATGGTGAAACTCCTGTAATGAGATATCCCGAAATGTCGGGTAAACCGTTTCCCTGTGCCAGCGGGCAAACTGCCGCTGCGGGTAAATCATCGCATATTTAGACAAAGCGGTAATGATTAAAGGATAGTTCAGAGAGGAGGCGTATGACGGGAGACGTATCCCAGAAACTGCACGCTGTAGTCGAGAGAGGGAAACACAGCGTGCAGTAAGGCATTATCAGGAGTAGACAGGTGTGACTAGTAAAGCAGTGAGTAAAGCTGGCGACGATATTTTGCGGCTAATGCATCACCGGTGCCGAGGGCGGCCAAAATATCCATCAGCGTTTTACGCGCCGCGCCATTACCGGCAGCCAGGTCTTTCTTCAGATGGCCAAGCAACAGCTCGAGCGCCTCTTCATTGCGGCCAACCTGATGCAACTGCAACGCAAGCTGAACGGCCAAATCGACGTTCTGCGGATCTTTCTCGATCTGCTGCTGAAGTTGCTGGATCTCTGGGGTGTCAGCGGCCTGTTTCAGCAGGTCAATCTGCGCGACTAGCCCCTGATAACGGGTATCGCGGTCCTGCAGTGGAATGGTCGCCAGCACCGCTTCTGCGTCTTCACTGCGGTTAAGCAGAATCTGGGCCTCGGCCAGTGAAAGGCCAATGTCGCTCCGCTGATTGCTGAGTTGCCAGGCGTCTTTCAACAGAGGCAGGGCGTCAATCACCTTACCTTGCTGCATGAGCTCGATAGCCTGTGCGGTTTTGATCTCTTCTTCTTTAGGCAGAACTTTGCTCAATAGCTCGCGAATGACTTCTTCAGGCTGTGGGCCCTGGAAACCATCGACCGGCTGACCATCCTGGAAGAGGTAGACGGCAGGAATTGAACGCAGACCGAACTGTCCGGCGATAGCCTGCTGCGCGTCGCAGTCTACCTTGGCGAGAATGAACTGACCCGCGTACTCTGCGGCCAGTTTTTCAAGGATAGGGCCGAGGATTAGGCAATGCTGGCTGCGTTCAGACCAGAAATAAAACATCACTGGCACAGTCATTGACTGCTCCAGCGTTTGGTGAAGATTGGATTCGGTAATATCTATTGATAAAGGTTGTGCAAGCATGAATTCTTTTCTCTCTCGTCCGTTCCGTTTAGTACCTAAATGGGGGCGATTTAGGGTTGTTCAAGACGGGGTATCAACTATTTCCCCTGAGCAGCCTGTCCAGCAAACGGGCGGGTAACAGGCGGCGCGCCACCACAACCGCGTGAGTAATCAAGGTAACCGGATAGCGTAATTTCGGCCGTGGACTCTCTAAAGCATGGCGTAATTTTGGCAACACTGCCTCTGCACCCAGCGTAAATTTGTCAGCCAGACTCGGATTAATAATCGGCTTGTCCGACTGTGTCTGTTTAACGTTCAGTGTAAAGTTGCTGTGCAGTGGACCCGGCTCAATCAGGCTGACATGAATGCCCGTGCCGTGCAGCTCCATTCGGAGCGTATCTGACCAGGCCTCGAGCGCATATTTGCTGGCCGCATACACCCCGCGGTTCGGCGTCGTGACCAGACCCAGCACCGAGCTGGTTTGAATAATACGGCCCTCTGCGTGTGCCAACATCGCCGGAAGCAGCAGCTGGGTTAGCTGGTGGGTCCCGAAAACATTGGTCGAAAACTGCTGTTCAAACTGTTCGCGGCTCGCGGTGTGCAGTGAGCCATAAACGCCGTATCCGGCATTGTTGAACAGCGCATATAGACGATTTCCGGTGAGTTCAATCACCTCGGCAGCCGCGCGTGCGACGCTGTGCTTGTCGTCGAGGTCCAGTTCGATAGTTTCAAAACCTAGCTGGCGCAGGTTGTCGATATCCTGCGCTTTACGGCATGCCGCGAGTACGCGATATCCGCGATTGCGGAGATACTGAGCGGCAGCAAGGCCAATTCCACTCGAACAACCGGTAATCAGAACCGCTTTTTGCATAACTTTACCTGTTAAACGCCCCAAATATTTGGAGATTATGGTTTACTCATTGATGGAGCAACCAAAGGTGCCAGCTTGCCGGACATCCAGTCGGCAATAAAGCTTTGCGCCGCCTGATTCGGGTGAAGCCCGTCGTCCTGCATCCATTCTGGTTTGATAGCGACCTGTTCCATAAAGAAAGGAACCAGCGGGATATCAGCCTGTTTGGCCAGTGCCGGATAAATCGCATAAAACGCATCGTTGTAGCGTTTACCGTAGTTTGGCGGCAGACGAATCTGCATTAACAGCGGCTCGGCATGGGCCTGCTTCACCAAAGTCACTATCTGGCCGAGCGTTTGGCTGATGGTCTGCGGCGCAAAACCGCGCAGCCCGTCGTTAGCGCCCAGCTCAATCAACACCCAGCGCGGGTGATGCTGTTGCAGCAGTCCAGGCAGGCGAGCCAGACCTTGCGCAGACGTATCACCGCTGATGCTTGCGTTGACAATATCAGGCAGGCCACCACGCTTTTTCCACTGATTATTCAGTAGCGTGGGCCATGAAGTGTTTGCCGGTAATCGGTAAACGGCACTCAAACTGTCGCCTACGATCAGCAGCGTATCAGCAGCAACGGCGCGAAAACTTAACATTCCCATCAACAGAAGGAAGGGAAGATGCCAGCGGAAAACGTACTTGAAGTTCATCATCTTAGTAAACACGTTGGTCAGGGTGAACATGAGTTATCCATCCTGTCCGGTGTTGAGCTGGTTGTCAAACCCGCTCAGACTATTGCGCTGATCGGCGAGTCGGGTTCAGGAAAATCAACGTTACTCGGTATTCTTGCCGGTTTGGATGATGGCAGCAGCGGTGAAGTCACGCTGCTGGGAAAACCCTTATCAGCGCTAAATGAAGAAAGGCGTGCGGCGCTGCGTGCCAAAAATGTCGGTTTTGTCTTCCAGTCGTTCATGCTGGTACCGACCCTGAACGCCCTCGAAAATGTGCAGCTTCCGGCGTTGCTGCGTGGAGAAACCGACGCCAGCAGCCGCGAACAAGCGGTGCAATTGTTGAAACAGCTGGGCCTTGGCGAGCGTTTACATCATCTGCCGGCGCAGCTTTCCGGCGGTGAGCAGCAGCGCGTTGCGCTGGCGCGCGCCTTTATCGGCAAGCCTAAACTGCTTTTCGCCGATGAACCGACCGGAAATCTTGACCGTCATACCGGCGAACGCATCGCCGACCTGCTGTTCTCGTTTAACCGCGATAATCACACCACGCTGATTTTGGTTACCCATGATGAGCAACTTGCCGCGCGCTGTCAGAGGCGCCTGCGACTGCGTGACGGAAAATTGTGGGAGGATGCATGATTTGGCGTTGGTTTTGGCGTGAATGGCGATCGCCCTCGCTGCTGATTGTCTGGCTCTCATTAACGCTGGCCGTGGCCTGCGTATTGGCACTTGGCAGCATCAGTGACCGTATGGACAAAGGGCTGAGTGAGCAAAGCCGCGACTTTATTGCCGGTGACCGTGTGTTGGAGTCCGCCAGGCCGATTACCGAAGCCTGGATCCAGGACGCGCAGCAGCAGGGGCTGAAGGTCAGCCGCCAGCTGTCGTTCATGACCATGACCTTTGCCGGTAATACGCCGCAGCTGGCGTCGGTCAAGGCGACCGATCTGGCGTATCCGCTGTACGGCAATCTCGACACCCAGCCTCCGGGCGTCAAGCCGCAGCCGGGCACTGTGCTGGTTGCGCCTCGACTGCTGGCGTTGCTGAATCTGAAGGTCGGAGACAACCTCGACGTTGGCGATACCACGCTGCGTATTGCGGCGGTGATTAATCAGGAGCCTGACTCCGGGTTTAACCCGTTCCAGACCGCGCCGAGAGTTATCATGAATTTGCAGGACGTACCTAAAACCGGTGCGATTCAGCCTGGCAGCCGTTTGACCTACCGTTATATGTTTGCCGGTTCGGCGCAGAATATTGCAACCTACGGCGAAGCGGTGAAGGGGCTATTGCGCCCGGACCAGCGCTGGTATGGCATGGAAGAGTCTGACGGGGCGTTGAGCCGTTCTCTGCAACGTTCGCAGCAATTCCTCACCCTGTCAGCGCTGCTGACGCTAATGCTGTCGATTGCCGCGGTTGCGGTCTCGATGAACCATTACTGCCGCAGTCGTTACGATTTGGTGGCGGTGCTGAAAACGCTTGGAGCAGGGCGACGTGCGCTGCAAAAATTGATTATTGGGCAATGGGTCGCCGTTTTAGTGTTGGCGGCGATAGCGGGCAGTATTATCGGGCTGGGCTTTGAGGCCCTGTTAATGAAAATGCTGGCGCCGGTGTTACCCTCAAAATTACCCCCTGCGGGTCTCTGGCCGTGGGTGTGGTCGATGGGGGCATTGGTCATTATTTCGCTGCTGGTGGGCCTGCGGCCTTACCGCCAGCTGTCGGCGACGCTGCCGCTGCGTGTGTTGAGGCAGGACGTCGTCGCCAATGTCTGGCCGCTGCGCTATTTCCTGCCGGTGATTATTTTGGTGGTGGTTGGACTGCTGGTCGCGCTGGTTGGCAACAGTTCTCTGCTTTGGGCGCTGTTGGGCGGTATTGTGGTGCTCTCACTGCTGCTGGGGGGGATTGGCTGGCTCAGCCTGCTTGTCCTTCGCCGCCTGACCGTTAGCCATCTTGGCCTGCGGTTGGCTATCAATAGGCTGTTGCGCCAACCCTGGGTAACGCTGAGTCAGCTGGCCGCGTTTTCGATGTCATTCATGCTGCTGTCGCTCCTGCTGGTACTGCGAAGTGACCTGCTCAGCCAATGGCAGCAGCAGCTGCCGCCTGATAGTCCTAACTATTTCCTGCTAAATATCACCAGGGAGCAGGTGCCGCAGGTGACTGACTTCCTGCGCCAGCACAAGGTTGAGCCGGATACGTTCTACCCTATCGTGCGGGTCAGGCTCACCAAAATTAACCAGCAGGATGCGACTGACCTTGTCCACCCGGGTGATGCAGGGCGTGAGGCGCTGGACCGTGAATTAAACCTTACCTGGATGCAGGGACTGCCGTCGCATAATCAGGTGATTTCCGGCGAGGGCCCGCCGAAAGCGGGTGAGGTGTCTATCGATCAGGGCATCGCCGAGCGTCTGAACATCAAGCTGGGCGATACCGTGACCTTTAGCGGCGATACGCAGGATTTCAGTGCCAAAGTTACCAGCCTGCGTAAGGTCGATTGGGACAGCCTGCGGCCTAATTTCTACTTTATCTTCCCGCCGGGCGCGCTCGATGCGCAGCCGCAAAGCTGGCTAACCAGTTTCCATTATCAGGAAAACGGACAGCTGCTGGTGGAGCTAAACAGACAGTTCCCGACGCTAAGCCTGCTGGATATCGGCTCAATCCTGCGCCAGATTGGTGATGTGCTTCAGCAGGTTAGCCGCGCGCTTGAGGTGATGGTTATCCTGGTCATCCTCTGTGGCGGGCTGCTGTTGCTGGCGCAGATTCAGGTCGGTATGCGTCAGCGCCGTCAGGAGCTGGTGGTTTACCGTACGCTGGGAGCCAGCAAAAAACTGCTGCGCAGTACGCTGTGGTGTGAGTTCGCGGTGCTGGGATTAGTCGCAGGCATAGCCGCCGCAGTGGGCGCCGAGGCTGCGCTTTGGCTGCTGCAGCGTAAAGTCTTCGACTTCCCGTGGCAGCCAAATATGGTCCTGTGGTGGTCGGTGCCTCTCCTGAGTGCGGTGCTGCTATCGCTGTGCGGCGGCTGGCTGGGGATTAGACTCTTACGCGGCAAAGCCTTGTTCCGCAGTTATCAGGGCTGATTGTCATACCTTGACGAAAACTACCGGCGTGGTTTTCCACGCCGGTAAACGCCTCTAGATATTTTTTGCTATCACGTCGTGCACTATCTCGCGCGTCCATTCGTAGTTATAGTGGTTATCGTCGAAGAACATCGGAACGGTATTATCCTTCACAAAGACGCACTGCTTGCCTTGGCAGCCATAGTTATAAAGATCAAAGAACTTGATATGGTCAATGGATGAGAGCGTTCTCATGTCGTTATAGGTTTCCTCGGTGTCACGCTCTCTCAGACTATTGATATCCGCCGTTTTGCCATGAATTTGCAATAAGCGATAGACGGTGGGTTTAAAGTGTTTGGTTTGGGTGATGAAATAAACGTTTGGCGTGAACTTCTGTAGATAAAGCTGGGTCTTCTCAATGCCTTTATTGATGTCGTTATAGGTGTGGAAGTTATACCAGTCGCTTGCCACGATAATTGC
This sequence comes from Rouxiella badensis, assembly GCF_002093665.1. Taxonomy (GTDB): domain Bacteria; phylum Pseudomonadota; class Gammaproteobacteria; order Enterobacterales; family Enterobacteriaceae; genus Rouxiella; species Rouxiella badensis. The sequence continues at coordinate 26,363 of NZ_MRWE01000004.1, read as the reverse complement.
GTCTATTTTTCTCGATGGGATGAGTTTATTGAACGCGTAATTCATCAGATTGACGCAGGGTGCTGAACCCACGGAATCGATAATCGCCGGACAGCCTGCGGCAGTGACCTGAAGAACGGTATCGTTCTTATATTCCTTCTTCAATGCTGCTGAAAATTCAGCGGCGTGACTGTCGCCGAGCAACAAAATGGTTTTGCCTTTTTGGTTATCTGGAACGCAGGCCTTATAGTTGAAATCCAAATTGCTACCCTCAATAAAGCACAGTGCCGGCAACTGCCCAAACTGCGTTTTACCTGCGTCAGTGGTGATGTAGTTACTGTATTTATCCAGTGAGACCACGTCTTTGCTCAACCATTGGCTGGAAACTGATGCCGATGAAAGCCCAAAGAACAGCGCCACAATACAGATGGCCGCCGTCGGGGTTTTGAGCCATGAGAATCTAACCTTCTGTTCGACTAATTCATAAGACAGGTATCCGAGGAATATGGACACTGCGATGCCAATAAGCTGATTCGCCAATGAGAAAGCAATGTTATTGGTATAAAAAAGCGAAACAATAGGCCAATGAACCAGATAAATAGAATAAGACCATTTACCAATCTTTTGGATGTAATGATTTTTTAGCAGTACTTGCTCATTTTTGACGCCGGCATGCAGAATAAGGGCAGTGGCGATAGCAGGGATAAGCGTCGGATAGCTGGGCCAGAAGGCTGTTTCTTTATAGGTTAAAACGAAGCCGACAATTAAGACCAGACAGACGATTTCCGTGGTCTTTTTATATTTATTTTCCCACTTTATGCTGGATGCCATTGCGCCGAGAAAAAGCTCCCAGGCTCGGGTAGGCAGGAGATAGAAGTTTGCCTGAGGGTGGCTTTTTGCTATCAGAATGCATAACACCAATGACGCTGCGGTGATCAACGCATAGGCAAGCACCTTCTTGACTCTCAGCTTCTGAACAATAAATAAAAATATTGGCAGGCAAAGATAAAACTGGAATTCTACACCCAGCGACCAGGTATGCAGCAGGAAGTAAAAGTCAGCGGCATTGGAGAAATAGCCCGACGCGGTTTTCAGATAAAAAATATTAGAGGTAAATGTCAGTGCAGGGACGATCTCTTTAAAAGAATCCTTGAAGCTGTTGGGAGGGCTGATTATCAAGAGAATAATTGCATAAAGTGTGACGGCTGCCAGCAGCGCGGGATATATCCTTTTGAATCTTTTCTTATAAAATCCGATAGATGAAGACAGTGTGACGGGTTGTCTGGAGATTATCTCGTTCATGAGATAGCCTGAGATTACAAAGAAAACGTCGACCCCCGCATAGCCGCCCGGCAGAAAATTAATTTGAAAGTGGAACAGAACAACTGATGCCACCGCGATAAATCGCAGGGCATTTATGTCTAATCTAAACATCAGCATTTTCCTGTTATTTAATTTTTATTTAAAAATCAAACCACTTCCCGGGTTACAAGAAAAAACGTCAAAATAGAAATTGCTTTGCGATTTCAGATGCCTCTTTGTGCGCCTGAATTATTCGGAAAAGTCTCAACCCTCTTTATCCCAAAAATAAGAGTAGTAAAAGTTTAGGATTAAGACGTGATTTTTTTGAGAGTGTGCTAATTATCGTTGGGGATAAGCGGAGGGGAGATAAAAATAATGCTAATTTTCAAAGAGAAAAGGGCAGCTTGCGTTAGCTCACTGCCCCTAGAGGAGTCGCGACTTCCAATTTTATTGTTCAGCTAAACTAAAGCTTCTCAAGCGCCCAGGCGATGCCGCTGGCATATTCGGCGGGCAGCATGGGAACCAGCGCCTGCAAATTATCCTTCAGCAACAGGGGATTGGCGTCGTTGAGGTTGAGGTGCCCAACCTTGCGACCGGCTCTGACTTCTTTCTCGTACCAGTGCAGATTCACCAGCGGCTGGCTCAGCCACTCGTTGTTTACATCGGTGCCAATCAGGTTAACCATCACCGACGGCGTACTGACAACCGGGGTTGGCAGCGGCAGGTCGAGGATAGCGCGCAGATGTAGCTCAAACTGGCTGATAGACGCGCCATTTTGCGTCCAGTGGCCGCTGTTGTGCACGCGAGGCGCCAGTTCGTTAATCAACAGACCTTCCGCAACCACGAAGCACTCCATCGCCATGACGCCGACGTAGCCAAGCTCGTTCATAATCGCGGCAAGCATGGACTCAGCCTGTTGCTGCTGGGCAGCGTTCGGTGTCGGCAATGCGACGCTAGTGCGCAAAATGCCGTCCTGATGCAGGTTGTGAGTCAGCGGGTAAAACACCGTCTTGCCGTCATGGCTGCGAGCACCAACCAGCGAGACTTCACCCGAAAAATTGATGCCTTGCTCAACGATGCACTCGCCGTAGCAGTCCTCTGGCAGAGCGGTTTCTTCGCCCTGGCGGAAGCGCCATTGGCCACGACCGTCGTAACCGCCAACGCGGCGCTTAACGATAGCCAACTCGCCTATGTTCGCGTAGATGCTGTTCCACTCTGAGGCGTCAGCCAGCAGTTGCCACGGGGCCGTTGCCAGACCCAGCTGGTCGAGCAGCTGTTTTTGCGTCAGGCGGTCGGCCAGACGCGGGAAAATGTCGCGGTTTACAAAGCCGGTATGGCTCGCCAGTTCGCGAGTCAGCGCGGTTTCTGGCCAGCGTTCAACTTCGGCAGTGATCACGCTATTCTGGAAAGGAACGGCTTCAGGCTCTGCGTCAATCCCAACCGGATAAACGGCGATGCCCAGCGGCTCACCTGCCTGACGCAGCATGCGGCCTAACTGGCCGTTTCCGAGTACGCAGACCGGCTTCATGCTTCCTCCCGCGGATCGGGATTGTTCAGCACTTCGTCGGTTTGCTCTTTACGCCAGGCGGCGAGAGCCTCTGCGATGCGCGTGTCGTGTAGCGCCAGAATCTGAGCCGCCAGCAGGGCTGCGTTAGCCGCACCCGCTTTACCAATCGCCAGCGTACCAACCGGGATACCGCGTGGCATCTGCACGATGGAATAAAGGCTGTCAACGCCGCTCAGTGCCGCGCTCTGTACCGGCACCCCGAGGACAGGAACCAGCGTTTTTGCAGCAATCATGCCCGGAAGGTGTGCAGCGCCACCGGCACCGGCGATGATTACATCCAGACCTTTTTCAGACGCCTGCTCGGCAAAGCTGAACAGTTTGTCCGGCGTGCGGTGAGCGGAGACAATCTCGACATGAAAAGGAATATTCAGCGTTGTGAGGACGTCAGCAGCGAACTGCATGGTAGCCCAGTCACTTTTAGACCCCATGACGATAGCGATTTTTGCCGGGGTAACGTTGGATGTCATGCCTGTAAAGCTCCTGTGATTATGCAAGCGTTGTCAGGTAGCGGCGTAAACATGAATGATTACCTGACCGAGAGGGCGCAAATAATAGCACGGCAAATCCGCAAGGAAAACGGTTGCGTAGCCAGCATTGCTGCAACTGCGATGACTTTGCGCATATAATCAAGGGATAACAAATTTCACAGACTTTACCTGGAATTATCGCCATGACTGAAGATTTACTGGCTCCGATCAATGACTTTCTGCACTGCGAAACCCCGGCACGTTGGGTAGACGTTGCCTTGGTTAATCAGGAAATTATGCTGATCGACCACGCCAACTGCGAAAAGAAAGCCGCCGCCTCGGCGATGAGTTTGATGACCCGCTATCTTGACCGCACCGAACTGCTGTTTTGCGCAGCACGTCTCGCGCGCGAAGAACTGCACCATTTCGAGCAGGTGGTGGATATTATGCAAAAGCGCGGCATAAATTATGAGGTTCTTACGCCATCTCGCTACGCCAATGGCTTGCTCAAACATTCACGCCATCACGATGAGCTGAATCTTCTGGTCGACAGACTGATTATTGGTGCATACATCGAAGCGCGCTCGTGCGAGCGTTTTGCCAAGATTGCCCCGCATCTTGATGAAACGCTGTCGCGATTCTACACCTCACTGTTGCGTTCCGAAGCGCGTCATTTCCAGGATTATCTGTCACTGGCGCAGCAGTATGCTGGAGTGGACATCAGCGATCGCGTCGAGGAGTTAGGCAGGGTAGAGGCGGAACTGATTCTGTCACCAGACCAACAGTTCCGTTTTCACAGCGGAGTACCGGCTTAATCTTTACCGGTTAAAATGGGAAGGTGACGAGTTCTACGCCTTCGGGCGTGACCTTCACCATTGAACCTTCTTCGTGCCATGCCCCGAGCACGGCACGATGACCCAGGGTTTTGCCCAGCTCGACCGGATGAATGGCGGGCCGATGCGTGTGGCCATGGATCATCCATTCAACGCCGTGGGCCTGCATTTGCTGCACGACGGCCTGAGGGTTGACGTCCATGATGCTCATGTCTTTATGGCCGTTCGACGCCTTGCTCCCCGCCCGCATTTTGGCGGCAATCGCCAAACGCCATTTGAGCGGAAGCATTAAGAATATTTTTTGAATCAGTGGGTTATGCACTTTTTTGCGAAACTTTTGATAGCCCACGTCATCAGTACACAGCGTATCACCGTGCAGGATAAGCACTCTGCGGCCGTAAAGTTCCAGCACCTTCTCTTCAGGCAGCAGCGTCATCAGGCTGTCGCGGGCAAAACGTCGGCCCAGCAAAAAATCCCGATTGCCGTGAATGAAAAAGCAGGGTACGCCCTGTTGATGTAATTGATTGAGTGCACGAGAGATTTCTGCGTGTAAAGGCTGGGGATCGTCGTCGCCAATCCAGGCTTCAAACAAATCGCCCAGAATATAGAGCGCCTCGGCCTGCGGGGCATCCTCCCGCAAAAAACGCAGAAAACCGGCAGTGATTGCCGGTTCCTGTGCGCAAAGATGGATATCTGCGATAAAAAACGTTGTCATTCCTGCGTGCGTTATTCGCTAACGGTAACGCTTTTGATGATCACGTCTTCTACTGGAACGTCCTGGTGCATACCGCTGCGACCGGTTTTAACTGCTTTGATTTTTTCTACAACATCCAGACCGTCGGTCACTTCTGCGAATACGCAGTAGCCCCAACCCTGTGCGTTCTGGCCGCTGAAGTTCAGGAAATCGTTATCAACAACGTTGATAAAGAACTGAGCAGTTGCAGAATGTGGATCGTTAGTGCGCGCCATTGCCAGCGTACCACGGGTGTTTTTCAGACCGTTGTTCGCTTCGTTTTTGATAGGTGCGTCGGTGTTTTTCTGATTCATGCCTGGCTCGAAACCGCCGCCCTGGATCATGAAGCCGTTAATGACACGGTGGAAAATTGTGTTGTCGTAGAACCCTTTACGGCAATAGTTCAGGAAGTTTTCAACGGTGACTGGCGCTTTGTCAGCAAAGGTGTTGATAACGATGTCGCCGTGATTGGTGTGAAAAGTGACCATAATAATCATCCTGCTTTTGTTAGTGTTTACTCATAATGAGGCAGTACTATAGCCTTTTCTTATACCATAACTCAAAAGTAGCCGTCAGCTTCTTGCTCGCTGGCCGCTAATATAAGGTGCGGCAAAGCGCCTGGATGCTGTTTAATTTGTTATATTATAACAATAGAATGCGTCAATATGTTGATGAGCGGCTTATACCGTTTCGGTAGCGGGCTTTTCGTTATATTATGAGCATTATTATCACACGCACGTTTTTTGCATTTTAAGTAATTTACCCACAACACAATTGGAATAGCTCGATGCTGAAGATTTTTAACACCCTGAGTCGCCAAAAAGAGGAATTTAAACCAATTCATGCCGGAAAAGTCGGTATGTACGTGTGTGGGATTACCGTTTACGACCTCTGTCACATTGGGCATGGCCGTACTTTTGTCTCTTTCGACGTCGTGGCTCGCTACCTGCGTTATTCCGGTTATGCGCTTAAATATGTGCGTAATATCACCGACATCGACGACAAAATCATTAGACGTGCTGCTGAAAATGGCGAAGGTTTTAACGATCTTACCGATCGCATGATTGCTGAAATGCATGCTGATTTCGAGGCGTTAGGGATCCTTCCTCCCGATCTCGAACCGCGCGCGACGCATCACATTGCCGAGATCGTTGAACTGGTTCAGCGCCTGATCGACCGCGATCATGCCTACGTTGCCGTCAATGGTGACGTGATGTTCTCCGTTGAAAGCGATGCTGATTACGGCATCCTGTCGCGTCAGGATCTTGACCAGTTGCAGGCTGGAGCTCGCGTCGAAGTCGCCGATGTCAAGCGTAACCCGATGGACTTCGTGCTGTGGAAAATGTCCAAAGAGGGCGAACCGAGCTGGAATTCACCGTGGGGCAACGGCCGTCCGGGCTGGCATATCGAATGTTCGGCGATGAACTGCAAACAGCTGGGCACCCATTTTGATATTCACGGCGGCGGTTCCGACCTGATGTTCCCGCACCACGAAAACGAAATTGCCCAGTCTTGCTGTGCGCACGATGGTCCTTACGTCAATACCTGGATGCACTCGGGTATGGTGATGATTGACCGCGAAAAGATGTCCAAATCATTGGATAACTTCTTTACCGTGCGTGACGTTCTCAAGTATTACGACGCCGAAAGCGTGCGTTACTTCCTGATGTCTGGCCATTACCGCAGCCAGCTGAACTACAGCGAAGAGAACCTCAAGCTTGCGCGTTCATCAATGGAACGCCTTTACACCGCACTGCGCGGTACAGATGCCAATGCGCAACCTGCGGGTGGGGAAGAGTTTGAGGCTCGTTTCCGTTCGGCAATGGACGACGATTTCAATACTCCAGAGGCTTATTCAGTGCTGTTTGATATGGCTCGCGATATCAACCGCTTGAAGAGTGAGAACCCAGAAGCTGCTAATGGCCTTGCTGCCGAGCTGCGTCGTTTGGCCGGGGTACTGGGTTTACTGGCGCAGGATCCCGAGCAGTTCCTACAGTCTGGCGCTCAGGCAGACGATGGTGAAGTGGCCGAGATTGAAGCCTTGATCAAGCAGCGCAACGATGCCCGAGCAACTAAAAACTGGTCAATGGCCGACCAGGCGCGCGATCGTTTAAATGAAATGGGTATTGTTTTGGAAGATGGTGCCTCTGGTACAACCTGGCGTCGTAAATAAATCATAGCTTTTCAGCTACTCTGCGCCCCAGTCACTTAGTTCGCTAAGCTACTGGGGAGTTATTAGCTCACCGACCTGATGTGACGCGAAATCTCCAGATTTATCATTCCGATAAACTAATAAAAAACGGCGGTTAATTGCTTAACCGCCGTTTTTTTTATCGCAATAGGTCTGCCTGATTACTGGGAGGCTTTAACGACCATCTTGCTGCTGGCAAATTCAATCTGCTGATCGGCCAGAATTTTGCAACGTTTACGGGTTTCAACCTGACCGTTGACCTTAACCAGACCTTCGGCAATCACCGCTTTTGCTGCTGCACCGCTCTCACACCAGCCCATAAATTTGAGCAGGTCGCAGAGTTCTACGTGCGGGTGAGATTCGAGATAAAAAGTTTCCATGCCATCCTGTCTTAGTGATTATTCACGTCGTGGTATTCCTCGCAAGCCTGCAAGGTATTTTGGATAAGTGTAGCAACGGTCATAGGACCAACGCCACCAGGAACCGGCGTAATGTACGAAGCTCGCTCGGACGCCGATTCAAATTCCACATCGCCGACTACTTTACCACTTTCCAGACGGTTAATACCCACATCAATGACGATAGCACCCGGTTTGATCCATTCTCCCGGAATAAAGCCCGGTTTACCGACCGCAACGACCACTAAATCGGCATGCTCAACGTGATGGCGCAGGTTTTTGGTGAAACGGTGAGTCACGGTGGTGGTGCAGCCAGCCAGCAGCAGCTCCATGCTCATCGGGCGACCTACGATGTTTGACGCCCCGATAACCACGGCGTTCAGGCCGAAAGTGTCGATATTGTAACGCTCAAGCAGCGTCACGATGCCGCGTGGGGTACAAGGGCGCAGCTTAGGCGCGCGCTGGCACAAACGGCCGACGTTGTAAGGATGGAAGCCGTCGACGTCTTTGTCCGGATGGATGTTTTCCAGCACCTTGACGTTGTCGATGCCCGCAGGCAGAGGCAGCTGAACCAGAATGCCATCGATTGCGTCGTCGTTGTTAAGCTGGTCAATCAGCGCCAGCAACTCACCTTCGGTGGTGGTAGCAGGCAAATCGTATGAACGGGAAAGGAAACCAACCTCATCGCAAGCTTTGCGTTTGCTGGCAACATAAATTTGTGATGCCGGGTTCTGACCGACCAGCACAACGGCCAGTCCTGGGGCGCGTTTACCCTGGGCCAGGCGTTGTTTAACTTTTTCAGCGACTTCGCTTCTAACCTGCTGCGCAATCGTTTTACCGTCAATAATCTTTGCTGCCATCTGGGAATAAATCCATCAATTAATTAAGTGCGGGGAATGCGCCTATTTTGTCAGAACGCGCGGCTGCTGTCAGGCGCAGAATCATCATAAGATGAACGTAAATTAATCGAATAGCCGATTTTTGTAGCAATAAAGTGCAAAAAGGCGTGACAGAATCGAGAGTTATGCGTTTTATAACAGATACAAACGATGACGCCTCTGCGCGTAAAAATGCACTTTTATCGATTTTAAGAGGGAGAAGGCGGCAATGACCAGAAAAGTAGGCATTATAGGCGTGGGTCACGTTGGGGCCGATACGGCATTTTCACTTGTGACGCAGGGGCTGTGTGACGTTCTGGTCCTGATCGATGAAAATAAAGCGAAGGCTGACAGTCAGGCAATTGAGCTGCGTGATATGGCTTCGCTGACGGCTTCGCGGGTGCAGGTGATCGCCAATGATTATGCGGCGCTGGAGGATGCCGAGGTTGTTGTCATCGCCGTCGGTCCTAAAACGCTGCTGCGCGAAGACCGTCTCGAAGAGCTGGCCGAAACACGAGAGGCAGTGAGTGAGGTAACACCAAAAATCATCGCCAGCGGATTTAATGGCGTTATCATCAATATTACCAATCCCTGCGACGTGATTACTCAGGTAATTCAGAAAGTGAGTAGACTGCCGCATGCGCAGGTATTGGGTACCGGCACCTCTCTGGATACAGCACGTATGAAGCGCGTGGTCGGTGAGTTCTTTAGCGTCGATCCGAAAAGCGTAAACGGCTACGTGATGGGCGAGCACGGCGAATCGCAGTTTGTGGCCTGGAGCACGGTAAACATCGGCGGCTGCCCGGTTAGCGAACTGGCGGTAGAGGGGGAAGCAAACTGGCTACAGCTTGAGTCGGCGGTGCGCGGCGGCGGATGGGCGATTCTGCAGGGCAAAGGTTGGACCAGCTTCGGCATCGCCACCGCGACGGCAAGACTGGTTGATGCCGTTCTCTCCGATGCGCAAAGCGTGTATCCGGTCGCCGCGTGGGACGATGCCAAACAGGTCTACATCGGCCAACCGGCCATTATTGGCAAAGGTGGCATTGTTAAACGCCTACATCCAAAGCTCACAACAGCAGAGAATGCGGCCTACGAGTCCTCCGCACGAGTCATTTTAGATGCCTTTAACCGCTAAAGTCGTAAGCCAAGGCGGCAAATCGTAAAAAACGGCGGCAGAGGCCTAATCATTGAAATTTATTTAATTTCACCAGCCTTGCTGCCGTATTAGTTAGAAATTTAGGTGAAATTGCTCAGGCATTGAGCAGTAAACGCAAAAGCCATTGACTCAACTCGGATGGCCCGTATAATCCGAGTCCGCTGTACTGCCTTTTAGCAGTCTAATGCGCCCTTAGCTCAGTTGGATAGAGCAACGGCCTTCTAAGCCGTAGGTCACAGGTTCGAGCCCTGTAGGGCGTACCATTAATATGGCAGCGCCAGAATTCAGACATCTCAGGATGTCTTTTTTTATGCCTGAAATTCACTGCTGAACCCTTTGCAGCAAAGCATTACATTCCCTCCAGAAACTCAATAAACGCCCGTACTTTGGCATTGAGCGCCGAACGTTCCGTCACGCAGGCATAGATATTCATCGGTAAAGGTTCCGCTCGGGCGGTGTCGTCGTTAAAAGTAGTAAATAACGCTACCAGCTTTCCCGCATCAATCAACGGTTGTGCGACGAAGCCTGCAAGTCGGGCAATGCCGCCGCCGTTTAGTGCAATTTGCGTAATGATATCGATGTCATCACTGATAAAACCGGGGTTCAGTTTGGCGTTGAAACGTTTGCCGTCACGCACAAAACTCCAGGGCAGGAAACGGCCATCGGTGGGATAACGAAAAACCAGGCAGGAATGATGGCTCAGGTTCTCAGGCGTTGCGGGTACGCCTGCGCGGTCAAGATAGGCAGGGGCGGCGCAAAACACAAAAGGGATTGAAGCAATAGGGCGGGCGATAAGCTGATCGTTGAGCTGGGCCTCGATCCGAATGCTGACATCTACGCCTTCTAGCCGATGATCGACGCTGCGATCGGTGCTGATGATCTCTATTTCGATATCTGGATAAGCATCTTTAAACGCAGGCATGCGCGGTGCGAGCACGTGACGGCCAAAGGCGGCGGTCGTTGCGATACACAGCGCCCCCTGAGGTTTGGTCTCGACGGCAGCGGCCTGCGAGGCAAGGTCGATATCCTGCGGGATGTGGTGCACTTTCTCGTAATAACGTTTGCCGCTTTCGGTGAGCGTCATGCTACGCGTAGTGCGCGACAGCAGCCGCACCCCTAAATGATTTTCGAGCCGCGAGATGCTCTGGCTTACAGCGGCAGGGCTTATGCCCTGGGCACGAGCCGCTGCTGCGATGCTGCCGTTATCCACCACGCGGATAAAGCTATTGATCAGGCCCAGAATATCCATTGATGCTCAACGCTCCATTCGTAATTTTTACTTAGCAATGATTAAAGCATAGCGCCTCTACCGCCGTACCGGAGAGCTTGTTAGGTTAAGCGCTCTTACGCTACTTATCAAAAAAGCAGGAGACAACGATGACCCAGAGCACCCTTAAGAATACGTCAAGGATCCGCTTTCCCAAGCATACCTCACCCTACGTTTTTGCGCTTTATATGGCGACCATCATGGCGTTTATGATGAGTCTGGTGATCACGTTCGCTGAATTTGGCGCAGGGGATCATTACATGGCAAATGTGATGAATGCCTATCGCGTTGCAATGCCTGCGGCCTTCGTTTGCATTCTTGTGGTTCGGCCTGTGGTAATGCGTCTGGTGAGCTGGACGGTGCACGGTCATTGAGTCTGTTTCTGTAGGAGTTTGTAACCTTTGCGTGCTCATTATTTCGGTGCTGAACAACTCTAGTGACTACACTAAGTTGTAATACCCAATAGAAATCAATGAGGAGCATGCATGAATTTATCTCTTACTCATCAAATTGCGCTGGTCACCGGTGCCAGCTCGGGCCTTGGCTATGCCTGTGCCGAAGGGCTGGCAGCCGCCGGTGCCAGCGTTGTTGTCAATTACAACAGTCATGCAGAACCCGCCGAAGCCTTGGCCGCACAGATTCGTCAACAGGGCGGTCAGGCTATCGCGTTAGGGGGAGATGTCTCGAACGAAGAGGACGTTGAGCGTCTGTTTGAACAGACGATCGCCGAATTCGGGGCGTTGGATATTTTGGTCGCCAACTCGGGCTTGCAGAAGGATTCGCCGATTGGTGAGATGACGCTGGCGGACTGGAACAAGGTGATCGAGGTGAATCTCACCGGGCAATTTCTCTGTGCCCGCGCGGCATTACGTCAGTTCCGCAAACAGGGGACACAGCGCAATGTGAGCCGCGCCATCGGGAAAATTATCCACATGAGTTCGGTGCATCAGGTTATTCCCTGGGGTGGGCACGTTAATTACGCGTCTTCGAAAGGGGGAGTGGATATGTTGATGCGCAGCATCGCGCAGGAGATTGGTGGCGAGAAGATCCGCGTGAATTCTGTGGCTCCTGGGGCCATCGCTACCCCCATCAATGCAAGCAGCAGAGAGGGAGAGGGTACCAACAAAATCCTCAAACTGGTGCCCTATGGGCGGATCGGCGACCCTGTCGACGTTGCTAACGCCGTGGTCTGGCTGGCTAGCGACCTCTCCGACTACGTGCATGGCACCACGCTGTTCGTTGACGGTGGGATGAGCCTCTATCCCGGTTTTCAGGATAACGGCTAATCAGCTTTCATCGGTGCAACCACCACATTGACGTTTTTATCCTTCATGCGCTGAATGATGGGCAGCGGCGTGCCTTGATTGACGATGACCACGTCAAACTCGTCGAGGTGGGCGAAGCTATGCAGGGCGCGGCGTTCAAACTTGGTGTGATCGACCAGCAGAATACGTTTCTCGGAGGACTCAAACATTGCGCGCTTGGTTTCGACCATCTCGGCCGACTGGTGAAATACCCGATCGTCGATAATCGCCGACATGCTGACGAAGAACATATCCGCCTGTAAATTCGCGATTTCCTTGCGCGTCATCTGGCCCATAAAGGCGTTGCACCAGTTATAGAACTGGCCGCCGAGGCCCATTAAGGTGATGTCGCGCATTTCTTTGAGCTCGGTCATCACGGTGAGTGAGTTAGTAATCACCGTCAGCGGCGCTTTTGACGGCAAATAGCGCGCCATTTGCAGCACGGTAGTGGAGTCATCGAAAAATATTGCCTGACCGGGTTCGATATAGCTGGCCGCAACCTCGGCAAGGGCACATTTTTCTTCAAGCTGACGGGTGGAACGATAAACGTCGCTGGACTCGACCAGGCTGGTGGGCGTCGCGGAAACCACACCACGCGTCTTTCTCAGCAGGCCGCGCTCGACCAGTTCATCAATGTCGCGATGTGCGGTCATCAGGCTGATGCTGAAGCGGTCGGTGATGTCCTCAATACGAATCGCGCCTTCCGCCATCACCGCCTCGACAATCAGCTGGCGACGTGCAAGCTGTCTCGCCTGGCGACTGTCGCTGGGCAGCGCTTCCGCCATGAAAACGTCGACTGCATTATTTTGGGAAGCCTGAGTCATAGTGAGTTCCAAAAGACGAATTAACGTCACCCCGTCGGCACGAGAAGGGCGACGGGGTGTCCTGTAAAATCGACCTATTACAGCGCTGATTGAGCGGTTTGGCAAATCAGCGAAGTAAAAAAGCCTGTAAGAACGGAAAGTTAACCTGTTTCTCTGCGTTAATTAGACAGTTTGAACGCGGAAGTGTATTTCGCGACGTTATCCTTGTTAATCAGCACACAGTCAAACAGCTGTTTCTCCTGAGCCGCACCGGTTTTACCGGTTTTAAGGAAGGTATCGGCCTCATCAATCGCCTTGGCGGCAAATTGTGCCACTGGCTGCATGACGGTGTAGGCCAGTGTGCCGGCTTTCACTGCATCAACCGCGTCCGGTGAGCCATCGAATGCACCGACTTTGACCTGACCCAGTTTCCCCGCTTCTTTCAACGCGGCAATCGCGCCAAGCGCCATTTCGTCGTTGCCGCTGATCACCCCTTTAATGTCAGGATGCGCCTGAAGCATGGACTGCATTTTGTTATAGCCTTGAGTGCGGTCCCAGTTGGCAACCTCTTTGGCAACCTGTTTGAGGTCAGGATACTGTGACAGCACGGTATCGTAGCCGTTGGCACGGGTTGCGGCATTGTTATCTGACGGCGAACCGAGCAGTTCGACGTAATTACCGCTGTCGCCAACCGCCTTGACCCACTCCATTGCACCCAATGCGGCACCCTGCGCGTTATTAGACACCAGTTGCGCCTTCGCCAGTCCGCTCTGGTTCAGCTCGGCGTTGATAACAATCACCGGGATCCCCGCCGCGATGGCTTTCTTGACCGATCCTACCGAGCCGTCGGCGTTAGCGGGATCGAGGATAATCGCTTTGGATTTGTTGGTGATCGCCGTGTCAATCAGTTGGCTCTCGGTGTTGGTATCGCCTTTATGGGCGCTGACCGTCGCCGAATAGCCGAGTTTTTCAGCCTGTGCCTTAGCCACCTGGCCCTCGGTGTACCAGTAAGGGTTGGAAGGGTCGTTGACGATAATCGTCATCAGGCCTTTATCCGCCCAGGAAGGGGTCGCGAACACCGTCATTGCGGCGACGGCGGTGACCATCAGTAAACGTCTGCTGTTATGGAACATGTGAGATACTCCAGTGTTTGTAGGGTGTAGAGTTTTCTATCTTCTTGTTTTTACATCTAAAGTCACATCACTTGCTGCGTCGTCCGTACTGTAGCGTGTTAAGCAGTACGGCCAATACGATGACCGCGCCGGTGAATACGGTTTGCCAGTAGGCGGAAACCCCGATAATAACCAGCCCGTCGGAAAGAAAGCCGATGACGAATGCGCCAAGCAGCGTGCCGCGAACGTTACCGCGTCCGCCGGTCAGTGCCGCACCGCCGATAACCACTGCGGCGATGGCGGTCAGTTCATAGGTGGTACCTGCCGTCGGGCCTGCCGAGGTGAGCTGGGAGGAGAGCACCAGACCGGCAATGGCGGCGCAGACGCCAGAGAGGACATACACTGTGATTTTGACCCGTTTTACCGGCACGCCGGAGAGCGAGGCGGCACGTTCGTTACCGCCGGAAGCATACAGCCAGCGGCCAAACGCGGTGCGGCTGAGCAGGAAACCGCACGCCAAAGCGATGACACACAGAGTCAGCACGCCAATGGGAATATTGAAGATGCGGTTAAAGCCGAGCCAGTCGAAGCCGGTATTGCCGAGCACGCTTTCACCGGAGAGTTTGTTGTAGGTCAACCCGTTGGTCATCAGCAGGGCAATACCGCGCGCAACGTACAGTGAGCCGAGTGTGGCGACGAAGGCCGGCACGCGAAACACGGCGACCAGGACTCCGTTAATCAGGCCGACGACCGCACCGAGTGCGAGGGTCAGAATCACCACCGCCCAGACCGGAAAATAGAGGATGACGCCAAATGCCTGCAGGTTGACGCCCTGCATCAGAAAGCCTGCAAACACGCCAGCAAGGCCGAGCGTGGATCCTACCGACAGGTCAATGCCGCCGTTGAGGATAACCAGCAGCATACCTATCGCCGGCAGCCCAAAGATAGCGACGTGAGACGCCATGGTCAGGAAGTTGGCAGAATTAAAGTAGTTCGGCGACATGATAGAGAACACGATAATAATCAACAGCAGGGCGAAGAAGGCACGGCCTTCGAGCAGCAGCTTGGCGATGCTAAAGCTGCGATGGCTCGAGGGTTTTTTCGCCGCGGGTGCACGCGAGGTGCTCAGGGCATGGGTTCTGTCGTTCATGATAGTTCGCTTCCAATGTTTTCGTAAAATCCGAGTCGCCTGAGGTCAGCGTGGTCGGCTATCAGGCCACGAGCGATTCGCCCGAGGCGGCCATAATCTGTTCTTTGGTTGCACTGGCGTCGAAGATGGCGGAAATATGTCCTTTGCTCATCACCACGATACGGTGCGCCACGCTGAGGCATTCGCCCACTTCCGACGTCGAGTAGATAACCGCCAATCCTTTGCGGGCGTTCTCGGCCAATAGCCTGAACACTTCGGCCTTGGCGCCGATATCAATCCCCCGGCTCGGCTCATCGAGCAGGATGACTTTGGGATGCGTCGCCAGCATTTTGCCGATGACCACTTTCTGCTGGTTGCCGCCGGAGAGGGAGCCGATAGTGGCTTCGCCGCCGGAGGTTTTCACCGTGACGTTGCGGATAGACTCATCGACCAGCTGCTTCTCACGTTTTGGGGACAGCACCAGCCTTTTGACAAAATCGCCGATGCTGGCGAGCGTAAGATTTTCACCGACGGTCATGGTCTGAATCAGGCCATCGCGCTGGCGGTCTTCGGGCACCAGTGCCAGACCGCTCTCGATACGGTCGGCGATACTCAACCCAGTGATCTCTTTCCCGTTCAGGGTGATAGTGCCTTTTTCGGCGTTAACTCGACCGGCGATGCACTCCATTAATTCGGTGCGTCCTGCGCCCATCAGGCCATAAATACAGACGATTTCCCCGGCGCGTATTGCCAGCGACAGGTTGTCTACTACCTTGATGCCGGTCGGGCCTTTCACCGTGAGGCCGCCCACTTCCAGCGCGGTATTACCGAACTCATAGCCGGTCGGCGGTGAGCCCAGGTCGAAATGCTCACCCACCATGTTGCGCACGATCCACTGTAAATCGATATCCTCGCGTTTGGCGTAGGCGGTCATTACGCCGTCGCGCAGTACCACCGCGCGGTCGGTTATCTCCAACGCCTCTTCGAGGTGATGCGAGATATAGACGATGGCGACGCCGCGGCTGGTCAAATCGCGAATAATCTTGAATAGCACCTCAACCTCGGCGGCGCTCAGTGCGGAAGTCGGCTCGTCCATGATTAGGATGCGCGACTTAACCGACAGTGCACGGGCTATTTCAACAATCTGCTGCTGGCCGAGACGCAAGTCCTCAACCAGGGTTAAGGGGTCGATCTCCTCCTCCAGCTCTTCCATCAGTTCACGGGCGATGCGTTCTTCTTCGGCGAAGTTCACGCCGGTGGCATGATGAAGTTCACGGCCGACGAAGATGTTGTCGCGCACGTTCATATTGGGAGAGAGGTTCAACTCCTGATGAATGATTGAGATACCGCACTCACGGGCCTGATTGGTGGAATTGAACACCACCGGCTCGCCGTTGAGGAGGATTTGCCCTGAACTCGGGGTTATCACGCCGGAAAGGATCTTCATTAGCGTCGATTTTCCGGCACCATTTTCGCCGAACAGCGTGGTGACCTGTCCCCGCCGAATGTCGAAATCCACTTCCTTTAGGGCGTGAGTCGAGCCATAGACTTTGCTGACATTACGCGCCGAGAGCACGATTTCGCCCTCAGTCTGGTTATCAATGACGTTGGGATGAGTGATTACATTGCTCATTGGACGGTCATCCCTACTGGCGTTACCAGCCAGTTTTTCGGATTAAGCAGGCGGAATACGCCGGTGACTTTGACGGTTTTTCCGCTGAGATGTTGGGTATCGATATTGCTCAATACCGCTTTTTTCATCGCACGGTTAATCCCCGAACCGGCATTCTGGTACTCAATCTGGTTCTTGAAATCCCCAAACTGAAGGGTGCCGGTCGCGTCGCGCAGATCGGTGCCGTTAATGGCCGGACCGGTTTGCAGACGCACCTTGATGTCGTCCGGCATGCCCGCGACTTTCAGTGCGTAAATGCCCATCTCGCCTTCTCCAACTACGCCTGTTAACGAAACAGAGAATACCGGCATCGGGCTACCGACGCCGTATTTCGTCGTCGCAGCCGCAGGGTCAGCGTTGAGCGCCGTGGCGAGCGTTGCCGCATCGACTGCACGCGATTGAACGCTTTGCTGAATCTGCGGAAAAGTTTTGTCCCCGTAGCTGTCCGGATTGAAGGCCTGCTCGGCCACGTCTTCCGTTGAGCCAATTTTGACCACTTTGGTGTTCAGGCCAATGGCCACCATCACAGCAAGCGTAACGGCCAAAGCGACGCCAATCTTTTTTAAGGTTCGCGGCGTGACCTGGTTAGAAAGGATTGAAAGCGTCGTCATAGCATGGACCTCATAGTGACTTTCCCTCATGGCCTATATCACATGATTAGTGTGATTATTATCATATCTATGCGGCGTTTTGCCGCGTTGAAATGTTATAAATATGATAATTGTTAATGTTAAAAATGTTATGCGTGATATTTTTTGTCAATCGCTTTACCGACTTTTTTTGCGGTTGGAGATCTGGATCTCCTTCCTGTTCGCTTTTTAGCCTGCTCGACGTTAGTTGCGGATCCTTAGCGCCTGTATTTATCAAGAGTTTCTTATTTAAATAATTGATTTTATTTATATTTTAAAATTAACGCGAAGTTGAGATTTTACTGGGAGTCTCAAGCTCTCTCAGGATCTCGTGGTGATTATTATCTGAGTTTTCCCTGATGCTGGTCTAAAGACAATAAAGAGTTTCCCGACAAATGTGATCATTTATCAAACAAATTTGTGATCGAGAGCGCTTACTGAATTGAAAAATTTTATTTGTACTGAAATTTAATTCATTCTCTATGTTAGCTTAGTGATATGTTTAGTTTGCCCCTCAACATTCGGGAGTAATAAATGGATAACCGCGACATTATTCTCGGCATTGACTCCGGAACCTCGGTGGTAAAAGCCGTCGCGTTTGACCTTGAAGGTCAACAATTGGGTTGTGCATCGGTCAGAAATACCTATCAACGTGGAGAAGACGGATCGGCGCTACAGTCAATGGATAAAACCTGGCATGACTGTGTTGATGCTATTCGTCATCTTGCCGATGACATCGAGAATCTGGCGTCGAGAGTCGTGGCGCTGGCGGTCACGGCGCAGGGAGACGGCACCTGGCTGGTGGGGAAAGAGAATCGTCCGGTAGGGGATGCGTGGATCTGGCTTGACGCTCGCGCCGCTGATACCGTCCGCCAGTTGGAGCAGTCTCCGCTTTCTCGTGAGCGATTCAGCGCCACCGGCACCGGCCTTAACACCTGCCAGCAGGGCGCGCAGCTTGCCTATATGCAGGCGCATCACCGCGAACTGCTGGAGAGCGCCGAGGCGGTGATGCACTGTAAAGACTGGCTGTACCTTAACTTGACCGGCGTGCGCGCCACAGATCCCTCCGAGGCGAGTTTCACCTTCGGTAATTTCCGCCATCGCGGCTACGAAGACGTGGTCATCGAGGCATTGGGGCTTCAGGAACGACGCTATCTGTTGCCGGAAATTGTCGAGGGTACTCAGGTAACGCATCCGCTCACGCCCGAGGCCGCCGAGGCTACTGGGCTGCTGGCGGGAACGCCGGTCTGCCTGGGCTATGTCGATATGGTGATGACCGGGCTGGGTGCCGGTGTGCACACCGGCGGAGACGCCTCCTTTAACAAGAATACCGCCTGCTCAATCATCGGCTCTACCGGCGTACACATGCGTTCGGTGCATTCGTCCGATGTTTTCCTGAATCAGGCGCAGACCGGCTACGTTATCACGCTGCCGATACCCCATCAGGTGACGCAGATGCAGACCAACATGGCCGCTACGCTCAATCTCGACTGGTTACTCAACATGACGCTGTCGCTTATCGAGGAGTTTGGTGGCAAGGCGGATCACGCCACGCTGGTGAAGCACCTCGATAAATGGCTGGAGAACACCCATCCCGACGAACTGATGTATCACCCCTATATCTCTCTGGCCGGTGAGCGGGGGCCATTCGTTAATGCCGACGCCCGCGCCAGTTTTATTGGTCTGCGCTACAGCCACGGCTACGCCGATTTGCTTCGTGCGGTGATAGAGGGGATTGGTATGGCGGCTCGCGACTGTTATCGGGCGATGTCTGCTCAAACGCCGCTCGAGCTGCGGTTGTCCGGTGGCGCGGTGCGTTCGGCGAAGGTGCGGCAGATTTTGTCCGCCTGTATCGGGGCACCGGTGCGGGTCAGCATTCGCGATGAGGCCGGGGCCGCAGGGGCGGCGATGATGGCCGCCGTGGCGATTGGCGCTTACCCCGATATGGAAAGCTGTATTGCCACCTGGGTTACGCCGTTGCTGAGTGCGGTCGAAACGCCTTCCCCGGCGCTGGTCAACCATTACAACCGACTGTTCGAGACCTATCGGCAAACGCGTTCGCTGTTACCGCCGGTGTGGGCCGAGTTGCAGTCTCTGAAAGGAGTAGACAATGAGTGATTCAGACTTGTTGGACGTTTTTGTCATTGGCGGCGGCATCAACGGCGCCGGTATTGCGCGCGACGCAGCCGGACGTGGCCTGTCGGTGATGATGTGTGAGAAAGACGACCTCGCTCAGGGCACCTCTTCCCGTTCCGGCAAGCTGGTTCACGGCGGTCTGCGCTACCTCGAATACTATGAATTTCGTCTGGTGCGCGAGGCGCTGATTGAACGCGAGGTGTTGCTTAACTCTGCCTGTCACATTATCTGGCCTATGCGCTTTGTGCTGCCGCACAGCCCGCAGGACAGGCCCGCGTGGCTGGTACGCCTTGGACTGTTCCTCTATGACCACCTGGGAGGGCGAAAAAAACTGCCCGGCACGCGTTCACTCAATCTCGACCGAAGCCCTGAAGGCACGCCTTTGCTCGACGAATATCATCGCGGTTTCGAGTATTCCGACTGCTGGGTCGATGACGCGAGAATGGTGACACTCAACGCGCTTGGTGCGAAAGAGAAGGGCGCGACAATTCTTACCCGCACCGCCTGTGTGATGGCGAAACGCAGCAAGGACCGCTGGGAGATTTTTCTGCGCGATGAACACAGCGGCGAGATGCGTCAGGTATTCGCCAAGGTACTTATTAATGCCGCCGGTCCATGGGTGCTGGATATCGTCAAACAGGTAACCCACACCCGCAGCGCGCGCAACGTGCGGTTGGTGAAAGGCTCGCACATTATTGTGCCAAAATTCTGGGAAGGGCAGCAGGCCTATCTGGTGCAGAATCATGATAAACGGGTGATTTTCATCAATCCGTATGAGGGCGACATGGCCCTGATTGGCACCACGGATATTCCCTATGAGGGGCGCGCCGAGGACGTGAAGGCGGACGAAAGCGAGATCCAGTATCTGATGGACGCGGTAAACCGTTACTTCAAGGTCAAGCTGCGCCGCGACGACGTGATAACCCATTTCTCCGGCGTGCGGCCGCTGTTTGACGACGGTAAGGGCAATCCGTCTGCCGTGACGCGCGACTACGTGTTCGACCTCGATACGCAGGGGGGTGCGCCTATCCTGCACGTGTTTGGCGGCAAGATAACCACCTTCCGCAAGCTGGCCGAGCACGCGATGCAACGGCTGAAAGAGGCTCTGCCGAACATGGGACCGGACTGGACGCGGGAAAGCGTGCTGCCTGGCGGGGAGATTGAAAACGCCGATTTCGAGGCCTTCAGCGAAAAACTCAAAACCGATTACCCGTGGTTGCCGCCGTCATTGCGTAAACACTATGCTCGCCTCTATGGCGCACGAACCGGCAATCTACTGGCAGAGGCCACCACGCTCGCCGACCTAGGACGCCATTTCGGCGGCGATTTTTACGAGGCCGAAGCGCGCTACCTGGTAAAAAACGAGTGGGCACAGCGACCTGAAGACATTCTCAAACGCCGCACCAAACACGGGCTACATCTTTCGGAAGATGAGATTAAGGCGTTCGAACAGTGGTTTGAACAGACGCTGGTCACGCAGCCACCGGTGATTTTACAGGCAAACGCCAGCTGAATTAGGGGGCAATGATGGCACTCACTCTGTCTTTAAATACTAATCCGCTGGTGAATCGCTTCGCTGAACCGGAAGACCTGATTTACACCGTGGCGCGCGATATTCGCATTCGAGACCTGCAGTTGACTCACGAATTTATCAATCCGTCGTGGCCTGCCTCGACCCTGCGCAGTCTCACCCGGCGTATGAAGACGGCGATGGAGAGTACCGGCGTGCGGGTAACTTCCGGCATGACTGGCCCCTACGGGCGACTGAATCATTTTGGTCATCCGGATGCCAGCGTGCGCCGCTATTACGTCGACTGGTTCAAAATTTTTGCTGACATTATCGCCGATCTCGGCGGAAAATCCGTGGGTTCGCAATTTGCTATCTTTACTTATCAAGATTTTGACTATACCGAGCGACGTGAAGCGCTGCAAAATACCGCGCTCGATTGCTGGTGCGAAGTCGCGGAGCATGCGAAAACGGCCGGTCTCGAGTTCCTCTTTTGGGAGCCTATGAGCGTGGGAAGGGAGTTTGGCGAAACTATTCAGGCCAGCCTCGACCTGCAAAAACGGCTGACGGAGACCGCGATGGCGATTCCGATGTGGATGATGGCGGATATCGATCACGGCGACGTGACCTCCGATAATCCACAGGATTACGATCCCTATGCCTGGGCCGCCGCCGTGCCTCGTTACTCGCCGATTATTCATATAAAGCAAAGTATGTTAGATAAAGGTGGTCATCGACCCTTCACTGCGCAGTATAATGTTAACGGTCGGATCCAGCCCGAGCCGCTACTTAAAGCGTTTGCCAGCGGAGGCGCGCGGGACAACGAAATTTGTCTCGAGCTGAGTTTCAAAGAGCGTGAGCCGAGCGACCGGCAGGTGGTCGCACAGATTGCTGAGAGCGTGGCGTTCTGGGCACCGTATATTGATTCCGGCAGCCAGCACTTATCGCTATAACGGCCGTTTTATCGTGGATGATAAGGGCGATACCCTTGATTATAATGATGATATCATCAAACCTTTACTGGAGTTTTTATGACCGCCCCTATTAAGATTGCCTACGTCAAAGCCAACTGGCATGCCGATATCGTTAACCAGACGCTGGTAGGCTTTAAGCAGTATTTTGAAAGCAACAACCAAGCGTATGAAATTGAAGTATATGACGTTCCTGGCGCTTTTGAGATGCCTCTGCTGGCCAAGCGCCTGGCAAAACGCGGCAACATCGATGCCGTGGTCTGCGCCGCACTGGTGGTAGACGGCGGAATTTATCGCCATGACTTCGTTGCGCAGGCGGTCGTTAGCGGCCTGATGCAGGTCCAGCTAGAAACCGAAGTCCCGGTGTTCTCGGTTTCCCTGACGCCGCACAACTTCCAACCTGAAAAAGAGTTTACCGAGTTCTATCATCAGCACTTCATCAAGAAAGGCGCTGAAGCAGCCAAAGCGGTCTGCATGGTACACGCGATTAAATGACAGGGTTGTTCCCGGGGTAATCCATGAAACATTCTTCCTCGCAGGCGGACGCTGACGACTCCCTTGCACTACGAGCCGCATGGCTGCACTACGTGGGAGGACTGACTCAGGCGGACGTGGCAAAACGTCTTGGTTTACCTTCGTTGAAAACACACCGCATGATTGCCCGCGTAGTCGCCGACGGGGCGGTAAAAGTGACCATCGACGGCGATATCGTTGAATGCGTCGAGCTCGAAAATCGCCTGCGCGACAACTTTGGGCTGAGCTTTTGCCGCGTCGCACCGGACCTCGCCGAAAGCGGGCTGCCGGTGCGGGCGCTCGGTATGGCGGGCGCAGACTATTTGCGCAGCCTGCTGGCGTCCGGCGAGATGACTACGCTCGGGCTGGGCCATGGGCGAACGCTTTCCTCCGTGATTCACCAACTTCCCCGAATCGATGCCCAGAGCGTGCGCTTTGTGTCGTTGCTCGGCTGTCTGACCCGCAATTATGCCCTCAACCCTCACGACGTTATGCATCGCATTGCCGAGAAAACCGGCGCGCATGCCTACATTATGCCGGTGCCGTTCCTGGCAAATACGGTGGAAGATAAAGAAGTACTGCTGGCCCAGCGCGGCGTGAAAGAGGTGTTTTCTATGGCTGAAGGCGCCGAAGTCAAACTGGTGGGTATCGGTACCGTCGAGGCTGCGGCTCAGCTGGTGGAAGCGGGTATGGTGGAAGAGGGCGAAATGCTCGATATCTCTGCCTCGGGCGGCGTGGGTGAATTGATTGGGCACTTCTTCGACCGACACGGGCGGGTAATCAACACCCAGCTCACCGCAAGAATGCTGGCGGTCAGTCTGGATGCCAATCGCGCCGACAAAATTGTGGCGATTGCCGGTGGCGAGAACAAGGTAGAAGCGATTCGCGCCGTCCTGTCCAGCGGCCTGCTGCATGGCCTCATCACCGACGAGGTAACGGCCAGTGCCTTGATAAGTTAGCCTGCTGCAGTCTCGTGCAGGCGCTGCCAGACAATTCTTCCTTCTGCTGTGCGTTCAAACACGGCGGTTGAATGGCGCAGCGTTGCGGGGTTGCCAGGCTGCGCCTGCTTTTCCTGATAGCTCACGACCGCACCGTTCGGCCATTCGCTGATGATATGCAGCGCGAAGACCTCGATTTCTAGCCCGCTTTTTGCCCCTCCGCTGCTGCGGAAAAACTGCGTCAGCCCGGCGTAATCCAATGCCTTTCCTGCGATGCCCACCATGCTATACCGCGGGCTGAATCTCGACAGCAGTTGCTCGCATACCGCTTGTGGCGCGTGGCCTGCCAGCCATTGCTGGATAAGAACGTGTGCCTCGATAACTTCATTAAAGTAAGGGTTGTTGTGCTGCATAGATTCTCCAAATTATTGTGCGAGTTTTTCCACGATGGCGTTGTCTTTGAGGCGCAGACAGAGCGCCACAGGAATCACGCTGCTTAGCGCCGCGACGACAAAGCAGCTGCGATAGGCAAGCGTGACCGAGCCTTCTGTTAGCGTTGAAAACAGGTTAAACAGCAGACCCATCAGCGTGACGCCAAGACAAAAGCTCAGCTGGCGGTTGATGTTCCACAGCGCACTGGCGTCGCCCAGCTGCGCGTCGTGAGTCTCGATAAACGCCGCGCTTTGTGCCGTGCTGCTGCAAAGGCTGCTGCCAAACCCCATCAGCGCGAAACAGGTCATTTGAGTCAGTCTATCGTCCCCGCTGCCGATAAGCGTGAGCGCGGCGATGCCCAATCCATTGATGAGGCATCCCGCAATAAACAGCGGGCGCGGTCCAAGACGGTTAAACTGCCTGCCGGTCAGGCTGATGGCAACAAAGGCCGCCAGCGCCCATGGCAGCATAAGCTCACCGACATGGGTGGCCGACATGGCAAGCTGGTTTTGCAGATAAAGCATGGCGAGCAGGCTGACGCCGGTAAACAGACCGGGCACCAGCTGATAGATGAGCATCGAGGTTCTTAGCAGCGGCAGTGCGACCAGCCGCAGGTTAAGCAGAGGGTGAGTTTTTCGAAGCGACTGGCGTACGTAAATCGCCATCAGTGCAATCCCGGCGAGCAGCAGCATTGCGCCGCCGATTCTTTCAGTACGAGTACCCAGCTGAGTCAGCCCGAGCAGAATCAGCGTTAATGCGGCGCATGACATCAGCAGTCCGACGGCATCGAGGCGGGTCTTCACCGCTGCCGTTTCATCGTTACGCAGCCAAAATGCAGCCAGCAGCAGCGTCAGCGTCGCCAGCGGCAAAGAGGCAAAAAATACCCATCGCCAGCCGAGGCCGTCGGCAATCACCCCGCCGAGCGCCGGAGAAAGCGCCGGAGCCAGCAACCCCACGAGCATAATGACCGCCGAGAGACGCGCACGTTCATTGGCGGGATAGAGTGAATAGGTCAGCGTCTGACCGATAGGGATAAGCAGCCCGCCCCCCAGCCCCTGCGCTACGCGCCAGCCGACCAGTGAGGTCAGGGAGTTCGCCGTTCCTGCGCCCAGCGTCGCGACCATAAAGAGGCTCAGCGAGAGCAGAAACAGCCGTTTTGAGCCGAGGCGAGCGGCGAGCCAGCGGCTGGCGGGAATAATCAGCGTCAATCCGATGATGTAGCCATTGCTGACCCAGGCGAGCTGTTCCACCGTCGCATGAAAGCTGCGTGAGATGGCGGGATAGGCCACGTTGGAAATAAACATGTTAATCAGGTCGATAAAGAAACCAAGCAGGTAAACAACGGCCACGCGCATTCGATAATTCATAGCATCCTTCATCGCACTTCCAGCTCAAGAATGGGGAGTGTAGACAACAAAAGGAAGCGGATAAACCGGCTACCAGCAGTTACACTGTCAAAAATATTTTGACAGTAAGGGGGCGTCATGCTGAATTTTCAACGGCTGGAGATGTTCGTCAACGTAGCGGCGGCGGGAAGTTTTACCGCGGCTGCGGCAACGATGGGGCTGACCAAGGCCGTCGTCAGTTTTAACATCAAACAGCTTGAGGCCGAACTGGGCGTGGCGCTACTGCATCGCACGACGCGGCGGGTCTCTTTGACCGGCGCAGGGGAGGGGTTTTATCAGCGCTGCCTGCTGCTGTTGCAGGACGCAGAAAGTGTGCTTGACGAGGTCAGGCTCGATCATCAAGGCCTGAGCGGTACACTGCGGCTGACCACGACGCCAGAGTATGGCGCGCGGGTGGTGGTCCCTGCGCTAACCTCATTCAGCGAGCGGCATCCGCAACTGCGCATCCAGCAGGTTTCTTCCTCACAGCACAACGATTTAATCTCCGGTCGTTTTGACGTCGCTATCCGCCTCGGCCAGCTCGCCGACTCCAGCCATCATGCGACCCTGATCGACAGCTTTGCCATTCTCCCTGTCGCTTCACCTGCCTATTTGCAGCGCTATGCGCCACAGGGCTTGAATACGCTCGAGCAACTGGCGCAGGCCAAATGGCTTGCCCACAGTCGGTTAAGCACGCCGCTAAGCTGGGTCGTGACGACGCCACAAAAAGTGAGTTGCCTGTTTAGCGTTGAGCCAGATGCCTGTGTGACTGCCGACAGCGCCGCAGCATTGCTGTCGTTTGCACTTCATGGGGCGGGCATCGCCCTGTTGCCGCAGTGGTTGGTCGCGGAGCACGTTGCAAAGCAGAAATTGACGGTGCTGTTGCCCGACCACCAGTTTCCGCGACAGGGAGTCTATGCGCTTTACCCGAATACGCGCTACGTGCCGGAGAAGGTTCGTCTGTTTATTGAGCATTTACGTGCCAGCGTAGGCGAGGTTAATGAAGTGTGATCTGCATCACACTTCATCGGTAATACTTATCTAATTTTAATTATAAATAG